>NZ_JBQQBT010000002.1:0-593413 GCF_052245835.1 Streptomyces sp. 8N114 | reverse complement strand
CGCGACACCAAACGCGTCGCCAACAACGAATGCCCACCCAAATCAAAAAACCCATCATCCACACCGACACCCTCAACACCCAACACCTCAGAAAACAAACCACACAACACCACCTCCGCGTACGACCCCGGAGCCCGAGAAACCCCACCACCCGAAACCGCCGGAACCGGCAACACCCCCCGATCCAACTTCCCATTCACCGTCACCGGAAGCCGGTCCAACACCACCACAACCGACGGCACCATGAACTCCGGCAACCGCGCACGCACAAACTCCCGAACCTCGCGCTTCCCCACACCAGAACCAACCACATACGCCACCAAACCCCGCCCACCAGGCAGGTCCTCACGCACCACCACCGCCGCCTGTGCCACCCCGGGGCAAGCCAGCACTACGCTCTCGACCTCGCCAGGCTCAATGCGGAAACCTCGCACCTTCACCTGATCATCAGCACGCCCGACAAACTCCAATACGCCGTCCCGGTTCCACCGCACCAAATCCCCGGTCCGATACATCCGCGACCCCGCCGGACCAAACGGATCCGCCACAAACCGCTCCGCACTCAACCCAGCACGACCCCAATACCCCCGAGCCAAACCCACACCCGCCACATACAACTCCCCCACCACACCCGCAGGAACCACACCCAAAGAACCGTCCAACACATAGACGTTCATGTTGTGTGTGGCCCGGCCGATCGGGACGGTGTTCTCGATCGAGGCCGCGGTGGTGACGTGGTGGTAGGTGCAGTAAGTGGTCGCTTCGGCCGGCCCGTAGGCGTGCAGGAACGTGGTGGCCGGACAGGACTCGACGGCGCGCCGGAACGCTTGCGGCGACGCCACTTCGCCGCCGGTCCACACCTCACGCAGGGCGGAAAACAGTTCGATGCGCTCGTCGCCGAGGTGGTTGAACAGGGCCGTGGTGAAGAAGGCGTGCGTCACCCGCTCGCGCGCGATGGTCGACCTCAACGCCTCGAAGTCGAGCTCGTCCGCCGGGGCCAGCACCAGTCGCCCACCGTGGAGGAGCGGAACCCACATCTCGTAGGCCGACGCGTCGAAGGCGATCGGCGAGTGCACCAGCATTCGCGCATCGGTGTAGTCGTCGAAAGCGGGGTCCCTGGCGAGTTCGACGACATCTTCGTGCGTGACCGCAACGCCTTTCGGTGTTCCCGAGGAACCTGAGGTGTAGATGACATACGCGGCTTGCTCAGCATGCAGTCCGCACCCGCGCTCCTCGTCGGTGAGGTCCGCGGCGGGCTGTGCGGCCAGCTGTTGCCGCACCTCCGGTGAGTCGAGCTCGACGGTCGGCGTGTCGCCGTCCTCGGCGACGTGCCGGGTGGCTTCCGCGGTGAGCACCAGCGCGGCTTTCGCGTCGCGCAGTACCGACCGGACCCGTTCGGCGGGGTTGCCCGGGTCGATCGGCACGTACGCGCCGCCGGCTTTCACCACGGCCAGGATCGCGACCAGCACGTCCACCGAGCGGGGCAGCGCCAGGCCGACCACGTGTTCCGGGCCGATGCCCGCCGCCACCAGCAGGCGGGCGAGCCGGTTCGACCGGGCATCGAGGTCGGCGTACGTCAGCTCCTCGCTCCCGGAGACCACCGCAACCGCCTCGGGCCGACGAGTCACCTGCTGCCCGAACAGCTCGGGCACCGTCACCGACGGCGTCGCCACCACGGGCGCGTTCCGCCCCAGCAGTCGCGCCCGCTCGACGTGGCCGACCAGGTCGATGCTGCCCACAGGGCGATCCGGGTGCGCGCACATCGCCTCCAGAAGGCGCCCCAACCGCCCGAGCAGCGACTCAGCCAGGGATTGGTCGAATACGTCCGGGTCGTGGTCCAGCCGGAGCCGGATCCGCTCGCCCGGGAACACGACGAGGCCCAACGGGTAGTGCGAACTGTCACGGCCTCCGATGTCGGTGACCCGCAGCTCGCTTCCGGCCGGCGTGATCTTTGCCGTGTCCAGAGGGTAGTTCTCGACGACGACCAGGGAATCGAAGAGCTTTCCGTGCCCGCTCAGCCGGTGCAGATCCACGAGGCCGAGGTGTTGGTGGTCGACCAGCGCGGCCTGTTCATCGCGGAAGCGGCGCAGCATATCGGCCACCGTTTCGTGCGGATCCAGCCGGAACCGCACGGGCACCGTGTTGATGAACAGCCCCACCATCGATTCGGCGCCGGGCAGGTGCGGTGGGCGCCCGGCCACGGTAAGACCGAATACGACGTCGGAGCGGCGGGTCAGCGACCGGAGCAGGGTCGCCCAGGCACCCTGCAGTACGGTGCCGGTGGTCAGATCCCGGCGGCGGGCGAAGGTTGTCAACTCTGCGGTGTGTTCGGCCGAGAGGTCCAGGGTCACCTGGTCACGGCGCTTCGGTCCGGCCGGTCCCACCGATGGTGCGAGCAGTGTCGGCTCGGCCAGTCCCGCCAGAGCCCGCTGCCATGCGTGCTCCGCTGCCTGCCGATCCTGCGCGGAGAGCCAGGCCAGATGTTCCCGGTACGGCGTTACCGGCGGCAGCCCGCCGTCCGCACCACCGTCTTGGTAGAGCTGGAACAGCTCGCGGAAGAGGATGGCGTAGGACCAGCCGTCCACCACGATGTGGTGGTTGGTGAGTACCAGCAGGTGCCGCCGTGGCGCGAGCCGCACCAAGGCGAAGCGAAGCAGCGGTGGGTCGGCCAGGTCGAACCCGGACTCCCGCTGTTCGGCCAGCAGTCGCTCACGCTCGGCGCGCTGTTCGGCCGCGGTGCGCCCGTGGAGGTCGACTTCCACCCATGCCGGCCGCACCGAGCGGGGGATGACCTGGACGGGGATGTCCACGTCGTCGGTCAGGAAGGCGGCGGCCAGGTTCGGGTGGCGGCGCAGGAGCGCGTCGGCGGCGGCCCGCAGATCTGCGGCGCGCACCGGTCCCTCGAATTCCAGCACGACCTGGGCGACGTACTCGTCCGGGCTGCTCTCCTCGTGGAGGGCATGGAAGAGCAGGCCCTCCTGGAGCGGGGTCAGCGGCAACACGTCGGCGATGCCGGACTGCTTCGTCACGGCCTCCTCCACTTCGCCTCGAGCCGGTCGACTTGTTCTTGGGTGAGCGGCACCAGGTTGAAATCGGACGGCGTGTGACCGCCGGCGCCGGGTTGGTCGATCGATGCCGTGATGCCTCGGAGCACGTCGAACCAGGTCTCCGCCAGCGCGGTGACCGCCTCCCGGTCGAGTGGTGTCCGCCAGGACCAGGTGGCGACCAGCCTCGGCCCCGCGGCTGTGGCGAGTACGGCCGCGTTGAGGTCGACCGCGTGGATCGGCGGCATCCCCGGCCCGGCCGAGGTAGCGACCCGTAGCGTGTGCCCCGCACGGTCCGCGAGCGGTGCCCACGGGGAGCCGTCGTCGGCGTCCTCGGCGACGGGCAGCCGCCCCAGGTAGTTGAAGCCGAACTCCGGGGCAGGCAGGTCAGAGAGTTCCTCGGCGGTGTCCGGGTTGAGGTGACGCAGCAGCCCGTAGCCGAGGCCCCGTCCGGGCACAGCTCGGATCTCGTCCTTCAGGTGCTGAACGGTGCGTCGCAGTTCCGGGCCGCCGCGCCGGACCTCGCCGGGGTCGACGGGCCCCGGGGTGAGCCGCACCGGGTACATGGTGGTCAACCAGCCGACCGTGCCGGACAGGTCGACCCCGTCGGCGATCTCGTGATGCCTCCCGTGGCCTTCGACCTCGACCAGTACCGGCCGGCCCGATCGGCCCCTGTGCTGCCGCCACTGTTCGACGGCGGTGCCCAGCGCGGCCAGCAGCACCTCGTGGGTGTCGGCGTGGTAGGCGGCGGACACCCGCCGCAGCAGCGGCTCGGTGTCCGCCACAGGGAACTCCAGGGTCAGCTCGTCGAAACAGAGTTGCGACGCCTCGGCTGGGTCCGCGTACTCAGGGTCGGCGTCCGCCAGGGTGTTCTTCCAGTGGTCGAGTTCGGCGATCCGGTCCGGGCTGCGGGCTTCGGTGGCGAGGACCTGCGTCCAACGGCGCAGCGATGTGCCCCGCGGCGGAAGTTCCGCAGTGCGACCGGCCGTGACGGCCTGCCACGCGGTGGCCAGGTCCGCCAGCAGGATCCGCCAGGACACGCCGTCGACGGCCAGGTGGTGGATCACCAGCAGCAGCTGTCCCGCTCGTCCGGGCCCGGTGTCGAGGAACACGGCCTGCCAGGTTCTCGCCGACTCCGGGTCCAGGCGCTGCCGTGCGGCCTCGAACTGCTCCTCCGCCGTCACGCGCAGCTTCTCGTCGGAAAAGCCGCCCACATCCACGCGGGTCACACGCTCCGCGATGTCGTGCTGCCCGGCGGGCGCCACCCACAGAGCGGCACCGTCCGCGCCCCGGCCCAGGCGCAGCGCATCGTGCCGCTCCACCAGGACTTCCAAGGTTGCGATCAGGCTCGACCGGTCGAGGGTTGTCGGCAGCGCCAGCAGCATCGCCTGGCACAGCCCGTCGAACGCTTGGCCCGTGCCACGGAACCACTCGACGATCGGTGTCGGGCCCAGGGCACCGACGCCGTCGTCTTCGGCCGGTTCGATCCCGCCGTGCTCGACGGCGGCTGAGGCGAGCCCCGCGACGGCCCGATGCGTCAGCACGTCCTGCGGGGTCAAGGTGATACCGGCGGCCTGAGCCCGGCTGACCAGTTGAATGGTGGTGATGCTGTCACCGCCGAGGTCGAAGAAGCTGTCGTCGATCCCCACGTCCGGTACACCGAGGAGCTCGCCGAACAGCTTGCACAGTGTTTCCTCGACCCGGGTCCGCGGCGGGCGGGACGAGGCGGTGCTCGAGAACCGCGGCGCGGGCAGGGCGCGGCGGTCCAGTTTGCCGCTGGCGGTGAGCGGCAGCGCGTCCACGGGAACGAACGCCGCCGGCACCAGG
Organism: Streptomyces sp. 8N114; assembly: GCF_052245835.1. Taxonomy (NCBI): domain Bacteria; kingdom Bacillati; phylum Actinomycetota; class Actinomycetes; order Kitasatosporales; family Streptomycetaceae; genus Streptomyces; species Streptomyces sp. 8N114. The sequence goes on along the minus strand of NZ_JBQQBT010000002.1, from coordinate 588,542 downwards.
TGGTCCGGCAGCCGGCCGCGCAGGGCCTCCCGCACCTCGCCGACGTCCAACGCCCCTGCCGCTTCGGGCACCAGGTACCCGACGAGGAGCTTGTCCCCGCACTCGTCCTCGTACGGAGCGACCGCGGCGCCGGCCACACCCGGAAGGCCGGTCAGAACGCTTTCGACCTCGCCCGGTTCGATCCGGAAACCGCGGATCTTGAGCTGGTCGTCGACCCTGCCGACGTACTCGAGGCTGCCGTGGCCGGTCCACCGGACGAGGTCTCCGGTGCGGTACAACCGCCCGCCTGCATGCCCGGCCTTGCCGAAGGGGTCGGCCACGAACCGTTCCGCTGTCAGCCCCGCTCGTCGCCAGTAGCCCCGCGCCACCCCGAGCCCACCGATGTACAACTCGCCGACCGCCCCCTGCGACACGAGGCGCAGACGATCGTCGAGCACGTATACCTGGGCGTTGTCGACCGGACCGCCGATCGGTGCGCCGCCGCCGTCCGCGTTCGCCGCACCGCACCAGCCCGCCGTCGCGTACACGGTCGCTTCGGTCGGTCCGTACGCGTTCATCACCCGGCACCCCGGGAACGCCGACTCCAGGGCGGCCACTACCCGGGTCGGCAGTGCTTCACCCGCACACACGACGACGCCCGGGGACGCCGCAGCCCGCACCGTTGCGGCCACCTGCGCCAGCACCGAGGGAACTCCGCTGACGGCGCTCGGCGCCGGCCCGGTGGACAACCGCTCCGCCAAGGCCAAACCGTCCCGCACCACCTCGGCGCACCCGCCGCACGCCAGCGGCGCGAGCAGTTCGAACACCGATACGTCGAAGCTCAAGGACGTGGATACGAGCACCCTGTCGAGCCCTCGTTCGCCCACAGTGCGAACTGCCCAGGAGACCAGGTTCACGGCGTTCACGTGGGGCACCACCACCCCCTTCGGGGTGCCGGTCGAGCCCGAGGTGTAGGTCACATAGGCGGGGTGCGATCCGTGCAGCGGCCGGCGTTCTCCTTCGCCGAGCTCCGAGCCCGGTTGTACAGCGAGGGCGCGGCGCACGTCGTCGCTGTCCAGCACCACGACGTCGACTGCGCTGTCCTCGACGCACCCGGCGGTGTCGGCGGTGGCCAGCAAGAGGACCGGGTCCGCGTCGGCAAGCATGAACGCGATGCGGTGAGCGGGATAGCCCGGGTCGATCGGTAGGTACGCGCCTCCGGCCTTCAGCACCGCCAGCACCGCGACGACCATGTCTGCCGTGCGGGGCAGCACCAGTCCCACCACCCGTTCGGGGCCGACCCCCAACCGCATCAGGTGGCGTGCCAGCCGATTCGCCCGCCCGTGCAGTTCCGCATAGGTGAGGCTGGTCTCCCCGCACACCATGGCAACCCGCTCCGGGCTCCGAACCGCCTGGGCGTCCAGCACCTCGGGCAGCACGGAGGACGTCAGCTCGGTTGCTGCGCCCTTCCACTCCTCCAGCAACCTGTCGCGCTCCGTGGCCCCCAGTACGTCCACCTCGCCGGGCCCGGCGTCGAGATCGGCGGCCAGTGCGTCCAGCAGGGCGAGGAAGCGGTCCTGATGGTTACGCAGGTCCTCGTCGCTGTAGCGGTCCGCGTTGCCGTTGAAGTCGAGCCGGACGGTGCCGTCGCCCTGCTCGTAGGCCATGATGGACAGATCGTCGGTCAGCCCGTTGGACAGGTTGTGCAGCCGGGCGGCACACCGTCCGAAATCCAGGTCGACGTCGACGGGCATCACATTGACCTCCGGGCCCATGAGGTGCCGGATGCCCGTCGTCAAGCCGACGTCACGAGCCAGGTCTTCGGCGCGGTAGCGCTGGTGGGCCAACGCCCCGCGGACCTCCTGCGAGACGCTCCGCAGCATCTCCCGCACCGAGGTGGTCCCGTGGCCGACCCGCACCCGCAGCGGCACCACGTTGGCCAGCGTGCCCGGATACTGGCGCGCCGCCGTGCCCTTGCGGGCCGCGACGGCGAAGCCGACCGCCATGTCTTCCTCCCCCGTCAACCGGTGGAGGTACGCGGCAGTCGACGCGATCAGCACGACCGACCAGTGCGTGCGGACACTCCGGGCGGCTTCTTTGACACGCTGCACGACCGCGGCCGGGATATGGCTGGTACGCCGCAGGAAACTCTTCGGCAGGTCGTCGGTCATCTCGGAGAGCCGGGCGACACCTGGTCGGTCGGCGAACTTCCCGAGCCAGTACTTCCGGTCCTTTTCGAACTCGCCGGAGTCGCGGTATTCGGCGTCCTGGTCGAGGAGTTCCCGCAGCGACGAGAACGGCGAAGGTCCCGCGGGCCCGCCCTCCATGGCCGACCTGTAGCGGTGCGCTGTGCGTTGCGCGAGGAGCAGACCGCCCGCAGCGTCGACGACCAGGTGGTGCCAGCCCTGATACCAGTAGAAGCGGTTCGGGGCCAGCCTGAGCAGGGCGTACGAGAAGAGGCGGTCCCGGGTCAGGTCCATCGGGACGGCGAGGTCCTCGTACATCCAGCGCTCCGCCGCCGCTTGCGGGTCGGCTTCGGTGCTGAAGTCGAGCACGGGAAAATCCCAGTCGGAGCTCGGCTCCACCGTCTGGTGGGCGACACCGTCGACTTCGCGAATCCGGCAGTGCAGCGTGTCCGCCTCGGCGACGGTGTCGCGCACCGCGGCCTCGAACTCCGCGACGTCGATCGCGCCGTCGAGGGCGACGTACTGGCCCACGCGGAAATGCAGGCTGTCGGGGTTGAACCGTTGCGCCAGCCAGATCCCCCGCTGGGCGTCCGACAACGGGAATGCGGTGCCTTCCGCCGGTCGTTCCATGATTCCACCCATCGACTCGACGCGTGCTTTCTCGTGGGACAAGGCGAACGCGGTGCCCGACTCACCACATGACAGGCAACCGGGACACTCCGAGTACGGGCTTGCCGACGCAGATCTCAAGTTCGTCCGCGGCCACGGCCAGCCTCAGCGAAGGGAACTTCCGGAACACCGCCGCATAACTCGTGCGAAGAATGTGCCTCGCGAGATGCTGGCCGAGGCACTGGTGCACGCCGTAACCGAACGCGAGGTGGCCGGAGGAGGCGTTGTCGAGGTCCAGCGCGGCCGGACAGGCGAACTGCTCGGGATCCCGATTGGCCGCCGGCAGGGCGATGGAAACCGAATCGCCTGCCTTGATCGCCTCACCGCCGAGTTCGACGTCCTGCAACGCGGTGCGGATCGGTCCGATGTGGGTGACGCTGAGGTAGCGCAGCAGTTCGTCGACGGCCCGCTCGAGCCGGGCAGGGTGGGAAAGCGCCTTGGCCCGTTGTTCCGGGTTCTCCAGCAGGGCCAGCAGACCGAGCGCGAGCATGTTCGCCGTCGACTCGTATCCCGCCGTCAGCAACACCATTCCGACGGTGGCGACCTCCTCGTCGGGCAGTTCACCCGAGACCGTGAGGTGACCGAGGACGTCGCCCCCGGTGCCCGCCCGTTTCTTGGAGTCGACGAATTCCTGGAACAGGGTGTGGATTGCCTGGGTCGCCGCCGCGACGTCTTCTGCCGCGGAATCCTGGTCGAAGAGGACCGAGACATGGCTCACGAAGCGCTCGTGCTCCTCCTCGGGAACGCCCAGGACGTTCGAGACCACATGGAGCGGCACGACTTTCGCGAAGTCCCGCACCAGGTCCGCCGGCGGTCCCGCGTGCTCGACGGCAGTCAGGCGGTCTTCGACGAACCGCTCGATGTCCTGCACCATCGAGTCCGTCCTGCGCACCGTGAAATGTTTGGCGAGCAGGCGGCGGTACCTCGTGTGCTCCGGTGGGTCCATGCGGTGGAATACGCCTGGCGGGATGTCCTTGCGGGCCTGTTCGGCCTCGGCGGACATACGGACGGGAATGCGGGCGAGGTCGGCCCGGCTGCTGAAGCGGCTGTCGGCGAGTACCTCGCGAGCCAACGAGTAACTGGTCACGAGCCAGCCCAGATGGCCGTCCCCGTAGACCATCCGACCGATCGGCCGCCGTTCGCGCAGGTGCTCCAGTTCCGGGGGCAGTTCGAAGATCCGATCGCGGGCGGTCGGGATGCCGGTGGGAACTGCCGTCGTGTCGGACAATGCGCACTCCTTCAGCGAATCGTGAGGGACCGGAGGAAACTCGGAGACGCCCCGGAACCCGGACAACGGCGCGGCGAATCTCAAGGCCCTTCAGGTTCAGCCTCGACCGCCGGGCGACCCGCCGCCCCACCACGACCACCGCCCCACCAACTCCTGAAGCTCTTCCGGGTCGGAAGGGGCGAGCGAAGAACACCGTCGGCGGAAATTGCGATTCCCGGGCTCGACGGTTGTCGACGCTACGCATCGTGCGACCCGCCGCACAAGGTTCACGGCCACAAGCTGCCACCGGCCGTCTGCAAAAGGCGGACGCGGACCGCAACAGGCCATTTCACCGGTCTCGACACGCTTGGCCGGTGGAAGAGCAGAGTGCTGTCCGCATCGGGATGTACCGCCGCGCGGCGGAGCTCGCCCCCACGTCAATCGACGTCAGCGAAAGGAGAGTTTCTCCTCGTCGGCTTCGAGGAAGCGTAGGGCGGAGCGTGCCGCATGGTGGCCGCACATTCCGTGCACCCCGGCGCCGGGCGGCGTAGCGGCCGAACAGAGATAGACCCCCGGCACGCCGGTGCTGTAAGGATCGAGTGCTGGACGTGGGCGCAGTGCTACCTGGAGGGAGTTGTTCGCGCCTGTCAGGATGTCACCGCCGACGAAGTTGGCGTTGCCATGCGCCAGTTCGGCCGGAGAGCGTACGGTCGTCGCGAGGACCCGCTCCCGTACCCCCGGCGCGAACCTCTCGATCTGCCTCATCACCGATTCGGTCGCGTCACCGCGGTATCCATGGGGCACATGGGCGTAAGCGTCCACCGGATGCACGTTGCCGTGGGAACGACCGGCGTCGGCGAGGTACTGCTGGGCGAGCAGCACGAACGGACGCTCAGGCATCCTCCCGCGCGCGATCTGTGCCTCGGAATGCCGGATCTCCTCCAGCGTGCCCCCCAGATGCACGGTCCCCGCGCTCCGGCATGCCTCCGCGGTCCACGGAACACCGCCCTCCACCGCCAGATGGACCGCAAAAGCCGCCGGCCCATGCCGCCACCGCGCGTAGCCGAACCGCACCCTGGGGGGCAGTCGGTCGCCGAACAGCGCGGCGACTGCACGCGGGGCGAGGTCGAGCATGACGACGTCACTTCGCGGCAACTGGGCCGGAGACGTGATGCGTGCGTCCGTTTCGATGGTGCCCCCGAGACTGCGGAGGAGGGAGGCCAGCGCGTCCGTCACCGACCGGCTGCCGCCCCGGGCCACCGGCCATCCCACGCGGTGCCCCGCCACAATGTGGAACAGCCCCACCGACGAACTCATCGGTCGGTCCAGCCGCGTCAGCAGGTGGGCCGCCGCGCCGGCAAACAGAGCACGGGCCTTCTCAGTCCGCCAGCGGCGCGCCAGGAGGGCCGCCGGCTGCGCAGCGAACCATCCGAACCGTGCGTAGGAGAGCGGACGTGCGGGCACGCGGATGACGGGCCCCATCACGTCTCGCGCCAAGGCGTCGAAGGATCCGGCCAAGGGACCGAACAGCGCGCGCCAGGCGGGGCCGTCCCGCCCGAGCTCGTCGGCCGTCCGGGCGAGAGCACGCCACATCACACCGGCATCGCCGCAGTCCAGCGGATGGGCCAGATCAGCATCCGGCCATGCCCACTCCAGACCGTGTCGCTCCATCGCGAGCGAGCGGAAGAACGGGGAGCCGGCGCCGGTGGGGTGTACGGCGGCGCAGTGGTCGTGCAGCAGCCCGGGCAGGGTCAGCGCCCCACTGCGGGTCCCGCCGCCGATCTCGCGCTCGGCCTCCAGAACGGTCACCTTCACCCCGCGCCGAGCGAGGGTCACGGCCGCGGCCAGCCCGTTGGGGCCCGCGCCCACGACGACGGCGTCGGTCATGAACATCCCCTCGTCGCACCAGAAATCCGCGCCCCGCCCCGGCGGACGGTATCTGCTCTCGGGACTCCCGAGCGAGTACGGGGGAACGCCCGCGTGTCCCCGGCAGCCGTCCGCCGCCACCGTACGCCCTGCATACTCAGTGCGGTCCTGTCAGCGCAACTGCCGTCAGCACGAAGCCCCGTTCCACCGTCCAGCGCCCGGAGAAGGTGTCGTGACGCCGTCCGCCCACGTCGGGCCCGGACACCAGCAGCCGCGCCGAGAAAGTGCCTGCTTCGGGGTCGAATTCGAGTTCTGCCTCATTGAAGCCGAGCTCGCGTCGCTTCAGCGGATACCAGGCTTTGAAGACCGACTCCTTGGCGCTGAACAGCAAGCGGTCCCAGTGCGCGTCCGGGCGGCACCGGGACAGTTGACAGAGCCGGACTCTCTCGCGCGGACGCGAGACGAACTCCAACACTCCTGAGGACACCGGCATATTGGGTTCCGCGTCGATACCCAGTGACACGGCAACCTCCGTACGGGCCACGGCGGCTGCGCGGAAGCCTGCGCAATGGGTCATGCTGCCGACCACTCCGTCAGGCCAGGTGATCGCGCCCCGCTCCCCTGCCACGAGGACGGCAGGCGGCACTCCCAGCCGGTGCAGCGCGCGCCGCGCGCAAAGTCGTACGGTGGTGAACTCCGCTCTGCGGGCTGCCGTGGCGTCCGCGATCGCTGCCGACTCCTCGGGAAAGAGCCCGCCGAGGTCGTCCTCCTCCGGTGTGAGGTCGCCGAACGCGCTCACGGTCGCAACGCCTTCCGGCAGCAGGGCCCCGATCACGCGACGCGCTCCGCGGCGACGCACCTCGAGCCCCAGCTCCCGTTCATCGTGGAATGACCCGGCACCTGATCGGTCCCTCGGTTTGGAGGAGCATCTTCTGGACGAGCCGAACTTCGGTGTCCACCGCTTCCAGTTCGTACTTCTGAAGGATCGCGGAGACGGCGAGAACGCTCTCCAGCATCCCGAAGTACTGGCCGATGCAGGCACGGGGGCCGCCACCGAAGGGGAACCACGCGTAGCGTGGCCGGTCGGCTTCCTCCCCGGGCGCGAACCGCTCAGGCGCGAAGACCTCGGGGTCCTTCCAGTAGGCCGGGTGCCGGTGGGTCACCCACGGGCTGAGGAAAACGGTCGCCCCAGCGGGAATCAGGTGGCCGGCAATCTCGATATCCGCCGTTGACCGCCTCGTGATGCCTGGGGCCGAGGGATACAGCCGCATGGCCTCCTTGAGCACCATCTGGACGTACTCGAGCCGGTCGAAGTCCTCGACCCCGGGCGTACGTGACCCCAGCACCCGGTCGATCTCGTCCCGGGCACGCGCTTGCACGTCCGGGGTGCGGGCGAGCAAATGCAGCGCGAACTTCGTCGCTGTCGCAGTGGTCTCATGTCCGGCGAGGAAGAAGACCAGCACCTGGTCCCGGACCTCCTCGCTGGAGAGCCGATCGCCGGTGCTGTCGTCTGCTTCCAGCAGGAGACCCAGGAGGTCGTTGTCGCTCCCCAGCGCGGCACGCTCACGGATGATCCGGTCGCACACGTCATACAGCTCTCGGCGCGCGGCCGTTGCTCTGCGGTTGGCCGGTGTGGGCCAGTTCCGCGGGATGGACAGCGGCGCAAAGGCCCGCCTGAGCATGTAGGCGCCCAGTACCGGAAAGCATCGGTCGACGACCTCGCCGGCCTCCTTGCTCGCGCCACCGAACAGCACGCGCATCGTGATGCGTTGCGTCAGCCGCGTCATTTCGTGTGCGATGTCGATGGTGCTGTGGTCCGGGTCCTTCCACTGGGCCAGCATGCGCAGCACCTCCTCGCACATCGTGTCGGCGTAGAGGTTGACTTTGCGGCGGGTGAACAGCGGCTGAATGAGCCGACGCTGGCGAACGTAATCATCGTCCTGGCTGGTCAAGAGGCCGTTCCCGAAGAGATTGCGGATCTCGTCGTAGAAGGAGTCCTCCTTACGGAATCCCACGGAGCGGGCCAGGAGTTGCTGGGCCCCCTCTGCCGAGAAGACCGCGAAAATCTCCTGCCGCAGGCCGGGCGGCCCGACGCTGAACCGCACGACGTCGCCATGGTCACGCCGAGCCCGTAGGTAGGTGGCCAGGGGATCGCGGCGAAGTGCGTTCATGGAACCAGTCAGCCGGGAGCCGTCAACCGTAGGAATTTCCCGGGTGTTTGTCATCAACGCTTCTCCCGTTGCGAACAATCGCGGAAACGCGGGCGGGCACCTGGTGTCGTCGTGGGTGACGGTCCGCGCGGGTGACGGTCCGGTAGGCGGGAGGTCTCCGCGGGCCGGGGCCCGCGGAGACCTCCCGGGTATGCGGCGTCCTCAACGAAGCTCGGCAGGACTGCCTGCGCGCCGCCTCACTTGTTCGTCCGGCCGTACCTCAGCATGCCTTCCAGCCACTGGTCGAGGCCCGGCGACTCGGGTTCACCACGCCATGCCAGGTGGCCGTCCGGACGTATCAGCCACACCTCACCGGCCACGGCGCGGTCCTTCTTGCTCGACGACTGAGCCGCCTTGCGTTCCAGGACCACGAAACGGTCATCGTCCAGGTGCTGCCGCACCACGTCGACGCAGGGATCGGCTCCGCCCTTCGGCACGAGCAGCACCCACCGGCCGTGGAACTGCTCGTACAACCGGGTACGGCTGCGGTCCGACGACCGCACGCATTCGAGGTCGCCCACGGTGTCGCCGGGCTGCGGTTTCGCGCCGAACCGAGAGCCGCCGCCCAGTGGTCCGCCCCGATAGGTCTCCCACAGCTTCGAATGCGAGAACGTGGTCAGCTGATCGAACCCGGGAGTCTTGACGATCGGTGCCACGACATGGTCGCGCAGGACGCGCACCAGCGGATTGCGCATCTTCTCGATCTGACTGGGTGCCGACTTGCCGAGGACTATTTCCTCCGCGATAGGACGCCGCTCGTCCTGGTACGTCTCCAGCAGTGCCTCGCCGGCCTTACCGTGGATGATGAGTGCGAGTTTCCAGGCGAGGTTCTCCGAGTCGCCCATTCCCGTGTGAATAGCAGGTCCGCCGAACGGGACGTGCGGGTGGGCCGCGTCACCGGCTACCAGCACTCGGCCTTCGCGGTAGTTCTCCACGATCCGGCCTTGCCCGGTGAATGTGAGCTTGGTCGTGGTGTCGAGGAACTCCACTCCGCCATAGGGGGAGCGTTCAGCCAGCACGGTGCGCACCCGGGAGACGATCTCGTCTTCGTCGGGCTTCTCCGTCCCCTGCTCCGGGTCGAGCGCCAGGATGCGCCACAGGTTGTTGGCCCCGTCGGGGTCGACCATGGGCATGACCCCGACCTTTCCGTCCGGGTGGAGCCAGCCTGTCAGTCCGTTCCGGTCGAGATCCCAGTTGACGTGCGCGTCGACCATCAGGTAGCGGCTGCTACGGCCGATGGAGCTGATGCCGGCCGCCTTTCGGACCATGCTGTCGGGCCCGTCACAGCCGACCAGCCAGCTCGCGCGAACCCGGTCACCGCTGCTCAGCACAGCGGTCACACTGTCCGCATCCTGTTCGATGTCGACCAGGACACTGCTCCACTCCACGGCTCCGTCGCGGTCGGCCCAGTACTCCCGCAGGGCTGCCTCGATCTTGCCCTGGTTGATGAGCATCGGCGGAGCCAGGTTGACCTTCCCCGGCGTGGTGTAGCGCAACCTGATCGGCTGCCGCCCCAAGTGAGCGGTGGCGTTGGTGAGCATGGGCGTCTCGTTGGGCAGATTCCCCAGCGAACCCATGCGCTGCATGACTTCGGACCCCGGGCCGTGTACCGAACTCGACAGCCGCTCAGGCGGCCCAGGAGCACGCTCCAGCAGGCGCACCGATACGCCCTGGAGGGACAGGTAGTTGGCGAGTGTCAAACCCGCGGGTCCGGCGCCGATTACCAGTACGTCTGTCGTTGCTTCACTGCTCATTCTCGCTCCAGGTAGTGATGCGTCGATACCTTGCGATGATGACCATTGGCGCAGTCGCCGGACATGCTCGATCAGCGATTAACGGAAGCCAGCGTCACGCATATGCTGCCCCACGATGCACATCGCGTCACCCATTCCAGGAGAGCACTAGTGGCCTGTCCTAAAGGTGCAACCGCTGAATTCGAGCACGCCCATGGATCCGGCCGAACTACGGTGGAGGTTGGTGCCTGCTTCCTTTTTGCGAGCAGCTCGCGGCGTCGCTTCGACGACGCGGACGCGGTTCCGTTCCGGGCGCCCGCGTAAGCGAAGCCGCGGAGAGCCGTGTGAGGGCGGTATCCGGCGGATATTGCCGGTCACTCCCGTGTTCTGGCTAGGGGGTTGCCCCTTCCCGGCCGCAGCAGGCTGCGGGTTCGTTATGGCTGTTCGCGCAGTTCCCCGCGCCCCTTCGGGGCGCGTCTCCCCTAGGGCAGCTCGATGCCGTTCTCGTCGTACCGGTAGAAACCGCGGCCCGACTTTCGGCCCAGTTCTCCTGCGGCGACCTTTGCGACCAACAGGTCGCAGGGCAGGCAGGAGGGGTCACCCGTGCGCTCGTGGAGGGTGTTGAGCGAGTCCACAAGGTTGTCCAGGCCGATGAGATCGGCGGTGCGAAGCGGACCGGTGGGGTGGCCCAGGCATCCTTGCATCAGGAGGTCTGCGGTGTGGGCGGTGGCTGTCCCCTCGGCAACGAGTCGCACAGCAGTGTTGATCATGGGGTGGAGGAGGCGGCTGGTGACGAAGCCGGGGGTGTCCCCCACGACGACCGGCCGGCGGCCCAGAGCCTCGAGGAGACGGTGAGCGGCCGTCAGGGTGCGCTCGGACGTGAGTGGTCCCGGAATGAACTCCACCATGGTGATGAGGTAGCTGGGGTTCATGAAGTGCGTGCCGACCAGGTCCTCGGCGCGCGGTATGCCATCGGCGAGTTCACCGATGGGGAAGCCCGAAGTGTTCGAGATCAGTGGTGTCCCTGGCCGGACCACCTCCGAGGCGCGTGTCAGGACTTTCCGCTTCACCTCGAGCACTTCGGTGACCGCTTCGATGACGGCCGTCGCGTCCTTGGCCTCGTCGAAGGACGTCGTGGTGGTGAGGGTGCCGGTGCGGCGTCCGGCCGGCAGCGCCTCCAGCAGCTGTGCGTGGCGTAGGTCCTGGGCGACCCGGGTGCGCGCCCGGTCCAGCGTGGCGTCATCGAGGTCGATGAGACATACGGGGATGCCGTGCCCGATGGCGGTAGCCGCGATGCTCGTGCCCATCACCCCGGCGCCGAGGACGGCCAGTGGGTGTGTGTACTGCTCGGATTCCATCGTTCCGTCCTCAGCGGGGGGGCCGATGAACAAACAGGGTCGGTCCCTCAGAAGCAGTTGCACCAACTGGGGCCGCCGGACGTGCCGGTCGGGGACAGGGGGCCGTCAAACGTCTCGACCGACTCGATGACCCTCACATCGATCCGGAAGTCATCTTCCGTGCGGTCTTCGGACTCGGCGAAGAGACCTTCAGGTATCAGCATGCTTTCTCCTGTATTTGGTCCGAGTTCAGCGAGGACGTGCGCAGGGGGCGGCCGGGAAAACGGGCACTCGGGAAACGTAACGTACGGTTGGGACGCAGGGACAGCGGATGGCAGCAAGGTGTCAGTTCCGGCGGCCGGGGAAAGTCGCCTGATTCACCTCCGTTCTCGGTATGGCATCTTGCGGTCACGGCCTCCTCTTGCGGCCGGCCCGTCTTCTCGAGACGCTTTCCGAAGGGGGCCGGAGGCATGGCAGTGTCCGCCGGAAACGCCAGGAGGAAAGACTTATCGTGCCTGCTTTTTCCGCGTTGGAAGCGGCATTGTTCCGGATGGCCACCGTAGCGGCACGCGATGACCAGGATTACCTCTACACGTCCTGGCAGGGGCGTGACATCGATGAAGCCGCCGACACCGATATAGCGGAGTACATCAACAGGATCGCCAGTGATCCGGTACTGGCAGAGGGCATCGCGCTCTCCAGTGAGGGGCTTTCCGGCTCCTTGAACCGGATTCGCCGCGGTGAACTGCCGAGCAGGAAGCGGCTCATGCGGACGGCGCTCTCGGTCACCAAGTACGCGATGAGGATCTCGGGGCGGCCGACTCCGTTCGGGATCTTTGCGGGGGTGGCCAAGGCCAGGGTCGGTGACGGCACACACGCCAAGTTGGGAACGGGTCACCAGAAGCGTGTACGGCCGGACGCGGGCTGGCTGACCGGAGCTGCCGAGGACCTGATCCTGTCCGGGGGAAGGCTGAGCGGATTCGCGGTGGCCCTCAACGATCTGTGCACGGAACACGGCAACGAACTGCTCTGTCCGTGGGCCAGAACCACCAGCGGCGGCAAGGGGAGGGTGAACCAGGTCTCGATCGTGCGGAGCGAGGCGGTCGACCGTATCTGCGCGCTCACCAGGACCGCCCGGGAGGTGTCCGAGGTGATCCGCTGCGTCGCCGGTTCGACGGAGCCGCCCGCATCACCGTCCGCTGTGGAGGAGTTGGTACGAACCCTGATCCGGAACGGCTTCCTGATCACGACGATGGTGCCGAGGAACATGGCCGGGCAGGCTCTGCGGACGGTCTTGGCAGGCTCCGCCGAGGACGTCGCCCTGCAGACCCACGCGGCCCTTGCGGAGTACGCCGCCACACCGGTCGGCCGGGGGCTTCCGCAGCTCACCAAGGTCTCCGGGCTCTTGCAGGACGTGCACCGGCACCCCCGTCAGGCCGTGCAGGCCGATCTGCTGCTGGACGCGGATATCCAGGTTCCGCGAACGGTGGGGACGTGCCTGGAGGAGTTTGCGGAAGCCATGTGGCGCATGGGTCCCCAGGAGAACGGTGCGCGCCATATGGACGACTACGCACGCGAGTTCACCGAACGCTACGGGATACAGGTCCCGGTGTCCGTCGTGGAGCTGATCGATCCCGTCCGCGGCCTGGGTTATCCGGCTGCCTACGAAGACGGTGGGGCACCTGAGCGGACGCCGCCCGGTACCGGCCGTGATGCCTTGTTGAACGAGCTGTACGTCCAGGCCGTCAGAACCGGTAGCCGGGAAGTATCGGTCACGGAGGAAGTCGTGAGCCGCTTCGAGTCCCTCCGCGAGGCTCCCGCTTCCGCCTCGCCGGCCTCGTTGGAGCTCTGCGTCCAGATCCTCTCGCACAGTACGGAGGATCTGGACCGCGGCGACTTCGAACTGCTCTTCTCCCGCTACACGGGGTCGCGGACGGCGGGCGCGACAGCGGGCCGTTTCGCCGACGCGTTGGGTATCGCGGACGAGTTGCAGCAGCTGATGGGCACCCACGGGGACGACGGGCCGCTGTACGTCCAGTTGGACTTCGATCCCAGCTACCCGGGTGCGCTCAACGTCGCTCAGGTTCCCCGGCTGCTGACCCATCGGATGCCCGTCGGTGTGCTCAGGGATGACGACGGTTCGGCCACTCTCGACTGGCGCACGCTGGCCGTCGTGTCGGACGGGAAAGCGCTGCGGCTCATCCACGGGGAGAGTGGCCGTGAGGTGGTGCCCGTCGCCCCACACGTCCTCGACCTCGAGCGCATCGCGCCGTGCATCGTCCGCTTCCTCGTCGACGTGTCGGCCGGTGGATTTCCCGCGTGGTCCACCTGGAGCTGGGGCCACTTGGAGAGCATGCCGTATCTGCCAAGGGTGCGTTACGGCAAAGTGATCGTGAAGCCGGCGCAGTGGAGGCCGTCGGAGAGGCTGCTGGACCCGAAGCTCGCCTGGGAGACATGGCGTGGGGAGCTGCGCCGCTGGCGGGCCGAGTGGGATGTACCCCGCCGCATCGACATTTCGCTCGGGGACGAGTACTGCTCGCTCGACCTGGACAACTCGCTTCACCAGGCGGTGCTGCGGCGTGAGATCCAGGGCCGCCGGGTCCGCATCAGCGAGAGCCTGACCGCCGACCCGTCGGTGTTCGGCTGGACGGACCTGCATGCTCATGAAGTCGTCGTCGGCCTCGCGCGGCGTGCGACGATCCAGCGCCCGGCCCCGGCCCTGATCAGCCGTGTCCCGGCATGCGCCCGCCCGGAGGCCCTGCCGGGCGGCGAGTGGCTGCACGGGAAGATCTACGCCCCGGAATGGGCCCATGACGAGCTGATCGCCGAAGCGCTGCCCGGACTCATCACGGAGGTCGCCGACTCCGTCGACCGGTGGTTCTTCATCCGCTATCGCGACCCGGATCCCCATCTCCGCCTGCGGATGCACGGACCGGAAGCTGAGTTGCACGGCCCCGTCCTCGGCGCCCTGCACGACGCGATGCGGCGCCTTCGCCGTGAGCGCCTGATACGCGACTTCGTGCTCGCCGGCTATGCCCCGGAAGTGCACCGATACGGCGGAGCGGGGCTGATGCCGCTGGCCGAGGAGGTCTTCGCGCAGGACAGCTGGTCGGCAATCTGCCAGCTCAGGTCCCGCAGGCGGGGCGGCATCGATTGCTCCCCCGAGATGCTCGCAGCAGCCAACTACGGCGTCCTCCTTGAAGCGCTGGGCGCTTGGCCCTGGTGGGAGTGGGTGGCACAGGCGTACCCGAAGAACGAGAAATCCAGGTCGTTCTACCGGGAGAACTCCACGGAGGCCATGCGGCTGATCCGTCCCGGGAACGTTCTGGGGTCGTTCCTGGATACCTGGGCAGTTCCCGGCATGCGGCCCGTCTGGACGGAGGCCGACGCTCTCCGCCGGTACGGAAGCGCGTTGCTCGGATCGGAACAGGAGCGGGTCACCGGCATCGCTCTGCGCGGACTGCTGCACATGCAGCACAACAGGCTGCTCGGCATCAATCCGGAACAGGAGGAGCGCAGTTACGGAATTCTGCGCGGTGTCGCCCGGCAGCACCTGGGTGAACTGCGTCACCGGCTGAAGGGGTGACGTCTATCCCACATCACCGTCAGCTGCCGCGTTCGCGCCCTCCGTCCGGGTACGCAGCCACTCCCGCAGCGCGGACTTGTCCACCTTTCCGCTGCCGCCCCGCGGGAGCCTCGGCAAGTGGTGAACGGCCGTAGGGAGCTTGTAGCGCGCCAGCCGGTCGCCGGCGAAGCCCCGCAGCTCCTGCAGGGTCGCCTTGCCGGGACCGTCCTGGCACAGGACCACGACCGGTGTCTCCTCCCACACGGGGTGCGGCGCGCCGAGCACGGCGACCTCCCGAACTCCCGGGTACTCGGCCAGAACGCGCTCGATCTCGGCGGGATAGACGTTCTCACCACCGCTGATGATGACGTCCTTCCGGCGGTCGACTATGTACAGCAGTCCGCCCTCGTCGCGCTGCCCGATGTCGCCGGAGCGGAACCAGCCCGCCTCGTCCTTCGCGAGCCGGGTGGCCTCCGGATCGTTCCAGTACTCACGGAACACGTTCGGGCCGCGCACGAGGAGTTCGGCGGGCCCCCCGGGCTCGGTGACCTCCCGGCCCGTGGCCGGGTCGACGAGTTTGATCTCTGTGTACGGCAGCGGATATCCGACCGAGTCGGGGTGGGTGTCGACCAGTTCGGCGGGCAGGCAGGCGGCCAGCGGAGCAGTCTCGGTGAGCCCCCACGCCTGCTGGAGGGTGAGGCCGCGGGCCGCGTAGTCGCGCACGAGCTGGGACGGCACGGGTGCTCCGCCGACGAGGGCGGTGCGCAGGCTGCACAGGTCGGCCTCCGCGAAGCCCGGGGAACGGGCGATGGCGGAGAACATGGCCGGCACAGCGATGACGTTCACCGCCCGGTGGGCGGCCAGGTCCGTGAGGGCCTGCTGCGCGTCGAAGGCCCGCCGGACCACGACCGTACCGCCGTGGACGAGGGTGCCCAGGGTGAATCCGGTCAGCCCCGCGACGTGGAACATGGGAGCGAGCACCAGCGCGGTGTCGCGCAGCCTTGACTCGATGACGGCTGTGGTGGCGACATCGTGCCACCACAGGTTTCCGTAGGTCAGGACCACTCCCTTGGGGCGTCCCGTGGTACCGGAGGTATAGATGATCAGCGCGGCGTCGTCGGGGCGCACGGTCGCGGGCGGGCGCCCCTGGTCGGGTACTGCGGCGGTGGACAGGTGCTGCCACGGGGCGGGAGCTTTCGCGGGCGAGGGGGCCCGCAGATCCGTGTCGACGAGGAGGTGCCGGCGCACGGGCAGGGTGGGGAGCACGGAGGCGAGGACATCCGTGTACTCGGCCTCTGCGAGAAGTGTGTGAGTGCCGGAGTCCCGGAGCAGTGCCGCCAACTCCGGCGGAGTGAGCCGGAAGTTCAGCGGCACGAAGATCGCCCCCAGGTGTGCTGCCGCCAGCGCGGTGCGCAGCAACAGTTCGCTGTTACGGCCGAGCCAGGCCACGCGGTCACCGGCGCGGACGCCTCCGTGTGCCAACACGTCGGCCAGGGACCGCACGTCGGCGGCGAACCGGCCGTAGTTGACCGGTATGTCCTCGTACCACACGGCCGTGGTGTCCCCGGATGTCCGGGCCCATCGGTCCACGGCCACGGCGGGGCTGAGGTTGATCTGATGCATCAGTCGGTCCACCTGTCTGAGTCGCTGCGACGGTAGGGCGGAAGGCGGCAGTAGGGCGGAAGGCGGCGGTAGAGCGGAAGGCGGCGGTCAGCCGCAGCCGCCGGCGTGGCCCTGGTCGCCGTCGGTGGCAAGGGCCATCTCCGGTGGCGGCGGGCCCGGATCGTGCGGCCGGGCGCCGAGCACGGACGCCACGAAGGCGTCCAGTCGGTCCAGGCCCCAGTACTTGTCGCGTCCATGAACGAAGAAGGGGACGCCGAACACCCCGTCCCGGTCGACCGCGAGCAGCGCTTCGACCCCGCGAGCGCGCAGACCGGAATCGTCGGCCGCCGTCGCCAGCCGGTCGGCGGGCAGACCGAGCCCGGCAGCCGCCTCAGCGACGACGGCACGGTCACAGATATCGCGGCCCTCCTCCCAACGCAGCTCGTAGAACCGCCGGATGAATTCCGGCCCGCGGCCCTCGTCCAGCGCGGCGAGGTACGCGAGGTGCGGCACCTCCCACACCGGTTCGCGGTCCACCGGCCACACCGGGGTGAGCCCGGCGTTGTGGGCGCAGCGCCGGACATCCTGAAGGATGTAGAGGTGCTTGGCCCGGGACATGTCGGTGTACGGGAAGCGGCCTCCGGCTTCGCGGAGCAGGGCGGCGCTGCGCGCATCGGGCTCGAAGAAGGGCCGCCACTCCACGGACGCCGCCACTTCGGGATGCTGTTCCGTCAGACGGCGGTACGCCAGCCAGGAGTAAGGACTGCGCAGGGAGAAGTAGAAGCGCGGGACGGCCTGCTGCGAGGAGGCCATGGAACACACCTTCTCTCAGAGGACGATGCCGCCGTCGATGTGGAGCACGCTGCCGGTCACATACGCGGCGGTGGACACGTAGGCGACCATGTCGGCCACCTCTTCCGGCGCACCGAAGCGGCCCAGCGGGATGCTCCCGACCGCGTCTTCCCGGGCACGGACGGGCAGGTCGGCGACCATGTCGGTCTCGATGAAGCCGGGGGCGATCACGTTGGCGCGTATGCCGTACGGTCCGACTTCCTTGGCGAGCGCCTTCGTGAAGCCGATGATCCCGGCCTTGGAGGCGCAGTAGTTGGTCTGCGAGGCGTGCCCGTGCACTCCGGCGACGGAAGAGATGTTCACCACGCAGCCGCGCCTGCGCTTCATCATCTCGAAGACCGCCGCACGGCAGATGTGATAGGTGCCGTCGAGGTTGGTCGCCAGGACTGTCCGCCAGTCCTCGTCGCTCATCGTCAGCAGCGGACCGTCGCGGACGATTCCGGCGGAGGTGACCACGAGGTCGAGCGGGCCGAGCTCCGCCTGCGCGCGCTTCACGAAGGAACCTGCTTCATCCGCCCGCGAGACATCGGCGCGGCAGGCAAGGGCGCGCCCTCCCGACTCGTCGACTTCCTTGGTCAGCGTGTTCGCGCCTGCCTGGTCCGAGGCGTAACAGAACGCCACGTCATGGCCGTCGGCCGCAAGCCGACGGACGACAGCCCGGCCGATGCCGCGCGTACCGCCTGTCACCAGGGCGACCGGACGCGGAGACGGTGCGGTCATGTGCGGCTCCTTTCCCGCCCGGCCGGGGCGACCGCTCCCGCCGGATCCGATGCCGGGCGGCGGGCGATCAGGACCTGGCCCACCTCCAGGACGGTGGCCCCGTTCACCCTGCTCTCCCCTTCGAAGGCGACGGTGTCCTCGAACGCTCGGGTCACCCGCGCCTGATGGACCACGGCGTCGCCGGGCCGGACGGTGCCGGTGAAGCGCACCCGCGACATCCCGGCGAACAGCAGGTCACCGGCGGCCGGGGTTTCCTGATGCGACTCCCCGGCGGCCATGAGGGCGGCCGCCGACTGGCACCACGACTCGAGGAGCAGTGCCGCGGGGTAGCTGTAGGCACCGTCGTCCGCATCGTCGGGAAGCCCCTCGTACCAGGGCTCGTCGCAGGTGATCGCCTTCAGCGCAGTCAGCCACTCCCCCGGTGTCATGTCCAGGATGCGGTCGATGAGCAGGACCGGATGGCGGTGCGGAAGCAGTTGCTTGATCCCGCCGGGTCCGATCTGAGGGCCGATCTGAGGGCTCCTCATGTGCTCCTCCCCTCGCGCAGGCTGATCCTGATTCGGGCGACGGTTCCATGGGCGGTCGAGACCTCGGCGGCGCACCGCCAGCCCTCCTCCCACCGTTGCCAGCTGAGATCGGCGGTGAGCCGGTCTCCAGGCAGGACAGGCTTGAAGAACCGCGCCTTCTCGACCGCGTCGAGCCGCCATGGGCGCTCCGGTTCCGGGACGACGGCCAACCCACCGCGATACACGAAGTCGAGGAGGCACACGCCCGGAAAGACACGAAAGCCCGGGTAGTGGCCCGCGAACACCGACTCCTCGGGGGAGACCGTCAGATGAACCTGCCGCGTGCCGCCGGACGCGGTGCCGACCTCCACGGCGCCCGCGACGGGGTGTCCCGGCAGCCGGGGCATCAGGCGGCCGCCAGCTTCGCGGTCAGCAGATCGTGGGTCTCGGAGAGTGTGCGGAGCATCTGGAGCTCGGACTCGTCGAACTTCACCCCGTACTTCTTCTCGAGCATCACGATGACTTCCAGGGCCAGCAAGGAGTCACCGCCCAGGTCCGCGGTGAACTGGGCGTCGTCCGTCACATCGGACGGATCGATGTCGAGTACGTCGGCCACGATGCGCCGCACTTCTTCGCGGTCCGGGACCTTCGTCTGCTTCTCGCGCATTGTGGAAAGCCTTTCGCCTGGTGGGGATGGGGAACCGGGCAGCCCGGCGGATCAATGTGCGCCCTGGCCGTCTCCTGGCAGGCGAAGCAGCGCCGCACCGACGACCCCGTCCGACTCGACGGAGGTGACCAGAACGGATCCCTCCACCGTCCTCGCCCCGGCCAGCGCCAGCACTGAGGTGATCTGAAAGGCCGCGGAGGCGGCGCAGGTGTCACCGATGGCCTCGGCGCAGCCGATGTCCCGGGGACGGTGGTCCCCGAAGACCTCCACGAGAGCGGCGCGTTCCGCGTCCCCCTCGCAACCGCGAGGCTGTGACCCGGCCACCGCTGTGACCGCGTCCGCTTCCACCCCGGTGCCCTCGAGAAGCCGTCGGACACATGCGACGAGGGCCGGCCGGATCTCCCGCTCGTCGCGGGCGAAGCCGAACTCCAGGCCGAGAGGGGTGGCAATGGTTCGCCGGCCGTGGGCTGCGGCATCCTCGGGATGCTCGAGCAGCCACATCGCCGCGCCCTCGCCGAGCACCCGGTCTGCGGGTACGCCGACCGCAGCCGCAGTGTCAGCGGTGTCCCGGCGGGCGGTGTCCCGGCGGGCGTGCCATTCCAGCCAGGCACGGGCGCGGGAGAACTCCTCGACCGCGCCACACAGCATGGCCGGGGCCCGGCCGGCCTTGCACAGCCGCAGCGCGTAACGCAGGGAGAGCAGGCCGGTGGCCCTGCCTCCGGCGACGGTCGCGTTGGGGCCCCTGAGCCGGTGCCAGATGGCCGACTGGCCGGCTGCACAGTTCATCACAGTGTTGGGGAACCGTGCCGGGTCCACCAGATAGGGGCGGGAACTGGTGAGCGAGTCCCTGGTGAAGTCCATCATGCTCTGCGCACTTCCCATGCTGGTGCCCAGAGCGAGGCCGGTGCTGTCCCCCACTCCGTCCAGGCGCTCTTCCGAGTCGTCCGTCAGGAGCTGTCCGACCGCGGAGACGGCCATGCCGGTGATCCGGTCCATCGAGCGTGTCCCCTTGCGGCCGAGCACGGCCCGTACGTCGAAGTCCGGGACGAGGCCGGCCGCGTGGAAGGGCACGTCCCACTCTTCGGGGTCCAGGGGGGCCACAGCGCGACGGCCGGAGGTCAGTCCGGCCGTGAACGCGTCGCGGTGCAGGCCCCAAGGGGATACGGCCGACCAGGCGGAGATCACGGGGCTGCCGGTGGTTGCGGGGGTCATACCGGTGCGCTCCTCCTTCGATGTACCGGGCATTCAGAAGAACCAGATCCGTCGATACGTGGGCCAACGGGCCGTGACGGCGTGCCGGGCGACGGTGCGCACGCCGGGCAGGAGCCGCTCGCGGGCGCCGGGGCCGAGCGCGGCGAGGTCCGGTTCCTCGACCCACACTGCGGCGCCGTCCTCGATCAGCCTGTGCAGCGAGCGCTGTGGGTGGGGCAGGGTGTCGAGCTTCCGGGCCGCGATCCTCAGGGCGGGCCGGAATCCGGTGCGTACGGCGAAGCTCGCGGCGAGACCGCGGAGCAGGACGTCGACGCCGCCGCTCTGCCGGTGCAGTTCCCGGGCGAAGTAGAGCGTGTTCGCGAACTGTGACTCCACCGCGCCCCGGTGGGCCCGCTCGATGACGAGGAGGGTGTTGCCCGTGCTGTCCACCGTTCAGCACACCCCCATGGCCAGGACCTTCTCCGAAGCCTCCACATGCGCCCAGAACCGGGCCGGGGGCCGCTCACGCACCTCGGATATCTGTTCCCCGGCTCCGCGGTCCGCGCAGCAGAAGCGGCAGGCATACCAGTACAGGGCGTCCGGATGGGCGGCCAGCAACTCGCGGACGAGCAGGGCGGTCGAGGGGTGGTCGGCATCCGGGTCCGTGAGGTCGAGCGGCTTGCTGTCGCCGAGCGCAGTGCTGGTCAGCGTGGTGGCATCGCCGCAAGTCCAGATCTGGACCTTGGCGCCGCGGTCGAGGAGCGCCTGGGTGAGCCGCAGTGCGCTGGTGACCAGCTCGGTCTGGTGCGGTGCGCCGAGCAGTTTTATCAGCACGTCTGTCCGTGGAACCCGCCATGCCATCTCAGTGCCACACCGCCTGCACGCCCGCTCGCATCAGTCGTTCCGCCACGTCCTCCATCCCGACGACCCGCGCGCCGCTGACCACGTCCTCGGGGGCCACGCCGCGCTGGTGCAGGCTGAAGGCGTCCGCCCACAGCTCGCCTCCGAGCCGGAGATAGTCCTCGACTCCAGGCGTCAGCGCGGGAACCGAGCCGACCACTCCGTCCTCGATGAGCAGCAGGGCGACATCGGCGCCTTCGCGCAGCAGGCGGCACGCATCGCCCACGAACCGTTCGGCACTGCACCCGAACTGCGGTCCGCTGCTCTCGATCAGCAGAAACTCGTTCATGAGCGAAGCCCGTCTGCCCGTACGGGGCCGCTGAGGGCACGTACGACACGGTCGTCGAACTCGACGAGGCTCCAGTCCCGACGGCTGTCGATGACGGCGTAGCCGTGCGTGATCCGGCCCGCCGCGGTTCGCACCAGGTGTCCTTCGCGGAGGGCGTAGCACTCCATGCGGGCGGTGTACGTCAGATTCTTGAAGACCTCCTCAACGGTGTAGACCGTGTAGAGGTCCTCTTCCATCAGCACTTCGTCGAGGATCTGGATCCGCGAGTGCGGCACGACGGGAATCCAGCGCCGGTCTTCGAGGAGCTGCCTGATGGAGATATCCCGGTCCGCGAGGAAGAGATCGACGACCTCCTCCATCAGGCGCAGATACCCGGACATCTGGAGCCGCTCGCTGAAGTGGCAGTACGGATAGGGGATGCGCCACTTCCAGCCGAAGGCGTTCTCCCCCGCGGTGAGCTGCTCCAGCAGACCGTCGCCCGCATGCGGACCCTGCCCGGTGACGGGCGCGGTCCCGACGGACTGGGCGGCGTGACCGCCGGGGCCGGGTGCGGACTCGTGCCGGCCCAGGACCGGGACGGTGTAGGGCATGAGGGGGGAAGGCGGCTGCGCGTACGCGCCGGGTCCTTCGGCTGTCCGAAGGGAGACCCGCACCGTGGAGGTGGCCGCCTTGACGCGCCGGCCGTCGCGCTCCAGGGTCAGCGTGACGCGGAATCGGAGGGTCGTGTCGCCCTCCCGCGTCGCGGGCACGACCTCGGCGTCCACGGAGTCGTCCATGTGGAGGGCGTGCAGGATACGGGTGTCCAGGTCGACGAGGTCGACACCGAGGCCGTGCTCCTCGTAGAGGCCGCGAGCGGGGAGTCCGGCACAGCGGAAGTGCTCCAGGACCGCTTCCTCGACCAGGTAGTTGACGTGCTTGAACCCGATCCAGGTGCAGATGTTGGAGCCCTCGTAACGTGGGCGCAGCTGCACCCTGGTGCTCTCGGTCAGCAGATGCTTGGCCGCTACCGGCAGGGCTTCCGTGGTCATGGGCTTCACTCCGGGTCCAGGTGGGAGGAGGGCTGTGGCGGTCGTGTCGTCAGGCGGGCAGCGAGCGCAGGAATGTGTTGGTGAGGCCGGCGAACGACTCCGCCGAAGCCACCATGGGGAAGTGCTCGTTGCGGGGCAGGATGTGCACGGAGGCGTCCGGCAGGGATTCGCCGAGCGCTCTCGCGTCCGTGGGGAAGGCCACGAAGTCCTGCTCTCCGCCGACGATCAGGAACGGCATCGGCATCTGCCGGGTACGGATCTGCGGCATGCGCAGATAGGTGTCGAAGAACCGGATCCAGCTGTACGGTCCGATGAAGTCGCGGACCTTGATGGCCACGGCCAGTTGGTGCTCGCTGATGCCCGGCGTCCTGCGGTGGGCCCGCATCCCTGTGGCCAGGATGCGGTCGAAGTTGTTCAGGTAGTAGGCAATCGACTCCCAGTCGAAGTCGTCGGGCGCAGCGCGGTAGAGCGGGGAGACGAGCACGATGCCGCGCAGCTTCCGGCCGTTGGCGACGAGGGCGTCCTGCGGCCCGGTGATCTGCTGGTCGAGCCAGCTGAGCACGGTGCTCGTGCCGAACGAGTGGGCCATGAGGACGTCGACTCCGCCGGGGACCCGGGAGACCGCGAGATCGACCCACTCCTCGACCGACCGGAGCGTCCAGTTCCGCACGCCCGTACCGCGCCAGGGCATATCGGCCTCCCAGAGTTCGCAGCGCGGGTCGGCACGCGCCACGAACGGGCTCCATACGGCGGAACTGCTGCAGAGGCCGTGGACCAGCAGCACGCGCACCGGGTCGGGCGCTGTGGCCGGGCGGGCGAACCGTACGAGAACGGGCTCCGCGGCAGCCTCTGTGGTGTCGGTGGTGCGGGGTGCCGACTCGGTGGTGTCGGAGGTCATCACCCGTCTCCTCTCACCGGGCTGATCAGCATGGCCGCGACCGCGTCCGCGTGGTCGTCGCCGTTGGTGAGCAACGCGCCGCGCGCGTCGTACGACTGGAACCAGCCGACAGCTGCGGCGCACTGCAGGACGCCGAGCGCCCCGGACGCCTCACCATGGGCCGCGGCGAGATCGTGGCAGGGCAGTGCGGGAGCCCCGTCCGTCCCGTTGCCACTGCGGGTTCCGTGCGCGGGGCCGGTGAGCCAGAGCCCGGCAGCCCGGAACGCCTCCCGGTCCTGCGCTGACAAGTCGCTCACGCACGCCGCCAGGCTGCCCTCCCGGGTGTAGGGCCCGAGCCGGGCCACCGGCTCGGCGCCACGGGACCGCGCGGTCTCCTCGTCCTCCAGGAGCAGCGCCACGGCGCCGTCGAAGAGGCGGCTGCCGGGGCTGCCGAGGAGGCGTTCGACCACCGTGTTGGAGGGCTCCACACCGACAACGAGGCTGTGGGAGCAGCGGCCGGCGGACAGCAGGGACATGCCCCAGTGCACGGCGTCCAGACCGGAGGTCGGGCCGTTGCAGAGCATCAGGCCGGGGCCGCGCAGCGAGAACCTCGTCGCCACCGAGGAGGCGACGACATTGCTGGAGGCGATGGGCAGCAGCATCGGGCTGATGCGGTCCGTGCTCTCCTCGGCGATGTCCGCGGTCACCGTGCAGACGGTGTCCAGGTTGCCGAGGTTGGAGCTGGCCACGACCGCGACCGAAGCACCGACGTCGTCGGAGGAGGAGGGCAGCGCCGCGTCGCGCAGCGCGTCATGAGCCGCACAGAGCGCGAGTTGCGAAGCCCGGTCCAGGTAGCGCAGTCCCCGGCGCCCGATCCGGGCGGTGGGGTCCACGGGGCCGGCCGGGAGGGGCGGCGGGTGCATCAGTTCCGGAGGCGTCGTGACTCCCGGCACGGCGAGCCCCACCCCGGTCACGGTGATGTTTCCCGGACGCGGCATCAGGTGGTTCCTTCCAGGAGGGCGACGGCGTTGACCCCGCCGAAACCGAAGGCGTTGACCTGAGCAAGGTGGAGGCCGGGTTGCACTCGGGCGGCACGTGGAACGAAGCGGAAGTGTTCGGAGCCGGGGGCCGGGTCGTCCAGGCCGAGCGCGGGCGGCACCCGGCCGGTGGCCAGCGCCCGGGCGGCGATGATCAGGCTGAGCAGTCCCGAACCTCCGGACGTGTGCCCGGTGGCTCCCTTCAGAGCGGTCATGAGCGGATGCCCCACGGCAGCCCCGAACACCTCGGCCATGGCCGCGATCTCGACCTCGTCGTTGAGGGGGGTGCCCGTGCCGTGCAGCAGCGCCAGGTCGATCTCCTCCGGTTTCACCCGCGCTGTCGTATGGGCCCGGCGGATAGCGGCGACGATGCTTCGGGCGTCGGGCGCCGTCGCGTGCCCGGCGTCGCAGTTGAGGCTCACGGCGCGCAGCCGGCCGCAGGGCCGCGCGGCGGTCGCCGACCCTTCCCTGCACAGGACGACGGCCGTGGCCCCGTCGCCCATGAGCGTGCCCCGGCGCGTCCGGTCGAACGGCCGAACCCGCTCGGGCGGAGTCAGCTGCACACGGTCGAGGAGGCCGAACATGCTCTCGGTGATCGTGTCCACACCCGCGACGACCACGGTGTCGGCGACTCCGGCACCCAACATGTCGCCGCCCATCGCCAAGGCGTACAGCGAAGCCGAGCAGGCATTGGAGACCGTGTATGTCCGGGTGGCACCGAAGCGCTCCCGCAACGCCGTTCCGAAGTACAGCCGCGTTACATCGAACGGCGTGCCGTCGCGCCAGGAGAGTTCGGCCGAGCGCAGCTCCCGCAGGCCCGTGCCCACAATGACCGGGACACCGGTGAGGTCGTCGCCGAGCCCGGCGTCCGCCAAGGACTCCTCGATGGCCTGTACGAGCCAGCGGGTGGCACGCAGGGGGACGTCCTGGCCGGGCGCGGGCCGGTCGTCGATCTCGTAGGCGCTGTCCGCGCGGTAGCGGTCCGGTCGGAATCCGCGCAGAGGAGCCAGTCCGTCGCGGCCGGCGCACAGCGCTTCGAAGACCTCGGTCACGCCGCGGCCGACGCTGGTCACCGCGCCGCTGCCGGTCAGCAGCCACCCGGCGGGTGGCGTGTCCGGTGCGCTCGGCCGAGTCACGCGAGCTCCTGGTCGTAACGGCCGTAGATGAGGACCGCGTTGTTGCCGCCGAAGGCCAGACCGTTGTTCTGGACCACTCGTGGCCGGGCCTCGACGGCGTGGTTGGGGACGCAGTCGAGACCGCACTCCGGGTCGGTCTCGACGTGGTTGACGGTGGGCGGGATGAAGCCCTCGGTGATGGCGAGTACGCACCCGATGGAGGCCAAGGCGCTGGCGGCGCCCATGCTGTGGCCGAGCATCGACTTGACGGAGATCGTGGGTGGTGCGGTTTCGGTGCCGAAGACGCGGCGTATGGCCGCCGCCTCCGTCACGTCGTTGGCTCTGGTCCCGGTGCCGTGCGCCGAGATGAAGTCGACATCCGCCGGCTTCACGCCCGCGTTGTCGAGTGCGAGCTGCATGCAGTGGGCCACGCTGTCCTCATTGGGAGCGACGGGATGGTCGGCGTCGCAGTTGAGTCCGAAACCCAGGACCTCCGCGTAGATATGGGCTCCGCGGGCGACGGCGGATTCGAGGCTCTCCAGGACGAGGACCCCCGCTCCCTCGCCGGTGAGGATCCCGCTGCGGTTCTTGTCGAAGGGCTGGCAGCGTTCCGGGGCGATGGTCCCGATCCGGTAGAAACCGGTGAAGGTCTTGCGGCACAGCGCATCCGCACCACCGCACAGAGCGAGGTCGACATCGCCGGCTCTGATGGCGTCGAAGCCGTAGCCGACGGCGTAGTTGCCCGCCGCGCAGGCCGTGGGGAGCGTGACCGCCTCGACTCTGTTCAGGCCCAGTTCGTGGACGACCGCGGCGGACAGCCGGCCTGCCGGCACCCGGGCGGCCACGGCCGGTTCCAGGGCCCCCGGACCGTGCTCCAGCTCGGTCTCGACCAGCTGGTCGAGGTCGCGGGCCTCACCGTCGGTGGTGCCGACGGCAACGAGGCAGGGGCGCTCGCGCAGTGCGGCCGGGTCCAGTGCGGCATGTGCGACCGCCATGCGGGCGGCAGCCGCGGAGAACTGGCCGGCCCGGCCCAGGCTCTCCGGCGGCGTCCGTATCCAGTGCTCGGGAGAGAATCCGACGACTTCGCATCCCATCGCGTGGTCGAAACCAGAGGTGTCGAAAGCGCTGATGTGGCCCACGGAGCTGCGTCCGGAACGAAGCCCGTCCAAGAATTCAGCAGCTTCGATACCGATGCTCGAAACGACCCCCATTCCGGTGACCACCACGCGGACAGCTGATTTATCGAGCATGGTGCGCCGCCTCCGAGAATGAGCAGGTGCTACTTTTCGGACGCTTTCGAAACGACGTTGTACACGCCTTCGAGGTTGACCATACCGGCGAGCTCCGACTGTTCGATCGTGACGTCGAACTCCTTCTCCAGCCCGGCAAGTATCTCGATCGCCCGCAGTGAGTCGGCGTCGTGATCCTCCTTGAAGCGGCTGGTTCCGGAGAGCTCGTCCGGGTCTATCTCAAGAATGTCGCACACTATCTCCTTGATTTTCTGGCGGTCTTCCTGGGTGAGCGAACTCATGCTGCCTCCCGGGTCTTCTGCGCCTCCGGATCCACCGCATCAAATACTATGGGCGGCGGTCGCGTGAGTGAAGGAATATGGCCGTAAGCTGCCATCCGGTTTTGATGTCGGGAGTGGCCACGGTCTTTGTCGGCCGATGAGAGTGGCGCCCTTCAATAAAAGGCGGGGAAGTGTTCGGCCGCGCGTGCGCGGCAGCGGCCTTTGAGCCGCCCCGATACGCGCTGGGCGAGGCCGTGGAAACGATTGGTGTCAGAGGTCCGGCGCGTCGAAGCGCATCGTGGAGGGCAGGCTCCTCGGCTCCGGAATGAGGTGCAGGCGTTGAATGTCCGCCACCGCGGGCATGGACGCGGTGCACTCGCAGGCGTCGTCGGTGAAGCCGGCGAAACGGTAGGCGATGTCCATCATTCGGTTGCGGCTGGTGGGACGGAAGTCGGCGACCAGGTGCACACCGGCCCGGAACGCCTCGGTCGTGAGCCAGTTGAGGATCGCCGTGCCGACGCCGAAGGAGACCACCCGGCACGAAGTTGCCAAAAGCTTGACGTGCCAGCGGCGGGGGTCCGTGTCCAGCAGCAGTACGCCGATGGCACCGTGCGGGCCGAACCGGTCGGTGAGCGTGGCCACGAGGACCTCATGAGCGGGGTCGGCGCATAGGTCGCGCAGGACCGCATCGGAGTAATGTACGCCCGTCGCATTCATCTGGCTGGTGCGCAGGGTCAGTTCCTCGACACGGGACAGCTCGGCGTCATCCGCCCTGCGCAGGCGAAGCCGGAGGTCGAGCGTTCGCAGGAACTGCTCATCCGGCCCGGAGAACGCCTCCCGCTCGGCCTCCCGCTCGATGTTGGCCTGGTACATCTTCCGGCGCCGCCTGGAATCGACCGTGATCGTCTGCGGGCTGAACTCCGGGAGCTCCATCAGCATGAGCGCTCGCTCGGCCGGGTAGCAGCGGACGTCCGGAAGATGGAAGGAGACCTCCGCGCGCTCGGCCGGCTGATCGTCGATGAAGGCGATCGTCTCCTGGGAGAAGTTCAGCGCTTCCGCGATGCGGCGAACGGCCGCCGACTTGGTTCCCCAGCCGATCTGGGGGACGACGAAGTACTCGGCGATGCCCAGCGACATCAGGTGTGCCCAGACCGGCTCGTGCTCGTTCTTGCTGGCCACCGACTGGAGGATGCCCCGGGAGTCGAGCTCCTTGACGACGGCGGCGATGTCCTCGTCCAGGTGCGCGTCCCCGTCCTCCAGCAAGGTGCCCCGCCAGAGCGTGTTGTCCAAGTCCCAGACGAGGCACTTCACGACAGGCTGTCGGCTGTTCATCGGAACCCCCAGACGGTCATCGCACCGTGCTGGTCAGCACGTGCTCGGCCAGGATGAGCTGGCAGATCTCGCTGCTGCCCTCGATGACTTCCATCAATTTCGCGTCCCGGTAGGCGCGCGCGACCACGTTTCCGTCGCGGGCACCGGCCGAGGCCAGCACCTGCATCGCCGAGGCCGCCCCCGCGACGGCCTGCCCCGCACTGACGTGCTTGGCGAGAACCGTGGCGACCGCGGAGTCCGATGCTCCGTCGTCCCAGCAGCGGCTGGCATGCTCACAGGCCCTGGTCGCCACCTGCTCGGCCGCCAGCAGTTCGGCGAGATGGCGGGCGACGAGCTGGTGCTCCGCCAGCGGCTTGCCGAACTGACGCCGGTTCGCGGCGTGTTGGCATGCCGCGGTTCGGCAGGCACGCAGGATTCCGACGCAGCCCCAGCCCACCGACATCCGTCCGTACGCGAGGGCGGTCGTGACCAGCAGGGCCGGCGGCATCCCGACCCCACCGAGTACATGGTCCGCCGGCAGCCGTACGGAGTCGAAGCGGACGTCCGCGTGCCCGGCAGCGCGACAGCCGAACGGGGCAGTGATCCGCTCCACATGCACCCCGGGGGCTGTGGCGGGCACCACGACGGCAGCGGCGCCGCCCTCGAAACGGCCGAAGACCACCAGCAGATCAGCGTACTGAGCGGCGGTCATCCAGACCTTCTGCCCGTCCACGACGACACTGCCGCCTTCCTTGCGGATCTCGGTGCCCATGGCGGACAGATCGCTTCCGGCCTCCGGTTCGCTGAAACCGACAGCTGCCCGGCTCGTCCGGGCCAGCTGCGGAAGATAGGTGCCGCGCTGACCCGCGTCGCCGAAGCGCTGGACCGTCCACGCCGCCATGCCCTGCGAGGTCATCACGCTGCGCAGCGATCCGCACAGGCTGCCCACGTGGGCGGTGAACTCCCCATTGCTGAGACTGCCGGCGCCGAGGCCCCCGTGTTCTTCGGGCACCTGGGGGCACAGCAGGCCCCTGTCGCCGAGTTCGCGCAGCACCTGGTCGGGCAGCAGGCCGGCCGCGTCCCAGGAGTCGGCTTGCTCGCCGACGAGTTCCGCGACCAGAGCGCCCGCGCCGGCGAGCGGGTCAGGACCCATCGCCGGATGTCCCGTGCCGGATGCGGTGGACGAGCTCGGCCATGGAGGCGACAGAGCGGAAGTGCTCCATCTTCAGATCCGGACCGACGATGGACACATCGAATGCCTGCTCCAGCCGCACGACCAGCTGCATGGCGAACATCGACGTGATCAGTCCCGCCTCGACCAGGTCCAGGTCGCGCTCGACCGGGGTCCGCAGCTGCTCTTCGAGGAGTGACATCAGGTCGCGCTCGATCTCTGCGCGGGGCCCCGGCCCGGTAGTGGCCGACCGCTCTGTCGTCATGACGTGAATACCTCCTGGGTTGGGAAAGTCCTGGGCGGTTCGACGGGAAATCCGTCTGGTCAGCCAACCGCCCCCCGCTCTGTGCCCAGCTGGTCCGCACGTCGGCGGAGCCGTACGGGGAGCCGTTCGAGCCCGCGCATCACCACGCTGAACCGCCACTCCAGTTGCTGCTCCGGCACAGCGAGGTCGATTCGGTCGTACCTGTCCAGCAGCTTGGTGAACGCGAGCTGCGCCTCCAGCCGGGCCAGCGGCGCACCGAGGCAGTAGTGGATGCCGTGACCGAAGGCGAGATGGCTGCCGCCCTCGCGGCCGATGTCCAGCACATCCGGGTCGTCGTACACGCGTGTGTCGTGGTTGGCCGAGTCGATGCTGAGGATCACGAACTCGCCCTCCGGGATCTCCACACCGCCGATCCGTACGGGCTCCGTGGTGAACCGCAGTGTCGCCTGGTTGACCGGGCTGTCGTAGCGGAGGAACTCCTCGATCGCCCCGGGCAGCCGTGTCCGGTCCGCGCGCAGTGCCGCGAACTGGTCCGGGTGGGTCAGCAGGGCGAGAAGCCCGTTGCCGATCAGGTTCACCGTCGTCTCGTGGCCGGCCGCCAGCAGCAGGCAGGCCATCGACACCAGTTCGTCCGCACTGAGCCGTTGGCCGGAGTCCTGGGCGTGGACCAGCGCGGACAGCATGTCCTCGCGCGGCTCCTTCGCCTTGGCAGCAACCAGACCGTGGAGGTACTCCTCCATCGCCGCCGAGGCATCGTTGACCACCTCCGGAGGCAGCGCCGAAACAAGCGTGTTCGACCACGAACGGAACATCTCCCGGTCGGCCTGGGGGATGCCCAGAAGCTCGCAGATCACCTTGACCGGCAGCGGAACGGCGTAGGCCGCCAGCAGGTCGGCGTGGGTCTTCCCCTCCAGCGCGTCCAGCAGCTCGTCGCAGATCTCACCGATCCGGGGTCGCAACCGCTCCACCGCCCGCGGGGTGAACGCCTTGTTGACGAGGGTGCGCAGTCTGCCGTGTTCCGGCGGATCCGTGTTGAGCATGTGGTGCAGCAACGACTGCCCGAACACGCTGTCGCTGCCGGACAGCGAATGCCGGTCCAGCAGCTCGGCGACCCTGTGCGAGTCCTTGGCGAACCGCGGGTCGGCCATGACCGAACGGACCTCCGCGTGGCCGGTGATCAGCCACGGCCGGAAGCCGGACGACATGACCGTACGGCGGATCGGGACGCCTGTCATGACGCTGCTCCTCGGGTCAGCCAGGATGCGAGCGCAGCGGCGGTCGTCGCCGCGTGGTCGCGCATCATCGTCGCGTGATCGCCGGGAACGGTGATGGTCTCGGCCACCCCGTCCGGTCCTTCCGGGCTTTCCCCTCCGGTGACGTCGAGAGGGACCTGGACCTCGCCGCGCAGCAGCACGGCCGGCACCGTGACCGGTCCTGGTTCCCACTGCTCGAACAGCCTCAGATACCGCCCCATGGCGGTGAGTTCGGCGCTGTCGATGTCCAGCGTCTGCAACAAGGGTGCGTTGCGCGCCATCAGTTCATCGAAGATGCGGTGGGCGTTGCGAAGGTCTGGCCGGTAGGTGTCCACCAGCACCAGGCCGGACGGAGTGCGGCCGATGCCCGCCAGGTGAGCCGCCACCTCCTGGGCCACCCATCCGCCGGAGGAGTAGCCGAGCAGGACGAACGGCATGTCACCCGCACACTCCAGCGCCGTGACCACATGTGACCGGACCAGAGCCTCTCTGGTCCCGGGCAGGTCTTCACCGCTCCCGAAGCCCGGATGCGGCAGCACCCACATCTCCCGCCTGCCCCGGAACGGCGCGGCGAGCTGCGCGAACTGGTGTGCCCCGGCTGGTGTGACGAACGGGGGGAAGCAGATCAGCGCGGGCCGCTCGGGACCCCGCGCCAGGTGCAGGGGGGCGGTCCGGACCCGCTGTTCGTCAACGCTCCGGAACCGCGGGCGCAGTTCCGCGGCCTCCTCGAGCATCGGTATCGCCTTCATGGCTGTGCCGTTCTCACAGGCTCGGCGGTAGAGCTCCACCAGGGTGTCGGTCGGGCGCTCCCTGGCGCCATCCTCGCCGGGATCGAGCAGCGCGGACCGGAGGTGGTCCGCGAGCAGGGCGGGCGACGGGTACGTGAACGCCAGGCTGGTGGGCAGCTTGAGGCCGGTGACGGCGGACAGACGTTTGCGCAGTTGGACCGAGGTCAGTGAGTCGAGGCCCAGTTCGGTGAACCGCTGCGTGGGCTCCACGTCCTCCGCCGCGTCGTAGCCGAGGACGATCGCGATATGGCCCCGGACCAGGTCGAGGAGCTTCTGCTTCTGGTCCTGGACCGAGAGCCCGGACAGCTCACCGGCCAGGTCGGGGGCAACAGCGGGCGGATCTTCCCGCTCCCGGCGCCGCGCCGCCGGCCCGGGCTTCCGGTGCTTGGCGTGCCAGGCCGACAGGAACGGAAGAGCCGGTTCGAGTACGGCGACGTCGTCCGTTCCGATGCCCATCGCGGCGGCGAGCGCAGGCAGGTCGGCGTGCTCGACGAAGTCCCAGAACCCGCCGTCCACGGCGCGTGAGCCGGCTGCCCCCAGCGGCACGTACGCCGGCCAGTACCGCTTGCGCTGGAAGGGATATGTCGGCAGATCGACGCGTCGGGGACTGCTGTCGGCGAAGGCGGCCTCCCAGTGCACCTCCACGCCGTGGACGTACATCTCGGCGACGGCGAGCAGGAACCGGTCGAGGCCGCCCTCCCCGCGGTGCAGCGTGTCGCCCACCACGATGTCGGCGTCGGCGGTTTCCGCGGTCGCCTCGATCATCTCCACGAGCAGGGGGTGGGGGCTCATTTCGACGAACGCCTCGTGGCCGCGGGAGATCAGGTTGCGCACGGCCGCCTCGAAACGGACCGTCTGCCGGGCGTTGCGGTACCAGTAGTCGGCATTCAGCTCGGTGGTCTCAAGGAGATCGCCGGTCACCACGGAGAAGAACGGGATGTGCCCCGGCTTCGGCGAGATCCCGTCGAACGCAGCCAGCAGGTCGTCCCGCAATGCCTCCACCTGGACCGAATGGCCGGCGCCGGTGGCGGCGCGGATGCGGCGCGTCGGCACGCCCTCGCCGCCGAGCTGGTGCAGCAGCTCCTCGACGGGCTCCGGGTCACCGGAGACGGTGAGTGAGGCCGGACCGTTCTCCGCGGCGACGGACAGCCGGTCGCCGAACGCGTCCAGCCGCCGGTGGAGTTGCTCGGGTGGCATCGCGACGGCCGCCATGGCGCCCTTGCCGTGCAGTGGCATCAACGCCTCGATGCGGCGGGCGATGAGCCTGGCGGCGTCCCCCAGCGTGAGGGCTCCGGCGATGTGCGCCGCGGCGATCTCCCCCTGTGAGTGCCCGACCACGGCGGCCGGCCGCACCCCGTAGGACTGCCACAGACGCGTGAGCGCCACCATCACCGAGAACAGCACCGGCTGGACCACTTCGCCGCGGTCGAGCGACGGTGCTCCCGGTGCCTGCCGCAGTACGTCGACGACCGACCAGCCCGTCAGTGGTTCGAACGCGTCCGAGCACTCCTCCAACACCGCCGCGAACAGGGGCGAGGAATCGAGCAGTTCCATCCCCATGCCCGCCCACTGCCCACCCTGACCCGGGTAGACGAAGACCGGCCCGCCCAGGTGATGCCGCGCCACACCACTGACGACGTCCGCCGAGGGCTCGGCCCGGTCGACAGCGGCCAGCCCCTGGCACAACCGCTTGCGATCCCGCCCCACAACCACCGCGCGGTGCGACAGCGCGGACCGGGACCGGACCAGTGACCAGCCCAGTTCCCCGATGCCGAGGTCCGGGTCCGACTCCACCCGGCTGCGCAGGTTACCGGCCTGTGCCCGCAGTGCGGCGTGGCCCTTGCCGGACAGCACCCATGGCACGACGGCGGGTGTCGCGCGGTCTTCGTCGGAGTGCTCCGGAACGGTCCCGGCCGGGGCCTCCTCCAGGATGACGTGCGCATTCGTGCCCGCCCCGCCGATGGACGACACGGCGGCGCGGCGGGGGCGTTCCCCGGCGGGCCACGGGCGGGACTCGGTCAGCAGCCGCACCCCGCCCGAGGACCAGTCCACATGGGAGGACGGCTCCTGCGCATGCAAAGTCCTGGGCAGCACACCATGCCGCAAAGCCTCCACCATCTTGATCACACCAGCGACACCCGACGCAGCCTGCGTATGAGCAATGTTCGACTTCACCGACCCCAACCACACCGGCCGCTCCCCCGACCTCCCCTGCCCATACGTCGCGAGCAAAGCCCCCGCCTCCATCGGATCCCCCAGCCGCGTACCCGTCCCATGCGCCTCGACCGCATCCACATCCGATACCGACAACCCCGCACACGCCAACGCCGCCCGGATCACCCGCTCCTGCGCCGGACCACTCGGCGCCGTCAGACCATTCGAAGCACCGTCCTGGCTCACGGCGCTGCCACGCACCACCGCCAGCACCGAACGCCCCTCCCGCACCGCATCCGAAAGCCGCTCCACCAGCACCACACCCACACCCTCACCCCACCCCGTACCATCCGCCGACTCCGCAAACGCCTTGCAACGGCCATCCACGGACAGGCTGCGCTGCCGTGCGCCCTCGACGAAGACCCGCGGGGAGACGATCACCGCCGCGCCGCCGGCGAGGGCTAGGTCGCACTCACGGGCCCGCAGCGCCTGACACGCCTGATGCAGGGCCACCAACGACGACGAACACGCCGTGTCCAGCGTGACCGCGGGCCCGTGCAGCCCGAGGATGTACGCCAGCCGCCCGGACATCACGCTCTGGCCGTTGACGGCCAGCAAGTAGCCCTCATCGGCCTCCGGGCTGCGGTCCAGCAGGCTCAGGTAGTCGTCGCCGGACGCGCCGACGAACACGCCCGTCGACGTGCCATGGGCCGATGTCGGCGCGATGCCGGCCTTCTCGAAGGCCTCCCACGCCGTCTCCAGGAGCAGCCGCTGCCTTGGGTCCGTCATCAGCGCCTCGCGAGGGGAGATACCGAAGAACGCGGGGTCGAACCCGGCGGGATCGTCCAGGAAGGCCCCCTCACGCACATAGGAGGTGCCCGCCTGATCAGGGTCCGGGTCGTACAGGTTCTCCAGGTCCCACCCGCGGTCCGCCGGAAAGTCCGTCACCGCGTCACCGCCGGCCGCCACCAGCTCCCACAGGTCCTCCGGAGAAGCCACCCCTCCGCCGTACCGGCACGCCATCCCCACGATCGCGATCGGCTCACGCGCGCGCTCCTCCAACTCGTGCACTCGCTGCTTGGCATCGCGCAGGGCAGCGGTGGCCCGCCTGAGCGAGTCAAGGGTCCTCGCATCTTCCGCCACGTCAGTTCACCCGTCTGATCGCATGGATGTCCGGCACCGGTCCCGGTTCAGGGCGTGCCCAGTTCGCCGTCGAGGAGGTCGAGCAACTCATTGACGCCGGCCGCTTCGAGGTCGCTCGCTGTCCGGTCACCCGCCTCGGACTGCCGCACGCCTTCCACCCTCCGCGCCAGGCTGGTGAGCCGCGCCGCGATGGCGCGGCGTTCCTCCGGACCGTGGGAGACAGCCGCCAGCGACTGCTCGAGTTCGTCGATCTTCTGCGAGGTCCGGTCGGCCACGGCCTCCTCAGGGACCAGTCGAGTACGCAGGAAGGCGACGAGCTCGATAGCGGTGGGATGGTCGAACACGACCGTGGCCGGCAGCCGCAGCCCGAGCGCGGACCCGAGCCGGTTGCGCAACTGCACCGCCGTCACCGAGTCCAGTCCGGCGTCCAGGAACGTCCGTCCCGGGTCCACGGCCTCGGGCGTAGCGTGCCCGAGCACTGCGGCCACCTGGGTGCGGACCACGTCGAGGAGCAGCCGGTCCTGTTCCTGCCGTGAGGCTGCCGCCAGTTGGTCCGCCGGCGATGCCGCCTGCTGCTTGCCGGGGGCGTCCTGTCCCCCGGCGGCGCCGTGCAGTGCCTCGACCGCCTCCCACGCCTCGGGAAGTTCCCGCAGCAGCGGACGTCGGCGCGTCAGGGCGAAGCCGGTGACGAACTGTTCCCAGTCCATGTCCGCGACCGTCACCAGTGTTTCGTCGGCGTCCAGGCTGTACTGCAACGCTGTGAGCAACTGCTCAGGTGGCATCACACGGACACCCCAGCGGTGCAGCGTCTCGTCCGCCGCCTCCTGCGGGGTGAGCCCCGCCTCGGCCCACGCATCCGCCGGCAGTCGGCGGCGGCGCAGGGTCTCCGCCGCCGCGTCACGGACCGCCATGCCGTCGCCCGCCCAACCGCCCCAGGCGATCGCCGTCGCGGGCAGGCCGTGCGTCCGACGGTGCTGCGCCAGCGCCTCCAGATATGTGTTGGCCGCGCCGTAACTGCCGTGGCGCCCGACGCCCCACGTCGCGGTGACGGCGGAGAACAACACAAAGGCTTCCAGGTCGAGATCTTGGGTCAGCTCATGCAGATGCCGGGCACCGACGGCCTTGGCCCCCACGATGTCCGCGAGGTCCGCAGGGCTCGTCTCCCCCAGCTCCTGAAGCCGGCCCACCCCCGCGGTGTGGAAGACCCCCGACAGCGGCAGGTCCGCCGGTACAGCGGCCAGCACCCGGCGCAGAGCCTCCCGGTCGCGTACGTCGCAGGCCGCCACGGTCACCCGGGCACCGAGCGCTTCCAGCTCACTGACCCGTTCCGCCATGCCGGGGGCCGCGTCACCTCGTCGCCCGAGCAGCACCAGGTGCGGGGCGCCGTTGCGGGCGAGCCAGCGGGCCACGTGTCCGGCCTGCACTCCGGTGCCTCCGGTGATGAGCACCGTGCCGTCCGGCCGCGGACGCCAGGGGTGCGAGCGCTGCGAGGCGTCGCGGGTCGCCCGGACCAGACGGCGGACGAACACCCTGGTATCGCGGATCGCGAGGTGGTCTTCGTCGGTGGCCGCACCGAGCACCCCGGACAGGCGTCGGAACACCCCGGCGTCCGACGTCGGCGGCAGGTCGACAAGACCGCCCCACCGCTCCGGGTGCTCCAGGCCGACGACCCGCCCCAGCCCCCAGGTCAACGCCTGCAGCGGATGGGCCAGCGGGTCCGCGCCGCCGACGGATACCGCCCCCCGGGTGAGCAGCCACAGTGGCGCCTGCATCCCGGCGTCGCCGAGGGCCTGCGCCCACGCCAGCGTCCCCGTGACACCCGCCGGTATCCCCGGGTGCTCCGGATCGGCCTCCTCGTCCAGCGCCAGCAGCGACACGACGCCGGAGATGTCCGAGGCCCGCAGACCGGCATCGCCGAGCGCGGAGCCAAGCCTGCCGAGCAGCTTGTCCCGCCGCTCCGCGGAGTCCGTGACAAGCGGCAGCACCACTGCACCGCTGTCGGACAGCCCGTCGAGCAGCTCGCGCACCCAGGTGTCCGCGGCCTGGCTCTCCGGGATGACGACAAGCCAGCTCCCCGAGATACGGCGGTCGGCGAACTCCTCCGGTGACCAGGTGACGCGGTAGCGCAGCCGGTCCAGAGCGGCATCCGCGCGGTCCCGAAGCCTCCAGGCGGTCAGAGCCGGTAG
The DNA here is from genome assembly GCF_052245835.1 of Streptomyces sp. 8N114. Taxonomy (NCBI): domain Bacteria; kingdom Bacillati; phylum Actinomycetota; class Actinomycetes; order Kitasatosporales; family Streptomycetaceae; genus Streptomyces; species Streptomyces sp. 8N114. The sequence goes on along the minus strand of NZ_JBQQBT010000002.1, from coordinate 551,225 downwards.
CGCCTCCCGCAGGGAAGCGGCTCCCCGCTGCCCCGCGACGTCCAGCAGCGCCGCCAGCTCGGCCGGATCACCGCCCTCGACCGCCTCCCAGAACCGCTGTTCGGCCGCCGAGCCGTGGGCTGCGCGGGCCGGGGCATGCCGTACCTTCTCCGGCCAGAACCGCTCCCGCTGGAAAGGGTAGGTCGGCAGCGCCACCCGGCTGCTGGGGACACCCGCGAAGGCCGGTGCCCAGTCGACCGATGTGCCGGCGACGAAGGCCGTGGCCAATGCTCGGTACAGCTGGTACGGACCGCCGTTGTCGCGCTCCAGAGTGGCCGCGGCGAGCACCTCGTTGTCCAGCGCTTCGGCGTTCTGCTCCAGCGCGTTCGTCAGCACGGGGTGCGGACCGACCTCGATGAAGACGTTGTGCCCCCGCTCGGCCAGCGCGGTGACCGCCGGTCCGAAGCGCACCGTCTCCCGCAGGTTGCGGTACCAGTAATGGCCGTTCAGTTCCGGGCCGTGCTGCCATGTTGTGTCCACCGTGGAGAAGAAAGGGATCCGCGCGACCGTCGGCCGCACCGGTGCCAGCGCCTCTTCCAGTTCGTCCGACAGGTCCGCGATGTGCCGGGAGTGCGCCATGAACGCCACGCCCGGCACCCGCCAGCGCACCACGCGGAGCCCGGAGAGCTGATGCTCCAGTTCGGTCAGCGCGGCATCCTCTCCGGAAACCGATACGGAGGAGGGCCCGTTGACCGCCGCGATCGCCAGGCGGTTCCCCCAGGGGGCGATCACCTCGCGCACCCGGTCGGCAGGTGCCATCACCGACACGATCCCGCCCGTACCAGCAAGCCTCAGCAGCGACCGGCTGCGCACCGCCACGACACGCGCGCCGTCCTCCAGCGACAGCGCACCGGCCACACATGCCGCGGCGACTTCGCCCTGGGAGTGCCCGAGTACCGCGCCCGGCTCGACCCCGTAGGCACGCCATGTGTGGGCCAGCGCCACCATCACCGACCACAGCACCGGCTGGACGACGTCTACGCGTTCCAGCGCCTCGGCGTCGTCCAGTACCCCGGCCAGGTCCCAGTCCACCCACGGCCGCAGGGCTGCCGCGCACTTCTCCATCCACTCGGCGAACACCGGTTCCGAGCGGAGCAGCTCCCGGCCCATCCCCACCCAATGCGAGCCCTGCCCGGGGAACACGAAAACGGGGCCGGCGGCGGAGTGGTCGGCCGTGCCACGGAGCACATGCGGCGCCGACGTTTCACTGGCGAGTGCCTCCAGCCCGGAGACCAGGTCCGCGCGGCCCTCGCCGACGACGACCGCCCGGTGCTCGAAAACGGACCTGTTCCGTACCAGCGCGGCGCCCAGCTCCGCGACGTCCAGTTCCGGGTCCTGCCCGACCCTGGCGAGCAGCCGCGCCGCCTGCTCCTGGAGGGCCGCCGCTGTCCTGCCGGACAGCACCCATGGCACGACGGCGGGTGTCGCACGGTCTTCGTCGGAGTGCTCCGGAACGGTCCCGGCCGGGGCCTCCTCCAAGATGACGTGCGCATTCGTGCCGCTGACGCCGAACGACGACACGGCGGCGCGGCGGGGACGTTCCCCCGCGGGCCATGAGCGGGACTCGGTCAGCAGCCGCACTCCGCCCGAGGACCAGTCCACATGGGAGGACGGCTCCTGCGCATGCAAAGTCCTGGGCAGCACACCATGCCGCAATGCCTCCACCATCTTGATCACACCAGCGACACCCGAAGCAGCCTGCGTATGAGCAATGTTCGACTTCACCGACCCCAACCACACCGGCCGCTCCCCCGACCTCCCCTGCCCATACGTCGCGAGCAAAGCCCCCGCCTCGATCGGATCCCCCAGCCGCGTACCCGTCCCATGCGCCTCGACCGCATCCACATCCGATACCGACAACCCCGCACACGCCAACGCCGCCCGGATCACCCGCTCCTGCGCCGGACCACTCGGCGCCGTCAGACCATTCGAAGCACCGTTCTGACTCACGGCGCTGCCACGCACCACCGCCAGCACCGAACGCCCCTCCCGCACCGCATCCGAAAGCCGCTCCACCAGCACCACACCCACACCCTCACCCCACCCCGTACCATCCGCCGACTCCGCAAACGCCTTGCAACGGCCATCCACGGAGAGCACACGCTTGCGGGAGAACTCGACGAACGCTTCCGGGGTCGAGAGCACGGACACGCCGCCGGCGAGGGCCAGGTCGCACTCACGGGCCCGCAGCGCCTGACACGCCTGATGCAGGGCCACCAGCGACGACGAACACGCCGTGTCCAGCGTGACCGCGGGCCCGTGCAGCCCGAGGATGTACGCCAGCCGCCCGGACATCACGCTGGCGGCGTTCCCAGTGATCACATAGCCCTCGCCCGCCTCCGGGATCTCGTCGAAGGCGAAACGGTAATCCTGGTAGTTGGTGCCGATGAACGTGCCGGTGACCGTCCCCTCCAGGCTCCTCGGATCGGTCCCACACCGTTCCAGCGCCTCCCACGCGGTTTCCAGCAACAGGCGCTGCTGAGGGTCCATTACCGCGGCTTCGCGTGCGGAGACGCCGAAGAACCCGGCGTCGAAGCCTGCGATGTCGGCCAGGAAAGCGCCGGCCCGGGTGTAGGTCCTGCCCCGCCGCGCGGGGTCCGGGTCGTACAGGTTCTCCAGGTCCCACCCGCGGTCCGCCGGAAAGCCCGTCACCGCGTCACCGCCGGCCGCCACCAGCTCCCACAGGTCCTCCGGAGAAGCCACCCCTCCGCCGTACCGGCACGCCATCCCCACGATCGCGATCGGCTCGTCAGCCCGTGCCGGCGTCCGGGCGGGCGCGGACGGGTCGGCCACGTGCTGACCCGAGAGGCGTTCCCTGAGGTGACGGGCGACCGCGAGCGGGGTGGGGTGGTCGAAGAACACCGTGGGCCGCAGATCGACGCCGGTCGCCTGCACGAGCTGGTGCCGCAGCGCCTCCCGGGCCGCCTGCTTGATCCCCGCATCCCGGAAGGGCTTGTTGTCGGCGATCCTCGGCCCAGGTTCACCGCCCAGCGCGGAGCTCATCCGGTCGCGTATCAGGTCCAGCAGAATCCTGGTCTGGCGTTCACCGGACTCGCCGTCGAGCCGCTCCCGCAACTCGGCGGCGGTCGACCAATGACTGTTCACCACATACCTTCCGTTCAATCGAACGGGGCCGATTCGATCCGGACACACGAGCGCTTTTCAGCCGACGTCCGCTCAGTGCTCGACGGTGTTCGTCCCTCGGTCCCGCGCGTTGACGAGCACCGCCATGTTGCCCACGGGGTGCGCGTTGTCGAACAACAACTGATGCAGTGAGCCGATGTCCTCGAACCGCTCACACGTCGACAGACAGGGATCGAGCAGCCCCGCGTCCACAAGGCTCACGACATCCCGGAACTGACGGGCGTTGGCACCGTGCGAGCCCTGCAGCCGCTTGGAGCGCATCCACAGATGCCGAAGATCGATACTGCCGTCGTAGCCGGTGGTCGCGCCGCAGGTCACCACCATTCCGCCGCTGGCGCACAGGTAGAGTGAAGTGGGCAGCGTGTCCCGCCCCGGGTGTTCGAAGACGATCCGCGGTGACTTCCTGGCGCCGACGATCTCCCAGATCTGCTTGCCCATGGCCCGCGCGCCCTGCAGGAACTTCGCCATGCCCTCGGCGTCCTCCATCGCCGGCAGCCTGCCCCAGTGGTCGAACTCAAGGCGATTGATGACGCCTTTCGCACCGAGATCGCGACAGTACTGGGCGCGGGCCTCGCCCGAAGCGACGGCGATCGGCACGCCGCCGAACATCTTGACCAGCTGAATGGCCATCGAGCCCAGGCCGCCGGCGCCGCCCCAGATCAGCACCGGATCGCCAGGCTGCACCGTGTTGCCCTGCCATCCGAAGAGCTGCCGGTAGGCAGTGGAGGCGCACAGCACGAAACCGGCTGCCTCCTCCCACGACAGCCGTTCCGGCATCGGATGGCACTGATAGTCCCTCACCAGACAGAACTGGGCGAAGGAGCCGTAGTTGGTCTCGTATCCCCAGGCGCGCCCGCTGCTGGACGTCGCGACGTCCGCGCCCAGCATGATGTCTTCGTCCTTCTCGTCGTATTGCCCGCCGGAGAGCACTACGCGGTCGCCGACACGGACATGCCGTACGCCCTCCCCGACCGCCCACACCACGCCGGAGCCATCGGTGCCGCCGATATGGAAGTCCTCCGTCAGACCCTGGCGTTGCCGCATGCCGATGACGTCGACGGGCAGGCCCAGAGAGGCCCAGACGTTGTTGTAGTTGATCCCGGCCGCCATCACGTACACCAGCACTTCGCCTGCTCCCACCGCAGGCACGTCGACGACCTCGGTCCGGAAGGCCTGTTTCGGTGGGCCGTACCGGTCCTGGCGTATCACCGAGGCGTACATCCGCTCGGGGACCTCGCCGAGCGGTGGTGTCTCTCCGAGCTCGTAAAGGGATTTCGGCATGGCTCTCCTCTTTCCGGTCGTCGACCTGGAATTCTCCGAGCGGCGAAGACGGGGGCCGGTGCTGTCGGGCGCGGCTGTCGCCAGGGGTCGCTCGACGGGCACGGGCGCTCAGGCCGTGGCCTTCCGTCGCGCCGTCCCATCACCGGGAGCCGGACGATATTGGGCGGGGAAATGGTCCCTTTCCGGGAACGAGTTCACTGTGAACGGTGTCAGCGTGGAGGCCACGGACCGGAAGCCGGGCGCGCGGAGTTGGTGACAGCGAAGGCATCTCCCGCGCTGCCGCGACACCGAGGGAATTCTGGTGGGCACAGTGTCTGTTTCACGTGTCTGACGTCGCGAGTCACTTCGGGATTCGCGATGACCAAACGGGCGGCGAGCCCTCCACACCCGACGAAAAAGGCTGACGGGATTCACGGTTCACCATCGTTGCGCCGGGGCGTCAGGTAGCGATGGCAAGACCTCTGGTTTCATCGGACGAAGTGCCGTCCAAAAGGTTTCTCTGCGACTCGTGCATCTCAGCTCCCAGGATTCTCCGCTCACCGGGTATCCAGTTGCCTTCGCGCAGTCCATGCTCTACGAAGCCCTGGCCGCTGTCCACCGGCCGAAATTGCAGCAACGGGCCTGACAAGTTGGTGACACTCCCACCGCAGCGCCGCGTGATGCTGTCAGGACCCGACTGCCCGTCAGGCTCTTCCTGCGCCCCGAACCGGTCGACGTTCTCCTGGTCCGCCGGTCCGGGGCGGAGACCGACTGCGGCCGTGCCGCCCCGGAAGACGCGGAGAACGAGCACGGCCGAGGAAGCCGGTCAGAGCCAGCCGGAGCGGGCAGCCTGCACGCCGGCCTCGAACCGGCTCCGCGCGTTGAGTCGCCGCATCAGGTCCGCGACTCTCCTCCGCACGGTGCGGAGCGATACCCCGAGCCGCCGACTGATGACTTCGTCAGTGTTCCCCATGGCCAGAAAGTGCAGCAACTCCCGGTCGCGTCGGCAGAGCCCCCTGGTGTCCACATGGGAAGCCTCTTGCCACGGAGTGGCCGCTTTCCAGAACTGCTCGAAGAGGGACCGCATGGCGGCCACCGCTCCCTGGCTGCGCAGTTCGAGTGCGCCCGCCCGGCAGTCGTCGGGGTCGAGAGGCACCAGTGCCACCTCGTTGTCGACGATCACCACGAGCATGGGCAACGTGGGGACTGTCCGGGTCAGACCTCCGTAGGACGCCAGCCAGCGCACGTAGCGGAGGACCGTCGGATCATTCCGGAAACTTTCCTGGTAGATGGTCCGGATGGAAACTCCCCGCTCCAGTGCCTTCTGTTCGAGGGCCTTCCCGGCCTCCAAAATATCCGGCTCCTGCGCGCCACTGGGGGAAAGAGAGAGACGTTCCTCCCGCGCCTGATCCATCAATTCTTCCAGGCGCTTGTGCACCACCTCGGGGCCTACCAGGCGATGCACAACTTCCGGAGCGTAGCCGGACTTGTTCGAGTATTGCGCGGTCAGAGCCGACACCGCAGCGCGCGTGGCTTCGAGTCTCCGCTGGCGGGAACTGAGTTCGAGCTCGCGCTGGGCGAGCAGACCGGTCAGGCGGACTTCAGGACTCACCGGCTGGACATGATCCGGGAACTTCGTGCTCCGGTGCAGGAGTTGGAGGTCGGCGAGTTCATCGAACGCCTCGCGGACCTCGCCCTCCGACAGACCGGACAGCCGGGCAACCTTCTCGACCTCCGCACGGGGATGCTCAAGGGTGACCCGGTACACCGTCTCTACTTCCGCGCTCAGTCCCAGAGCTTCAAGCACGGCAGAACCAGGCGGAGGCAAGAAGTTGCGAGGCCGGCGGGCCGTCCAGCAGATCAGCCGACCGGTCTCCCGCCCGTGGCTCGGCGAGTAACGAAAGCGTGAGGAACATCGACCGGAACATCCGCCGAATCCCACCCGCAGGGACGGGGCGGACTTGGCGGCACCGCCAGGAGGGCCACTGGCCTGCGGTGCGCTCCGGGTACCGGGGATCGACCGTTTCCGCGTTGCCCCGGGCAACGCGTGCACCGATAGTCGGTGATCCTCCCTTACCGCGGAGCCGGCCGATCAGCGCCTGACGGCGATCTCGAAACGGGATGCTCGAGCCGGACGGGGTACATACGCGATCGAACCGGAAAGGAATCGGATTCAATGTAATCCTCCCTCAGTGTTTTCTCGCCAACGCCTGAAGCAATGCAATGCAGCTGATGCGTCGAGCCGGAAAGAAGTCCTCACAAGTGACCCGGTACGCTCCGTCGACGACCACTTCGTGATCGAATCGCTCAACAAGGAACGCCTCAAGGGGACTTGCCGACACGGACCTCTTGCACCCACCAGACACAGGATGAAGGCTTCAGACGTAATTGGCGTCGCATCCACTCGCTTCTGCGTGACCCCTCCTTTCTGATGGGCCCGCTACGGCAGGTATGGAAGCGCTCCACCAGGCCGGACCTGGCGAGCTATCCGGTCAAGATGTGCAGGAACGATTCTGCGCTTGTCTTGCCGGCATCACGGTCTGTCTGGCCGGCATCGCGGAGACCGTTGTCAGCAGCCGGAGGATCTGCCCTTGCTCTCTACCTGGCAAGATCGCTCCGAGGTGCATCTCAGTGGAAGACCAACGCACTTCACGGCGTCACTGGTCACGCGCCGCCATTTGATCCCGTCGAGCGTGCGACCGAACGGCCGTCTCGCCGATGGCCGCACGCGGCGCACCGCATGCGCATCGAGCCGGAGCTCACTCAACAGAAACCTCATACTGAAAGGCTGCTTTCGAGAAGTTGATTACAGGTGGGGGGTTGTCGATCGCTCGCCTTGAGGCAGCAGCAGAGCGGACGGCGGGCCTCCGTCGCAACCGCTTGAGCGGGCGATGGCTTGATTTACACGCCATGGCCGAAAACCGACCCTTGTCCACTCAAGCGAATGTCCTGTATCCATGAAGTCGCAGCTGTCTCCTTTTTCGGGCCGACATACATGAACGCCTCTGAAAGCGAAGGACATGCATGATGCGCGGCCAGTCAGAACGCCACGGGGGCAACCGCCCACTGCTCCGGAAGTTTGACCAGCGCCTCAATGCACTGATTCAGGCAATATATCCTGATCCGCGTAAACGTCCCGGCTTTGCCCGACTTGCCGCTGAGATCAGGGAGGCGACGGGCGGCACAATCTCCGCCACGTACTTGTGGGAACTGTCAACGGGGAAGAAGCGCAACGTCACGCTTGACCAACTGGACATTCTGGCAGAGTTCTTCGGAGTCCCACCCGAGTACTTCCTGAATGAAGAAGTATCCGAACGCGTCAACGCTCAGCTGTCCCTGCTCTCCGCGTTGCGTGACACCAGGGTCAGGAATCTGGCACTCAGATCCGAGGGACTCTCCCCTTCAACACTCGACGCATTTCTGATCATGATCAACGAGGCACGGAAGGTGCAGAATCTGTCAGATGTCAGCGATGCAGAAGGTGACAGCGAGGGAGCGTGCGAATAAGTACTGGTCAGGTAGGCGCCACACTGCCCGGTGAACTACTCGTCTTCACCAGTGCAGATGGAGCCTGCGCGTAATTCCTATATCCTCGCGGTGGACCTTGGGCGTACCTGCTGACACGACCATCCCGTAGGGTGGGGGTGCTGTTCCTGCTCCCATACGCGCCCATCGCCGTTACACGTGGATGGGAAACGGGGGCACATGTCGCGGGAATATCTGGAGTTGCGTAAGCGCTGCCAAGCTGTATTGCACAGTGTGTGTTTACCACGGCCATTCCGCATGGACGAGTTGTGCCGCAACGTGGCGGAGCAGCGCGGAAAGCGCCTGCATCTGCACTCACTGCCACGAGAAGCTGCGGCCTCCGGCATCTGCGGTCTGTGGATCGCCACTCCCAGCGACGACCACATCTTCTACGCCGAACAAACTTCCCGAGTACACCAAGAACATATCGTGCTCCACGAGCTCGGACACCTCCTGTTCGAGCACAATATGCTGGGCCAAGACTTCAATGATGGCATCGATGCCCTCCTCCCCGACCTGGATGTTGGGCGCGTCCAGCAACTCATGGGCCGCGCCAACTACTCCACTCGGCAGGAGAAGGAAGCCGAGATGCTCGCAAGTATGATGAGGATGAGTGCCGACCGGCCGTACAGGGAACAATCGCAGGGAGTCTTGGCGACGCTCGAATCAGCACTTGGTGTGAGGCCATCGGATGTCGGCTGAGACAGCCGATCTCGGCAATTTCCTTACATACCCAAGCGTCGTAATTCTCTGGGTGGCTGTACTCATTCGTTTTCCGTCGGCGGTCCACTCACCGAAGCAGCGCGGGCTGTGGCTTGCTGTCGCGACCGCAGCCACGGCGATGACTCTCGCCCTTCCCCGCGTCGCGGCTTTCGCCATGAAAGGCTCCGGGATCGCTCACTCCCTCGCTCTGACGAGGAATCTGATCGGTGTGGTGTCTGCCGGCGCTGTGCTCTACTTCGTCGCCGTATCCACCGGCAGCCGTCGGCGCAAGCTCGGATTTTTCGTCACTGTCAGCCTCGTCATGACTGCCCTTCTCGTGCTCGACACCCTGGCACCGCCGCATCAGGAACACGACGTCCCGGCGGCAGAAGGCTTTCCTCCCTCTCTCGCCTACTGGGTGACCCTGATCTCGGCTCACCTGCTGGCGAATACTGTCTGTGCCTTTGTCTGCTTGCGCTACAGCAGGCGCACGGAAAACCTCGGTCTCGCAGTCGGTCTACGGCTGTTCGGCCTGGGTACGGTGCTGGTGGGACTGTTCTGGCTGGGATACTTGCTCCTGGTCACCGCCAACAGCACCTGGGTTCTGCCCCTTCTGCCACTCCTGATGAGTCTGCACGGCTTGTTGAGAGCGGCAGCGATCCTGGTGCCGACGCTGTTCACCCTGCGTCACACGGCGGCGGACATCGCCGCCGCCTGGCGCCTTTGGCCGCTGTGGCGGGACCTCGTGCAAGTCGTGCCCCATGTGGCTTTGACCAAGCCACGGGCGAGACTTGTCGAGTTGCTCTGGCCACCGATCCCTCACAATCTGCTCCTGTACCGCAAGGTCATCGAGACCCGCGACGCCATTCTGATACTCAACGACTACGTCGAGCCGCAAGTACCGGATCTCGCCAGGTGCCATGTCTCAATCACCGGCGTTGCGAACTCCGGCAGGGAGGAGGCCGCAGTGTTGGCGTGTGTGATCAGGGAAGCGCGCAGAGCCAAGACCGTCGGCCGACCTCAGCAGCTGAGCTCCTTCAATACTTGCGCCTTCGCAGGCAGCGACCTCGAGGGCGAGAAGAGGTTCCTCATCGACGTGGCTGATGCCTACGGGTCGGCCTCGACTCGGACGTTCGAGCCACAACTTTGGAAATGAGCCTTTCTTGACCACTGTTCTCATTACTGGTGCCAGTGCGGGAATCGGCTCGGCATTCGCTCGCGGCTTCGGCACCAAGGCTGCGACCTCCCCCATTTATGCAGGTCAGGTCACCTGAAGGTGCGCATCCGTGCAGGTCACGCGGACCAGCAGCAGCCGGTATGTGGTAGGACCGGGCTGTTGGTTCCGTTTCTCCTGTCGTTGACCGCTCGGCCGAATCCCGAGGTGCGCCATGGCTCTCGCCCCCGTCACGCCGTCACTTTCCCGGGCCGAGCTGCGTGGAGTCTTCGAGAAGGGCGCTGACAACAGCGAGCTGGTCGGTATCGAAGTGGAGACGGCCGCGCTGGACCCCGGGACCGGTGTCGCGGTGCCGTACGAGGGGCCGCGCGGGGTCCGCGCCCTGCTGGAGCACCTCCTCGCCGAGCGGCCGGGTGCCGTGCCTCAGTACGACCGCGCGGCACTGGTGGCGGTGCGGCTGCCGGAGGGCGGCACTGTCTCGCTGGAGCACGGCGGCGCCGTGGAGTACTCCTCGCCGCCGTACACCTGCGTGGCCGAGCTCGCCGGGGTCACGGAGCGGGCGCTGCGCGGACTGGCCGCGGCGGCACGGCGGTTCGGCTTCGCGCTGGTGCCCGGAGGGCAGTACCCGTTCACCGCGCCCGAGGAGGTGGAGTGGGTGCCGCACTCACGGACCCCGCTGATGCGGCGCCACTTCGAGAGCCTGGGCAGGCCGGGCGCAGCCGGGGTGCAAGTGATGTCGCTGGCCCTCTCGACGCAGGTCTCCCTCGACTTCATCTCGTACGAGGACCTGACTCAGAAGCTGCGGGTCCTGGCCGCCGCCTCCACCCCGGCGGCGGCGCTGTTCGTCAACGCGCCGCTGGAGGGCGGCCGTCCGTGCGGGCAGCTGTCCCGCCGGTTGGACTACCTCAGCCGCACCGACCCGGCGCGCACCAGCATCGTCCCGATGATGCTGCGCGAGGACGTGGACGTGGAGATGTTCATCGACTGGGCGCTGAACCTTCCGATGATCCACCGTGCGGCACCGGACGGCGGCCGGTGTGCGGCCCCCCGGGTGCCGTTCGGCACGCTGCTGCGGCAGGGCTTCGGAGACGGGAGCAGGCCGCGGCTCGCCGACTGGCGCGCGCACCTGTCGCAGATCTTCTCCGATGTGCGGCTGCGCGAGACGCTGGAGCTGCGCGCCGTTGACGGTCCGCCCTTCGGCGCGCTCTGCGCGGTACCCGCCTTCTGGACCGGGCTCAGCTACCACCCTCCGTCCCGCGCGGCGGCCTGGGAACTGCTGCGCGGCATCGGTCCGGACGAGCACCGGGCCGCGCTCCGCGACATCTCCTGCCGCGGCCTGGCCGCCGATTTCGCGGACCGCCCCGTGAGGGAGGTGGCGGCCGAACTGCTGCGGCTCAGCGAGTGCGGCTTGCGGGCCCGCGTCGCCGCTGGTGCGGAACGCCCGGAAGCGGTGGGCTTCCTGGCGCCGCTGCACGAGATCGCCGAGTCCGGCGTCACTTTCGCGCAGCGCACGCTCGACCAGCTGCGGGAGGACCCCGCCACCTTCCCGGCCCGCCACATCGCCCTGCATCGCATCCCCTGAGCGTCACGCGCACCCCGCAAAAGGGCTGCGCTTGAGCTTCGCGGGTCCCGATCACGGGGCGCGGGGAACTGCGCGAGCAACCACAACACACCCGCAGCCTGCAAGCGACAGCAAGGGGCACCCCCTCATCAGCCGCTAGACGACACCCTGGCTCCGCATCGCCTCGGCCACCCGGTGGAAGCCGGCGGCGTTGGCGCCCAGGACATAGTCGTCGGGGCTGCCGAACTCCTCGGCGGCGGTGACGCAGTCGGTGTGGATCGCCCGCATCACCGTGGCCAGCCGGGACTCGGTCTCGGTGAACGTCCAGGACTCGCGCGCCGCGTTCTGCCGCATCTCCAGCGCGGAGGTGGCCACGCCGCCCGCGTTGGCGGCCTTGCCCGGGCCGTAGCGGACGCCTGCCTCGCGCAGCACGCCCACGGCGTCGGGAGTGCAGGGCATGTTGGCGCCCTCGGCGACGACCTTGACCCCGTTCTTGACGAGGCTGACGGCGTGCTCCTCGTGGAGTTCGTTCTGCGTCGCACACGGCAGGGCGATGTCGCACGGCACGTCGTAGACCGAGCCGCGGGTGCTGAACCGGGCGCGGGGGCGTGCCTCGGCGTAGGTGTCCAGCCGGCCGCGCCGCTCCAGCTTGATCTCCTTGAGCAGGTCCAGGTCGAGGCCCGCCTCGTCCACGAGGTAGCCGGAGGAGTCGGAGCAGGCGATGACCTGGGCGCCGAGCGCCTGGGCCTTCTCGACGGCGAAGAGGGAGACGTTGCCGGATCCGGACAGGACGACGCGGTGCCCGGCGAGGTCCTCGCCCCGGGCGGCGAGCATTTCGCGGACGAAGTGGACCGTGCCGTACCCGGTGGCCTCCGTACGTGCGTGTGAGCCGCCCCAGCCGATGCCCTTGCCGGTGAGCACGCCCGCCTCGTAACGGTTCGTCAGCCGCTTGTACTGGCCGAACAGATAGCCGATCTCGCGGGAGCCGACGCCGATGTCCCCCGCGGGCACATCGGTGTGCTCGCCGAGGTGGCGGTGCAGCTCCGTCATGAAGGACTGGCAGAAGCGCATGACCTCGGCGTCGCTGCGGCCCTTGGGGTCGAAGTCGGCGCCGCCCTTGCCGGCGCCGATGCCGAGCCCGGTCAGCGCGTTCTTGAAGATCTGCTCGAAGGCGAGGAACTTCACGGTGCCCAGCGACAGCTGCGGCACGAAGCGCAGTCCGCCCTTGTACGGGCCCAGCGCGCTGCTGAACTCCACCCGGAAGCCGCGGTTGACGTGCACCTCGCCCGCGTCGTCCGTCCACGGCACCCGGAAGAGCACCTGCCGTTCGGGCTCCACCAGCCGCTCCACCAGCTTCGGCTCGGCGTACTCGGGGCGCTTGCGCAGCACCGGCTCCAGACTGTGCAGCACCTCCCGTACGGCCTGGTGGAACTCGGGTTCTCCGGGGTTACGGCGCAGAACGTCGGCGTACACCGCTTCGATACGGCTGCTGGCATCCACGGACATCATCCTCGTCATTCGCACGGCCGCCCATGCCCTGCCGGGACAGGCTGGTCACGAGGGTACGTTCGGCCGCCACGAGTCCGGCTCGTGAGTGGCGAGAAACACCCTCGCGGGTGGGGCGGCGTGTCATTTGGCGAGCCGTATCGCACTCTCCAGCAGCAGCGCGTGCACGAACGCCTGGGGCGGATTGCCGCGCAGCCGGCGCTGTTCGATGTCGAACTCCTCGGCGTACAGCGCCCGTGGCCCGTAGGCGGCGCACTTGCGCCGGGGAGACAGCCGCGGCCAGCGGCAGCAGGCGGGCGGTGTCCACGTTCGGTTCGTCGGCGGCACGGGCCCTCATTCCGTCGGGGATACCCAGCCGCACGACCCATGGGCGCCCTGTGTGACGCACCGCGACGCCGGGTACTCGGCGCTTCCCACGGCGGCGGGCCGAGCCGCTGCCCGCTCGGAAGGAGGACGGCGATGACTCAGCGGGTGCGCGAAATCATGACTCCGGCACCGGTCGCGGTCGGCACCCTCACCGGCGTCTGCGAGGTCGCGCAGCGGATGCGCGACGAGGACATCGGCGCCGTACTGGTGACGGAGCGCGACGAGCTCCGCGGCCTGGTCACCGACCGCGATCTGACGATCCGGGTACTGGCCGAGGGGCGGGACCCCCTCCATACGACGGTGCGCGAAGTGTGCAGTTCTCGTCTGGTGACGGTCTCCCCCGACGAGGAGACCGGCCACGCCGCCGACCTCATGCGCCGCCACGCGCTGCGCCGGCTGCCGGTGGTGGACGGCACGGAGGCGGTGGGCATCGTCGCGCTGGGCGACCTGGCGGTCGAGCGCGCCCCGGACTCGACCCTGAGCGAGATCAGCGCGGCGTCGGCCAATACGTGAGGGAGAGGCGACGGCCCGTCGAGGGCCGCCGCCCACATGCTCAACCGCCCGGGGACTCCGCACCGGGGTGCCGCAGCATCGCCCACGTACGCGGTCCCCCGTCCGGGAGGTCGACCTCCGCGGTGACGGCGAAGCCGAGGCGCTGGTAGAAGGCCACGTTCCGCTCTGCGGAGGTCTCCAGGAACGCGGGCTGCCCGGCCCGGTCGGCCGCTTCGAGCCCGGCGCGTACGACGGCGCTGCCGAGGCCGCCGCCCTGCGCGGCCGGGTCGACACCGACCGTGGCGAGGAACCACGCGGGCCCGGTCGGGCGGTGCGGCTCCAGCGCCCGCTCGGCCGACTCGAAGGCGAAGGCGCGCTCCCCGGCCAGTTCCCCGAGCAGCGGGCCGATCTCCGCGAAGCCGGGTGACGCGTCGTGGTCGGGCGTCGTCCAGACGGCGACGGCCTCTCCGCCGTCCGCCACCCATACCCGCCCGTACGGTATGCCGATCCGGGTCAGAAAGAGCTCCTGGAAGCGGGCGACGCGCTCCTCGTGGCCGTCGGCGGCGACAACGTGGCGGGTGAAGGCGTAGTCGGCGAACGCGCGCGTGAGGGTGCGCAGCGCGGCGGGGACGTCCTCCGGGACGGCAGGGCGGACCCGTGCTGCGGGGCGTGCTGCGGCGCTCGGTTCTGTCATGGGCACTCCTTGTAGCGGGCGTGGAACCGTCACCGCTGAAACGATCAACAGCCGGCGAACGTGCCCCGCTCCGCTTGGTGCGACCGCGGGGATGGGTGTTCCCTGGGTAGAAGGGAATGCCCCGAACAGACCTGAATGCCCCTACCTGAGGTGAGGAGCTGGATATGTCCAAGCGCCGGCCGGACCAGGCAGGAAGCGAGCCCGACCAGATCCGTGGGCCCGAGGAACGGCGGATCCACGGCGGCATGCCGGAGAAGCCCGACGACGAGGCGCTGGCCAAGCGCACGGAGCAGGAGCGGGTCGACGCCGGAGTGGACGACTACGACCCCGAGGACGTGCCACCCGCGACGGAATCCTGAAGACCCCGAGGGTCGGCCACGGCCGGCCCGCACCGCTGAGAGGCCGCAGCCATGTCAATCGCCACGGTGAACCCCGCTGACGGCGAGACCCTCCAGACGTTCGAGCCGCTGTCCGACGAGGAGATCGAACAGCGCCTCGCGGACGCCGACGCCGCCTTCCGTGCCTACCGCACCACCACGTTCGAGGAGCGGGCCCGGCTGCTGAACGGGGCGGCCGACCTCCTGGAGCGGGAGTCGAGCGGCGTCGCGCGCGTCATCACGACGGAGATGGGCAAGACACTGGCCGCCGCGGAGGCGGAGGCCGCCAAGTGCGTCAAGGCGATGCGCTGGTACGCGAGGAACGCCGAGGCACTGCTGGCACCCGAGTACCCGGCCGCCGAGGACGTCGAGGACTCGGGCGCCGTACGGGCCAGGGTGCGCTACCGCCCGCTGGGGCCCGTACTGGCCGTCATGCCCTGGAACTTCCCGCTCTGGCAGGTCATCAGGTTCGCGGCGCCCGCGCTGATGGCGGGCAACGTGGGGCTGCTCAAGCACGCGTCGAACGTGCCGCAGACCGCGCTCTATCTGGGCGATCTGTTCCACCGGGCAGGCTTCGCGCCGGGCTGCTTCCAGACCCTGCTGGTGCCCTCCCGCGCCGTCGAGTCGGTGCTGCGCGACCCGCGGGTGGTTGCGGCGACCCTCACGGGCAGCGAGGCCGCGGGCCGTTCGGTCGCCTCGGTGGCGGGCGACGAGGTCAAGAAGACGGTTCTCGAACTCGGCGGCAGCGACCCCTTTGTCGTGATGCCCTCTGCCGACATCGACGCGGCAGCACGCACGGCGGTGACCGCGCGCGTGCAGAACAACGGACAGTCGTGCATCGCCGCGAAGCGCTTCATCGTCCACACCGACGTCTACGACGCGTTCGCCGAACGGTTCTCGGCAGGCATGCAGGGGCTGACCGTCGGCGACCCGATGCAGCCGGAGACGGATGTCGGCCCGCTCTCCAGCAAGCAGGGCCGGGACGATCTGGAGGAACTGGTCACCGACGCGCTCACACTGGGCGCGCAGGCACTGTGCGGAGGCCGTCGGCCGGAGGGCCTGGAGCGGGGCTACTACTACGAGCCGACGGTGCTCACCGGCGTCACCGAACAGATGCGCATCCACCGCGAGGAGGCGTTCGGCCCGGTTGCCTCGCTCTACCGGGTACGGGACGTGGACGAGGCGATCGAGCTGGCCAACGACAGCCCGTTCGGGCTCAGTTCCAACGTCTGGACGCAGGACGAGTGCGAGACGGACCGCTTCGCACAGGATCTGGAAGCCGGCGGCATCTACTTCAACGGTATGACCGCCTCGCACCCGGCCCTGCCGTTCGGCGGCGTCAAGCGCTCCGGGTACGGACGGGAGCTGTCCGGGCACGGCATCCGCGAGTTCTGCAACACGACGACGGTCTGGCGCGCGTGATCCTTCCGCGCAGTTCCGGGTCACTCAGTTCCGGGTCACCGCGCGGTTGACGCCGGTCACGAACGTGGTCGCCAGCACCCAGCCCGCGACGATGAGCAGATACGCCAGCCACTGGTACCAGCCCTGTGGCGCGTACGCCTTCTCCTGGCCGAAGTCGATGATGGGCAGCAGCAGATCGAGGGCGTAGGCGAAGGCGTTGAAGTCGGGCGCCTCCTCCGCCTTGAGCGGGCGCGGCGGATGCAGCCCGTAGGCGAGCGCCCCCAGCAGAAGCAGCCCGGCCAGCCATCCGGCGGCCCGCATGGGGCGGAAGCCGTATCCGACGGTCACCTCCTGGAGATATCCCCACAGCCGCCCGGGGAGGGAAAGCGTCGTGCGGTACCTGCGCTCCTTGGCGAGCTGGACGGTACGGGCCGCGGCATCGTCGCCGATGTGCCGGTAGGCGGCGGTCAGCTGCTCGTACGCGAACGGTACGTAGCCGTCGCCGTCGCGGGTGAGGACCTCCAGCCGCTCGGAGGCGGGGCGGGCGGGCATGAGCGTGGTGTACGTCAGGCCGTCGAGACGTACGGAAGCCGGCCACACCTCGGGGCTGACGTGCAGCAGCTCGAACCGGGACCGGCGCAGGTTGACGGTGCCTTCGACGGGGCTGGCCTCGCGCAGCCAGAATTCGCCCGCCGAGCAGCTGCTGGCCCGCAGGGCGGCGCCCCCCGGGTTGGACAGCTGGGCGTAGGCGAAGTTGAGCTGGCCCGGCACGGTGGCGCCCCGCAGATTGACCCGGCCCTCGGCACGCAGTCGCATGGCGTGCACATCGGTGCCGACGGAGAGTGTCTCGGCCTGAAGCGCGGTGCCGCCGGGGCACAGCAGGCGGGCGTCGTCGAGCCGGACGAGGCCGGTCACGGTCAGTCCGTCGAGCCGGGTCCTGCCGTGCACGGTCAGCCGAGCGGCCCGCAGGTCCTCGCCGACGGTCGCATGGTCCAACTTCAAGGGGTCCTCGGTGCGTTCGGCTGACCCGGCACCGTCCTCGCCTTCCGCCTCCGGGGTGCCCAGCACCGCGCGGTCCAGGAAGAGTGCTCCCGCGATGCGCGCTCCGGCGAGTGCCACGGCTCCCTCGACGCGGCAGTCGTTCAGCCGCAGCGCCCCGTCCACCCGCACGGTGGTCGCCCACAGCCACGGCATCCGGCACCCGTTCAGGGAGAGCTGCCGGAACTCGGCGCCGTAGAGCACGACCGTCTCCTCGAACTCGCAGTCCCGCAGCGACACCGGGCAGGAGACGACGCCGGAGTGCACATTGAGTTCACCGGTGACCAGGGCGCCGCGCAAGCGGAGCGCCGGTATCTCGCCGTTCTGCTCCGGCGAGCTCAGCAACAGCGAGCGCAGCACCCGGGCGCGTACCGATCTGTCGTCCGATGCCGAGAGGTCCACCGTCCCGCCGCGGGGAAACGCCTCCCACACCCGCCGTTCCGGCTCCGTCAGTTCGTTGATCTCCACGCGCGCGACTCTTCCCGCACGTCGCGAGGGCGTCAACTCCACGCCGCCCTGCCCGCATCGGCGCTTACCCCGCGGGTAATCGACCCGGCCCCCGTTCGGGCGGCATCGTCAGGGCATCGGCCCGCGGGCAGTCGTCGGCGGGCTTCCACAAGAGCGAGGGGACGTACGCCATGAACACCTACGAAGCCGCTGTCGAGCGCTACTTCGCCGCCTGGAACGCGCCGGACGCCGAGAGCCGCGCGAAGGCCGTCGCCGCGGCGTGGACGGAGGACGGCAGCTACACCGACCCGCTGGCGCAGGTGTCAGGCCACGACGAGCTGGCCGCCGCGATCGGTGCGGCGCGGGAGCAGTTCCCCGGCTGCGAGTTCCAGCTGGACGGAGCCGTCGACGGGCACCACGACATCGCCCGCTTCTCCTGGGAGCTGATCGTCACCGCGGACGGCTCCTCCCCCGCCGCGGGCTCGGATGTGCTCACGCTGGCCGAGGACGGCCGGATCTCCTCGGTCAAGGGCTTCCTGGACCGGGTCCCGGGCGCCTGAGCCCGCGTGCCCGGGGCGAGCGGTGCCGGGCTACGGTGCCGGGCGTGGAGAGCGCGGGGAACACGGATGTCGAAGGCACCGACGAGGGCCCGGACGGGGCGGACGAGGGCTGGCCGGTCGCGGTCGGTACGACGGCGCTGAGCGTGCCGGTACCGGAGGCGGACGCGGTGGTACGTGGCTGGCGGGCGCGGTACGACACCGCGGCGCGGCACGGGGGAACAGCACATCTGACGGTGCTGTTCCCCTTCCTGCACCGGGACCTGATACGCGGGCCGGAACGGGCGGAGCTGGCCGCGCTGTTCGCCCGGCAACCGCCGTTCACGCTGACGTTCGACCGCTGCGGGGCCTTCCCCGGGGTGCTCTACCTGGTGCCCGAACCCGCGGCGCCGCTGCGTGCGCTGACCGCGGCCGTGACCGGCCGCTGGCCCTCGCACCCGCCCTACGGGGGCCTCTTCGGCGATCTGGAGCCGCACCTGACGGTCGCCAACAGCGGCGAAGCGCGGACCCACCGGCACATCGAGGCGCGGCTGAAAGCGCTGCTGCCGGTGACCGCCCGGGTGAGCACCGTCGAGCTGGTCGTCCATGAACCGCCGGGCCGCTGGCAGCCGTGGCTGACCTTCCCGTTGGGCGGGTGAGGCGCCGGGGCACGAGTCCCCGGCCCGGCGGCTGCTTCAGGGCCGGTGCCCCGCCGGGATCTCCTCGCCGGCCGGAACGGGACCCGGCGGAGTGCCGTCCCCGAAGGGGCGGCCACCGAGCTGCTCACGGTGGTGCGGGGTCATCCAGCCGGACAGCCCGGGTCCGGCAGGCACGATCGAGGTCGGGTTGATGCCGGTGTGCACGACGTAGTAGTGCCGCTTGATGTGGTCGAAGTCGACCGTGTCGCCGAACCCCGGCGTCTGGTACAGGTCCCGCACGTACGCCCACAGCACCGGGTCCTGCTCCAGCTTGTTGCGGTTGCACTTGAAGTGGCCGTGGTAGACGGCGTCGAACCGCACCAGCGTGGTGAACAGCCGGATGTCCGCCTCGGTGATGGTGTCGCCCACCAGGTAACGCCGGTCCCGCAGCCGCTCCGACACCAGGTCCAGACGGCGGAAGACGTCTGCGTACGCCGTCTCGTAGTCCTGCTGCGTAGTGGCGAAACCGGCCCGGTAGACCCCGTTGTTGACGTCCCGGTAGATGCCCTCGGCCACCTCGTCGATCTCGTCACGCAGCGCCTCAGGGTAGAGGTCGGGCGCGCCCGGCCGGTGCAGGTCCTGCCACTCGGTCGCCAGGTCGAGGGTGATCTGCTGGAAGTCGTTGGTGACCAGCTTGCCGCTGGGCACGTCCACGATGGCGGGCACGCTGACCCCGCCCGGGTAGTCCGTCTCCCGTTTGTCGTACGCCTCGTGCAGGAAGCGGATGCCGAGCACCGGGTCGCGGTCGTCGGGGTCCAGGGTGAACCGCCAGCTGCGGTCGTCCTGGATCGGGTCGGTGACGCCCAGCGAGAGCGCACTCTCCAGGCCGAGCAGCCGCCGCGAGACCAGGGCGCGGCTGGCCCATGGGCAGGCGCGGTTGACGACGAGCCGGTAGCGGCCCGCCTCGACGGGCCAGCCGTCCCGGCCGTCGGCCGTGATCCGGTCCGCGAAGTGGCTCTTGGACCTCTTGAACGCCTTCCGGCCGTACTCGGTGTTCCCGGCGCCGTCGCCGGCCTCAGCGGTGCTCATTCCGGTCTCCTTCTTGCAGGTCTGGGCGGAGTCCTTGCTCGCCCGGGCGGTTGTTCGCCGCCCGAGCGCATCTCATCACTCCGGCACCGTCCGTGCCGAGTACCGGCGTGTAAGGACGGTGATACGGGAAGCGGTGCCTCTGCCCGACGCTTGGGGGAGCAGGGTGGGCAAGCGCAGCCCGCCATGCCTGGTGCGCAAGATCGGATGTGCAGCACAGGTCGCAGGGCCGTCGGGTCAGCCGGTGAGGAAGTCCCGCACCACCGGCGCCAGGTCCTCGGGGGGCACCTGGTGGAAGGCGCCGGGCAGGGTGCGGTGTTCGCCGTACGGCAGTGCCTCCGCCGTTGCGCGGGCGGCTTCCTGGAGCACCGGCGTGCTGGCGTCGCTGGACAGCACGAGGGTGGGGACCCGCACAGCGGCCAGCGTGTCGGTCGGCAGCGTCGCGTCGCCGAGCAGCGTGGTGTCGTAGGAGAGTGTGTGGGCGATCTTCTTCATGTCGTCCCACCCCGGGGACCGGCGGGCGCCTTCGACGGCCTGCGGGGGCAGCCCGATGATCTCCGCCAGGAAGTACGCGACCGCCTCCGAGCGGTCCTCCTGCCCGATGAGCTCGGTCAGCCGGGCCACGCGGACGGGATCCTGCAGCTGGCCCGCGGCGCCGGTGAAGGGCGGTTCGAAGAGTACGAGCCTGCTCAGTGCGACCCCCGTACGCGCCGCCGCTTCGAGCACGACGAGGCCGCCGGACGACATTCCGAACGCGAACACCTCCGCTTCCGCCGCTCCCCCGCCGAGCGCCTCGGCGACGGCTGCCAGGTCCGCGCCCTCCTGCGCGGGCGCGTAAGGCTCGGTGTCGCCGCTGTCGCCCCTGCCCCGGCGGTCGTAGACCACTCCGGACAGGCCCAGGGCCGCCAGCTCACCGGCGAGTGGCACGCCGGCGGTGCGGGTGGCGAGCGCGCCGCCCGTCAGGACGACGGGCGGGCCTTCGCCGAACTGTTCGTAGGCGAGCTCGGTGCCGTCGGACGAGGTGGCGAAGCGCACGGTCATGGCGGGCCCTTCCTGGCTGTGGCGTTGTGCTGAGACTTCTATCAGCAGCCACCGGCGACCAGGCGCCGCACGCGGTGCGCAACGCGTCCGGTTCAGCCCTCGGGCGGCGGAGGCGGCGTGGGCGCACCGGCGGGCGGCGGCAGCTTGGGGTAGTTGCGCGGCAGCGTGCCGGTCGCGGCGTCGGAGGGTGCACCGGCACCGACCGCCTCGGGCGGCAGCAGCGCGTCGCGGCGTGCTCCGGGGTCCCAGCCGGGTTCGACGACACGCTTCTGGACCAGGATGGCGCCCGCCAGCACCGAGCCCCCGGTGGCGAGCATCAGGACAATGCCGCCCGTCTCGCCCGCCTTGTCCGCGAAGCCGATGAGGGAGCCGAACCAGCCGAAGTCGGCGTCGCCGAACGTGGTGTTCTCGTCCCCGAAGGCGCCCAGGACCTTCAGCAGCACGGCGGGCAGCAGCGTGATGAGGACGCCGTTGGCGAAGGCGCCGAGCACCGCGCCGCGCCTGCCGCCGGTCGCGTTCCCGTACACGCCCGCCGCACCGCCGGTGAAGAAGTGCGGCACCAGTCCCGGCAGCACCAGCGCGAGACCGAACGCCGGGTTGAGCACCCAGGCGAGCAGGGCGAGGGTGCACAGGCCGCCGACGAAGCTGGAGAGGAAGCCGACGAGCACCGCGTTCTGTGCGTACGGGAAGACGATGGGCGCGTCCAGCGCGGGCACGGCGCCGGGCACGACCTTCTGGGCTATGCCCTGGAAGGCCGGGACGAGTTCGCCGAGGATCGTCCGGACGCCGAAGAGGATGACGGCGACCGCGATGCCGAACTGGAGGCCCTGCATGATGGCCTGCATCAGATAGTTGCCCAGGCTGGTGGCGGCTGTCCCGCTGTCGGCGGCAAACGCCTTGAAGGCCGTCTTCTCGCCGGCCTTGACGACGTAGAGGATCGCCATGACCACATAGATGAGCAGCATGGACAGGGCGGTGGCGACCATCGAGTCGCGCAGGAAGCGCAGCCCCTCGGGCAGCTTCATGTCCTCCGTACTGCGGCTGCGCCTGCCCACGAGCTGGCCGACTGCACCGGCCGTCACATAGCCGGCCGTTCCGAAGTGGCCCATGGCGATGCTGTTGTTGCCGGTGATGCGCTTGGTCCATGGGTGGGCGAAGGCGGGCATCGAGACGAGCAGGATGCCCAGCAGCACGCCACCGACCGTCACCACGACCCACGCGGACAGCCCCGCCGTCGCCAGCACCATGGTCAGCAGCGTCGCCATGAACAGCATGTGGTGGCCGGTCAGGAAGACGTAGCGCAACGGCGTGAACCGGGCCAGCAGCAGGCCGAGTCCGAACCCGACGATCATCAGCCAGGCAACCCGCGCACCGAACTGGTTCTGCGCGATACCGACGATCGCCTCGTTGGTGGGGATCACCCCGTGCGCTCCGGTGGCGCCATGGATCATCTCGCCCAGCGGCGCCAGCGAACTGACGACCAGCCCCGCACCGGCGCCGATCAGCAGAAAGCCCAGCGTCGCCTTGATGGCGCCGCCGACGATCTGCCCCGCCGACTTCTTCAGCGCGATCAGGCCGGCCGCCGTGATGAGACCGATGAGATACGCGGGAACGCTGAGGATCTCGTTGACGAGAAACTTCGCGATGGTGACCAGCCAGTCCATGGCGCCTTCCGCTTTCGTGCCGTGCTCGTAGGAGGTGTGGGGGGTGGCGGGATGTGGGGGGTGGCGGGTCAGACGTCGTAGGTCTCGCGCAGCGCGGCGTCCACTTGCTTCGCGCTGGTGAAGTCCTCCACGACCCGCACCGGGATGCCCACGTCACCGAGGGTCCTGGCGATCTCGCGGGAGGTGAGAATGGCCGCCGCCTCGGCGGCCTTGCCCTTCGCGGAGATGGTGTCCGTGGCCTCGACGGTGATGTGCCGCTCCCAGCCCCAGCGGTCGAGGACCTGCTCCAGCGTGTTCTTGAGGAAGAGGCTGGTGCCGACGCCGTTGCCGCAGACCGTGAGGATCTTCTGCATGGCCGGTCCGCTCGCCCGCGCCGGCCGTTCGCCGTCGGACTCCTGCTGCTGGAGCGCCCGGTGCAGGTCCCCGGGAGTCGCCGCGTTGCGCAGCGCCGCCTCGGTGTCCGGGTCGCCCAGCAGCCGGGCGAGAGCCGCCATGGCCGCCGTGTGCGCGCCGGAGTCCTGTGCCGCCAGCGCGACGACGAGGCCGACCGGGTCGTTCGTCTCGTGCCCGAACGCGACGGGCTCCGCCAGCCGCACCCACGACATGCCCGTGCGGCGCACCGCGGGCGAGGGGCGCGCGTGCGCGAAGGCGAAACCGGGCGCGATGACGATGTACGGCCCGTTCTCCTCGACGTTGCGGATCATCTCGTCGGTGTACGCATCGGTAGTGGAACCCCGCGTGACCAGCAGTTCGCCCGCCGTGCGGACCGCGGAGCGCCAGTCCGCGGCGGACACGTCGAGCCGGATCGCCTCGCGGGGCAGGAGTTCGCTCAGTGACGCCATGGCCGGATACTGACACGCCGCTCCGCGCGGCCTCGGGGCGCCTCCCTGCAAGAACCCGGAGGCGGGCCGGGGACCCGTGTCGGTGCGGAGAGCAAGGGGTACTCGCGCTGTCTGTGGATGGTCACGAAGCAGGGAGGAAACCATGCGCCTCGATTCCCTCGCACCCCTTCTCGACCGGAACGGGCCGTGGGCAACCGTCTACACGAGTACGGCACGGGCCACCGAGTCCGCCGGTGAGGAGCGCCGGCTGGCGGCCCGCGCCGCGGGGGACGAGCTGGCGCGGCAGGGGGCCGACGCGGCAACCGTGAACGCCGTTGCCGAGCATCTGGGCGCGCTCTCCCCCAGGACCCAGCCCCGGGGCAGCGTGGTGTTCGCGGCCAACGGCGACATCGTGCTCGACCTGCCGCTGAATGTGGCGCCCGACCGCAGTCACGTCAGCTGGTCGGCGCTGCCGCACCTGGGACCGCTGCCCGAACTCCGGGGAGAGAACCCGCGCTGTCTGACGGCGCGCATCGACCGTACGGGCGCGGACTTCGAGCTGGTGGACGCGCTCGGGACGCACAGCGCCGGGCAGGCGACCGGCGAGGAGTGGCCGGTGCACCGTACGGCCACGGGGGAGATGTCGGAGAGGCACTTCCAGCTGCGTGTGGAGAACACCTGGGAGAGCAACGCGGGGCTGGTCGCGGAGGCCGTCGCCCGCCGCTTCCAGGAGACCGGCGCCGAGGTGCTCGTCCTCAGCGGCGACCCACGGGAGCGGCGTGCCGTCCATGAACGGCTGCCCGAACAGCTGCGGGCCATCGCCGTGGAGACCTCGCACGGTGGCCGCGCCGCGGGCTCCTCCTCCGAGCTGCTGGACCGGGAGACTGCGCGGGCCCGCGAGGAGTTCGCCGCCCGGCACACCGCTCAGGCACTCGCCGCGATGCGGGCCGCGCACACCCCGGGTCCGGCGCCCGCGGGCTCGGCCACGGCGGAGACGGTGCCCTCCCTGGTGGAGGCGGCACGGGAGCACCGGGTCGACACGCTGCTGGTGCGGCCCGGCGGTCCGGACCGGGAGCGCGAGGTCTGGGTGGGTGAGGGCTACGACCAGGTGGCCGTGCGGCGCTCCGAGCTCCAGTACCTCGGGGCCCCCGACCCCGCGCCCGCGCGCGCCGACGACGCGCTGCTGCGGTCCGCGCTGGCGACCGATGCTGAGGTGCTGGTCGCCGACCCGCAGGAGGAGCTTCCGGTCGGCGGGCTCGGAGCGCTGCTGCGGTGGACGCACACCGATGAGAGGGCGGCCGCCGTGGGGTGACCCCCTTGGGGGATCGTCGCCGGGCGGTGCCCTCCGACGGAGAGAAGGGGTGGTGCTCCCCGCGCTTCTCTCCGCCCGTCATAGCTGTGTGAAGGGGCGCTCCGCGCGCCCCGGGCACATAACGCTTCCGACTTGATGCTCTTCCAAGGGGCGGAAGGAGCGACTTCCCAGGAGCCGGAGCTGCGGTCCAGCCAGCCGGACAGCAGCCCGAAGCAGGCGCCCGTCAGTGCCAGGAGTGCGCCGAGCCAGCTCGGTGAGGTGAGGCCGAAGCCCGCGGCGATGACCATGCCGCCGAGCGAGGCGCCCAGCGAGTTGGCGATGTTGAAGGCGGACTGCACGCTGGCGGAGCCGAGTTCGGGCGCGTCCCTTCCATGGTCGAGAATGCGCGCCTGGACGCTGGGGATGGCGGCCATGCCGGCGATCCCGGTGAGGAACACGTTGACGGCGACCAGGACGGTGTTGTGCGCCGTCACCTGGATCATGGCCAGCGAGAGCGAGAGCGCCAGCAGGGCGCAGCAGATAGTGCGTACCGGCCAGTCGGCGAGCCGGCCGCCGAGCATGGTGCCCACCGTCATTCCCGCCCCTGCCAGGGCCAACAGTGCCGTGGCGGCCGTGGGAGTGTAGCCGCTGACCTGGGTGACCAGCGGCTGGATGTAGGTGTAGAACGACGAGGTGCCGGCGAAGCCGAACACCACCACGGCATAGGCGAGCCACACCTGCGGTCTCTTGAATATGCCGAGTTCGCCGCGCACGGTCCCCCTGCCGGGTTCTCGCTGTACGGGGATCAGCGCCGCGAGGGAGACGAGGGCGAGGAGACCGATCCCCGCGACGACGATGAATGTCCAGCGCCAGCCGACCGTCTGCCCGAGCAGGGTGCCCAGCGGCGAGCCGACGATGTTGGCCATCGGCACGCCGACCAGGACCACCGAGAGTGCTCTGCCACGCTTTTCGGATGCGACGAGTCCGACCGCGACAACAGCCCCGATTCCGAAGAACACACCGTGCGGGAGCCCGGCTGTAAAGCGCGCTGCCAGCAGCAGCTCATGGTTCGGGACAAAGGCTGACGCTGTGTTCCCGAAAATGAACAGGCCGGTCATCACGAGCAGGATTGTCTTACGGCGGATCCGCATACCCGCGATGGTGAGAAGCGGTGCCCCGATCACGACACCGAGTGAGTAGGAGGAGACATAGCCACCGGCATCGGAGATGCTCACTCCCATGTCGGAGGCGGCTTCGGGCAGTAGACCTATCATCACGAACTCGGCCGTGGCCGCACCGAACGTTGCAATGGCCAGAGCCAGGAGGGCAAGGGGCAACGTGACCTCCTTGCGGGAGTGGGGTGTTGGGGCTGCCCGGCTCGCCTCGGCGGGCCGTTCCTTGAAAAGAAGCGTGCCGCAATACCGGATTCGAGCAAACGGTTTCCCCATAAGGCTGCCCATAATAGGATTCCGGGAATTTTCCGAACTCCCCCTGGAATCAAGGCAGTCGAGAAGCAAAGCCGCCAAGGAGCCATCTGCGGAGGGCGCGTGATTCGGCGTGTCGCCACCCAGTTCGCCGATCACCTTACGGGCAAAGAGAGTTGCCGGTGACGAAAGCGGCGGCTGTGACACAGGAATTGCGTATACCCGTGAGTGAGTAGCGGATGGTAACCGAATGGCGAAATCCGATCGGTGCGGATCACGGCGGACCGGAACACCGGAAGAAAACGGCCGCTCGGTCTTCCCCGACGGCCGCTCGCGCTTCGCCGAGGGGCGATCGGGCTTCGCCGAGGGACGATCGCGCTTCACCGAGGGACGATCGGGCTGGGGCGTCGCACGCGACCCAGGTCGCGGCCACGGCCACCCCCGGGCGGGATGGCCGTGGCGTGCCCGTCAGGCCGCGAGTGGGCCGGTCCGCGGACGGGGGGCCTTCCGGCCGGAGGGAGGTGGAGCCGCCCCGGCCGGAAGGTGGATGGGAGGCGTCAACCGCCGATGTTGACGTCGACGCAGGCGTAGAAGGCGTTTGCGGTGTCCGCGACGTTCCACACCGCAAGCACCTTCTGCTTGCCGGTGAAGCCTCGGAAGCCGACGTTGTGGGAGACGTACTCCGGAGGCTGTGCGCCGCCGTCGTCGAACTCGGCAATCTTCGTGTCGCCGATGAAGTACTGCCAGGTCGTGGTGCGGTGACGTGCTGTCAGCTTCCAGTTGAAGGTGGCCGAGCTGCCGACGTCGGCGACCTGCCATCCCTTGTTGTCGTCGCGCAGTTCGGCGAAGCGTTCGTTGCCACCGGCGCAGTCCTTGAGCCCCTTGGGGCCCTCGACGCTCTGCGGCTCCCACTTGATCTCGCCGCAGGAGACGACGCCGGTGGCGCACTGGGCCTGCCGGCTCGCGGGGTTGGTGATCCAGCCGTGCGCGTCGGCCGGGGTCGCGGTGAGCCCGACGACCAGGAGGGGGGCGAGGCCGACACCGGTCAGTGCCGCTAACTTCCGTCTGTTGTGCTGCTTTTGGCGCATGGTTCTGTGCATCTCAGCTCCTTCGGTGAGGGGAGAGCACACAGTGGGGATTGGTCTGGACTTTAGCGACTGGCCGGAGACGGTCAAGACTTCGGGACAAAGCGGTCAAGCCTGGTGGCCACGCCCAGCGGTCACGCCCAGCCGTCACGCCCGGCGGTCACGCCTTCGGGAAGCTGAAGCTGTAGCCCTGTTCCTTCAGCCAGGGCAGCAGCTGCTGCAGCGCCTGGTAGGACTCGGAGCGGTCACCGCCGCCGTCGTGGAGGAGGACCACCGCGCCGTCCTCCATCTGCTCCTTGGCGTGCCGGACTATCGCCTCGGCACCGGGAAGCTGCCAGTCCCCGGGGTCGACGATCCAGCCGAGCGGCCGCATCCCCTGCTCGGCCGCCATCCGGCGGCTGGCGGGGGTGAAGGCCCCGCCGGGTGCGCGGTAGTAGTGGAGGGGCGCGCCGCCCGACGCCTTGTCGATCATGCGCTTGGCGTCGCGTATCTGCCGCTTCTGATAGGCCACCGACTTGTGGTCCATGCCCGTGTCGTGGTCGACGGAGTGGTTGCACAGCCGGTGCCCCTCGGCAACGATCCGTCTGACGAGCTTCGGGTAGCGCTCGGCGTTGGGGCCTATCAGACAGAACGTCGCCTTGACGTGGTACTGGCTCAGCAGGTCGAGCATCCTGGGCGTCCACTCCGGGTGGGGACCGTCGTCCAGTGTGAGCGAGACCGAGTGCCCGCCGGCGGCGGTGTGGTGGCTTATCTTCCGGCTGACCTTCCGGGGAGCCTTCGGCTTCGCGGGCTCGGCGTGGGACTGCTTCTCGGCGGGGGCCGGGGCGCCCTGCTGCACGCGCGCGGCGCGCACACTCTGCTCCCAGCCCGGATGCCGGCTCGAGGCGGCAGCCCCCGAACCCGTCCCGATGAACGCCGTCAGCAGACCGACCGCCACGGTTCCCGCCGCGGCGGATATCGCCACGGTCCCCGGCCTGCTGCCCCGCTTGCTGTGCACTTCTGCTCCCAACTGCCCGTTTTCACCGAACTTGCAATGATGCAGACCACTCGGGAAGTACAGCGGTTGCGTCGCCGAGATGAGAGATACGCCGCATTCGGGGCAGGGCTGGGCAACGACGGCCGGGGCACCCTGACAGCCTGGTGACAGATCGACCGAGAGCAGGGAGAGCACAGGCGATGGCGACCAGCGTGGCATTCACCGAGGATCTGGCGCGGGAGGTGCTGGCCGCTGCGACGGGCGGCCCCGGCGGTACGGCGGAGCTGCTGTCGCTCGGCGAGAACGCCGTCTTCGGGCTGGACGGGACCGTGGTGCGGGTCGGCCGCGACCCACAGCTGCTGACGCGCGCCGAGCACGAGCTGCGGGTGGCGACCTGGCTGGAGAGCGAGGGCGTACCCGCGGTCCGGGCAGCCGAACCGGAGGCCCAGCTGGTGGGAGACCACCCGGTCACCTTCTGGCAGCGGCTGCCCGCCGCGGTGCGTCCCGCGGGCGCCGCGGACCTGGCCGGTCTGCTGCGGCTGGTCCACTCGTTGCCCGAGCCGCCGTTCCCGCTGCCCGCGCGGGAACTGCTGGGCGGGGTGGAGCGGTGGCTGCGGCTGGCCGGGGACGCGGTGCCGCGCGAGGACGCGGCCTTCCTGAGGGCGCGCCGGGACGACATCCTCGCCGCGCTGCCCGGCCTCGTCCCGCATCTGCGGCCCGGTCCGGTGCACGGGGACGCGCTGCCCCGCAACGTCCACGTCACCCCGCAGGGGCCACTGCTGGTGGACCTGGAGACGTTCTCCTCGGACCTGCGCGAGCACGACCTGGTCGTGATGGCGCTCAGCCATGACCGCTACGGGCTGCCGGAGGCGGAGTACGAGGCGTTCTGCGCCACCTATGGCTGGGACGTGCGCGAATGGGAGGGTTGCGCGGTGCTCCGGGGAGCGCGCGAGACCGCGAGCTGCGCGTGGGTGTCACAGCACGCGCCGGGCAACCCAGCCGCGCGCGCGGAGTTCCTGCGGCGGGTTGCCTCACTGCGCGAGTCGGACCCGACGGTCCGCTGGTACCCGTTCTGAGAGCCGGGGCGAAGCTACACCCACCCCCGCGAGGCCAGCTCTTCCGTGAAGCGGGCGTAGGAGTCGTCCAGCGCTGCCTTCTCCTCCGGCACCGGTTCGATCAGGCGGCCCTCACCCGTCATGGCGGCGGCGGCCTGCTCCAGCGAGGGATGGAGGGTTCCGGACGCGGCCAGCAGCGCGGCGCCGAAGGCGGTTTCCGCGCGGTCGGCCACCCGCAGGGGCACGCCGAGCACGGTGGCGCGGATACGGGTCCACAGCGGGCTGCGGCTGCCGCCGCCCGCCGCGTACAGCGGAGCGTCGACGGGTACGCCGAGCGCCGCGACCCGTTCCAGGGCGAGCCGTTCGAGGAAGGCGACACCCTCCAGGTCCGCGCGGTGCCGGTCGGCGTCGTCGGCCGGGGTGCCGAGGGTGAAGCCGCGGGCCGCGCCGGCCACGAACGGGAAGCGTTCGCCCTCGCGGCGCAGCGGATAGCTGACGCAGGACGCGGGGCCGCGCGCGGCGGCTGACTCGTCGAGCGCGAGCAGCCGTTCGACGGCGCGGTGGGCGAGGGCTTCGCCGCCGGTGTTGGAGGCGCCGCCCGGCAGCCACCAGCCGTCCGGGTGCCGATGGCTGTAGAGGGCGCCGGCCGGGTCGGTGACCAGGTCGCGGGTGACGCCCTTGAGGACGTAGGTGGTGCCGAGGATTCCTACGAACTGGCCGGGTGCCACCGCGCCGGTGGCGAGCTGGCCGGCGCAGCCGTCCGTCATGCCGAGCCGTACGTCGCAGCCCACCGGCAGTCCCGTCTCGGCCGCCGCCTCGGCGCAGACGGTGCCGACGGAGGTCCCCGGCGGCTGCACGGGGGGCAGCCAGTGCGCCGGGAGGCCGAGCGCGTCGAGGACCTCGCCGGGCCACTCGCCGGCGCGCGGGTCGTAGCCGGTCTTGAGGGCGTGGCTCCAGTCGGTGGCGACGGGTTCCCCGGTGAGGTGGCGGCCGAGCAGGTCGGGGGTGTGGACGAGCCGCGCGGCGCCGGGGTGGTCGGCGGCGTGCCGGGCGTACCAGGCAGCCCGGCCCAGCGCTGCGGTCGGCCCGACGGTGAGGCCGAGCGCCTGCCACCGGGACGAACCCCGGCGCTGTGCTTCGGCGTTGAGGTCCGCGGCCCTGCGGTCGTCGTACATCAGCGCGGGGCCGAGTGGCCGCCCGTCCCCGTCGGCGAGTACGAGAGTGCCGGAAGTGGCGGAGACGGCGACGGCGGTCACTTCGGCGCCGCGGGCCGGCAGCGCCGCGGTGGCCTGGCGCAGCGCCTCGGCCGCGGCGGGCCACCAGCGGGTGGCGTCCTGCTCGCTGCTGCCGCCGCCGTCGCGGACCGGCTGCGGCAGCGCGGCCCGGCCCTCGGCGTACACCGTGCCGCGGGCGTCCAGGCAGACGACGCGGACGGCGGCCGTGGCGACGTCGATCCCGGCGACGAGCGGGGTGGCGACGGCGGAAGTGAAGTGCGGATCTCCGGGCGCCGGGGCTGGGCTGTGCATGGCATCCCTTTCAGTAGGAGTGTTAATTTCACACGCTCTGTGTGATATCGCCGCGTGTGAGGGCCGGTCAGCCGCTCACCGGCGCGACCCGGACGTCGGTGTGCTCGCGCAGCTCGGTCAGCAGCTCGCCGGGCACCCCGTCGTCCACCACGACGTGGTCGAAGTCGGCCACCGGGCACAGCCGGTGCAACGCGGTACGGGCGACCTTGGAGTGGTCCATCAGCAGCGCCGTACGCGCCCCGGAGGCGAGCATGGCGCGCTTGACGAGCACCACGTCCTGCTCCTGGTGGAAGGTCATGTGCCCGTTCATCGCGGAGGTGCTCACCAGCACCAGGTCCACGGACATCGACTCGATGGCCTCCACACAGGGGACGCCGAGGAAGGAGTCATGGGTGTGGGAGTACTCCCCACCCAGTGCGATGAGCCGGATCTCCTCGCACCCGGCGAAAACCTCCAGCACCCGGCGCGCATTGGTCAGTACGGTCAGCGGCGTCTTCTCGCGCAGCAGCGCAGCAAGCGCCAGCACGGAGGTGGAGTCGTCCAGCATCACCGACATACCGGGCTCGACCAGCTCGGCGGCGGCCTGCGCCACGGCTTCCTTCTGTGCCACATGGACGCCCAGCCGGTAGTCGAGATTGCTCTCGAAGACGCTGGTGGGCAGCGCGGAGACGCCGCCCCGGAAGCGCCGCAGCACACCGCGTCTGGCCAGCGCGTCAAGATCGCGGTGGACGGTCATCACGCTGACGCCCATCGTCTCGGCGAGCCAGCTGACGGTCACCGTCCCGTGCTGGACGACGTGCTCGGCCATGCGCTGTCTGCGGCTCTCCTGCGAGCGCGCTGGGCCGGCCGGCCTACCCGGGTTCGTCACGGCGCCTCCCCTGCTCAGCCGGCGGCCGTGGGAGCCGCGAGCGGCGCCTGGCCGGCGGCAGCCCTGCCGGTGCCCGTCGGTACGTTCAGCGACCGCAGCGCCGTACGGTCGCCGACCACCTCGATCTCGGTGACCGCGGCGTTGTCGAGCCGGGGCAGGACGAGCCGATACCGGCCCACGGGGATGCCGAGCATCGCGCACAGGGCGATACGGAAGGCGGTGTTGTGCGCGACCACCAGCACCGTCCGCCCCTCGTGCGCCGCCGCCACCTCGCGCAGCGCCCCGCACACCCGCGGCGCGACCGCGGTGGGAGGCTCGGAGCCGGGGAAGGCCCCGGTCTCCGCGTCCTGGAGGAAGGCGCGCACCAACTCCGGGTCGTCGGCGGTCATCTCTCCGATGGTGCGGCCCTCGCCCCAGCCGAAGTCGGCCTCACACAGCCCCTCGTGCACGCCGGGCACCACTCCGAGCGCCCGGGCCGCGGGCTCGGCCGTGCGCCGCGCGCGCTCCAGCGGCGAGCTGACGACGGCGCCGATGGGCTGCTGCCGGGACCGCGCCACGGCCCACTCCGCCAGCTGCTCGGCCTGCTGCCGGCCCGTGTCGGTCAGCGCGATGTCGGAGATCCCGGCGTAGCGGTTCTCCGTGTGCCAGACGGTCTGGCCGTGGCGTACGAGCAGGAGCCGGGCGGTCATACGTCCTCCAGGACTTCGGTGCGGCGGGCGGGTGCGGCGCGGCGCACACTCCCAGCCCATTGGGCTTCTTCACGTGGGGCGCTATAAATATAACAATCTCGATGTGGAGAGCAGTGCGAACTGCCGGGACTGGAAGGCGAACGGCCATGACTGAAACCGCTGGGGCGATCATCGGTGTCGATATCGGCACCTCCGTCACCAAGGCCGTCGCCTTCGATCGCGACGGCAACCGGCTGCACGCCGCGGCACGCCGCTCCACGCTGCTGCACGAGCCCGGTGGCGTCGTCGAACAGGACCTGGAAGAGGTGCTGGCCGGCGTCGCCGAGGTGGTCAGGGAAGTCGGCGCCGCTCTGCCCGCGCCCCCGGCCGCACTCGCTCTGACCGGGCAGGGCGACGGGCTGTGGCTGCGCGACGCGGAGGGCCGGCCGGTACGGCGCATGATCTCCTGGATGGACGGCCGCGCGGCGTCGCTGGTCGGCCGCTGGCAGCGGGACGGCACCGTGGGCGAGGTCTTCCGGCACACCGGCTCGGGTATGTTCCCCGGCTGTCACGCGCCCCTGCTGGCCTGGCTGCGCGAGCACGAGCCCGAGACACTGGAGCGTGCGGCGGTCGCCGGATACTGCGTCGACGCCATAGCGCAGCGGCTGACCGGCACGGTCAGCGTGGACGCCTCCGACGCCACCCTGCCCTTCCTCGACCCGGCCACCCGCGGCTACTCCCCCGCCGCGTTGGCCGCCTGCGGCGTGGCAGACCTGGCCCACCTGCTGCCGGCCCCTGCCGCACCGCGCGCCGTCCTGTCCCTCGGCCAGGAGGGAGCCGCGCTGCTCGGCCTGCCCGCCGGACTGCCGGTCACCTCCGGGCCCTACGATCTGCCCGCCTGCGCCATCGGCAGCGGCGTACGGGAGACCGGTGACGGACTGCTGACGGTGGGCACGACGCTGGCCTGCCAGGTGCTCACCGACCGCACGGACCGCGACCCGGAAGGCGAACCGGCCGGAATGTGGCTGTGCACCCCGGAGACCGACCGCTGGCTGCGCGCCATGCCCGCGATGGTCGGTACGGCCGGGATCGACTGGGCGCTCGGCGTGGTCGGCGCCTCCACCGACGACCTGGAGGCGCTGCTGGACAAGAGCCCGGCCGGAGCCCGCGGGGTGGCGGCGCTGCCGTTCCTGTCCGAGGCGGGCGAGCGTGCGCCGTTCGTCGCGCCCGCCGCACGGGCCTCGTTCGAGGGCATGTCGTTGGCGCACGACCGTGCCGACCTGGTGCGTGCCATGTGCGAGGCGGTCGGCTACGCGGCCCGGCACTGCCTGGAGACCGCCGGCCTGTCCCGGACACTGGCAGCGTGCGGCGGCGGCACCCGCTCCCAGGGCTGGATGCGGGCCTTCGCCGGCATCCTCGGCCGCCCGGTGCGAGTACCGGCCGAGACGGAGGTCGGGGCCAAGGGCGCGGCCGTCGTGGCCCGCGCCGCGCTGGGCGACCCCGTCGACGAGGAGCGGTGGCACGCCGGGTACCGGCTGGTGCAGCCGGACGACGCCGATCTCGACCGCTACGAGCGCGGCTACGCGGAGTACCGCGAGCGGGTCACCGCTGCGAGGGCTCGCTGGGGCGGGTGAGCGCCCCGCCGCTCTCCGGTGAGGGGTGCCCCGCGCTCCTGACGGGGCGCGGCGCGTCCCCCTGCGCGGCGGACCCCGATGTCGTTTTTCCGCCGGTCAGGGGTGGCGGGAGCGAGGAGACTGGAGGGCGGAACGGAGAAGGGACGCGCTATGCACCGCACGCACACCGTTATCGACAGCCCCGTCGGCCCGCTGACTCTCGTCGCCACGGACGGGGCGCTGGCCGCGGTCTACATGGAGCAACAGCGGCACCGGCCGGCGGAGGAGACGTTCGGCGAACGGGATCCGGACGCGAAGGTCTTCGGGCAGGCGGCGGAGCAGTTGGGGGAGTACTTCGCGGGGGAACGTACGGAGTTCACGTTGCCGCTCGCGCCGCGGGGGACCGACTTTCAGCGCACCGTATGGGAAGCGCTGTGCGACATCCCGTACGGCGAGACGCTCTCTTACGGGCAGCTCGCCGAGCGGATCGGGCGGCCGGGGGCCGCGCGGGCGGTCGGGCTGGCCAACGGGCGGAACCCGATCAGCATCGTCGTCCCCTGCCATCGGGTCATCGGGTCCACCGGGCAGCTGACCGGGTACGGCGGCGGTATCGAACGTAAGCGGCACCTGCTGGACTTCGAGCGTGGCGCTCTCGCACCGCTGGGAGGGAGTGGCGGGGCGACGCTGTGGTGAGGGGGTTTGGTTCCGGCCGGTGGCGGCCACCCGTGAGGCGGACACAGACCGCCTCACGGCAAGGAGGACACCATGCTCCGCGCCATCGCCGATGTGCTGCGTGCAATAGGCGGCGCCATCGCCACAGTCGTCACGCTGCCCTTCCGGGCGGTTGCCCGGCTGTTCACCGGGGCGTCCCGCTCGGCGCACTGAGCGCACGGTGAGCGGACATCAGCGAGCGACATCAGCCGCCGAAGGTCAACAGGACCTTCGGCGGTCCGCTTCTGCCCTGTTCCAGCAGTGCGAAGGCCGCACTCACGGACTCCGCGGAGTCGGCGGGCAAGACCTCGGCGACGAGCGGGCCCGCATCCAGGATGCCCCGCTCGAAGAGCGCCACCGTGCGGTCGTAGTGGGAGATGCCGTGCTGGATGCCGAGCACGTCCACGCCTTGGAGGGAGAGTTCGCCGGGCACGAAGGAGACGGGCTCCCTGGCGACCCCCACCAGCGCCACACGTCCGCCGCGCTCGGTCATCGCGAGCGCCCCGGTGAAGGCCGAAGCCGCGCCGGACGCCTCCACGACCAGCGAGTAGGCGTTCTGCGGCGCCTCGTCGGCGTGAAGGGCAGCGTCGGCCCCGCACTGCAGTGCCAGGTCGAGTCCGGCGCGGTCGATGCCGATCGCATGCACCTTGGCGGCGTGCCGGTGCGCGAACTGCACCGCGAGCAGGCCCATGGTGCCGGTACCGATGACGGCCACCTGGTCGTCGAACCGCAGCCGCGCCCGCTCGAACGCCTCCACCACCGAGACGGCCGGTTCGATCAGCGCGCCCGCCGGCTCGGGCAGCCCCGCGGGCAGCGGGGTGAGGGCGTGCGTGGGCACCCGTACGTAGTCGGCGGCGCCGCCCTGCAGCCCGTACAGCCCGGTCTCGCGCAGCGCGGTGCACATCTGGGCGCGCCCCGCGTGGCACTGGGCGCAGTGACCGCACGGCACCATCGTGCGGCCGACGACGAGTGAACCGACCGCCGGGGCGTCCGCCGGAGGATCGTCGGCGTACGCGGCCACCTCGCCGTACCACTCGTGGCCGAAGACGTGGGGGAAGGTGATACGGCCGTCCTGGAGGAACGCCGACGTACCGTGCAGGATCTCCAGATCGGTGCCGCAGATCCCCACGTGCCGGGTACGCACCAGGACGGTGCCCGGCTCCGGTTCGGGCACCGGGACGGTGGCCAGGTCGGTCTTGGAGATGCCGGTGATGCGGGCGGCACGCATCGTGCCACCGGGCCAGTTCCCCTTCAACGGGTGTCCTTTCGCGAGGGGCGCGGTGCGGGCGGTGCTGCGCTGCCTCCGCCTCCGGTCACCCCTGGATCATGACACGGCGCGGGCGCGGCACCTCGTGAGGGTGCACGGTCTCGGTGATACCGCGGGCCGCCAGTCGGGCGGGATCCTCGGCGTGGGCGGCACGGACGACGGCGGGGCGCACCCCCTCGGCGGCCAGCGCTGCCCACGCCTCGAAGAAGTCGCCGCCGGGTGCGCAAGCCGTGCGCTGCGGGTCCGGTCCGCCCCTTCCGCCGCTCCCCAGCACGAGGGCCGTCGTACGCCGCTGCGGCCGGTGCGCCCGCCCGCGCCACTCGGCCACGATCCGGGCCAGCGCTTGTGCGGCGGGCTTGGGTGTGCGGTCGTTGGTGAGCAGGCCCAGGCCGTACTCCAGCTCGGGGAAGTCGGCAAGCGCGCGGTCCACGTCGTGCGAGCACCACCAGGTGATGCCCCACAACCGGGTGCAGTCCAGTGCGGCACGCGTGGTCGCCTCCAGGAACGCCGCCGCCCCGGACGCCGGAATGTGCGGGGCGGGTGCGCCCACCTCCTGGAGCCATACGGGCCGCTCCGGGTCCTCGGCCCATGCCTTGGAGAGCTCGATCAGATACGCGGCGTGCTGCTCGGTCGCCGTGCCGGTGGCCCCGTGCCGCTGCGCCGTACCGTTGAACACCCACGAGTGGACGGCCGTCATGGCGCCCAGGTTCGCCGCGTGACCGGGCGTGAAGGGGTGCCCGGACAGATACCAGGTGGCGTCATCACCCGCGTGCAGATGCGTTCGGCCGGGCGCGCCCTCCTCGCACGCCGCGAGCATCCGCTTCAGCCACTCCCCCACTTGGGACGGTGTGACCTGGTGCGGGTCAGGGTGCGGTCGGTCCGCGAACTGGTTGACCTCGTTCCCCAGCGTCATACCGAGGAAGTTCGGCCTGCCGCACAGTGCTTCGGCGAGCGTACGCAGATACGCCGCCTGTGCCTCCATGACCTCCGGGTCGGTGAACAGATTGCGGCGGTGCCACGTCGTCACCCACGACGGCAGGAAGTCGAAGCTGGACAGATGCCCCTGCAGCCCGTCCACGTTCACATCCAGCCCGCGCTCCCCCGCCGCGTCCACCAGCGCGACCAGCTGCGATACGGCCTTCGGCCGGATCAGTGTGCGGTTCGGCTGGAAGAGCGGCCACAGCGGGAAGACGCGGATGTGGTCGAGTCCCAGCGCGGCCACCGAATCGAGATCGGCGCGCACCTCGTCCAGGTCGAAGTCCAGCCAGTGATGGAACCATCCCCGGCTGGGCGTGTAATTGACCCCGAAGCGCATGCTCTTCCCTCCGTCGTTCCGGGTAGGGGGTGCCCCTGCCCGAAGCGCGCGGGCTGCGGGTCTGTCCTGGCTGGTCGCGCAGTTCCCCGCGCCCCTTCGGGGCGCCCTGCTTCGCTTGGGCAGTCTGCTCCCCCAAGCTCTTCGAGCAGGGGGTACCCCCAGGGCGCAGGGAGCACCCCGGTGCGGAGCGCTACACAGAATCCCTCAGCTCAATCGCGGCGCAGTGCTGTGAAGTCACGCGTGTCCTTGGACCAGGTGTCCTCCGGGGACCAACCCGTCGCACGGGCAATGCGATGCAAGGCCGCAATGCCGAGGCGGGCCCACGGGAACGGAGTGCCCGTCGTCCCACGGCCGTTCTCCATCCATACCTGGAGCCGCTCGTCCACGTCCTCTCCCGCGACCTCCACCAGCAGCAGGCCGCCGGGGCGCACCAGATGGGCGACGCGGCGCAGCAGCAGCGCGGGGTCGCCGCCGATACCGACGTTGCCGTCGACGAGGAGCGCGGTGTCCCAGGTGCTGGGCGGGGGCAGGGGGTCGAAGACGGAGCGGCGCAGGGCGCGGCCGCCGCGCAGTACGGTGCGGGAGACGGCCGCGGCGTTGATGTCGATGCCGAGCGAGGGGTGTCCGTACTCGCCCAGCGCGGCCACGAGGCGGCCCGGCCCGCAGCCGATGTCGAGCACGGTGCCCTGGCAGCGGTCGAGGACGGTCATGTCGGCCGCGTCGGCGACGGCGCACCAGCGCTCCACGTCGAGGGTGAGCGACCAGCCGTCGTGGGCGCGGAGATAGAGCGGGCCGCAGCCGAGGTCGAGCGCCTCGGAGTAGGGGTCCTCGGTCCAGGAGCCGCTGTCAGCGCCCGTCCGCCCTCTCACGTCTCCCCCACTCCTGGCGTGCTCCGGACGGCGGGCCCGGTCATCGCGTGGCCGGAGCCCAACAGCCGCCGCAGCCGGGCGTGTTCGGCGGCGAAGAGGCTCTCGGGGGCCTCGGCGGCTACCGCGTCCGCGTCGGCCGGCTCGTCCACGTCCCGCAGTTGCGGCAGGTCGCATACGCGCAGCCCGGCGTCGAGGAGCCGGGCACGCTGCACCGCGCCGGTGGTGGCGGTGGACATGGGGACTCCGCGCAGCAGTGCGGGATCGGGTGCGGCCAGGCCCAGCGCCCAGAAGCCGCCGTCGGCGGCGGGGCCGAAGCAGGCGTCGTGGTGCTGCCAGGCGTCCGGCCGGGTCGCGGGCGCGAGTAACGCGGGAGTGAGTTGCGGGGTGTCCATGCCGACGAGCAGCGCGGGCCCTTCGCACAGTGCGAACGCCGCGGCCAGCCGCTCGTCCAGACCGCCGTCCGCCTGCGGCACGATCTCGAAGCGGTCGCCGCCCTCTTCGGGAGCGGGGAGCCAGGGCCCGGGGCTGCCGTCCAGCACCAGGATGCGGCGGCGCGCGGGCGTTGCCAGCACGGCGCGCAGGGTGTCGGTGAGCGCGGCAGCGGCGAGCGCGGCGGCCCCGTGCGGGGTGAAGGCGGGCGCGAGGCGGGTCTTGGCGCGGCCCGCGCGGGGCTCCTTGGCTATGACGAGCAGCGTGGTGGGCTCCGGCACCGGCATCACGCGTCCTCGGTCGTGGGGTGGGGGGCGGTCACGGTGAAGTGGTGGGCTGTCACGTCAGAAGCTCTCGGGCAGCCAGGGCGTGGGGCCCGCGGCGAGCGCGTCCAGCAGGGCGAGATCGCGTCCGTCGCCCTCTGCCATGCCCAGCCGCGCTGCCTGGCGCAGCGGCAGACCGCCCGCGTACCAGGCGGCCAGCGTCGCGGAGGGCAGCCGCACGGTGCGGGCCGAGGGGTGGCTGCCGCGCTGGGCGTGCATCAGGCCCTCCTCGAAGGTGAGCGCGTACGGGGCGCTCTTGCCCTCCGGGGAGACGACTTCGAGCCCGACGCCTCCGCGCGGCTGCGGGTCCCAGCCGCGGGCCTCCAGGGCGCGGCGTACGTCGAGCAGCCGCAGCACCCATGGGTACCAGCCGTCCTCGCGCACCGCGTACTGGTCCAGCGCCCACTGGAGGGCGCTGGGCCGGGGCAGTACGGAGCGGCGGAAACGGATCTCCCGCACCTGGGGCGAGCGGGCGCTGACGGCCGCCAGCAGCGCGGGCAGCGCGTCCAGCCCGTCGTGCCAGAAGTCGTGGACGACGGCGGCCACGCCCCAGGGCTGGTGCGGCTCGACGGTGACGGTCGCATATCCGGCCAGGTCTCCCCGGTCTGCCCCGTCCGGGGCCCCGTCGCGGCGGACGCCGAGGGTCAAAGCGCCCTGCGTTACCCGCTGTTTCCAGCCGTGCCACCAGGCGGGTCTGCGCAAGGGCCCGTTCCAGCCGGGAGCGAGCCGCCGCCGCAGCTGGGTGCAGGCCGCCTCGTCCGGCAGGACCGTCTCGAAGTCGGGGGCGGCGGGCGCGGGGAGTTCGGCGGGAGTGAGGGCATAACTGGAGGCGACCGCTGCGGCCTCCCAGCCCCATCGCCGGTACATTCCGGGCGCCGGGGTCCAGGCGCAGGCCACCGCCGCACCGTGCTCGTGACGCAGCCGGTCGGTGCCCTCCTCGGTGAGGCGGCGGGCGAGTCCGGCGCCGCGTTCCCAGGGTGCGACGGCGAGCCAGGCCACGCCGCCGGAGGGCACCGCGCGCCCGCCGAAGTGCTGGGCGAACGGCAGGAAGAGTCCGCCGCCCAGCACTTCGGCTCCGCGGACGGCCACCGCCGTGACGCCGTGGGCGCGCAGGGTGGCGTGGTCGTAGGGCACCTTGCCGAAGGCGTGCCGGGTCTGGGCGAGGTAGCCCTCGAACTCGGCGTCGTCGGCGGCCGTGCGGACGCGGGTCTCCATCAGCCGGCCGTCCCTCTCGTCCGGGGTCCCGCTGTCTGACTCATCTGCTGCCGCCCTCAGCTCGCCCGACCGGCGAAGTAGCCGGTGACCGCGTCGCACACATGGCTGATCTCCTGGGCTTCGAGGTCGGGCCGGATGGGCAGGCAGAGGGTCTGCCGGGACAGCTCCTCCGCGACCGGGCAGGCGTGGCGCTGTGCGGCGGGTCCGGCGAGCGCCGGCTGGTGCGGCAG
This sequence comes from Streptomyces sp. 8N114, assembly GCF_052245835.1. Taxonomy (NCBI): domain Bacteria; kingdom Bacillati; phylum Actinomycetota; class Actinomycetes; order Kitasatosporales; family Streptomycetaceae; genus Streptomyces; species Streptomyces sp. 8N114. The sequence goes on along the minus strand of NZ_JBQQBT010000002.1, from coordinate 510,848 downwards.
CGGCACGGGATAGCGGACGACGGCGTCGATGCCGGAGGCGATCAGATGCTCCAGCAGCCCGTCGCGGGCCTGTTCGGTCTCGGTGCGGACCTGGAAGAGGTGGTAGACGTGCTCGCCGTCCTCGCCGGGCTGCTGGAAGCGCAGCGGGAGCCCGGCCAGCCGCTCGCGGTAGGTGGCGGCCACCTCGGCGCGGCGGGCGTTCCAGGAGTCGAGCCGGTCGAGCTTGTGCAGCAGGACGAGGGCCTGGAGTGTGTCGAGGCGGGAGTTGTAGCCGAGGATCTCGTGCCGGTTCTGCTGCAGTTGCCCGAAGTGCCGCAGCAGCCGCAGCCGTTCGGCCAGCTCGTCGTCCTGGACGCTGATCGCTCCGGCGTCCCCGGCAGCGGCCAGGTTCTTCGACGGCGCGAAGCTCCAGCAGCCGGCGGCGGAGGCGGTTCCGACGCGTACGCCGTGGCTGCGCGCGCCGATCGCCTGGGCGCAGTCCTCGATGAGGGGGACTCCGGCGTCGGCTGCGAGGCGCCGGGCGCGGGGCACGTCCGCCGCCTTGCCGAACATATGGACGAGGATGACGGCGCGGGTGCGCTCGGTGAACGCGGCCGGAAGCTGGTCGAGGTCCATCAGGAAGTCGTCGTCGCGGCAGTCCACGTACACCGGGGTGGCGCCGCGCCGGGCGACGGCCTGCGCGGTGGCGTGGAAGGAGTTGGCGACGGTGACGACCTCGTCGCCCGGGCCGATCCCGAGCGCGTCGAGGGCGAGGATCAGCGCGTCCGTACCGGAGTTGACGCCGACGGTGTGCGCGGCGCCCAGGTAGCCGGCCAGCCGCTCCTCGAACTCGGCGACCTCCTGGCCCAGCACATAGCCGCCGCGCAGCAGCAGCCCCTCGATCCGGGCCAGCAGTTCCCGCTCGCCGCCCTCGAACTGGGCGGGGTAGCGGTACTTGGGAACGGTGAAGCCGCCCATCAGCGCTCGCCGCGGTCGTCGTGCTCGTCGTGCTCGTCGGCGATTCGGCCGTCACCGCGCCCGTAGTCGTCCTCCAGCCGGACGTTGTCCGAGCCGTCGTCGTAGGTGGAGACCTCGACCAGCACGATGTCGGTGACGCCCTCCACCCGGTGCACGGCACCGGGGTCCACATGCGCCAGCGTCCCGGCGGGCATCGGCAGCTGCAGCGTCTCCCCGTCGCGGGTCTCGCGGTAGTGCATCACCGCCTCGCCCTCCAGGATGAAGTAGCTCTCCCGCTTGTGCTCGTGGTACTGGAGGGAGGTGCGGTGGCCCGCCTTGATGCGGATGAACTTGAAGCCGTACGGGCCGTCCGGCTCCTCCTCGTGCAGCCAGCGCTCCTGGCCCCACAGTTTGACGACCTTCTTGGTGTCGGCGAACTCGATGACCCGTACGCCGGGGGCCACTTCGCGCGCCGCGCGTGCCTCGTGGGCGCCGGTGTCGCCCTCGGGCTCGCTGATGGCGGTGAAGCCGGCTTCGGTCGCGGGGCTGCCCATGTGCGGTCCTTCCATGAGGGTGGTGGTACGTCGGGGTGGCAGGAGGGGGTTCGGGGCTAGCGCGCCGAGATGTGCACGGGCGCCTGGACGCCGCGGTCGCGGACGACGGGGAAGAACACCTCGGGCGGCCAGGTGAGCAGGTGCCAGACGCTGCCGGCGACCGAGCGGTTGTACGGCCAGTCGGCGGGGTCTGTCATGCCCCAGCGCGAGAACGCGGTCAGCAGTACCGGGTCGGCCGGCACCCAGTCGCCGTCCAGCTCGAACTCCACCCAGTGGTGCAGCGTGGTGAACGGCGGAGCGACCAGCAGCCCGGCCCCGTGCCGGGCGCGGATGCCGCGCCGCTCGGCCTCCCGCAGCAGCAGCCGCGTGGGGATGAGGCAGTTGGCCAGCCGGGTCTCACGGGAGAAGCCCTCGTCCTCGATGACCCCGTCGGGCAGTACGTACAGCTCCCAGTCTGCGACGAGGGACAGCAGATCGGAGCGGTCCTCGTCGAACACCAGGCTGTTGGACGGCAGCTGGGCCCGTACGGTGAACACCCCTGGCGTGGTCTCCCGCAGGCTGCCGGGCTCGCTGTAGCGGCTCAGCCCGGGGATGGTGGTGAACGCGCACTCCCCGGTGTGGCCCGGCTCGGCGCAGTCGGCACGCAGCTCCAGCTCGTGGATGTGCTGCTCGCCCTTACGGGCCACCTCGTCCATGGACTGGGCCTTGCGGGTGAGGGCCTTGAAGTAGGGCGAGGGCAGGTTCAGGTAGGTGCTGATGTTGTGCAGGTCGGTGCGCTCGAAGCGCCGCCGGTCCCCGTCGCCCCGGTGCGGCAATCCGTGGTCGAGGAGGGCTTCGAGCAGCGCCGGACCGATGGCCCAGGTCTGCTCGGCGAAGGCGGAGTCCTTGGCGAACGTGCGGTGCTCGTCGGGGACCCGCAGGATGCGGTCGACGGCTTCCTGGAGCGTGCCGGGTGCGTAGACGTCGGGCACGGGGGCGCTCACCGTACCGCCTCGTCGGTCCGCCCGGCGGCCCGCGCGTCGGCCGGCTCCGCTGCCTGACCCGCAGCCTGCGTCACGGCCCGCAGCGCGGACTCGATACGTTCGGCCACGGCGTCCCGCAGCACCGCGTCAAGCGGTGGCCTGCCGCGTGCGGAGAGGGCGAGCGCGGCCTCCTCGCGGATGCGCAGTCCCTCGTCGCTGCGGAAGACATAGTGGCCGGCGATGACGGCGCGCTCGACGTCGGTCGCGGTGGTCGGGTCCAGCATCCATTTGCGCCACTTGCCGCTGTCGTAGGCGAGCCGCAGGAAGTCCTCCTTGGCGCGGGTCAGCGCCATCTCGTCCAGGACGCGCAGCAGGGCGCGGGTCTCGGCGACGCCGTACTCCGGTGCGACGTTGAACGCGTCCACGCCGGCCCGCAGCAGCAGTGCCGTCTCCTCGGTGGTGAGGTAGTCGCAGTTGTGCGCCTTGAGCTGTACGCCTTCCTGGTGACAGGTGGCGGCCAGGGTGGAGACCTGGCGCAGCGTCTCGTCACGGGCCTGCGGCTCGTGGAAGCGGCCGACGTTGCGCAGTTCGGCGACCTTGGTGCCGGTCTGTGCGACGACGTAGCGCGGCCGCGGCGCGCCGGCCGCCTCGATGCCTTCGAGTACGAGCCGGAGGGCGGCCTTGAACTCGTCGGGGTCGTTGGTGGAGACGTCCTGCGGTTCGAAGCCGATCTCGTACGCGACCTCGGCGCCGCGCGCGGTGGCCTCCGCGTGGCAGCGCGCGTACAGCTCCACCAGCCGTGCCGCGGCGGTCTGCGCGGGGACGGGCCCGGTGCCGGGACGGCCTTCGGAGGTGTCGATGTGCAGAAGTCCGAACCCGGCGTCGAGGTCGGCGGTGAAGGAGCGGACGCACGAGTCCATCGCGTCGGTGGGCTCGGTGATGTCGGCCTCCGCGGTGTGCATCCAGGGGCCGCCGTGGTCCCGGCACAGGAGCAGCAGCCCGTCCGGGTCGCGCTCCTTGACGTAGTCGGCAAACTCCTGGGTGGTCCAGCCCAGATAGCCGCCGCCGAACTCGGCGGCGTCCACCTGGCGGCGGCTGGGGATGAGCATGAGCGGGGTGCGGGTGCGCCGCGCGACGACGAGGGCCGCGTCGACGGTACAGCGTGAGACCGGGCCGATGCCGACCACAGGTTCCATGGGTGTCTTCCCCTGTTTCTCGAGGGTTTGCGCGCTCAACGCGGCTGCTGGGGCTGCTGGGAACGGCTCTGCGTGAACTTGGTCAGGTCGCCGATCTCGGAGTCCGGCGGCCAGGTGCACCAGGGGAACGTCTCGTAGGCTCCGGCCCCCGCGCCCTCGGCGTCGTACCAGTCGGTGGCGCGTGCATGGTGCAGGTGGACCATGCGGTCGCGGTACCGGTCGAGGCCGCCGTGCAGATCGGCCCGCCAGGTGAAGTCGTTGTCGGCACCGCCCCAGCCCGCGGTGAACCGCTCGTCGTAGCCGCCGATCCGGGTGAAGAGGTTCTCGCGCAGCCAGACGCAGGCCCCGGGGGTACGGCGCAGGAAGACCCCACGCAGCGCGTCCCTGTCCAGGGCCGAGCGCCCTTCCAGGCAGCGTTCGGTGACGGCCTGGTGGCTGGAGGCGGCGTCGAGATACAGCATGTCCTCGAACGGCCAGTGCGCCTGGGTGCCCGGCACCCGGAACCGCTCGACGGCGCGCTCCACGAAGCCGCGGTCGACGAGGATGTCGGCTTCCAGTACGCAGATCAGCTCGGCGGGACGGGCGCCGTGCACCACGCCCGCGTTGATGGTCCACGAGTAGTTGAACGGGCCGTCGTTCTCGGCGAACAGGTAGGTGTCGCACCAGGGCGCGTACATGCTCTCCCAGCGCGGCCGGGAGTCGGCCTCCACCACGACGACGCGGTAGCGGTCCCGTGGATGGCTCTGGTCGTTGAGCGCCTGCAGCACTGCGGCCAGATTGCGGGTGCGGTCCCCTTCCTCACCACGCTCCCGGAACGGGATCACCAGTGCCGCGTCAACCGGCCCGGTCGGCTTTGCCGGAGGCTGCGAGGTACGCAGGATCTCCCCCGCGTCCGGCGTGCCGAGCCCGGCCGGCCGCTGGGTGCCGGTCTGCATCCGCAGCCGGGAGCGGGTCTCCGCGTCCCAGGCGAGGGCCGCGAGGCGCTCGGTCTCCGGCTCGTCGGCAGCGTGTGTGAGCCGGTCGTCCAGCAGCGCCGTCAGCCGACGGCAGGCCGTGATGTCGGCGGGGTCCTTGCCTACGGTCTCGGCCAGGGTACGGATGCCTGCGTCGGGCAGGGCGAGCACCGCGTCGGTGACGGCCCGATGGGCTTCGCGGGACCAGACCCAGAAGCCGGGAGCCGCCGACTGCGCGAACGGGTCGGCGACGAGGGCCACGCTGCTGACGGCGGCATCCGCGAGGGTTGCGGGGTCCTGGTGCCTCCAGCTCATCTGGGCGGTCCTCTCAGCAGGTGCGGAAGCCGTGTCCGGCGACCGGGCCGAACGTTTCGTTGCGGCGCACTTCCCTCCGCCGCAACAACGACGAGCCCGGCGGCGGGAGTTCGGCGGGCCTTCGACGGCCGTCGCCAAGACGCTGCGCTGATCCTGCTCTCCGCTTCATACCGCCGACAGCCCCGTACGACCGCCCACACTGAGCTGGACGAACGGGGCTGACCGATCGGGTAGCCCTGGTGGTCAGGGCATCGCATACCGACTGGTCGGCCAGGGCCGACCGATGCCCTGCCCGACCAGGGCATTCCGGTTCCGCTCCGCTGCCACCGCCCGTGGCGGGCGGTTCAGTCGATGAGGCCCAGCTTGATCGCGGTGACCACGGCCGCGGTGCGGTTGGCAGCACCCAGCTTCAGCAGCACGCTGCTCACCAGCCGTTTGACGCCGTGCTCGGAGATCCGCAGATGGCGGGCGATCTGCTTGTTGCTGAGCCCGGCCACCAGATGGGCGAGCACTTCGTGCTCGCGCGCCGTCAGCCGCACCGTGCGGGCCGGCAGCAGATGCGCGGACTCGCCTGCCTGGCTGAGGAGTTGGCGGCCCAGGCGCAGCGGCATCGGCATCTCGTCCGCGGCGAGCTGCCGCAGCGCCCGGTCCAGGGCCGCCGCGGTCAGCTCCTCCCGCAGCAGATAGCCGTCGGCCGGCAGCCGGGCGAGTGCCGAGTCGGACTCCGCGTCGGCGGGATCGAGGAGGACGAGGGTTCGGAGCCCCGGCTGGGTGTGGCGCAACCGGTTGACGGAACCGGGGGCGCTGTTGGAGCTGGAGAGGATGAGCACGTGGAACCTGTTGTCGGCCAACGCCCGCTCGAGTACCGCGGGGTGTGAGAACTGTTCGGCGCGCTCGACGGTCGCCAGGCCGGGCAGCATTGCCTGGAGCCCGAGGCGGAGGAGTTCGGCCTCGACGTAGACGGCGACGGCCAGCCGGGCCTCGGTGCGATCGCTGGTATCCGGCTTTTCCTGGATCTCGGTCATGCGGTTCACCCAATCCCCGTGTAAGGCCACTTCGCGCACGCACTGTAGTGGTCTAGTCCTGACTGCCGCGAGCGATGATCCCGCAGAGTCAGGCCCCATGGAAGCGAGTTGACCGAGTGACCGCAGGTGTTCGGCTCCGCCATTGTGACTCCTGTGGCCCACCCGCGCCACGCCGACCCCCGCCCCGGCCCTCTTCCGGACTCGCTCTTTCCCGGCCGAGCCGCACGGTCGGCGTCCTGCCCCAACGCCTCGCCACACGTGCTCCGTTGACGTAGACCGGGCGTAGATGGCGCGTAGTTCACCGTCCCGCCTCTGGCCTGCCGCCCGCTGCCGCGCTGTGCTGGAGGGACACCGTACTCACCGGACACAGCCGCAACCGGAGTGCGAAGCCAGACCGGCAGCCCCGGCAGCGGCAGATCGGGGCGTGACATGACGGCACCGGAACCCCCCTCCGCACCCGAACCCCCCTCCGCACCGACCCCCGGCGCAGCACCGCGGCCCGCCACCGGCCGGGCCGGTCCGGGGGCGCCCTACACCGACCCCACCCTGGGCATCCCCGTCGCCACCTCCTGGCGCGGCGAGCCCCGCAACCGGCTGGTGACCATCGGCGACTCCCTCACCCAGGGCTTCCAGAGCTGCGCGGCCTTCCAGACCCAGCTGTCGTATCCGGCGATCATCGCGCACGAGCTGGGCTGGGCCGAGCACTTCCGGTACCCCTCCTTCGACGGCTGCGGCGGGCTCCCGCTCAACCTGGAGATGCTGCTGCGCGACATCGAGGACCACTGCGGTCCGACGCTCGACTGGTGGGACACCCCCTCGGCGCTCTTCCGGGCCCGCCGCTTCATGGACAAGGTGGAGGACTACTGGGAGCGCGGCGGCGGCTGCACCCCGGTGACCAACACGGCCATCAACCACAACCTGGCCGTATTCGGCTGGGACCTGCGGGACGCGCTGGACAAGTCGGCGGACGTGTGCGGCAAGATGATCGACAGCCCGAGCGACAACCTGGTGCGGCAAGTGGTGGACAGCCCGGGTGAGCGCGCCGCGCTGCGCACCCTCCCCACCCGGCCCCCGGCCTCCGGCGCGCTGAGCCAGGTAGGTGCGGCAGCGGCACTGGGCGAGCAGACCGGCGGCGCCCGGCACGGCGAGGCCACCGAGGACGGCGAGCAGGAGGCGGACCCGGACCACGGCATCGAGACGCTGATCGTCTTCCTGGGCGCCAACAACGCACTGTCCTCCGTCATCGAACTCAAGGTCGTTTGGAGCGAGGAGGGCTACGACGATCTGCACGAGAAGGCGCGGTTCACGGTGTGGCGGCCCGAGCACTTCGCGGCCGAACTGCGGCAACTGGCCCACGCGGTCGGGCAGATCAGGGCCCGGCACGTGATCTGGTGCACCGTCCCGCACGTCACCATCGCCCCGATCGCCCGGGGAGTGCGCGGCAAGCAGGAACCCGGGTCGCGCTACTTCCCGTACTACACCCGCCCCTGGATCGGCGACAGCGCCTTCGACGTGGAGCGCGATCCGCATCTGACCGGCGAGCAGGCGCGCGCGATAGACGCGGCAATCGACCAGTACAACGACGCCATGGCCGAGGCCGTGCGCACGGCGCGGCGCGCCGGGCGGGACTGGTATCTGCTGGACACCGCCGGGCTGCTGGACCGGCTGGCCTGCCGCCGCTACTTCGAGGACGAGCGAGCGCGGCCCGACTGGTGGACGCCGTATCCGCTCCCCCGTGAGCTGGCCGCGCTCGACCCGGTGCCCAACTCGCGGTTCCTGCTGAGCGACGGCGACCGGCGCAGCGACGGCGGACTCTTCTCGCTGGACGGCGTCCATCCCACGACGGTCGCCTACGGCATCCTCGCCCAGGAGCTGATCGACGTGATGCGGCGGGCCGGGGTGGAGTTCCGTACGCCGTACGGGGGCCGGCCGCGCAGCGAGGCGGTGCGGGTCGACTTCACCCGGCTGGTGCGCCGCGACACCCTCATCAACCGCCCGCCGAACAACGTCACCTCGGGCCTGCACTCCATCGGCTGGGCCGACGAGGCACTGGACGTACTGGCCCGGGCGCTACGGTTCGGCCGCCGCCGGGGAAAGTAGGACGGCAGGGAGGTCCGCCGGTACACGACAAGGACATAGGAAGGTACAGCGGTACGGCCGACGGGAGATGTGCCCGAGTGGGCATCGCCCGGGCTCAGCTCCCGTTCCCGTACCGCACCAGCGCCCAGGCCAGACACCCGAATGCGGCCGTGTTGCAGACGGTGCGGAGCAGGTTCCACCGGTTCCACGCGCCCTCGAAACGCTCGCGCAGCTCGGCCAGCCGCTCCGCGCTGTCCGGCAGGCCACCGGCGTCGAGCGCGTCGTTGAGCGGGACGTTGAACCCCATGGTGATCACGAGGACGGCGACGTACAGCACGGCCGCCGCCACGATCCACGGCACCGCACCCCTGCTGCCACCGCCCCACAGATGCAGCGAACCAGCGACGGCGATCAGCAGCAGCGAGCCGGCGAACAGCAGCAGGAACCAGCCGTTCAGGATGGCCGTGTTGATGCGCTGCATGCCCTCCACGAACGTCCTGTCCCCGGAGCGCCGCAGTCCTGGCATCACCGCGGAGGCGAAGCCGTAGTAGAGGCCCGCGCTCAACCCGGTCAGCAGTACGGCGCCCATCAGCGACACCCCTTGCAGCACTCGCACACCCGTCCCCTCTCTGCCGTGCCCGCTCCACTCGGACGGCGGGCCGTACGTCCAGTCAACCGGGGACGGGCGCGGCGCCCCATGGTCGAGGCGCTCATCGGGATGTGCCGGCGTCGCACCCGCCACGCGTGGGATCAGTCGGTGAAAACCAGAAGATAACCGGCGCGCCGCTCAGGTTCGACAGTCGGATTTTGTCAAGGTCACTCTGCTTCATCTCGGGAGGCGGAGTCGTCCATGCCTGAATTGCCGGCACAGCGCACTGCACGATGCGGAAGCGAGCCTCAGGGGCTGATGACCGTCCTGCACCTCGCCCAGCCCGTCGAGGGCGGTGTGGCGCGCGTTGTCGCCGATCTCGCGAAGTCCCAGGTCGACGCGGGGCTGCACGTCGTCGTGGCGTGCCCCGGGGGCGGCCGGCTGACACAAGCCGCGACGGCAGCGGGTGCCCGCACCGTGCGCTGGTCCGCCGTCCGCGAGCCGGGGGCGTATCTCGCGGCCGAGGTGTACGGCGTACAGCGCCTGCTCCGTGCCGTACGCCCCGACCTGGTGCACGCGCACAGCGCCAAGGCCGGGCTCGCCGCACGGCTGGCGCTGCGCGGCAGGCTGCCCACCGTCCACCAGCCGCACGCCTGGTCCTTCGAGGCCGCCACGGGAGGCACCGCGCGGCTGGCCCGCGCCTGGGAGCGGTACGCGGCCCGGTGGGCGGACCGGGTGCTGTGTGTGAGCGAGGCCGAGCGGGAGACCGGCGCGGCGGCCGGGGTGCGCGCCCGGTGGGCCGTGGTGCACAACGGTGTCGACACGGCGCGCTTCACCGCTCCCGACACGCGGCAGGCGGACGGCCCCACGGCGCGGCACGCGGCGCTGCGGGAGCTGCTTCCCTCGGCACTGGCCGAGCTGCCGCCGTCGGCGGTGCTGGTGGTGTGCGTCGGGCGGCTGTGCGAACAGAAGGGACAGCGCACTCTGTTGGCCGCCTGGCCGCGGGTGGCGGCCAGGGTCCCGGACGCGCGGCTGGTGCTGGTCGGCGACGGCCCCGACCGGGAGGAGTTGCGCCGCGCTGCCCCGCCCGGGGTGGTCTTCGCGGGCGCGGCCGACGCGGTGTGCGACTGGTACGCCGCCGCTGACCTGGTGGTGCTGCCGTCGCGGTGGGAGGGCATGGCGCTGACCCCGCTGGAGGCGATGGCCTGCGGTCGCCCCGTGGTCGTCAGCGACGTGGCCGGGTCCCGTGAGCTGCTGCCCCCCGGGCAGGAGACCAGCTGTCTGGTGCCGCCCGCCGACCCGGACGCGCTCGCGGACGCCGTGGTACGGCTCGCGCTCGACCCCGGGCTGCGAGCCGAGTTGGCGCAGCGGGCCGGCGAGCACGTACGGGCCCGGTTCGACGTGCGCACCACGGCAGCCGCCGTGCTGGAGCTGTACCGGGAGGTGCTACGGCAACGGGGCGCGACGGCGGCTGTCCCGGTCGCGGAGTGGGCGGGTACGCGATGACCGCGGAAAGCACCGACAGCGGCCAGGGCCCGCGGGGCGCGGCGACCGGCCCGGGGGACGATGCTGCCGGGCGGCCGGCCCGCAGCGCGCCCGTCCTGCCCCGCCCGGTCTCCGGCGCGGATAGCGAAGTATGTGAGCCGGCCGCGTACGGCAGGCGGTCGCCGACCCCTTCGGTACCGTCGGCGCGCGGACCTGTTGCGGCGCCGCCGCGCCGCGCCGCCACCCCACGCCGCCGCGGTGCGGCCCTGCCGCTGGCCGCCGCCGACGTGGCGGCGACCGCCTTCGCCGTGCTGAGCTGCGCGGGCCCGGACGTGGCAGCGCAGCTGCTGGCCCCCACCTGTGCGAGCCTGGCCGCGCTGTGCGCGCGAGCGGGCCTCTACCGGCCGGGGCTCGATCCGCAGGCGCTTGCCGAACTCCCCGCGCTCAGCAGGCGCGTCGTTATCGCCTGGTGCGTCGGAGTCACGGTGCTGGCGGCGTGCGGAGGCACCGGGGCACTGAGCCTCACCACCCTGCTGGCGGGTATCGCCGCGAACGCGGTACTGGTGTGCGCGGCCCGCGCCCTGGTGCACGGGGTGTGCCGCCACCGGAACCGCCGCAGACCGCGCGCCGCGCTGGTCGTGGGACGGGGAGAGACGGCACGAGCGGTGACTGCCGCGCTCGCCGAACGGCCTCGGTACGGGCTGCGGCCCGTGGCGCTGGTGGACCCGCGCGGGTCCGGTACGGAAAGCGAAGGGGCAACGGGCGACACCGTCGGCCGGCCCCCGCTGCCCGTCGTCGCCACCCCGGAGGAGGTGGCGCGGGAGGTCGCTCGCGGCGCCGTGCGGGACGCCGTCTTCGTACGGTTGCCCTGGGACGACCCGCACACCGCGGCGCTGGCGGGGCTGCTGGGCGAGCGCGGAGTGACCGGCTGGCTGGTACGGCCCGGCTGCGCCCTGGAGGCACACGGCGGGCACGCCCTGCCGGGCAGCAGGCGGCCCGCCGAGCACCATCTGTGGGGGTTCTCCTGCCACCAGCTGGCCCTGGGCTGCCCCCGGCCGCGCACGGGCCTGCGCAAACGACTGCTTGACCTCGCACTGAGCGTCCCGGCGCTGCTGCTGGCGGCGCCGGTGATGGCCGGCTGCGCTCTGGCGGTACGCGTACTCGATGGCCCGGACGTGCTCTTCCGGCAGGAGCGCATCGGTCGGGACGGGCGCCCGTTCACCCTGCTGAAGTTCCGTACCGTACGGCCCGCCGACGAGCACGAGGCGGCGACCAGGTGGACCGTCGTGGGCGACGTGAGCACCAGCCGCGTCGGCCGGCTGCTGCGCCGTACCTCGCTGGACGAGCTGCCGCAGCTGTGGAACGTCCTCCGGGGCGATATGAGCCTGGTGGGGCCACGGCCGGAACGCCCCTATTTCGTCCAGCAGTTCAGCCGGCTCCACCCCGGCTACGCGCAGCGGCACCGCATCCCGGTCGGCCTCACCGGACTGGCGCAGATCCACGGGCTGCGCGGCGACACCTCCATCGCGGACCGGGCACGGTTCGACAACCACTACATCGAGACCTGGTCGCTGTGGCAGGACATCCGCATCATCTGCCACACGGCGACCTCCTTCTTCCGCCTGGAGGGCCGGTGAGCGCGGCGGCCGGCAGTGCGGCACTGCCGTCGCGGACCGGCGGGGGGACGCCGGTCGGCCGGTTGGCGCGGATCGGGCCGAGCGGACCGGCGGTGCCGGTCGTGGTGACGGTGCTGCTGCTGTGCGCCCCGGCGGACCGTACGAGTCCGGGCGGGCACAGCGGTATGACCCTCGCGGACGTCTGCTCGGGCGTGCTGGTGGTCTGGTGCGCGCTGGGGCTGCTGCGGGAGCGGGCCGCCCGGCGTACGGCAGGCCGCCCTTCGCCCCGCGCGCTGACGCCGCTCGCCGCGCTGGTGCTGGGCGCGCCCGCCGCGGCGTTCGCCGTGACGACCATCGCCTCGGCCGACCCCGCGGCGAGCCTGCCGGGCTTCGTGCGCTACCTCCAGCTCTTCGTCCTGGTGCCGGGCGCGGTGCTGCTGTCGCTGCGGAATGCGCGGGACGCCCGGCTGGTGTGCGCGGCGGTGGTGCTGCTGGCGCTGATCGAGGGCGCGGTCGGCGTGGTGCAGGCCCTCACCGGTACCGGTGCCTCCTACCAGGGCGAGAACGTCCGCGCGGTGGGCACCTTCGGCGCGCTGGACGTGATGGGCATGGCCACGGCCGTCTCGTACGGACTTGTGACGGCGCTGGCGTGCGGCCTCCACCCGCCGGCGGGCGCCCCCCGGTGGCTGCGCCCTTGCGCGCTGGGCTGCGCCGCCGTGCTCGTCGTCCCGCTCGCCCTCTCCTACAGCCGGGGCGCGTGGATCGCCACGATTCTTGCGGCCCTGCTGCTGCTCGTGCTGCGCGGGGCTCGTACGACGGTGTGTGTGCTGGCCGTGGTGGTGGCCGCTGGTGTGGTGCTGGTGGGCGGCTTCGGGGTCGCCACCCAGGAGTTGACCCAACGAGCCCGGAGCATCACCGAGGTGTCCGACTCGCCGGACCGCTCGGTGACGGACCGGTACACCCTGTGGGGAGCTGCCGTGGACATCTGGCGGCAGGCACCCGCCACCGGAGTCGGCCCCAAGGGCTTTCCCGAACACCGCGACGCACACGCCGCGTTGGAGCTCTCCTCCGGCGGTGACGCAGCAGGTGCCGGAACGCCCTTCCAGCGCGAGCCGCTGCTGTCACCGCACAACATGTATCTGCTGGTGCTCAGCGAACAGGGCCTGGTGGGCACGGTGGCGCTCCTGGGCTCCTGGGGCGCACTGCTGGTGTGCTCCCTGCGGCGGCTGCGCAGCACCCGGCGCGGCCCTCGGGCCTCCCCCGCTGCCGACTGCGGCGCGGTTGCGGCCGGACTGCTGGTCTGGCAGGGCGCGGAATTCCTGTACGGGGACATCGGCGGCCCCTCCACCGTGCTCACCGCCCTGGTACTGGGGCTGGCCACCTGGTGGGCGCTGTCGCCGGTGGTGGAGCCGGACACGGACGAGAGCCCGTCGCCAGCGGTGGAGCCGGACCCGGACGGGAGCCCGTCGCCGGTAGTGAAGCCGGCCCCAGACGGGAGCCCATCGCCGGTAGTGAAGCCGGACACGGACGAGAGCCCGTCGCCGGTAGTGAAGCCGGCCCCAGACGGGAGCCCATCGCCGGTAGTGAAGCTGGCCCCAGACGGGAGCCCATCGCCGGTGGTGGAGCCCGACACGGACGGGAGCCCCGCACGATGACCGGCCCCCACCCTGCTCCCCCCACGGAGGCCCGCTCTCCGGTCGCCGGGCCCGCGGCAGCCGGCGGCGAGGAGTCGCCGCGGCTCGGGCGGTTCCTGGCCCGGGCAGCGGCCGTGACCGCGGGACTCACCGCAGCCGGGTCGCTGTGCGGGCTGCTGCGGGACCAAGCCATCGCCCAGCTCTTCGGCGCGGATGCCGGCACCGACGCGTTCCTCGTCGCCTGGACCGTGCCCGAACTGGCCGCCACCCTGCTGATCGAGGACGCCATGGCGCTCGTTCTCGTGCCCGCCTTCAGCCTCGCCCTCTCCCGCAGGGCGGCCCGGGAGGCGGAGGCGCGGGGCAGCACGGCGGAGGAGACCGACCCCGTACGGGCGCTGGTGGCAGCCACCCTGACCCGACTCGCGCTGCTGCTGGTCTGCGCCGCCGGGCTGCTGATGCTGGCCGCGCCGTATGCCGTACGGCTGCTCGCGCCGGGCCTGCCCGACACCGGCACTGCGGTGGACTGTCTGCGGCTGACGGCACTGACGGTGCTCACCTTCGGCCTTGCGGGGTACTTCAGCGCGGCGCTGCGGGCGCACCGGCACTTCGCGGCGCCTGCCGCGATCTACCTGGTCTACAACGCGGGCGTCATCGCGGTGATGTTCGCCGGGCACGGCCTGTGGGGCGTGCGGGCCGCGGCGCTGGGTGTCGCCGTCGGCGGAGCGCTGATGGTGCTCGTCCAGCTGCCCGCGTTCCTGAGCCGCCTGCCGGCGCGGGGGACGGACGCCACCCGCGGAAAGGCCACCGCCCGGGCGGGCGCCGCTCGGGACCGGGCCGGGCGAGCGGCGCGCGTGGTGCGGGAGCACTCCCGTACCGGCGCGCTCGTCGGCACCCGTACCGGCGCGCTCGTCGGCATCGGGGTGCTGGCGCCGGTCGTCACGTTCACGGTGAGCCGGCAGGCGCAGGTGCTCTTCGAGCGCTTCATGGCCTCCTCACTGCCCGCGGGCGCCATCTCGCACCTGAACTACGCGCAGAAGGTGGCCCAACTGCCGATGGTGCTCTCGCTGATGGTGTGCACCGTCACCTTCCCCGTCGTGGCGCGTGCCATGGCCGACGGCGACGCGGCCGCGGCCCGACGGCGGGTGGAGCGGGACCTGACACTGGCGGGGATCGTGGTGCTGCTGGGCGCCGCGTATGTGATGGCCTGCGCGCCGCAGATCGTCGGACTGCTCTTCGAGCGCGGTGCCTTCGACGCGAGGGACACCGCAGCGACCGCCGCGGTGATGCGGGTGTACAGCTGCGGGCTGCTGGGGCACAGCATGGTCGGCGCCCTGGTGCGCCCGTTCTTCTCCGGCAACCGTCCGCCCTGGTACCCGGCCGCCGCGATGGCTGCCGGGCTCGCCGTGACAGTGGGCACCGGGGTTGCGGCAGCGGGCAGTTGGGGGGTCCTGGGCATCGCGGCGGCCAACGCGCTGGGCATCACCGTCACCGCGGCGCTGCTGCTGCACGGGCTCGGCGCCCGGGTGGTGGCCGTCGACGTGCCCCGGGTGGCGGCCGGGCTGCTGCGGCTGCTGGTGGCCACCGGCACGGCCGCCACCGCGGGCTGGGCCGCCGCCGCGCTCTTCTCCGCCCCTCTGGCCGCAGCCGCCGTGGGCGGGGCCGTCGTGCTGGCCGCCTTCCTGGCCGTCGGGCTGCTGGTGGGAGCGCCGGAGCTGCCGCATCTGCTCGCCGCCGTCAACCGAACGATCATCGCCGTCGAACGGAGGGTCACGCATGGCCGCTGACACACGTGTCCGAACCCCCTGGCTGCTGATGTACCACTCGGTCGCCGAGTGCGCCGACGACCCGTACCGCATCACCGTCTCGCCTGCGCGGCTGGAGCGGCAGCTGCGCTGGCTGCGGGACCGGGGGCTGAGGGGGGTTGGGGTGGGGCAGTTGCTGCGGGCCCGCGCGGCGGGGCGGGGCGGCGGGCTGGTGGGGCTCACCTTCGACGACGGATACGCCGACTTCCTGACCACTGCCCTGCCGCTGCTGCGCAGGTACGAGTGCACTGCGACCGCGTTCGTGCTGCCGGGGCGGCTCGGTGGCGACAACGCCTGGGACGAACTGGGCCCGCGCAAGCCGCTGCTGGACGCCGACGGCATCCGGGCGGTGGCCGCAGCGGGTATCGAGGTCGGCTCGCACGGGCTGGCCCACACCGACCTGACCACGGCCGACGACACCACCGTCGAGCGCGAGACGGCGCACAGCCGCAGCCTGCTGGTGGAGCTGACCGGGACGGCACCGGCCGGGTTCTGCTATCCGTACGGGACGCTGGACAGCCGCGCCGTCGAGGCGGTGCGCACTGCCGGTTACCACTACGCGTGCGCCATCGATCCCGGCCCGCTCACCGGGATGTACGCGCTGCCGCGTGCCCACATCGACGCCCGGGACACCTCCGTACGGATGTATCTGAAGAAGGTGCTGCACCCGCTGCGCCGCAGGCCGCTGCCCGCCGCACCGGCGCCCGCCGCAACGGTCCCCCGGGACGGTGTACGCCGATGAGGGTGCTGCACATCATCACCGGGCTGGGCGTCGGCGGCGCGGAGGAGCAACTGCGCCTTCTGCTGCGCCACTTGCCCACGCACTCCGTGCACAGCGAGGTCGTCACCCTCACCACGCCGGGCACCGTCGCGGAGGGCATCCGCGCCGACGGCACCCGAGTGACCCACCTGGGGATGACGGGCAACCGCGATCTGTCGGCGCTGCCCCGACTGGTGCGGCTGGTGCGCTCGGGCGGCTACGACCTGGTGCACACCCATCTGTACCGGGCCTGCGTGTACGGCCGGTTCGCGGCGCGGCTGGCCGGGGTGCGCACCGTGGTGGCCACCGAGCACTCGCTGGGCGACAGCATGCTGGAGGGCCGCCCCCTCACCCCCGCGGTCCGCGCCCTCTACCTGGCCACCGAACGGCTCGGCACCACCACCGTCGCCGTCTCCGGCACCGTCGCCGGACGGCTGTGCCGCTGGGGAGTACCCGCGGCACGGCTGTGCACGGTGCCCAACGGCGTCGACGCGGCCCGCTTCCGCTTCGACGCCTCCGTACGCGCTGCCGTGCGGCGGCAACTGGGCCTGCCCCCCGGCGCTTTCGTGGTGGCCGGGGTCGGCCGGCTGGTGCCGGGCAAGCGGTTCGGCGCTCTGGTGGACGCCGTGGCCGAGGTGCCCGGCGCGCGGCTGCTGCTGGCCGGTGACGGCCCGGAACGCCCGACCTTGCGCGCCCGCGCCGAGGCACTGGGCATCGCGGACCGCGTACTGCTGCTGGGCGAGTGCGCGGGAGGACTCGGTGCTCGGCCGGCGCCTGGCGGCCCGGCGCCCGACGTGCCGGGGGTGCTGGCGGCCGCGGACGTGTTCGTGTCGCCGTCCGCGGAGGAGTCCTTCGGGCTGGCGGTGGTCGAAGCGCTCGCCGCCGGGCTGCCCGTGCTGTACGCCGCGTGTCCGGCGGTCGCGGACCTGCCCGACGAACTGGCCCCGGGTGCCCGCGAGTTCCCGGCCTCGCAGGAAGGTCTGGCCGTCGCGCTGCGGGCGGCACGGGCCGCCGGACCGGTGCGGCTGCCGGTGCCCCCGGCGGTCCGCCACTACGACATCGCGCACTGCGCGGAGCGCCTGGTGCGGGTCTACCGCACCGCCCTCGGCACCAGCCCGCGCGGCGAGGCCGTACCCACCAACGGACGGCGCGCTCCCTCCCGGGTGCCGTCGCCCCTCCCCCACCACAGCCCCCTGACAACGAGGTGAGTCCCATGTCCAAGGCCGCACCGGGAAAGGCGGCACCGGCCTTCGAGAGCGAGCCGGAAGAGGCCGTCGTCGGCACAGCGAGAGCTCCTGCGGAAACGCCGACGGCGGAGCGGCGGAGCGGACCACGCCGGGTGCCCGGATGGTGGCCGCTGCCGGCGTGCGTGGCGCTGGGCGCGCTGGGCGGGACGGTGTACGCGGCCGTCGCGGAACCGCGCTACGAGGCCACCAGCTATGTGCTCGTCTCCCCCGGCGCGCACGCGGAGGCGGCGTCGGCCCTTGGCTATGCGCAGGCGTACGGGAAGATCGCCACGGACGCCGTCGTGCTGGGCGCCGCGGAGGCCGACTCCGGGCTGCCACGCGGCACGCTGCGGTCCCATGTGCGTGCCGGGGCCTCGCCGGACGCACCGATGGTGCGGATCACCGGCAGCGCGGCTCGGCCGGGCAGGGCGGCCGACTACGCCGACGCCGTGGCCCGCTCCCTCACCGGCACGGCGCAGAAGTCGGCCGACAGGACCGGTGTCCGGCTGACCGCCGTCTCGCACGCGGCGCCGGCCACGGGGCCGGTCTCCCCGTCGATGCCGATCGCCGTCTCAGTGGGGGCGAGCGCGGGCGGACTGCTCGGCGGACTGGCGCTGCTGGCCCGCCCGCAGCGGCGCGGACCGGCCGCCACCGCCACGGTGCCGGGGCCCGCCGCCGGCGATGTCGCCGCGGGAGCGGACGAGACCGGCGCACCGGCCCGGCCGGCAACGGAGCTGGAGGGCGCCCGATGACGTCCCCGCTACGGCCGCCCACCCGCCGCAGGATGGCCGGTCCCGTGCTCTCGCCGTGGCGCGGCGGGCGGGGGGACGCCTCCGGGCAGCCGCCGGTCCGGCTGACGGCGACGCTGTGCCGGGCCGAGGAGCAGTTCGCCGCGCTGGCCGCCGACTGGGACGGGCTGCGCGCCCGCAACCGGTCGGCGACCCCGTTCCAGAGCCACGCCTGGCTGTGGTCGTGGTGGCGGTCGTACGGGCGCCGCGGCAGGCTGCGCGTCGTCCTGGTCCGGGAGAACGGCCGGCTGGTCGCCGCCGCTCCGCTGATGCTCGTGCACCGGCCGCTGCCGGCACTGGTCACCCTCGGCGGTACCATCTCCGACTACCAGGACGTGCTGCTGGACGACAGCTGTCCGCGAGCGGCCGGGGCGCTCGCGCGCGCCCTCTATGTGGCCACCCGCAGCGCCGTACTCGATCTGCGCGAGGTGCGCCCCGGTGGGGCCGCCGAGCGGCTGTACGCGGCCTGGCCGGGGGTCAGCAGGTGTCTGGCCGACTCGGCCTGTCTGGAGCTGCCCGGCATCCCGATGATGGAGATGCTGCGTCGGCTGCCACCGGCCGGCGCCAAACGCACCCGCCGCAAGCTGCGCCGTATCGAGAAACTCGGGATCGAGGCGCACGCCGTGACGGGAGAGCGGGTGCCCGACGCGGTGCGCACCATGCTGCGGCTGCACGAGCGGCAGTGGCGCGGCAGAGGCGTCACGCCCGAGCATCTGCGGTCCCGTTTCGGGGCGCATCTGGTGCGCTCCCTCGAGGCGTTGGTGGCCGGCGGGGACGCCGCGGTGACCGAGTACCGGATCGGCGGCCTGGTCGCCGCCTGCGATGTCGCCTTCACCTCGCCGGACCTGGTGTGCGGCTATCTGTACGGCGCCGATCCGCGGCTGCGCGAGCAGCGGGTGGACATCGCGACCATGCTGCTGCGGCACGATGCCCAGTACGCGGCCACCACCGGCCGGGGCACGCTGAGCCTGCTGCGCGGCACCGAGCCGTACAAGCTGCGGTGGCGCCCGGTGACCGTGGTCAACCGCCGCTATCTGCTGGCCCGTCGGGAGCTGGCGCCCGCGCTGCAGCTGCTCGCCGCGCAGGTGGCGGCCCGCGAACTGGCGGCCGGTGCGCTGCGGAAGCGGCCGGGCACCGCCGCGGTCCGTGCGCTGCTGGACCGTGTCACCCGCCCCCGGACCCCGCGGTGATCCCATGACCGGCCCGGTGACGACACAGCTAGGGGACCGGGCCGGGCTGCGACTAACCGGCCAGGTCGCCCAGCCAGTCGAGCCGTACGCAGTACTCGCCGAAGCCCCAGCAGCGCTCCCACCACGGCTGCCCCTCGGCGGACAGCGCCATCCGGTACATCGCCGAGGAGACCGGGTTCAGGTGGCAGCCCCATACGCCGTGCGGGCAGTAGTCGCTGATCGTGTGGTAGAGCGGCCGGTACCGGTCCATCCAGGCCAGCATCCGGCGGACGTACTCGGCGTTGTCCCCGTTGCGGAAGAGTCCCCACTCCGGGTACGAGACGGGCTTTCCGTGCCGCGCCGCGAAATCGACGTGCGCCTGGAGTCCGTACGGTTCGCGCACCTGCTCCTCGAAGGGCATGCCCTCGGGCTGGTCGTAGGCGTCCATGCCGAGTACGTCGACCACGTCGTCGCCCGGGTAGCAGCGGGTCCAGGGAATCGCGTCCCGGCCGCGACTGGGGGCGAAGTCGAACCGGAACCGCTGGCCCGGCACGGACCGCATGGTGGCGACGATCCGGCGCCAGTACGCCTTCCAGGCCGCCGGGTCGGGACCGCAGCGGTGCGTGTAGGTGGTGCCGTTCATCTCCCAGCCCAGCACGAGGACGGTGTCCGCGAGCCGCTGCCGTACCAGCCGCTCGGCCAGCGTGCGGTAGTGGGCGTCGAAGCGTCCGGCCGCGCCCTCGCGCAGCAGTGTGCGCACCCGGTCGTCGGACAATCCGGCCTCGTTGTGGTCCGCCATGGGCACGTTCAGCACCAGCAGCCGGCCGGGTTCCTCGTGCCGCCAGCGTGCCCACGGTGCCAGGAGGCGGGGCCGGCCCTCGATCTCGGACCACAGGCGGCCGGGCAGGTAGGTGTGCCCGGCGCGCAGCCGGGTGCCGCCCAGCCAGCGCTCCATGTCCCGGACCCGGCGTACCCCCTCGGGGCCGGAGCCGAGGAACGCGCCCACCAGCGGATCGGCGGAGGACACCGGAGCGGAGGGGGAGCCGGAGGGCTCGGCCCGAGGCGTGGAGGCCGACGACGACGGGGTGCGGGCAGGGCGCTCGCCCGGTACGGAGCCGGATCCCGGCCGGCCGCTCGAAGGCACGGTGCAGGAAGCCAGCAGCCCGGCGATGACGGCTCCACCGCACAGGACCGCCCTGATCCGCTCGCGTCTGTGGGTGCGCATGGCTCCTCCTGGTCGCCCTCGGGCCGTTGTCGGCGCCGGGCCGATGTCCACGCCCCGGGCCGTTGTCCGGTCGTCCGCCGGTCCGCATTCCTGGTGGCCCGTCAGCGGAATTCTCGCCCCGCCCGCCCGTCCCACGCCTGAAGGACATGCCCCATGCCGTCGTTCGCCACGGACGTTCCCGCGCTGCTGCTGCGCCTCGATCCGAACCCGTACCACCACGGCACCCTGGGCGCCGCCCGGTCGCTGGGGCGTGCGGGGCTGGAGGTGCACGCCCTGCTCGGCTCGGCGAGCGGCCCCGTGGGCAGCAGCCGTTTCCTGCACCGGGTGCACACTCTGCCGAGTGCCGCGGCCCGCACGGGCGGCTCGGGGGCGGACGGTGCGCTGTCCGACGCGAAGCTGGAACGCGCGCTGCTCGACGTCTCCGACGCGGTCGGCAGGACCGCCGTACTTCTGCCGCTGGACGACCACGGGGCGATCGCCGCTGCCCGGCTGGCGCCCCGGCTCGGCGGACGCTATCTGCTGCCCGCCGTCGAGCCCGGACTGCCCGCCCGGCTCGCGGACAAGGCCGAGTTGGCCGCCGTCTGCGCGCACGCCGGGATCGCCCACCCCACCACCGTGCTGCCCGGCAGCGCCCACGAGGCGGGCCGCGCGGCGGCAGCGCTCGGCCTGCCGGTGGTGGCCAAGTGGAGCCGCCCCTGGCTGCTGCCGACCGGTCTGCGCAGCACCGCGCTCGTCCGGACTGCGCCGGAAGCGGCGCGGCTGTTCGAACGGTCCGAAGAGGCAGGCAGCACACTGCTGTTGCAGCGCCGGCTGCCGGACGTGCCGGGTGCCGACTGGTTCTTCCACGGTTACGCGGCGGAGGGCGGCCGGTTCCTGGTCGCCGGTGCGGGCCGCAAGGAGCGCTCGTGGCCGCCGTACACGGGCCTGACGGCCGTCGGCAGCCGGCTGCCCAACCCGCCCGTCGAACAGGCGGCGGCCCGGCTGTCCGCAGCGCTGGACTACCGCGGCATCCTCGACCTCGACTTCCGGCTCGATCCAGCGGCCGGCGTCCACCACCTGGTGGACTTCAACCCGCGCCCCGGCGCCCAGTTCCGCCTCTTCACCGACGACGCGGAGCTGGACGTGGTCCGGGCCCAGCATCTGCATCTGACCGGGCGGTCCGTACCGAGGGCAGCTGCCGACCGGAGGCCGGGGGAGCCGCGCGGCCCTGCCCGGGTGTTCGTCGTGGAGAACTACGCGCTGCTCGCCGCGCTGCTGGGCCCGCGCCCGCCCGGCCCGGCAACTGCGCACCTGCCGCGCGGGCCGGTGGAGCGTGCCTGGTTCGCCGCCGACGATCCACTGCCCTTCGCCGCGATGGCCGCGGGCTCGCTGAGGCGCGGCCTCGGCAAAGCCCTGCGCGCCGCGACGGCCGCCCGGAGACGGACGGTGACCGTCCCGCACCCCGCCGCCGCACACACCGCGCACCCCGTGCGTCCCACGCCCCCTTCACCCCTCTCGCACTCCCCATCCAGCCCAGAAAGCCCACCCGAACGACACCTCAAGCCCACACCGCACACAGAGAGAAGGAACCCATGTACGACCTCGTAGTGGTGGGAGCCGGACCCTACGGACTGTCCATCGCCTCGCACGCCGCGGCGGCGGGGCTGCGCCTGCGGGTGCTCGGCAGGCCGATGGCCTCCTGGCGGGACCACATGCCACGCGGCATGCTCCTCAAGTCCGAGCCGAGCGCCTCCGCCCTCTCCGACCCGGAGGGCATCCACACCCTCACCGCCTACTGTGCCGACCGGGGCATCGAGGTGGGGCACGGCCGTCCGCTGCCGCTGGACACCTTCGCCGAGTACGGCACGTGGTTCGGCCGGCACGCGGCGCCGCCCGCCGAGGAGATGACCGTCACGCACCTCGCCCCGCACCCCTCCGGTTTCCGGATCCGTACGGAGGAGGGCGAACAGCTGACGACGCGGGCCGTCGCGCTGGCCATCGGCGTCCTGCCGTTCGCCTACCGGCCCACCGTGCTGCGCGGTCTCCCCGCCGGTCTGGTCACGCACAGCACCCATCACCGCGAGCTGACCCGGTTCCGGGGCAAGGACGTCACGGTGGTCGGGGCGGGGCAGGCGGCGCTGGAGACCGCGGTGCTGCTGGCGGAGGCGGGCGCCGAGCCCCGGGTGGTGGCCCGCGCGTCCCGCATCAAGTGGAACGCGCCGCCACGGCCGCTGGGCGGCCGGCTCCCCGAGCTGTACGACCCGCACAGCGCGCTGGGCACCGGCTGGCCGACCTGGGTGTGGTCGCGGCGGCCCGATGCGGTACGGCGGCTGCCCGCACCCGTACGGCTGCACATCGCCCGGCGCGCCCTCGGACCGGCGGGTGCCTGGTGGTTGCGGGAGCGGTTCGAGCCGACCGTGCCGGTGCTGCTGAAGCACACCGTCACGGCCGCGGACCGTACGACCGGCATCCGCCGCGTGGGCGCCGGGCCGGGCGAGCGGGTCCGGCTATGGCTGAAGGCGGCGGACGGGACGGCACGGACGCTGGAGACCTCGCACGTGGTGGCCGCCACCGGTTTCGTCCCGGACCTGTTCCGGCTGGGACTGCTGGACTCCACGCTGCAGGAGACGCTGCGCCGGGTCGGCAACAGCGGCGCCCCCTGGGTGAGTCAGGACTTCGAGTCCTCGCACCCGGGGCTGTTCTTCGCGGGGCTGCTGACAGCGCCGACGTTCGGCCCGGCGATGCGCTTCGTGCACGGCGCGTCCTTCACGGCACCCCGCCTGGTCGCCGGGGTGTGCCGCCATGTGGGGGCACACCCCGGCGACCAGGTGTCCGATACGGCGACCCGTACCCCGCGGGTGGCGGTGCCGCGGTCCGCTGCGCGGGGCGATGTCGCCGAGCCGCAGGTTGCGGGGCGCGATGTGAAAGCCACGCGGTGATGCCCCCGGGTGGCTCTGGCGAGGGGGTGCCCCTGCCTGGCGTCCGCAGGCTGCGGGTTCGTTGTGGCTGGTCGCGCAGTTCCCCGCGCCCCTTACGGGGCGCAGGGTGGGCAAGCGCAGCCCCCGTGCCGGGCAGGCATCAGGTGAGCAGCGCCGTGAGTGTGGCCGTGCCGTCGGGAGCCGTCAGCAACGTGCCCTCATCGGTGTGCCGGACCGTCACACCGGCTCCCTCCGGGGCTTCCGCGTGGGCGCCGACGAGGAGCAGGTGCCACGGTCCGGGCGCGCCGGTGGCCTCGACGGTGACGCTCCGCCCGCGCCGCCGGGTGCGGAAGACGGCGTCGGCGGAGGCACCAGGGCGTGGCACCCGGGTGGTCACCGTGGCGCCGTCGCCGAGGCGGTAGGCGCGCAGAGTGACCCCGTGCGCCCAGTCGTCGTCGGCGCGCTCGTCCCGCTCGCCGTACGGAAGCACCGCGCCGAGACGTACCAGCAGCGGCAGGCTGTCGAAGCCGTACTGCTCGCGCCGCCAGCCGGGGCCCGGTATCCGCTCGCCGGACAGCAGATGGGTCCACTCGCCGTCCGGTACGTAGTACTCGACGGTGCCGTCCGCGGTGAAGACCGGGGCCACCAGCAGGTCGTCGCCGAGCATATACTGCCGGTCGAGGGTGTGGCAGGCCGGGTCGTCGGGGAACTCCAGCAGCATGGCCCGCATTACCGGTGTGCCGTGTGCGGCGGCCTGCTGGGCTGCGCGGTAGAGGTAGGGCATCAGCCGGTGCTTGAGCCGGGTGAAGTCGCGGGTGACGGTGACGGCTTCCTCGTCGAAGTCCCAGGGCACCCGGTAGG
The DNA here is from genome assembly GCF_052245835.1 of Streptomyces sp. 8N114. NCBI lineage: Bacteria > Bacillati > Actinomycetota > Actinomycetes > Kitasatosporales > Streptomycetaceae > Streptomyces > Streptomyces sp. 8N114. The sequence goes on along the minus strand of NZ_JBQQBT010000002.1, from coordinate 486,776 downwards.
ACGCGCTGCCGTGCAGCCTGCTGTGCGAGGAGAGCAGTCCGAACTGGACCCACCGTTTGAACAGCGCCGGACCGGGGTTGCCCTCGAACCCGCCGATGTCGTGGCTCCAGAAGCCGAACCCGGACAGACCGAGGGAGAGCCCGCCGCGCAGCGACTCGGCCATCGCACCGAAGGTGGACTCGCAGTCGCCGCCCCAGTGGACGGGGTACTGCTGGCCACCGGCGGTCGCGGAGCGTGCGAAGAGGACGGCTTCGCCCTGTCCGCGCTCCTCGGTGAGGGTCTCGAAGACGGTGCGGTTGTACAGCTGGGTGTAGTAGTTGTGCATCCCCTCGGGGTCGGAGCCATCGTGCCAGACGACGTCGGTGGGCACCCGCTCGCCGAAGTCGGTCTTGAAGCAGTCGACGCCCTGGCCGAGCAGCCCGCGCAGCTTGTCCGCATACCATGCGCGGGCCTCGGGGTGGGTGAAGTCGACCAGGCCCATGCCCGCCTGCCACAGGTCCCACTGCCATACGCTGCCGTCCGGCCGCCGTACGAGATAGCCGAGCCGGGCCGCCTCGTCGAACAGCGGGGACTTCTGGGCGATGTAAGGGTTGATCCAGACGCAGATCTTCAGGTCGTGTTCCCCGTTGTCCTCCTTGAGCCGCCGCAGCATGCCCTCCGGGTCGGGGAAGACCTCCGGGTCCCAGGTGAAGTCGCACCACTGGTAGGCGCGCATCCAGAAGCAGTCGAAGTGGAAGACGCCCAGCGGGATGTCACGCTCGGCCATGCCACGGACGAAGCGGCGGACGGTCTCCTCGTCGTAGGAAGTGGTGAAGGAGGTGGACAGCCACAGCCCGAACGACCAGGCCGGGGGCAGCGGCGGGCGGCCGGTGAGCGCGGTGTAGCGGTCGAGGATCTGCTTGGGGGTGGGGCCGTGGATGACGTAGTACTCCAGCGACTGGCCCTCGACGCTGAACTGCACCTGGCCGACGGCCTCGGAGCCGACCTCGTAGGACACCTTGCCGGGCTGGTTGACGAAGACGCCGTAGCCGCGGTTGGTGAGGTGGAACGGGACGTTCTTGTACGCCTGTTCGCTGGCGGTGCCGCCGTCCGCCTGCCAGATGTCGACGCTCTGCCCGTTGCGGACGAACGGGGTGAAGCGCTCGCCGAGCCCGTAGACCAGCTCGCCGACGCCGAGCGCGAGCTGGGCGAGGGAGTGGTGGGCACCCGAGGCCGTCGTGGCGTAGCCGGTGCCGCGTGCCTCCACGGAGGTGAGGGTGCGCCCGTCGGCGGTGAACTCCAGCCGGTACGGCGCCGCCGTGTCGACCCGCAACGTCAGCTCGCCGCTGGCCAGTTCGAGCAGCGAGCCGTCGCGGGTGACCTTGCCCGGCGCGGCGTCGTCATCCTGGCCGGGGCGCAGCGTGAAGTGCGGGCCGCGGTCGACCGTACCGGCGTGGTGGGTGGCGCGGACGCCGATCACGCCCTCGGCGGGTGAGAAACACTCGACGGTCAGCAGCGGGCCGTTGAGGGTGTCGCCCCGGTGCCGGACGTGCTGTACGGGGGCGTAGAGGGTGAAGCGGTCGTCGGTGACGCGGGTGTCGGCGATCTCGGTGGCGTACGACGCCTGGACGCCGTCGCGCATCAGCCAGTAGCCGTCGGTGAACTTCATCGGGCGGCCTGCTCTCCGGTGTGCTGTGCGGTGGGTGTTCGTTGCTGGGTGTGGTGCCGGTGGTGGGCGGCGATCAGGTCGCGGTACCAGTGGTAGCTGTCCTTGGGGAGGCGCTGCTGGGTCGGGTAGTCGACGTGGACGAGGCCGAAGCGCTGCCCGTAGCCACGCGCCCATTCGAAGTTGTCCAGCAGCGACCACACGTAGTAGCCGCGTACGTCGACGCCGGCGCGGATCGCGTCGGCCACCGCCGCCAGGTGGTCGCGCAGATAGGCGATACGGTCGGCGTCATGCACCCGCCCGTCGGGGGTGACGGTGTCGGCCTCGGCGGAACCGTTCTCGGTGATCAGCAGCGGCGGCAGCGCCGGGTAGCGCGCCGTCAGGTCCGTCAGCAGGTCGGTGAAGGTGTGCGGGTCGACGGGCCAGCCCATGGTGGTGTGCCGTACGTCGTCGCGGGAGCACTCGGCGACGCGGATGTCGGTGGCCGTACGGGTCGCCGGGTCCGGGTCACGGTAGGGCGCGTCGGCGACGGTGATCGGGCGGTAGTAGTTGATGCCGACGAAGTCCAACGGGGTGCCGATCAGCGCCAGGTCGCCGTCCCGGTGCCAGGAGCCGTCGGCCTGGGGCCCCCAGGTCTCCACCTCACCGCGCGGATAGCGCCCGGCGAACAGCGGGTCGAGCCAGGTCTCGTTGTGCAGCGTCTCGGCTCGCCGCAGGGCAGCGTGGTCGGCCGCCGAGTCGGTGGCGGGCAGCAGCCGGTCGGGGTTGAGGGTGATGCCGGCCTCGGCCACTCCTGCCGCGCGCAGGGCACGCACGGCCAGCCCGTGCCCGACCAGCAGATGGTGCGCGGCGGCGAGTGCCCCGCGCCCCTCCCGCGCGCCCGGCGCGTGCCGACCGGTGGCGTAGCCGAGGAAGGCGCTGCAGAACGGCTCGTTGAGGGTGATCCAGCGGGGTATCCGGTCGCCGAGCCGGGCGACGACCAGCGCCGCGTACTCGGCGAAGCGCTGCGCCGTCTCCCGCACCCGCCAGCCGCCCCGGTCCTCCAGCGGCTGCGGCAGATCCCAGTGGTAGAGGGTGGCGGCCGGGCTGATGCCCGCGGCGAGCAGTTCGTCGGTGAGCCGGTCGTAGAAGTCCAGGCCACGCTGGTTGGCGGGCCCGGTGCCGGTGGGCTGGACACGCGGCCAGGCGACGGAGAAGCGGTAGCTTCCCACGCCCAGCTCCCGCAGCAGCGCGACGTCCTCGCGGTAGCGGTGGTAGTGGTCACAGGCCACGTCACCGCTGGCAGCTCCCTCGATCCGGCCGGGCTCGCGGCAGTAGGTGTCCCAGATGGACGGCCCGCGCCCGTCCTCGTCATGGGCCCCCTCGATCTGGTAAGCGGCGGTGGCGGCCCCGAAGACGAAGTCTTCCGGAAGCCCTGGAACGGGCGGAACGGGCGCAGGGCGCCCCGGGAAAGCGGAACTCATCAGTTTGAACGCCTCACTTGCTCTTGCTCGGGGACCTCTTCCGGCTGCGGGGCGGACCTCATCCCGCCGCAACGGCCGAAACCACGACGGCGTGTGTGGGGGGTACCGCCCGGCCGGAGGCTGGGGAGGCGATCCGACGGCCGCAACCGCGACACCGTCGAACCGTCTCCCCGGCTGAAGCCGACAGCGACTCGCGGCAACAGCCGCGCACCCAGGGAATTACTTGACGGACCCACCCGTGATCCCGGCGGCGATATACCGCTGCGCGACGACCAGCAGCACTGCCGCGGGCACCGCGGACAGCACGGCGGTGGCCATGACGGCGCCCCAGTCGCTGACGTGGGCGCCGACGAACTGGTAGATGCCGAGCGTCACCGGCTTGACGTCGTCGGTGGTGTTGAGGGTCAGCGCGAACATGAAGTCCGACCAGGCGAAGAGGAAGGTGAACAGCCCTGCCGTGATGAGAGCGTTGCGGCTCATCGGCAGGACGACGCGGACGAACGCGGTGAACCGGTTGGCACCGTCCACCAGGGCCGCCTCCACCACTTCGCCGGGTATGGAGACCATGAAGGCGCGCAGCAGCACGATGGAGAACGGCAGCCCGAGTGAGGCGTCGGCCAGGATCAGTCCGAGGTAGGAGTTGACCAGCCGCAGCTCCGCGTAGGCGCTGTAGAGGGCGTTGGCGATGACGATGCCCGGCACCATCTGGGTGATGAGCGTGGTGAAGACGACGGCCTGTCCGCCGCGCAGCGAGAACTGCGCCAGCCCGTAGGCCGCGGGCGCCGCCAGAGCCAGGCACACCGCCACGGCACCCAGCGCGACGCCGAGGCTGGTGAGCAGGGACCGGCCCTGGCTGTCCAGCGCGGCGCGGAAGCTGTCGAGCCCCGGCGAAGTGGGGAACCAGTCCACTTCGATGCCCGAGGACGGCTGCAGCGCGGTGACCAGCATCCAGTAGACGGGGAAGAGCAGCACGGCGAGGATCAGCAGCGCCGCTGCGGTGTTCCAGGCTCCGCGCACCCGGCGGGCGGTACCGGGGCCGGTGGTGCGGGCGGTTCCCGCAACGGTCGTGCGGGCGGTGGTCGGGGGCATGGTGCTCACTTCCCGGAGCCGAAGTCGGCGCGGTTGGCACGCAGATAGAACACAGCGAAGACCGCGCTGATCAGGATGAGGACATTGCCGACGACGGCGCCCTGGCCGAAGTCGAGGCGCAGGAACGACATCTGGTAGGTGACGGTGCCCAGGGTCTGGGTGGCGTCGGCGGGGCCGCCCGAGGTGAGGGCGAGGATCAGGTCGAGGATCTTCACCGTCGACATGAAGCCCAGCACGAGGACGACGGTGATCACGGGCCGGAGCAGCGGCAGTGTGACGGAGCGGAACACCCGCCACGGCCCCGCGCCGTCCAGCGAGGCCGCCTCGTACAGCTCGCGGGGGATCTCCTGGAGTCCGCCGTAGAGGATGACCATGTTGAACGGGATGCCGATCCAGATGTTGACCAGCACGGCCGACAGCAGTGCCACATCGGGGCTGCTCAGCCAGGGCACGCCGCCGTCGGTCAGGCCCAGTGTCTGCAGGGCCGCGTTGAGGACGCCGTGCTCCTGGTCGAGGATGCGCCGCCACACCACGGCGGCCACCACCATCGGCACCAGCCACGGCAGCAGCAGCACCGCCCGTACGAAGCGGGAGAGGCGGAAGCGGCGGGAGAAGAAGACGGCCAGCGCCAGCCCGAGGGTGAACTGTCCCAGCAGCGAACCCGCCGTGAACAGCGCCGTGTGCCACAGCGCGTCGGTGAACAGCGGGTCGGAGAAGACGGCCCGCCAGTTGTCGAGGCCGTTGAACGGTGCCTCGCCGGTGAAGTAGGTGGTGGGCGTGTAGTGCTGGAAGCTCATCAGCACGTTGCGCACCAGCGGGTAGCCGAAGAAGGCGGCCATGTAGAGCAGCGCGGGCGCGATGAAGAGCCAGCGCAGCAGTGTGGTGCGACGGCCGCCGGCCCGGCCGCGGGCGACCGCTGAGGAGTCGCCTGCGGCCGGTGCGGAGACGGACGGGGCTGTGACGGTACTCATGCTGGGCTCCTCACTCCCCCGCCGTCGCCTGCCGCTGGGCACGGCGCAGGGCCGCCTCCGGGCTGCTGCCGCCGGTGAGTACGGACTGGAAGGCGCCGGCCAGCGCGTCGCTCACCGCCGGCCAGCGGGTGCCGACCTTCGCGGTGCGGGAGCGCGCCGTGGTCACCAGGTCGGCGAACGGGGCGAGCTTGGGGTTCTGTCGGGCGTACGTACGCGCGGCGGCGGCGCGGGTGGGGACGTTGTTGACGGCCTCGCCCCAGTCGAGTTGGTTTCCCGGTGTGTTGAGGCAGTTGAGAATCTTGGTGGCGTTCTTCTCGCGCTGGCTGTCGTCGCTCTTGGGGACGGTCATCACGGTGCCGCCGACCGGTGGGACGGCCGTGCCGCCCGCCTCGGGGACGGGGAACCTGGCGACGGCCCAGTCCACCTTGCGCTGTGCTTCCAGCACCGGCACCTGCCAGGGCCCGTTGACCATCATCGCGGTGCGGCCCGCGACGAACTGGTCGTTGACATCCTGCTGGTTCCAGTTGACGACGGCCTTGGAGACGGACTTGTCCGCCACCATGTCCTTCCACAGCCGCAGCGCCGCCTCGCCCTTGCCGCTGTCCAGCCGCGCCTCGTCGCCGCCCGCCGACCAGAAGAACGGCAGGAACTGGTAGACCCCGTCGGCGTTCGGGCTGGCGCTGAAGGCGAGCCCGTAGGTGCCGTTGCCGGACAGCTTCTTCGCCGCCAACCGCAGCTCCTCCCAGGTCCGGGGCACCTCGACGCCTGCCTTCTTCAGCAGGCGCGGGTTGTAGTACAGCGCTAGGGAGTTGACGGAGCGGGCGATGCCGTAGCGGGTCCCCTCGAAGGAACCGAGGGAGACACCGCTGCGGGACAGCCCGGAGGTGCGCACCCCGAGATCCCGCAGGCTGCGCAGCCCACCGGTCTCCGCGAACTGCGGCAGCTCGGACCCGTCGAGTTCGAGAATGTCGGGCAGCGAGTGCGAGGAAGCCATCCGCAGCGCCTTGGAGGACACCTGGTCCGCGGGCACGCTGTTCTGCTCCACACGCAGCCCGAACTTCTTCGCGCAGCGGTCGAAGAACTTCTGGTTCTTGGTGTGCTCGGCCGTGTCCGTGGCCGAGTTGAGCACGGTGACGGTGCCGGGCTCCGGGACGGCAGCACACCCGGTGAGCCCGAGAGCGACCACCGTGCTCGCCGTGAGCACGGAAAGTGCGGGACGGAATTGCATAGAGGACAAATCTCCATTTCGGTACGAGGCGCTCCCCTCAGGGGCGCGAGGAACTGCGCGACCAGCCACAACGCACCTGCGGCCGCCAAACAACAGCTCCACCCGAGCTCTCAACGCAGCGAAAAGGTGCTCAACCGCATCGCATCCGAGAAGACCAGGTACACGTCGTGCCGACCGTGCGCACCCCGCAACCGCGCGGTGACGCTCTCGTACGCGTACCGATCACCGGTACTCGGCACCGAAGCCGTACCGACCACACGCCCGCGTGGCGAGCCGAGCCGCACGGTGAGGCTCCCGCCGCCCCGCCCCTCCCTGGCGACCCGCGCGGTGAACTTCCGCGCACCGGACCCCAGGTCGACATCGCGGAACAGCACCCATGCGCCGTCCTCAGCGGCCCCGACCGCATCGCCCCGCACCTTGCTCTCGTCGACGAGCCGTACACCCCGGTAGTCGTCGAAATCAGCGGCCCGAGTGGTCCGCGACAGATCCCGCGGCGGGATCTCCTCACCGCGCACCCGCAATGTCGTACGCCCCCGGATATCGCCGCAGGAAGCGCCCACCCGCAGCTCGATCTCCCCGCTCTCCACGACCTCGCGACCACGGGTGACGTCCCAGTGGGCGAGGTCGGCGGCGCGCAGCTTGAACCGCACGGTGGTGGAGCGGCCGGCCTTCACCCGGACACGTTCGAAGCCGCGCAGCTGCTGCAACGGCTGCTTGTCGCGGGAGCCGCGTCGGCGGACGTAGAGCTGGACGACCTCGTCGCCGTCACGGCGGCCGGTGTTGGTGACGCGCACCGAGACGGTCACGGTGCCGTCAGGCCCCAGCGTGCGGGAGGAGAGCTGCGGTTCGCCGTACCGGAACGTGGTGTAGGAGAGCCCGTGCCCGAAGGGGTAGAGCACATCGCCGCGGAAGTAGAGGTAGGTGCGGTCGGCCTTGATGACGTCGTATTCGAGGAGGTCCGGCAGGTCGTCCTCGGAGCGGTACCAGGTCTGGGTGAGCCGTCCGGCCGGGTTGTGGTCGCCGAACAGCACGTCGGCGAGGGCGTTCCCGGTCTCCTGGCCCGCGTGGGTGGTCCAGACGAGGGCCGGTATGTGCGCCTGCTCCCAGGTGATCGTCTCGGGGTAGCTGGTCTCCAGCACGACGACCGTACGCGGGTTGGCCCGGTGGACGGCCTTGACCAGCGCGGCCTGCCCCTCGGCGAGCGCCATGTCCGTACGGTCGTGGTCCTCGCGGCCGTTGATGGCGGGCATGGTGCCGACCACGACGACGGCCACGTCCGCATCGCGTGCGGCCTCGACCGCCTCGGCCACGCCGTCGCGTACGGTCTCCACCTCGTACCGGGTGGCGTCTGCCTCGGCGACCAGTGTGACGGTCCCGTCGTCGCCCGCCTTGAGGTACTTCTTGGGGCCGAACCAGTCCGTGAGGGTGTCGTATCCGGCGTAGCGCACAAGCCATGTGCCCTCACCTCGCTTCTCCAGCGCGAACTGCTGCTGGACGTACCAGCCGCCGGGCTGGTCCTGGTCGTTGCGGAAGACCTTGCCGTCGTAGCCGACGTACTTGGCGTTGGCGGCGCTGCGCAGAGTGACGATGTCCTGGCCCCAGTCGAAGACGTCGAACTGCGCGGTGGCGCCCGCACCGGTGCCGCTCTCGGTGAGGACGGCGCCGTCCGCGCCGCTGCCGGCGGTGAGATACGCGCCCGTTGCGGCGTTCTTCACCGCGATCCGGTCGACACCCTCTCCCCCGGTGACCTTTCCGGCCGAGCCGAGCCGCTCCTTGATGCCCTCGCGTGGGGTGACTTCGTACGGCAGGGAGCCCGAATACCAGTCGACGTAGAGCGTGTCGGCGAGCGGGCCGACGACCGCGACCTTCTTCAGTCTCTTGCCGTCCAGCGGAAGCAGCGGGCGGTCGCCCTCCAGCGGGGCGTTCTTCAGCAGCACGACCGCCTCCCGCGCCGTCTCGCGGGCGAGGGCGCGGTGCTCGGGGCTGTCGACGACGGACTTGGAAATCTTTCCGTACGGCCCGCCGTCGGGGTCGAACTCGCCGAGCCGGCAGCGGATGCCGAGGATGTGCCGTACGGCGGTGTCGATGTCGGACTCGCTGATCAGCCCCTTTTCCAGTGCTGTGGTGAGGGCCTTGACGGTCTTGCCGGGCTCCTTGCTGTCGGAGGTGAAGCTGTCGATGCCCGCCTTGAGCGCCGCGGCGTCCGCCTCAGCGAGGGTGGGGTAGTAGTCCTGCCCTCCGGTGAGGTTGTTGGGCGCGTCCGCGTCTGTGACGTTGAGCAGGTCCTTGTCCGCCCACTTCCGTACGACGGCGTCGAGGTCCGGGTTGACGGTGGCCGGGCGCCCGTTGACGAGGTTGTAGGAGGTCATGACGCCGGTGACGGCGTCGGCGGTCAACGCGGGCCTGAACGCGGCCTCGTAGTACTCGTGACGGACCCGCGGGGGCAGCACCGAGTCGGAGGTGGTGCGGTTCCGCTCGGTGTTGTTGGCGAGGTAGTGCTTGATGGTGGGAGCCGTCTTCAGATAGCGCGGATGCTCGCCCTGGAGGCCGGTGCCGTAGGCGACGGAGATGGCACCGGTCAGATACGGGTCCTCGGAGTAGCCCTCCTCGTTGCGCCCCCAGCGCGGGTCACGCAGCAGATTCACCACCGGCGCCCACAGGTTGAGGCCCCAGCCTTCGGGCCGCTCCTGCTGGAAGCCGCGCGCCTCGTCGCCGACGGCCGCCCCCACGCGCTTGATCAGCGCGGGGTTCCAGGTGCTGGCCAGGCCGAGCGCCTGCGGGAAGACGGTGGCCTTGCCGAGCCAGGCAAGCCCGTGCAGGGCCTCGGTGCCGGTGCGGAAGGAGCGGACGCCGAGCCGGGGGACGGCGGGCTGTTGCTGGTGGAGCAGGGAGATCTTCTCGTCCCGGGTCAGCCTGCCCAGCAGGTCCTCCACCCGGTCCTCGAAGGGCAGTTGGGGGTCCTGGAAAGGGTGGCCGGTACGGGCGCCGACGCGGGTGACCCGGCGGGTCCGCGCGGTGGCGGGCGCGGCTGCCACCAGACCCGTACCGGCCGCCGCCAGCGGGGCGGTGAGACCGAGGGCGATGAGGTGGCGTCTGGGGGTGCCCTGTTCCTGCACGGGGCTCTCCTTCGGGTGGGACAAGTCGAAGCGTTTCGACGAATGGCGGGGAAGTGAACGAGTGAGTGGGCGTAACTGATGGTGCGTCAGTTAGGTGGGGGAACGGCGGGAGGGGGCGGGTACGGCAGGGAGGAGCCGACAGACGGTTGACTAAGTGGCCGGAGGGCGAGGGTCAGGATGGCGCTGTACGGGCGAGGGTCATGAGGCGGCCCCGCGCGGTGCGGTGCTGGCACGCCGGGTCAGCCGAGGGGACAGCAGCGTGGCGTCCGGTACGGACCGGCCGTCCAACTTGGCCATCAGCAGTTCCACGGCCCGCTCCCCCACCTCGTCGGCGGGGATGGCGACGGAGGTGACCGGCACCGCTGCGTTCTCCGCCAGCTCGTCCGGGCACACGGCGACCACCGAGAGGTCCTGCGGAATGCGCATCCCCGCCTGCTGGAACGCCTCCAGCAGCAGGGGCAGCACGGGCTCGTTGTGCACGACGACCCCGGTCAGTCCGGGGTGGTCGCGCAGCAGCCGCTCGACGGTCTCCCGTACGGCGGGCCTGGTGGGCTCGCACGGGAGCACGGTCGAGGTGATGCCGAAGCGGTGCGCCGCCGCCGTGAAGCCCGCCGCCGTGCGCTGCGCGAAGCCGGTGCCGCGCACGTACACCTCGGGCGGGGAGCCCAGCAGTGCCACACACCGGTGCCCGAGCTGGGCGAGGTGGCCGACACAACTCTCACCGGTCGCGGTGAAGTCCAGGTCGATACAGGTCAGCCCGTCGGCCTCGGCGGGGAAGCCGATGAGGACCGAGGGGAGCGGGAGCGAGCGGAGCAGCGGGGTACGTGCGTCGCGCAGCTGGACGTCCATCACGATCAGCGCGTCCACGAGGGCGCTGTCCGTCACCCGCCGCAGCCCGTCCTCGCCCTCCTCCTGGGTGAGCAGCAGGACGTCGTGGTCGTGGCTGCGTGCGGTCGTCACCACAGCCCCGGCGAACTGCATCTGTACCGGCACATGGACGCCGCTGCGCAACGGCATCACCAGGGCCAGCACGTTGGAGCGGCTGCTCGCCAGCGCCCGGGCCCCGGCATGCGGGCGATAGCCGAGTTCGCGGATGCTCGCCTCGACGCGGCGCTGGGTCGCGGCCGAGATCGAGCGCTTGCCGCTCAGTACGTAGGAGACGGTGCTGGGCGAGACACCGGCACGCCGGGCCACGTCCGTGATCTTGACCAACGCCCCCTCCTCCTCACCGTTTCCGCGGGATTGTCGAATCGTTTCGACTGCCTACGTCGAAGCGATTCGGCGCGGAACAGTAAGGAGGGGGCCGGAGCCTGTCAACGGTTGTGACGGAAAGATCTCCGGGCCCTGCAACTCCGTCGCGAGGCGTTGGGCAGTCACCAGATCGTGCGGCGCCGCTCGCCGAAGGGGACGCGCCCCGTCAGGGGCGCGGGGAACTGCGCGACCAGCCACAACCCACCCGCAGGCCGTGGCGGCCGGGCAGGGGAACTCCCTCACGCCGCCTGGAGCAGCTCATTGCGCGCCGGCAGTGCCGGCCGTGCCGGTGCTGCCGGAGAAGAGGATCGAGGCGAGCTCGTCGTCCAGGGACTCCCTGATGTGCTCGGTCAGCGCGCCCTGAGTCGCCTCCTCCAGGAGCTCGACCACGGTCCGGGCCTCGTGGACGGCCTTCGGGGGATCGGCTCCGGCACGCTGCGCCACGCGGTCGAAGAATTCCTTGCGGGTCATCCGGACCCCGGTCCGCGGAACGTCCGGCGCGTACTCGACGCGGCGCAGATGTTCGCCCAGCTCGGTCGGCAGCTGCGCGGCCAGGTGGTCGGCCAGCGGGGCCGGGATGCGTTCGGCCAGCGTCTCCAGCGTGGCGCGCGTTCCGCGCTCGGCCGCGCCCCGGCTGGGGAGGTGGGCCCGCGCCTGCATCTGGCCGATGAACTCGTCGTGTTGCATGGTGCTTCTCCTCACTAGAGCAGTGACAACACGGGACCCCTTCCAGCATGCGCGCCGCTCGTGCGGGTCGCACATTCGGGCGAGCCGCGCTTGCCGGTCGAGCCTGCCCGATGGCCCGGCGTACCCCTCAGCTCCCTGTTTACGCACCCGCCTCAGGGGTCACCCGCAGCGCAGTCGCTCAGCGGTACGCAGTCGCTCAGCGGTACGCAGTCGCTCAGCGGTACGCAGTCGCTCAGCGGTACGCAGTCGCTCAGCGGTACAGGGAGGTCCGTGTGTCCACTGGGAGCGGCGCGAGCCGGGTCGCGGTCATCACCGGCTCGGACTCGGGCATCGGACGGTCGGCGGCCGTACGGCTGGCCGAGAACGGCCTGGACATCGGTATCACCTGGCACACCGACCGGGACGGGGCCGAGGAGACCGCCGCGCTGGTACGGGAGGCCGGGCGGCGGGCGGCGGTCCGGCATCTGGATCTCACCCGGCTGCCGGAGGCGGCCGATGTGGTGGACCAGCTCGCCGACGAGCTGGGGCGTATCGACGTACTCGTCAACAACGCCGGTACCGGTACCCGCACCCCCTTTCTCGACCTGGACTTTCCCACCGTCCGGGACGTGCTCGACATCGATCTGCTGGGCCCGTTCCTGTGCTCCCAGCGCGCCGCGCGCCGGATGATCGAGCAGGGTGACGGCGGAACCGTCGTCAACATCACCAGCGTGCACGAGCACCAGCCACGGGTCGGCGCCGCGCCCTACTGCGCGGCCAAAGGCGGCCTCGGGCTGCTCACCCAGGTCATGGCGCTGGAGCTGGCCGAGCACGGTATCCGCGTCAACGCCGTGGCACCCGGCGAGATCGCCACCCCCATGACGGGCCAGGAGGACGAGGACGTACGCACCGCGCCCCGACCCGGCGTGCCGCTGCGGCGGCCCGGGGACGCCCGCGAGGTCGCCTCCGTCATCGCCTTCCTGGCCGGCGACGATTCCACGTACGTCACCGGCGCCTCCTGGGCGGTCGACGGCGGCATGCTGCGGATGGGGCCGCAGGCGGGGTCGCACCTGCCGGACGACTCCTGGCGCCGGGTGTAAGGCGCGTCCGGCAGACTTTGCGCCGTCCCTCCGTTGTTTCGGGAGCCCTCCGTTGTTCCGGTGAGAAGGTGCCCCTGTCCGACGCGGGCGGACTGCGGGTCAGCTGTGGCTGATGGGGGCACCTCCCGGCCGGAGGCTGGGGGAGCAGTTCCCCGCGCCCCTGACGGGGCGCGTCTCCGCTGCTGTGCTTGAGCAACCGGTGCAGGGGCTTACAGCTCGCGCACTACGCGGGCCGGGTTGCCCACGGCAAGGACGCCTGCCGGGAGGTCCTTGGTGACGACCGTTCCGGCTCCGACGACCGTGTCGGGACCGATGGTGACGCCCGGGCAGACGATCACGCCGCCGCCGAGCCATACATTGTCGCCGATGGTGATGGGCACGCCCTTCTCCCAGCCCGCGCGCCGCCGTTCGGCATCCATCTCGTGCGTGGGGGTCAGCAGCTGCACGTTGGGGCCGATCTGTACGTCGCGGCCGATGGTGATGGGCGCCGCGTCCAGGAAGACGGCGCCGAAGTTGATGAACGTACCGGCACCGATCGAAATGTAAGTGCCGTAGTCGCAGCGGAACGGCGGGCGGATGTTGACGTGCTCCCCCAGGTCGCCGATCAGTTGCTCAAGTATCTTGCGCCGTTCGCCGGGAGCTGCGGGGTCGGCCGCGTTGTAGGCCGCGCACAGCTCGGCTCTGCGCACGGTGTCCGCCAACAGTTCGTCGTCATCAGGGAGATACCACTCCCCCGCCAGCATGCGCTGCTTGTTCTCGCCCATGGGGACACTCTCGCAGGCCGGCGAGCAGCGGATGCACCGAAGGGTGTCCGATCTGCGGCGACGGCCGGCCGTCCCGGGCGGCGTTGAAGAGCACAACCGGAGCGCGGAGGCGCCCGGCCGGGTCCGGCCGGGCGCCTCCGGTGGCCCCTCCCTCAGCTCTCGGAGCCGGGACGCTCTCCCTTGGGGCCCCGGCCGCGTTCCGTCCGCGGCCCGGAGGGGCGCCAGTTCGGGTCGCGTTCCATCTCGCGCTTGGCCTCTTCGTCGGCCTCCTGCGCGTCGGCCGCGCCGCTCTCCTCCAGGTCCTTACGACGCCGCGCACGGTGCTTGTCGTAGCTCTTGCTGCCGGGCTCCGGCACTGCGCTCACCTCACTCGCATCACTCGCATCGACGCCCGCCGGTGCGGGCCCGTCTGTGATCGCTCGCGCCCCGGGGTTCCCGGCGGGCCCTGGGGAAAACGCGGCCCGGGTCCGACTGCTTCGGCGCACCGCTCCGCCGACGGGCCTCCGGGGCGGGGATCCGGGGACGGACGGGGCGCGCGGGGCTCGTGGGTCCGGCGCTCAGGCCGCGTAGACGCCCGCTATATGCGCCCTGGCCGCCCGTAGTGCGTCACGGATGTCCCGCGTGCCCGTGGATACGCAGAGCGTGTACGAGACGTCCTCCAGCTCCTGCCGCCGCTCCGGCCGGGCACGGAGTGCCTCGTAGCGGGTGAGCAGCTCTCGCAGGGTGTCGGGGTGGGCCATCATGGCGACTCCTCGGTGGCGCGCGGCGGCGCTCGACGGTTGCGGGGACACTGCCGACAGGCCCGTGGCGGGGGCCACGGAATCGGCGCATCCCGCCCGGTACCCCTCGCCAAAACGGGCAAAACAGTAGAAGCCGAGCACTTTCCCCGCACGTCACCTCTCGTTTCGTCTCCGCAGGCAGTGGGCACCCCGGCACGCAGGGACGGAGAAAAGAACCGAGCGAACAAGCGCGAAAGGAACACGCAGGAGGCTTGAGGTGACGTGATGGATTCCGTACCCGGGGTGCCATGCTGGGTCAGTCTCACTGTCCGCGACCGGCGGGCCACCGAGGAGTTCTACAGCGCCGTACTGGGCTGGTCCTTCACCGACAGCTCTCTCGGCCCCGGATTCCGCACGGCCACCAGGGAAGGCGAACCGGTGGCGGGCTTCAACGAAGCAGCGGTCACCTGGCAGCTGCCCGTCCGCTGGACCGTTTTCTTCGCCGTCGAGAGCGCCGACCTCGCGTGTGAACGCGTCCGCGAAAGAGGTGCCACGGTCGCCGTGGGCCCACTCCGCGTGGGTGACGGCCGCGCCGCCATGGCCGCCGACCCCTACGGGGCGGCGTTCGGTATGTGGCAGGGAGAACTGCCACGGGGCTGGGCGGTCGGCGCGGGGCACGCGCCGGCCTGGCTGGAGCTGCGCACCGGCGACGCCTTCGCGGCGGCGCTGTTCTACGGCGAAGTGCTCGACTGGACGAAGAACCCCAGCCATGGGGTCAGCTACGAGGAGCAGAACGACGAGGTGCACATCCTGGTGGACGGCGAGACCGTCGCCGGACTGCGCGGCGGCGGCGTCGAGGCCGCTCCCGACCCCCAGGTGCGCACCCGCTGGGACGTGCACTTCCGCGCGACCGATATCGACGCGGCACTCGCCGCCGCCGAGAAGACGGGCGGCACGGTGGTCTCGCCCGTCCAGCACGCCTCGCACGGCCGGGTCGCCACGGTCCGCGATCCGGACGGCGGTCTCTTCTGCCTGCTGGGCCCCTGACGCGGATCTTGTGCCTCCCCTTCCTGGCAAGGGGGTGCCCCTGTCCGACGTCCGCAGGCTGCGGGTCCGTGGTGGCTGCTCGCGCAGTTCCCCGCGCCCCTTCGGGGCGCGTCCCCAGTGCGGCCCGCCGGACAAGTGATCGACGGCAAAGCAAACGCGGAGGTGTGGCGATGAGGCGGCAGCAGTCCAGGCGCGCGGGAGCAGAAGGTCAGGTCGTCGTGATCACCGGCGCCAGCGGCGGGGTGGGCCGCGCGACAGCGCGCGCCTTCGGGGCACGGGGTGCCGTCGTCGCACTGATCGCACGCGGCGAGGAGGGCCTGGCCCGCGCCGCGGACGACGTACGGGACGCGGGCGGCACGGCGCTGCCGCTGAACGTCGACGTCAGCGACCACACGGCAGTGGACGCGGCCGCCGACCGCATCGAGCGGGAGCTGGGCCCGGTCTCGGTATGGGTGAACACCGCGTTCTCCAGCGTCTTCGCGCCGGTCACCGAGGTGAGCGCCGAAGAGTTCCGCAGGGCGACCGAGGTCACCTATCTCGGCTATGTCCACGGGACCCTGGCCGCGCTGCGCCACATGAAGCCGCGCGACGCGGGGACCGTCGTGCAGGTCGGCTCGGCGCTCGCCTACCGGGGCATCCCGCTCCAGGCGGCGTACTGCGCGGCCAAGCACGCCATCCAGGGCTTCCACGAGTCGCTGCGCTGCGAGCTGCTGCACGACAAGAGCGGTGTGCGGGTCACGATGGTGCAGCTGCCCGGCCTGAACACCCCGCAGTTCACCTGGGTCAAGTCACGGCTGCCGCGCAACCCGCGCCCGGTCGCGCCGGTCTACCAGCCCGAGGTTGCCGCTCGCGGCATCCTGTACGCGGCCGACCACCCGGAGCGCAGGGAGCACTGGGTCGGCGGCTCGACGGCCGCCACCCTGCTCGGCGACAAGTTCGTGCCCGGCCTCCTCGACCGCTATCTGGCCAGGAGCGGCTTCAAGAGCCAGCAGACCGACCATGAGCGCTCACCCGCGCAACCGGACAACCTGTGGAAGCCCGCGGACGCACGCCACGACTACGGCGCACACGGCGAGTTCGACGACGAAGCGTCCACGCGCAGCTACCAGCTGTGGGCCTCGCACCACCACGGCCTGCTCGCAGCCCTGGGCACGGCGGCAGCGGCAGCCGCGGGTGCCACGGCGGTGCGCCGGGCGCTGTCCTAGAGCTGGACGGAGCACCTGCAGCCCGCGGGAGCCGGACCGGGGCACCCCGGCACTCAGGAGGCCCTGCCCTCCTGGAGCGACTGGTGACAGACGACGCAGATCATCCGCCGCGCCTCACGCGAGGACCAGACCTGCCCGGTGCTCGTCGAGCGTCGTACCGGCTCGGGTTCGCTGAGCAGATGGCGCGGGCACACACCGGCGCCGCAGTTGACGCAGACCGCGACGGCGGGGGTCTCGGCGCCCTCCTTGGAGCAGTCGAAGCAGTGCACGACGTCCCCTCTCTCGGTACCGGAAGGGCGGGCTGTGCCCGAGTTCCCCTCCGCGCACCCCGGTACGCCTACCGGCGCCCGTTCGGGCGCGCCCGTTCCCTGACCGCACAAGGAGCCGCTTCCTGACTACGGCGTGTGGAAGGTGACTTCCGGGTTCTTCGGCGAAGGGCCGTTCAGCACGGGGCGAGCGAGGCCGCGCAAGTGACGGTCGAAGAAGGCGGCCACGTACTGGGTGGTGATCTCACCCGAGCGTTTGCCGGACAGCGGCGCCGACGGGTCGGTCACCCCGAGCTGACCGGCGAGAATTGGCAGGTCGATGAAGGTGAGGTGGCCGGAATCGGCCACCGTGAGCCAGCGCTTCCAGCCATGGAGGCGCTGCCAATCACGCGGCCACGTCCTGTCTTCCGCGCGCGGATTGTGCCCTTTCCGGGTTCCGAGCATGAGAACGGGACGGCTGGTACCCGCGCGAGGTACGGGCGCGAAGAACGTGCCGTCCAGGTTGGCGGCGGCACGGACCCGGCGGTCCGTGCCGGCGGCCACCGCTGCCGCGTTGCCGCCCAGCGAGTGACCCGCCGCACCGATGCGGCGGGTGTCGATGAGCGCCGCGTAGTCGTGGTCCCGCTTCGGTCCGTGCTCCGGATCCGGCCCCGCCCCCCGGCGGCCGGTCAACTGGTCGACGACGAAAGAGATGTCAGCCGCCCGGTTCCGCGCGGCCTTGGCCATCAGCTTCTTCGACTCCTTCTCATTCGGTGCCTTCTCCACCGTCTCGCAGGCGACGCAGGTGAGGGTCTGTGACCTGCCGCCGTCGGTGAAGGTGGTACCGAAGGACTCGTAGGCGTGGTCCAGCAGCGCGACGACGTAGCCGTGCGACGTCAGTTCCTCCGCGAGCGTGGTGAGGGTGGCGCGATTCAGGCTGAAGCCCGGCGACAGTACGACGAGCGGGTGCTTGCCCTGGGCCGGCCGGGCCCCGGTGCGGGCGTTCGTACGGACCGATGTGAGCTGGTCGGCCTTGTAGTGCTTGTCCAGCTTCTGTCCCTTCAGGAGCAGCTCCGCTTCCTTGGTCGACATGTACGCGGCACGGTCGTGGCCGCCGCTGCCGCCGCCGCGCCGGGCGGGGTAGAAGACGGAGACCATCAGCCGGCGGGCGCCCGCGGACGGCACCCATGGGTCGCGGCGCTCCTCGTCCACCAGACGCAAGGTGTCCCGCCCTATCGCATGGCGGCCACTGGGCCGGGGGATGGCCAGCCGGGTGTCCCGCTTCTGGGAGGAAGCGTGGGAGGCAGAGGCAGAGGCAGAGGCGGAGCCGGAGCCGGTCGTCGACGAGTCACCGTCGACAGCGCAGGCGGCGGCTGCCGGGGTGAGCAGGGAGACGGCCAGGAACGCGGCTGTCAGGCGGGGCATGCCGGTACGGCGGTTACGGATCATGCGCGGAAGAGTAGGAACCGGCACGGAGCGCCGGGCACCCACGAAAGTCATGGTGTCTCCATGCCTTTCGTGGGTCCCCTGCCTGTGTCGTTGGTGCGACACAGTGTTGGTGCGACACAGTGTTGGTGCGACACGGTGTTGGTGCGACACGGTGTTGGTGCAACACCGAGCAAGGTCACCAATCGAGCCGGCCTCAGTACCCCATTGCCGACCGGACGGTGAGTGCGGGGAGTTCGCCCGCGCGGAGGGACTGCCAGGCGGTGCCGAAATCGGCGGTGATGTCGGTGGCAGTCGTCGGTCCGGCCGAGTGGGAGGTGAGGGTGGTGCGGGGGAGGTCCCAGGCCGGGGAGCTCGGCGGTGCGGGCTCCTCCGGCAGAACGTCCAGAACCGCCCGCGCCACCTGACCCCGCTCCAGCGCCTGGGCGAGCGCGTCGGTGCGGACGGTCGCGCCGCGGCCGACGTTGAAGAAGGTCGTGCCGGACATCGCCCCGAACAGCCCGGGGCCGAACAGCCCGGCCGTCTCAGGGGTGAGCGGCAGCGCGTCGACGACCCAGTGCGCTGCGGCCAGAGCTGAGGCGAGTTCGCCGGACGGGCCGCCCGCACCGTCCGGGTTGCCGAGCGCGACGACCTCGTCGAAGCCGGGAGCCGGGCGCGGGGTACGGGCCACACCGACCGTACGGACGCCGCAGCGCTGGAGCGCGGCGCCGATCCCCGCACCGATGCTGCCGGTGCCGAAGACGACGGCGAGGGTGCCGTCGGCCAGCTCGCTGGGCAGCCGGTTCCAGGTGCGGGACGCCTGCTGGTGCAGGAAGCCGGGGATGTTCTGGAGCTCGGCCAGTGCCCAGGCCAGCACATACTGGCCGATCCGCTCGCCCATCCGGCCGACCGTACGGGTCAGCAGCGTCCCGCGCGGCCACGGCACATGCGCCTTGAGCAGCGCGTCGACCCCGGCGTTGGTGCTGTGCATCCACAACATCCGTTCGTCGACGGCGAGTTCCGGCATGGTGGGGCCCACATGCACCCGCGGCCCGGCGCCGGTGCCCACCGGCCGGCCGGTGATCTCCTCGACGCCCTCGCGCACCGCCGAGGGCAGGTCCGGGTCGACGGTGACGACAGCACCGTCGAGTTCCTGACCGATCCGGTGGGGGTCCACGCCCACGGTCGCCATCAGTTCTCCTCTCCGCTTCCCGGTCCGTGCCGCGTCACGACGACGCGGTGATACGCCAGTTGCCGACCTCGCGGTACTGCGAGTCGTAGACGACCGAACCGTCGCCCGGCTCCAGCGCGTAGTGGCGCAGGTTGCCGCCCCAGTACCGCAGCACCCGGCCCAGCTCGGCCGCGGCCTCGCCCTCGCCGCGCATGTCGCTGGTGTCGACCTCGAGCACGAACTTCACGTCTCGTCTCCTTCTTCCGGTGCCGGACGGGGCACACGCCCCGGGGGGCCGTGCCCCTGGCACCTTCCATCTTTTCATTGAACTCCTTTTGGGGACTTGTGGCCGAAGCCCTGCTGTTCCAGGGCCTGATGAGGCAGCCGAACCCTCAAATCCCTTCGCACCCCGCGGGCCTGCCGTCGGCCTGCACCACCGGGGCCTTCCCTCAGGGACAATCCCCAGCTGTGACCAGGAATGACGTAGGGCCCCACCGCCGAGGCGGAGGGGCCCTACGTTCGGTCCGGCGAGGACGGGCAACGGTCACGGCCGAGCTCTTGCGGGATCGTGCCCGGTCTTGGGAGAAGGGACCGGCGTGTCAGGGCCGGGCCAGACCGCCGAGGCGTCGTCGCGGTGCGGGTCGGGCAGGCGGACGGGCCGGACGGGGACGGTGCGTGCGCGGCCTTCCGTGACCGCGGTCCACCGGGCGGGATGGCCGGAGTAGGACAGGGTGGTGAGGGCGAAGACGTCGTCGGCGTAGACCTCGACGTACTCGCCGATGGTGAGGATGCGCAAGGTGGCGGCGGGTGCGGTCAGGACCGTTTCCTCGAGCGGGGTGCCGTCGGGTCCGGTGACCCGGAGGTTCTTGCCGTCGCAGTCCACGGTGAGGGCGGGTCGGTCGCTGCCGGGGGCGGCGGTGCGCAGGGTGATCTCGACGGGTCCGGATATCTCGACGTCGCCGACCGCGTGCAGCGCCGGCTTGTCGGTCTCCTCGCCGAGCCAGGCGTTCAGGACGGGCCACCATTCCAGCCGGGGCGGCGCGTCCGGAGGTGTGACGAGGAGTTTGGGCTGGGCGATCATGCCACGGCAGTGTGCGCCGGTGTCGGTGAGACCGACGCGTCGGGGAGTGGTGTGCACGACGACGCGGGAGCCGTCCGGTGCCCCGATGACCCGGGGAGCGTACGAGCCGATCGGCCCGAGAGGCCCGCGCCGGGTCCAAGGACCGCGCAGGCGGGGCGCTGTCCACGCCTCGAAGTTACGCGTGGCGCCGATGGAGCCGAGGAGCAGCCAACTGCCGTCGTCGAGGCGTTCCAGGACCGGGCACTCCAGTTCGTCGACGTCGCCGGGCGAGATGAGCGGCGGGTGGACGGTCCAGTGCTCCAGGTCGTCGGAGGTGGCCCAGGCGACGCAGCCGCTGACCTCGACGGGGAGGGAGGCGTCGGCGGCGCAGACGGCCATCACCCAGCCGTCGCCCTCGTCGTCGCGGACGACGAAGGGGTCACGCCACCCCATGCGCGGGCCGGTGCGGTACCAGCGCGGGTCCGCTTCGACGACCGGGGCGGTGCCGTGGCGGCGCCAGCCGGTGCCGTCGGTGCGGTCGGAGTACGCCAGGCCGACCGACTGGAGAGGCCAGCCGCCGTCGGTGAGGCCGCGGACGCCGGTATAGAACATCGCCATTCCATCGCCGTGCCGAATCGGGTGCATCGTCCAGACAGCCTGCTCGTCGAAGCGGCCGGGCAGGCCGGTGCCGAAAGCGGTGCCCGCAGGCCGCCAGTGCACCAGGTCCGTGGAGGTGGCCCGGCCGTAGGAGGTCTCCATCCGCAGATGGTCGAACTCCGGCGTCCAGGGCCCCTGCAGGTGCAGCACCGCATACGTGCCGTCCTCGTCGCGCAGGAGGGCGAAGTCGTTCACCACGAGGCCGGGCGGGGCGTATCGCATGCGCAGTTCCTGTCGGCTCAGAGCGCCCAAACGCGTGCGCTGACCATTGACCATGAAGGTATCGCTTGAGAATCGGCCCAAGTAAATATGAACACAAACGCTTGCGCAACAACCTGGCCGGGTCTACGGTCTCGTCACCCACAGATCACACCGACGTGAACCAACGGGAGGATGTGCGCCGTGACGGTCAGCATCACCGATGTCGCCCGTGCCGCCGGAGTCTCGGCGTCCACCGTGTCCCGCGCGCTGCGCGGCAGGCCGGGCGTGTCGGACGAGGTGCGGGAGCAGATCGCGGCCGTCGCCGCCTCGCTCGGCTACACCGCTTCACGTTCGGCGTCCAGCCTGGCCAGCGGGCGCACCTTCACCATCGGGGTGGTCGTCCCGTACGTGGGCCGCTGGTTCTTCAGCACCGTCCTGGACGCCGCGGAACAGGTGTTCAGCAAGGCCGGATACGACGTGCTGCTCTACAACCTGGGCTCGCCGGAGGCACGCAAGCGCTTCTTCACCAAGCTGCCGCTGCGCAAGCGTGTGGACGCGGTGCTGTCGCTGCTGATCCCCGAAGAAGAGGAGATCGCCGCACTGCGCTCACTCGGGGTGCCGCTGGCCTCCACCGTCGGTGGGCCGCTGCCCGGCTTCACGGTGGTCGGCATCGACGACAGGGACGGTGCGGAGAGCGCCGTACGGCATCTGGCCAATCTCGGCCATCGCAGGATCGGCATGATCTCCGGGAGCAGCGGGCCGCTGCACTGGACCACCCCTGTCGATCGGAGGCAGGCATATCTGGATGTCCTCGCCGACGCCGGGATAGAGCACGACCCCGCCTTGGAAGTGGACGGGGACTACACCGTCAAGGGCGGCGAGCGGGCCATGACCCGGCTGCTGGCCGCGTCCCGTCCGCCGACCGCCGTGTTCGCGCAGTCCGACGAGATGGCGATGGGCGCGCTGCGCGCCCTGCGACGGCACCGGCTGAAGGCGCCGGACGACGTGTCCGTCATCGGCTTCGACGACCACGAACTGGCTGATGTGATCGGGCTGACCACGATCGCCCAGCCCGTCGCGGGCCAGGGCGCCGAAGCTGCCGGGTTGTTGCTGCAACAGCTCGACGAGCCGGCTTCCGAACCGCCCGGACACGTGCAGATGCCCATTCATCTCGTACTTCGCGACACCACCGCCCCGCCGAACCCGCGCCGACCTCAGTAGCGCCCTGGAAGTCCCGGGCCTGCGCTTCCGCTCCTACGCCAGAGAGCACCCGAGCAGTTCGAACGTCACCTCGCACCCACGCACGGAGGCACCAACCATGTTCGCCAGAACCAGAAGACACCGGCACGCGGTCTGTACGGGCCTGGCCCTCACCCTGCCTTTGGCGGCGCTGGCCGCCTGCGGTGGAGGCGGCACCACCGACGCCTCTGCAGAGGCCGGCAGCGGAAAGGGCACGATCAGTGTCTGGGCCCATCAGGGGCAGAAGAGCGAGGCCACCGCGATGCAGAACGCGGTGAAGTCCTTCAACTCCTCGCAGAACAAGATCAAGGCCAAGCTGAAGCTGATACCCGACAAGGACTACACCAAGACCATCACCACCACCGAAGCGTCCAAGCTGCCGGACGTCATGGAGTTCGACGGCCCGACCATGGCGAACTTCGTCTACAACAAGAAGCTTGCCCCCCTCGACACATACGTCTCCTCCAAGACGATGAGCAACGCCACCAAGGCGAGCAAGGCCCAGGGCGAGATCAAGGGCAAGCACTACGGGCTGGGCATGTACGACTCCGGGCTCGGCATCTACGGCAACAAGAAGCTGCTGGACGCGGCCGGGGTGAAGTACCCCAAGGGGAAGTCCGACAGCTGGACGGCGAAGGAGTTCACCGCCGCACTCAAGGCACTGAAGGCCAAGGACTCCGACGGCAAGACCCTCGACCTGCAGGAGAGCGTCGGCTACGGCAGCGAGTGGGGCACCTACGGCTTCTCGCCGATCGTCTGGTCGGCCGGCGGTTCGCTGCTGAAGGACGGCAAGGCAGCCGGCGCCCTCGACACTCCCGCCGTGGTCGACGCCATGAAAACCTTCCAGTCCTGGAAGACATACGTCGACGCCAACACCGACAGCAAGGCCTTCACCAAGGGCCGCGTCGCGCTGAGCTGGGTCGGCCACTGGATGTACCCCGACTACAGCAAGGCCCTCGGCGACGATCTGGTCGTGCTGCCGCTGCCCGACTTCGGCAACGGGCCCAAGACCGGCCAGGGCTCGTGGGCCTGGGGCATCGGCGCCGACACCAAGAACGCCAAGGCGTCCGGCGCCTTCCTCGACTACCTGATGAACGACACCACCGTCTCCGCGATGACGAAGGCCAACGGAGCGGTGCCGGCCACCAGGACCGCACTCGCCAAGAGCCCGCTGTACAAGACCGGCGGCCCGCTCCAGCTCTTCGCCGACCAGCTCGCGAAGCCGTGCGGTGACACCCGGATCACCAAGTCCTGCGTCGCCGTCACCCGCCCGGTGACCGCCGGGTACCCCGTGATCACGTCGAAGTTCAGCGGGGCTCTGAACTCCATCTACGGCGGTGCCGACCCCAAGAGCGCGCTGGCCAAGGCCGCCCGCGCCATCGACCGGGACTTCTCGGACAACGCCGGCTACAAGATCCCGTAGACCGCAGGACGCATCGGCCGGGACGGGCACAGGCGAAGCGTGCCCGTCCCGGCCGGGAAAAGGACCCACCCCCCGTGAAATCCGTGGAATCCGCGCAGTCCGCGCCCCCAGACCCGGAGCAGGCCCCACCCATGACCTCCGAGAAGCCCACGCGCCCCGGGCGCTCGGCGCGCCCTACGCGGAAGAACCGCGACTGGGTGCACGGCCTGGCGATGTCGGCCCCAGCTGTCGTCGGACTCATCGCCTTCGTCGGTGTGCCGTTCGGCTACGCCGTGGTGCTCTCCTTCTACAACGTGCGGCTCGGCTCGCCGCTGGCGCCGTCGTTCTTCGGTCTGGAGCAGTACCGGCGGCTGTTCACCGATCCCGACCTGTCGGGCCCGTTCCTGCGGGCGCTGCTCAACAACCTGACCTTCGCCGGGATCGTCGTACCGCTGCAGACCGCCCTCGCCCTGGCGCTGGCGATCCTGCTGAACCGCAAGCTCAAGGCCATCGGCCTCTTCCGGTCCTTCTTCTTCATGCCGGTGGTCTTCCCCATGGCGCTGGTTGCCGTGATCTGGCGGCTGATCCTCGCCCGCAGCGACCAGGGCATGCTCAACTCCGTCCTGGACCTGGTGAGTTTCGGCAACTGGGGGGCGTTCAACTGGCTCGGCGACGCCGCCACGGCCATGGCCTCGATCATCGTGCTCTCCGTCTGGCAAGGCGTCGGCTTCCAGATGGTCATTCTTCTCGCCGGGCTCCAGCAGATCCCCACCGAGCTCTACGAAGCCGCCCGGCTCGACCGCGCCTCCCGCTGGCAGCAGTTCCGCCACGTCACCCTGCCCGGCATCCGCGGCACCCTCGTCTTCGTCGCCATGCTCACCTCGGTCCTGTCCTTCCGGGTCTTCGACCAGGTGTACATCCTCATCCGCGGCGGCGGCCTGGACGAGGAATCCACCCGCACCGTGATGTACGAGGCCGTCACCACCGCCTTCGACCAGAACAACGTCGGCCAGGCGTCGGCGATCACCGTCGTCTTCTTCGTGATCGTCGTCGTCCTGACGCTCATCCAGCGCCGCGTCGTCCGGCCCGGAAAGGAGGACTGACCCATGGGCACGAACCGCACGCATCTGCGCCGCTTCATGGATTACGCCGTACTCAGCGTGCTGGCGTTCGTCTTCACGCTGCCCGTGCTCTACCTGTTCATGGGCAGCCTCAAGCCGTCGGGCGAGGTACTCGACGGCCTGTCCGGCTTCCTGCCCACCCACCTGTCCTTCGATAATTACTTGGCAGTCCTCGACACTCTCGACTCAGACAGCACGGGCTATTTCTGGCGTTTCATGGGCGTCTCGCTGCTGCTGGCTTTCGTGGTGGTGACGGGT
Organism: Streptomyces sp. 8N114; assembly: GCF_052245835.1. NCBI lineage: Bacteria > Bacillati > Actinomycetota > Actinomycetes > Kitasatosporales > Streptomycetaceae > Streptomyces > Streptomyces sp. 8N114. The sequence goes on along the minus strand of NZ_JBQQBT010000002.1, from coordinate 461,733 downwards.
GGCCTGTTCGTCAACTCGATGGCGGCGTACGGGCTGTCGCGGCTGAAGTGGCGTGGCCGGGAAGCAGTCATGACCCTCATCCTGCTGCTGATGCTGATCCCGTTCGAATCGGTGGCCGTGCCGCTGTTCTACATGTTCAACGACCAACGCAATACGCTCCTCATCCAGGCGCTTCCGTTCATCGCCAACGCCTTCTCGGTCTACCAGTTCCACACGTTCTTCCGCTCGATTCCGCCGAGCATCGAGGAAGCGGCCCGCATCGACGGCGCCGGCCCCTGGCGCACCTTCTTCGCCATCATCGTCCCGATGAGCAAGCCCGCGTTCGCGTCGGTCGCCATCCTCACCTTCCTCATCCAGTGGGGCTCCTTCCTGTGGCCGGTCCTGATGGTGTCCGACCCCTCGGTACGCCCCCTCCCCCTGGAAATGAGCGTCTTCCAGGGTCAAGAACCCCTTGACTGGGGTCAGACTCTCGCCTTCGGCGTCCTCCTGGTCCTTCCCGTCCTCGTGGTCTTCGCCTTCTTCCAGCGGTGGTTCGTCCAGGGCGTCGCCAGCTCCGCCGTCAAGGGCTGAACCAGCGGCACGGAACGTATGGAAGGAGCCACGGATTCCGGGGGAACATAGGCGCCATGCAAAGTGATCTCTTCGCTACGAAGAACATGGCGCAGCCCAGCCCCACGCCTGGGATGGAGCTGCAGAACGAGAAGTGCGTGAAGTACACGGTGAACGGCGAGTGCTACGCGCGGCAGGGGTCGATGGTGGCCTTCCGGGGGAACCTCCGGTTCGAGAAGAAGGGCCAGGGGGTCGGCAACTTCCTCAAGCGTCAGGTCACCGGGGAGGGGCTGGCGCTGATGTCGGTCAGCGGCCAGGGCGAGGCGTGGTTCGCGCACGAGGCGGAGAACTGCTTCATCATCGACATAGCGCCCGGCGACTCGCTCACCGTCAACGGCCGCAACGTGCTGGTCTTCGACGCCGGGCTGCACTACGAGATCGGCATCGTCAAGGGCGCGGGAATGGCCGGTGGCGGCCTGTTCAACAGCGTCTTCTCGGGCCAGGGCAGGCTCGGTGTCATCTGTGAGGGCACGCCGATCGTCATCCCCGTGTCGCAGCAGGCGCCGGTGTTCGTGGACACCGACGCGGTGGTGGGCTGGAGCGCCCAGCTGCAGACCTCACTGCACCGCTCGCAGAGCTTCGGTTCCATGATCCGCGGCGGTTCGGGCGAGGCGGTGCAGCTCAGACTGGACGGGGAGGGCTTCGTCATCGTCCGCCCCAGCGAGAAGCAGCCGGCTACCGCCGGGAATTGACGCCGGACGTTGTGGTTGCGGCTGCCCTTTTGCCGCTGGGCCATGGGGCGGGGCCCTCGGCCCTTCGGCCCCCGGCGAGGAGGGGGTTCAGGGGGCGGAGCCCGCTGAACCCCTTTCCGCCGCGACGGCGAGCAACCACGGCGGCCAGGGTCCGGCGGATACAGGATGGCCGCAACCACAGCGCCCGCCGCCCGGCGACAGCCCGCGGGATCAGACCGCCGCCATCCCGGCGCGAGCCAGCTCGCGCCGGGCCCGCATGAAGGGGCGGGGCCGGTTGGCCGCGAGGACTGCCGTGGTGGTGCCGTCCCGCTCGTAGACGGCGAGGAAGCTGCGGTCCTCCGGCGAGCCCTCCACCACCCGCACGGTGTCGTCCGGGCCACGGCTGCCCGCGAGCTGGAGCCGGATGCCGTACTGGTCGGACCAGAAGTACGGCAGCGCCGTGTACGTCTCCACCGTCGTACCGGCCAGCAGATTGCGCGCGGCGACGGCCGGGGCTTCCATGGCGCTGGTCCAGTGCTCGGCCCGGTGCCCGGCGCTGCGGGCCACGTCACCCACGGCCACCACGCCCGGCACCGGGGTGACGCCGCCCGCGTCGCAGACGACGCCGTCGTCCAGCGGCAGCCCGGAGCCCTCCAGCCAGCCGGTGGCGGGGCGTACGCCGATTCCGACGACGACCACGTCGGCAGGCAGGAACCGTCCGTCGGCCAGCTCCACCCAGCCGACCCGGCGCTGTCCGCCACCGGCCGCGGCGGGCCGGCCGCCGTCCGGGTGCAGTGCGCGCACTCCGGTGCCGGTGAGCAGGGTGACCCCGTGGTCGGTGTGCAGGTCGGCGCAGAACTCGGCCATATGGGCGCCGAGTTGGGGCAGCAGCGGCTGTGCGGCGGCCTCGACGACGGTGACGCTGTGGCCGAGGGTGGCACAGGACGAGGCGACCTCGGCACCGATGAAGCCGGCGCCGATCACGACGACCCGCACCTGTCCCCGGCTGAGCTCCTCGCGGAGCGCGGCGGCGTCGTCCAGGGTGCGCAGGGTGTGCACTCCCGCCAGCGGCTCACCGGGCAGGGTGCGGGGGACCGCGCCGGTGGCCAGGACGACGCCGTCGGTGGACAGCCTGCGGCCGTCCGTGAGCGTGACCGTACGGGAGGGCGGATCGAGGCCCTCGGCCCGGGTGCCCAGCAGCCAGTCGGCGTCCAGTTCCCCGATCTCCTCGGCGTCGGCGAGGGCCAGCCGTTCGGCCGTCAGCGCGCCGGTCAGGAATTCCTTGGAGAGAGGAGGGCGGTCGTAGGGTCGATGATGCTCTTCCCCTACGATCACCAGCCTGCCGTCGTAGCCCTCGGCGCGCAGCGCGAGTGCGGCATGGATTCCTGCCAGGGAGGCGCCGATCACGGTGATGGTGTTCATGCGGCGCTCCCTTGTCCGGCTGCGGCGGTGTGCGGTGCTTGTGCGGTCCGGTCGGACTCGACATGTACCCATACGGTGCCGTCCAGCACGCTCACCGGGTGGGTGCGGACCGCCTTGCGAGCGGGGAGGCAGGTGGGACGGCCGGTGCGCAGGTCGAATGAAGCGGCGTGCAGCGGGCATTCGACCAGACAGCCCTCGAGCCAGCCTTCCGACAGGGACGCGTCCTGGTGGGTGCAGGTGTCGTCGATTGCGTAGAGCTCGCCGTCGGCGTTGAAGACGGCGATGGGAGGTTCGAGGTCGAGACGGACGGACTCACCCGCGGGCAGGTCCTCAATGCGGCAGACGGGTATCACTGTGATTCACCTCGCGAGCACGTTCGAGTGAGCATGGTCAGCCGGCCCCGGTGCCGGTTGGCCGGGAAGGTGCGGGGGAGACACTTCGCTACTATCCGAGTTCCGTATCGCGCACGATAGAGCGTGATGCGCAACAGAATCCAAGCGGGGAGGCTTCACGTCAAGCACCCGCCGACGACCTCCGCAGATGGTGGAGAGGAACGGCAGCCTCCGGGGAACGGCGCGCGGCCGCGCACCAGAACCGGGAACCACAACCAGGCCAGCAGGCGGTGACGTTGAGCAGATGAGTGAAAAGACGGAGGACACAGCGACAGGCAAGCAGCCCAGAGGCGCGGCTGCCTCGGTGCAGTCGGTCGACCGCGCGGTGAGCGTGCTGGAGATTCTGGGTCGGCACGGCGACGCGGGTGTGACCGAGATCGCCGAGGAACTGGGCGTCCACAAATCGACGGCGTTCCGGCTGCTGGGCGTCCTGGAGGCCAGAGGGCTGGTCTCCCAGGAGCAGGACCGCGGCAAGTACTACCTGGGCCCGGGCGTGCTGAGGCTGGCCGGAGCCGCGGCGTCCCGGCTGGACATCTCGCAGGAGGGCGCGCCCGTCTGCCGTGAGCTGGCCGAGGACGCCGGGGAGACGGCGAACATCGCCGTTCTGGACGACGACGCCGCGGTCAACATCATGCAGGCCCGCGGCGCGTCCTCGGTCACCGCACAGAACTGGCTGGGCAGACGGACTCCGCTGCACGCCACCTCCAGCGGCAAGGCGCTGCTGGCGCACCAGCCGAAATCGGTGCAGGAGAGCGTGCTGTCGCGGAAGCTGCCACGGCTGACGGAGTCGACCGTGGTCTCGCCGGCGGAGCTGCGCGCGGAGCTGAAGTCGGTGGTCAAGACCGGTTTCGCCATGGCGCGGGACGAGCTGGAGCTCGGGCTGCACGCGGTGGCGGCTCCGGTGCGGGCCCACGACGGGAAGGTCATCGGCGCGATCAGCGTCTCCGGGCCCTCCTACCGGCTGGAGGAGGAACGGCTCCAGGAGGTGGCCAAGCGCACGATGGCGGCGGCACAGGACCTCTCGCGCCGGATGGGTTACGCCTACTGAGTCCACCGAAGCCGGCGGCGCCCGGCCGACGGCCGCTGTGAAACCGGCTCGAAACCGCCGCGGAACAGCCGTCGAAAAGTACAAATTTCTGACGGGGCGTCAGCGCTAGCACCGCTCCGACCTCCCATAACTGCGGGTCCGGCATCGGCCGGGCCCGCAGTGTCTTTTTCTGATGCCCTGTCATGAACCACTGATCCACAACTCTTGACGGGCGAGGTTCGGCGTTCTCAATATGTCTCCCATAGCGCAACCAGTCGTGCACTACGCAACAGCTGCGAGGTCTGGGAATGCCATACGAGGTCCGCGCCGTCGTCGCGATGAAGAAGGACGCTCCGGCCGAGGTGCAGACGGTCCTGGTACCGGACCCCGGTCCGGGCGAAGTCCTCGTCTCCATCCAGGCATGTGGTGTCTGCCACACCGATCTGCACTACCGGGAAGGCGCCGTCGGCGACGACTTCCCGTACCTCCTCGGCCACGAGGCCGCGGGCGTCGTCGAACAGACGGGCCCCGGTGTCACCGATCTGCGCCCCGGCGACTTCGTCGTGCTCGCCTGGCGCGCACCGTGCGGAAGCTGCCGCTCCTGCCGCAAGGGGCGGCCCTGGTACTGCTTCGACTCGCGCAACGCCCGGCAGCCGATGACGCTGCTGGACGGCACCCCGCTCAGCACGGCGCTCGGCATCGGTGCGTTCGCCGAAAAGACGCTGGTCGACGCGGGGCAGGCCGTCAAGGTCGACCCGGCAGCGCGGCCCGAGGCAGCCGGACTCATCGGCTGCGGAGTGATGGCCGGCTGGGGCGCCGCCGTGCACACCGGGGGCGTCTCCTACGGGGACACCGTTGCCGTCATCGGCTGCGGCGGTGTCGGCAACGCGGCCATCGCGGCGGCCTCGCTGGCCGGGGCCCGCCGGATCATCGCCGTCGACATCGACGACAACAAGCTGGATGTGGCCACCCAGTTCGGTGCCACGCACAGCGTCAACTCGCGCGGCACCGACCCCGTCGAGGCCGTCCGCGAGCTGACCGGCGGCCACGGTGCGGACGTCGTCATCGAGGCGGTCGGCCGCCCGGAAACATATCTGCAGGGCTTCGCGATGCGGGACCTGGCAGGCGTGCTCGTCCAGGCCGGCGTCCCGGCTCCGGACGTGACGATCGAGCTTCCGTTCCAGGAGCTCTTCTCGCGGGGCGGTGCCCTCAAATCGTCCTGGTACGGGGACTGCCTGCCCAGCAGGGACTTCCCGGTCCTGATCGACCTCTATCTCAGCGGCAAGCTCGACCTGGGCGCCTTCGTCACCGAGACGATCGCGCTGGACGAGGTCGAGGTCGCCTTCGAGCGGATGCAGCGCGGCAAGGTGCTGCGATCGGTGGTGGTCTTGTGAACGACACTGTGAGCGCTCCCCCTGCACCCGCAGGCTCGCGAACCGAGCGCGTCGTCATCGTCGGCGCCGGAATCGTCGGCTGCTCGCTGGCCGACGAGCTGACGGCTCGCGGCTGGCGCGACGTCACCGTCCTCGAGCAGGGTCCGCTGGCGGCTCCCGGCGGTTCCACCTCCCACGCCCCCGGCCTCGTCTTCCGTACCAGCCCCTCCAGGGCACTCACCCAGTACGCGCGCTACACCGTGGAGAAGTTCAGCTCGCTGCGCAACGAGGGGCGGCCGTGCTTCCTGCCGGTGGGCGGTCTCGAGGTGGCCACGACCGAGACCCGCTGGCTGGATCTGCACCGCAAGGCCGGACTCGCCGCCTCCTGGGGCGTGGAGGGTGAACTCGTCTCTCCCGCGCGGTGCGCCGAGCTCTTCCCGATGCTCGACCCGGACACCGTGCTCGGCGGCTTCCACACCCCCGGCGACGGACTGGCCCGCGCCATCGACGCCTGTCTGGCCCAGATCGAGCGTGCCTCGCAGCGCGGGGCCCGCTTCCTGGACCGGCACACCGTCACCGGCATCGAACGCGAGGGCGGCAGGGTCACCGGTGTCGTCACCGACCGGGGCACCTTCCCGGCCGACCACGTGGTCTCCGCCGCCGGATTCTGGGGGCCGGTCATCGGCGCCATGGCCGGGGTGGACGTACCGCTGCTGCCACTCGCCCACCAGTACGCCAGGACGGCGCCGCTGCCTCAGCTGGCGGGCGCCGGGGCCGGTGGTGACGAGGCCGTCCGGCCCATCCTGCGCCACCAGGACCACGACCTCTACTACCGCGAACACCTCGACCCGACGGGCGGCCCCGGCCGGATCGGCATCGGTACCTACGCACACCGTCCGCTGCCCGTCGACCCGTACACGATCCTGCCCTACGACGAAGCCCCCAAGATGCCGTCGTCGCTGCCCTTCACGGCGGAGGACTTCGCGCCCAGCTGGGACGAGACCGGACGGCTGCTGCCCGCGCTGGGCGACTCCGAGGTGGACGAGGGCTTCAACGGCGTCTTCTCCTTCACCCCCGACGGGATGCCGCTGCTGGGCGAGTCCAGCACAGTGCGCGGCTTCTGGCTGGCCGAAGCCGTCTGGGTCACGCACTCGGCCGGCGCCGCACGGGCCGTCGCCGAGCTGATGACGGACGGGCGCACCACGGTCGACGTCCACGAGTGCGATCCGCACCGCTTCGAGAAGGCCCAGCGCTCCCCCGCGTACGTGCGCGAGCGGGGCGAACGCAGCTTCGTCGAGGTGTACGACGTGATCCACCCGCTCCAGCCGCCCGGCCCGGCCCGTCCCCTGCGCACCAGCCCCTTCTACCACCGGCAGCAGGAACTGGGCGCCTATTTCCTGGAGTCGGGCGGCTGGGAGCGGCCCCACTGGTACGAGGCGAACGCGCCGCTCGTTGCGGAGCTCGGCCTCGAGCTGCCGGAGCGCGACAGCTGGTCGGCCCAGCACTGGTCGCCGATCGCCGCCGCCGAGGCCAAGCTGACCCGCGAGAAGGTCGCGCTGTACGACATGACGCCGCTGCGGCGGCTGGAGGTCACCGGGCCCGGCTCACTCGCCTTCCTCCAGCGGATGACCAGCAACAACCTCAAGAAGCGCACCGGCTCGGTCACGTACACGCTGCTGCTCGACGAGAACGGCGGCATACGCAGCGACCTGACCGCCGCCCGGCTGGGCCCGAACCGCTGGCAGCTCGGCGCCAACAGCCCGGCCGACCTGGAGTGGCTGCTCAGCCACGCTCCCGAGGACGTACAGGTCCGGGACATCACCTCCGGCACCTGCTGCATCGGGGTATGGGGACCGCTGGCCCGGGAGCTGGTGCAGCCGCTCACCCCCGCCGACTTCTCGCACGAGGCGTTCGGCTACTTCAAGGCACGGCAGACCTACGTGGGCCACGTCCCGGTGACCGCGCTGCGGGTCAGTTACGTCGGCGAGCTGGGCTGGGAGCTGTACGCGGATGCCGATGTGGGACTGCGGCTGTGGGACACCCTGTGGGAGGCCGGCCGGCGGCTCGGCGTCATTGCCGCGGGCCGCAGCGCCTTCAACAGCCTCCGGCTGGAGAAGGGGTACCGCGCCTGGGGCGCCGACATGACCACCGAGCACACCCCCGAGGAGGCCGGCGTGGGCTTCGCCGTCCGTCCCGCGAAGGGCGACTTCGTCGGGCGGGACGCGCTGGCCGAACGCGGCGAACCCACCCGGAAGCTGGTGTGCCTCACCCTCGACGACCCCGCCGCGGTCGTCATGGGCAGCGAGCCCGTGCAGGTCGACGGGGTCGTCGCCGGATATGTGACCAGCGCTTCGTACGGCTACAGCGTGGGGCGGTGCGTCGCCTACGCATGGGTGCCGGCCGGCGCTGCCGTGCCGGGTACCTCGGTCGCCATCGAGTACTTCGGCGAAAAGGTGGCGGCAACGGTCGCCGCGGAGCCGCTGTTCGACCCCGAGATGGCCCGCATCCGCCGCTGACCCCCGAGGAGGTCCGCAGTGTCGCAATCCCGCGATGTCATCGTCATCGGTCTCGGCGGCATGGGCAGTGCCGCTGCCTGTCACCTGGCGGCCCGCGGCCACCGGGTCCTCGGGCTGGAACGCTTCGGCCCGGCCCACAACCGCGGCTCCAGTCACGGTGGTTCCCGCATCATCCGCCAGTCCTACTTCGAGGACCCCGCCTACGTCCCCCTCCTTCTCCGCTCCTACGAACTGTTCGCCAAGCTGGAACGCGACACCGGCCGTACCCTCGCCACCCTGTGCGGCGGCGTGATGATGGGCCGCCCGGACAGCCGTACCGTCTCCGGCAGCCTGAGCTCGGCCCGGCAGTGGGGCCTCCCCCACGAGTTGCTGGACGCGGCGGAGGTACGGCGCCGCTTCCCGACCCTCACACCGGCGGACGACGAGGTGGCGCTCTACGAGCAGCACGCCGGTTTCGTCCGCCCCGAGGCGACCGTCACAGCCCATGTGCAGCTTGCCCAGCGGGCCGGTGCCGAGCTGCGGTTCGAGGAGCCGGTGACCCGCTGGGAGGTGCTGCCGGGCGGCAGAGGCGTACGGGTGCACACGGCGGACGACGTCTACACCGCCGGGCATCTGGTGGTCTGCCCCGGCGCATGGGCACCGCGCCTGCTCGCCGATCTCGGCGTCGGCTTCGCCATCGAGCGGCAGGTCATGTACTGGTTCCACCCGCACGGCGGCACCGCCCCGTTCGCGCCGGAGCAGCACCCCGTCTACGTATGGGAGGACTCCGACGGCGTCCAGATCTACGGATTCCCGGCGATCGAGGGGCCGGACGGCGGGGCGAAGGTCGCCTTCTTCCGCAAGGGCTCGCTGTGCGACCCGGAGACCGTCGACCGCACCGTGACCGAGGCGGAGGCCGAGGCGATGGCGGCGCAGTTGCGGCCCCGTATCCCCGACCTGCCGGGGCGGCTGCGCAAGGCCGTCACCTGTATGTACACCACCACCCCCGACGAGCACTTCGTGCTGGCCCGGCACCCGGAGCATCCGGACGCGGTGACCGTGGCCTGCGGATTCTCCGGGCACGGCTTCAAGTTCGTACCCGTCGTCGGGGAGATCGTCGCCGACCTGGCGCTCACCGGCACCACCGAGCACCCGATCGCTCTGTTCGACCCGCTCAGGGAGCCCCTGAGGGCTCCGCACCGCCAGTTCGCCACTCCCGAGGGAGAAACCACGACATGACGACCGTTGTCGGCAGCCTGCTGGCGACCCTGCCAGGAGACCGCTACACCGATCCGGAGAACTTCCGGCGCGAGCAGGAGCGCATCTTCGAGACCGAGTGGTTCTGCGCGGTCCGCTCGGCCGATCTCGACAAGCCCGGTGCCTACCGCACTGTTCAAGTGGGCCGGGAAAGCGTACTGATCACCCGCAACCGGCGCGGCGAGCTGCGGGCCTTCCTCAACGTGTGCCGGCACCGCGGCGCCCGGCTGTGCACCCAGCAGGCGGGCGAGGTACGGCGCAGCCTGCAGTGCCCGTACCACGCGTGGACCTACGACCTGGACGGCAAGCTGACCGCGGCCCCCAATCTGACCCGGATGCCGGATGTGGACCGTACCGAGTACGGGCTGCACACGGTGCGGCTGCGCGAGTGGCTGGGCTATGCGTGGGTGTGCCTGGCCGCCGAGCCGCCCTCGTTCGAGGACTCGGTGATGGGGGATGTCGCCGAACGGCTGGGCGGCACCGATGTGATCGGGCACTACGCGATCGAGTCGCTGGCGCTCGGCCGACGGCACACCTACGACGTGGCGGCCAACTGGAAACTCATCATCGAGAACTTCATGGAGTGCTACCACTGCGCCACCATTCACCCCGAACTCACCGAGGTACTCCCGGAGTTCGCCGACGGGTTCGCCGCGCAGTACTACGTGGGGCACGGTCCCGAGTTCGCCGCCGAGGCCGAAGGCTTCACGGTGGACGGCAGTGCCGGCTTCGAGCGGCTGCCCGGTGTCCCGGACACGCACGACCGCCGCTACTACGCCATCACCATCCGGCCGCAGGTGTTCGTGAACCTGGTGCCCGACCATGTGATCGTCCACCGGATGTTCCCGATGGCCGAGGACCGCACGGTGATCGAGTGTGACTGGCTGTACGCACCGGAGGTGATCGCCTCCGGTGCGGACGTCTCGCACTCGGTGGAACTGTTCCACCGGGTCAACGTGCAGGACTTCGACGCCTGCGAACGCACCCAGCCCGCGATGTCCTCCCGCGCCTACCGGGACGGCGGGGTCCTGGTCCCCAGCGAACACCACATCGGTGACTTCCACACCTGGGTCACCGACCGGCTGACCGACCCTCTCTGAGAGATCGGCTGGGCCCCCAACTCTCTGCTGATTCCCCGGATGTCGGGCTATCCTCCAGGCCCGGAAAAGGGGGAAGAGGGGAAGAGGGGTGGGGGCCCGGTGCGGTTCGTCTTCGTTCATGGGACAGGGGTGCGGCGCGAGCGCCATGACCAGCTACGCGGCCTCGTCACAGAAGCTGTGAGCAGGCACTTCCCCGCAGCGGAACTCCTGTCCCCCTACTGGGGCGACGACCATGGTGCGGGGCTGGACTGCGGAGGTGTGTCGATACCCGGATACGACGGCACCCGTGCCGGGACCGGCGACGCACTGGCTGTCGCCCCTACCGACCAGGAGACCGCCGAGTGGCAGCTGCTCCTCGTCGATCCCCTCTGCGAACTACGGGTGCTGGCCGCCCTGGGAGCGGAGTCGGGCGAGCTTGCCATGCCGGGCGTACAGGCCGCCGGGGAGGAGATCGCCGACCGGCTGCGCGCACTGACTCCCCAGCCTTCTGCCGAAGAGGAGCTGGGAAAGCTGCTGCGTGAGACCGCGCTGGCCGACGCGTACCCGGACGCGCTGCGTACCGTGGCGCAGTCCGAGGAACTCGCGGACGCCTGTGCGGGGGCCACCGATATGGCCGCCGCGCGCGAAGTGGCCGTTGCCGCAGCGCGTGCCGTGATGGCTCAGCTCCTCGCCGAGTGCGCCGAGTCGGCCTGGTGCACCGGTGCCGAGCGTGACCGACTGGTCGGTATGCTCCTCGGCTGCTTGGGCGGCACCGGCCGGGTCCCCGGCGGCAGAGCAGCCCGCGCTCTGCTGGGACTCGCGCTGCGCGTCACCGCCCAGCCCGCGCTCGACCACTGGCGCGGCCGCCTCACCACCGGTTCGGTGCCCGCGCTCGGCGACATCCTGCGATATCAGGCCCGCGGTGGTCCTCTTCGCGCAGACCTCCTGAGCCATATCACTGCGGATCCGCGGCCGACAGTCGTGATCGGGCACAGTCTGGGCGGCATCGCCCTGGTCGATCTGCTGGCGATGTCCGCGGAAAATCCCGAACTACTCGGCGGCATCAAGCTTTTGGTGACCGTCGGCTCGCAGGCGCCATTCCTGCATGAGCTCGGCGCCCTCACCGGCCTGCCGCCGAACGCCGCCCTCCCCGCGGGGTTCCCGCCGTGGCTGAACATCTACGACAGCAAGGACCTTCTCGCCTACCGGGCGCAGCCCGTCTTTCCCGATGCGGTCCACGTCAGCGACCATGAAGTGAACACCCGTCAGCCGTTCCCGGTATGCCACAGCGCGTACTGGAAGCTCGACGCGGTGTACGAACGGATCGCGGACGAGATCGAGGCCCTTGGGTGACAGACATCAGCTCCCTCCCCGCGCTCGACCCCAAGCGCGTGCACGCCTTGGTGGTGGGGATCGAGTCGTACGACATCAGTCCGCACTGGGACCTGCCGGGAGCGGGCCGCGACGCATTACGGGTCGCCGCGTGGCTCACCGACACGGCGGGGGTACCGGCCTCGCAGGTGCGGCTGCTGCTCTCGCCGCGGCAGGACTGTACGACCACCAGCGCGCACCCGTACCAGGCGGCAACACAGGAGAACGTCGAGAGGACCCTGTTCACGGAGCTGTCCGCGTGCGAGGGAGACCTGCTGTGGATCTATTGGGCCGGGCACGGCTTTCTCGACGCGAGTGACCGGCTGCTGCTGCCGTACCAGAACGCCACCGCCTCCCTGACCCGCCACCTCAATCTGACCTCCGCACTGCACTGGCTGCGCTCGGACCGGCTGGCTGCCGGACACTTCCACCGCCAAGTCGCTCTCGGCGACACCTGCCGGGTGGACAGCGCGCTGGCCCGCGGGCTGAATTTCGGGTCCGTGAGCTACGGAGGCGGCCGAACCCTCCCCGATCGGCGGCAGTTCACGCTGTACGCGAGCCGGCCCGGCGAGGTCGCGCAGAACATGACGGACCGGGCGGCGGGCCGTTTCACCGACACCCTGCTGGCACGGCTGGAGGGCAAGAGCCTCGAATCCGTCGTCCACGGCCTCACCGACATCGCCAAAGGCGTACAGGCCGACTTCCGCCTGCTGCGTTCCAAAGGACTGGGCTGGCAGCACCCGGAGTTCATCATCGACCGGGGCTGGGACGGTTCGACAATCTTCGGTGCCCGCTGGACCGCGGCAGGCGACGGAGCCCGCAGTCTCGACCAGACGGCGTGGAACCAGCTCGGTGACCTGCTGCACGGGCGTCCGTTGCCGCCCTTCACCTACGAGGCGTACCGGTGGGCGTTCGACGTCAGCGGCTGCGTGCCACCGGCCCGGCGTGAGCTCCCCGCCACCGAACTGACGGAGATCGCCCGCGACCTCGACCGTCGGCAAGGCGGAGCCCAGCCGCTTCCGCTGACGCTGCCCTTCGTCCGCCACCTGGTGGCGTGGTGCGACGACCCGGCATGGGCAGCCAGGGCAGTGTCCTGGGTGGAGACCACAGGGCGGAGGCTGGGTGCCGCGCCCGTTCCCGTACCGCCGAGTCCGCCGGTGGAACACCCCGCTGTGCACATACGGCTGACAGCCGACTCCGCGGTCGGCGAGGCCTACTGGGTGCGGATGTGGCACCACCGCCAGGGCACCTTCGAAACCCTGTGGGAGTCCGCCCGGCCGCTGGAGATGGCTCGGATACGCGCCCAGCTCGCCGAGCAACTCCGCGGGGCGGCCGAGCGCTGTACCGGCGGTGCCGACGGCGTGCCCACCCGGATCGAGTTCCACATCCCCTACGAGCTGCTGACCGAGGAGTTCGAGTGCTGGAGACTCGCCATCGGCCGCCCCGGGAAGGTCTACGAACTCGGTAGCCACTACGAGGTGGTACTCCGCTGCCCGGACGAGAGAGTCGGCGTCGCGGGCGCCAACTGGCGCCGGAAATGGGACTGGTTCAAGACCCACGGTGGTGAGAGCCCCGAGGCCACGCGCTGGCTGCGGGACGCGGACATCTCGGCAACACTCCACGCGTCGCTGCAAACCGAGCTGACTCCGGTGTGTGCGCTGGCCGATGTGTCCGAGCGGCTGGTCAACGCCGCCTTGGACGCGGTTCTCGAGGCAGGCGTACCCATCGCCGTCTGGCCACGGCACGGCCGCTCCCAGGAGGCGGCCGGTATCGACAGGGCGCTGGCCGACCTCGATCTGCGTGCTCTTCCTGCCGCTGTCAGAAAGCGGCGTGCGCTGTGCGACCGCCGGCCGCTGGCCCTGATGTGGGACAACCCTGATCACATACCCGAAATGCGGTCGCTGTCATGACGTACGAGTCCGCAGAAGAGGAAGAGCACATGGTGAAGGACTGGTGGATCTACCAGGGCACGGGCGATGCTGCCGATCGAATCGCCCGGCTCGCCGAGCACGAGCCGCCATGGCGGACGTTCCCCGGCGTTCCCGACCCCGCGTACACACCGCCCGGCACCGACAGCCCCGCGGGACTGGCGACTCTTGAGCGCGGCATCGGGTATGTGCCGGACCGCAACGAGAAGGACGCCGTCAACACCGCGCTGTATCTGCGCAGACCGCTGCTGATCACCGGAAAACCGGGCGTGGGCAAGTCCACGCTCGCGCACAGCATCGCGGCCGATCTGCGCCTCGGCCCCGTACTCCACTGGCCGGTCACCAGCCGCACAACCCTCCGCGACGGGCTGTACCACTACGATGCGATCGGCCGACTGCACGATGCCAATCTGCACTATCTGAGCGCCTCTGACGCGCACAAGCCCTCGAAGCACACGGCTGCCGGGATCGCGCCGTATCTGCGCCTGGGTCCGCTCGGCACGGCGCTGTTGCCGCAGGAGCGACCCCGCGTCCTGCTGGTGGACGAGATCGACAAGAGCGACATCGATCTCCCCGGCGACCTGCTGACCGTTTTCGAGGAGGGCTCCTTCGAGATTCCCGAACTGGCGCGCGCAGCCGCCCAGCACCCGCGTGTCAGGATCGGTACCGAGGACGACCCGCAAGCCGAAGCGCCCGTCGAACACGGCCGGGTCCGGTGCAAGGCGTTCCCCGTCGTCGTCCTGACCAGCAACGGCGAACGCGACTTCCCGCCCGCCTTTCTGCGCCGCTGCATCCGGCTGCATCTGCAGCCACCGGGCGAGGAGAAGCTCAGCCGCATCGTCCAGGAACGTCTCGGGCTTCCCTCGGGTGACGACAGCGCCTACCGGGATCTGGTCCGTACGTTCCTCGACCGGCGGCAGGACGGTGACCTGGCCACCGACCAGCTCCTCAACGCCGTACAACTGCGGCTGAGCGGGGCCTGGACGGCGCCCGACGACCGGGACGCGTTTCTGGACGCCGTACTCCAGCAGCTCAGCGGCCCGACCGCAGCCCAAAGCTGAGGACGCGGAGTGCTCGAAGAACTGCTCGAGGCGCTGGACGGCGCGGGCGCTGATGCCGGGCCCGAGGAACTCGCCGAGATCTTCTGGCTGGCCCAGCGCGTCGGTGCCTCTGCTCCCCCGGAGAGCGACATGGCGGCCCGCTCCTCCACGTCCGGGCAGCAACCGGCGGATTCGCCGGACCGGGAGACCGCCCTGGAGGGCGACCCGGCCCATGACGGTGAGCAGTTCTACAGCGACGAGGCGGGTGCCGGCTCCGCCGGGCAGGGACAGGCACGCGGCGAATCCGTCCGCGTCCGGCGGCCGTCCGCGTTGGCCGATTCGCTCGGCGTCATGCGGGCGCTGCGCCCCTTGGGCAGACGGACCGAGACAGCCGGCCGGAGTGAGCTGGACGAGGAAGCCACCGTCAACCGGTGCGTGGACCAGCGGATCATGCTTCCGGTCCAGCGCCCGGCGCGCGGCCGGTGGCTCGATCTGACGGTCGTCGTCGACAGCCATCACTCGATGCTGCTGTGGCACGACCTGGTCACAGAAGTGTGCCGGGCCTTCACCCAGACCGGAATCTTCCGCGATGTCCGCGTCTGGTATCTGCGCGGGATCGAGGCCAGGGGCAAGCCCACTGTGTCCCGGAAGGCGGGTGGGCAGCCGCGCAGCCCGCAGGAGATCAGCGACCCGTCCGGGCGGACGCTCGTGCTCGTCCTCACGGACACGGTCGCCGACGGGTGGCGGGGCCAGGCTGCCGCCGACGTGCTCCGGCACTGGTCCGCGCACTGCCCCGTCGCCGTGCTGAACGTGCTGCCCAGGCGGCTCTGGGATCGCGGGGCCGTACGCCCCACCAGCCTTGCCCTGCGCGCCCCGAGGCCCGGGGCACCCAACGCCGCCTGGCATCTCAACCCCACCGGACGACGTAGGTCCCGTCGTGGGAAGAGCCGCCTCCACGACAGCATCGCGGTTCCGGTCGTGGAAGCCACCGCGGAGTCGCTGTCCACGCTGGCCTCGCTGATCGCCGGTGGTGGCCGGTGGAACCGGATGGCCTGCCTGCCCATCGACCGCACGCCCGGACCGGACCAGGAGCCCGAGCCGCCCCGGCCGTCCGATATGGCACAGCGAATGCCGGACGAGGAGCCACACCCCAGCAGCCACCAGGCCCTGCTCCGGTTCCAGGAGGCCGCCTCCCCCACCGCCCAGGAACTGGCCGGATACCTGGCTGCCGTCCCGCTCACCCTGCCCGTCATGACCCTCGTCCGCCGGGCCATGCTTCCGCACTCCGAGCACGGCCACTTGGCGGAGGTCGCCCTGAGCGGCCTGTTGCGCCCATGGCGGCACGTTCCCTGGGACACGGACATGGACCGCTTCGAGTTCCAGTTCCTCCCCGGCGTACGGGAAGCGCTGCTCGGCGGCCAGCTCCGGCACGACATCACCACGGTCCAGGAGCTGGTACGCCGCGAGGTCGCCGCCTACCTCGACCGCGACCCTGGGACCGGGGGCGATTTCCCGGCGCTCAAGGTCTCCCCTGCCCCGGCAGGTGGGGGGCACAAAACCGTCGCGCCCGGTGCGATGCCCTTCGCGCATCGGCCGAGGCCCGGGCCCCGGACCGCAGCCCGGCCGGGGCGACCGCTCGCCGAGTTCGCGGAATTCGCGGCGGTGGAGACCGACGAACCCGCCCGGTACGTGCCAAGGCAGCGCGGCGCGCACCTGAACCTGGTCCTGGAGCGCGCCGTCGAGGGAACAAGCCAGCTCGTCTTCGTCGTGGGGCGCACCGGGACGGGCAAGACGACATCCGTCTGGGAAGCCGTACGACGGCTTCCGGCCGACTGGTGGCTGTGGAAACCGCGTTCCCGCGGGGAGTTCGAAGAGGGGGTGCGCGGAGTCGGTCCGCGCACCGTCGTGTGGTTGGACGACCTCGAGAGGCTCTTCTTCTCCGTGTCGCAGGAAGAGGCCGTGCAGCACGTCGCCCAACTGCTCCGGTTGCTGGAGGCCCCTCCTGGCGGGCCAGTTGTGACCGTCGTCTCCCTACGGCCGGACACACTGGACTCCTCGCCGCTCGGTGACATGCTGCGCTTGGTGATGGGCCGAGCGGACGTCGTGGACGTCGACGCCGGCATGCCCGAGCAGGAGACGCACCTGGGGTCGGTCCTCTCCCGACTGCTGGAGGGCCGATTCAGCGAGGAGTTGACCCCTCTCAGCAGGGAGCTGCATACGCGGCACGACCGTGAGGTGTTGGACGCCCTGCACCTGGCGGACCTGGCGGGCTTCGGTCGCTCCCGAGAGGCGACGAGCGGGGCAGCGGCTGCCGCGGTCGTGGCGGACGCCGTGGTGGCGGTCACCACCTCCCTCCACGGGTGGCCAGGTGGAAACGGTGTGCTGGTCGGCAGCAATACCGTGCTGACGGCAGCCCATTTGGCTTCCGAAGGCGACGGCCTCTCACTGCTTTGCGGCTATCGCGGAGAGAGCCAGTACGAGGCAGAGGTCGTGTGGAGCGATACGGCACGTGATCTGGCGCTGCTACGGATCACTGACCCCGGGTGGGAGCCGCGAGGGCCTTTCGGCGGGATTGCGATCAGCGCAGAAAGGCCGTTGAAGGAAGAGGTACTCACCGTGGTCGGGCGCACCGCTTCTCGCGAAGACGTCATCGGCCTGTGGTTTCGCGTAGGCAGCGTCCGGCTCAGGAGAAGAAGACCACTGTCCCTCGTGCCGGCGCACACTTACCCGGACTTCATGACAGAGGGTCTGTCAGGGGCCCCGGTTCTCAACGCAAGGCATGAGCTGGTCGGTGTGGTGACGGCGCGTGATGAGCGGACAGACCGACTGTTCGCCGCACCGGTCTGGGACTACCGCCTCTCGCCCCGCCCCCGGCGGCCCGTACGACAGACACGCCACGAACTCCTCCCCGAGCTGAGGAGTTCCCGCGCCGTGCTCCTGGGCATCGACGATTACCTCCACCTGCCCTCTCTGCGGTCGGTACGGAACAACATCAGGGGTCTGCAATCCGTGCTGACCGACGACGCGGAGCTGCCGGTGTTCACCCGGGAACACACGACAGTGATGCACAACCCGGAGCGCGCGGTCGAAGCCCTCGATGGCCTGAGCAGAGGTGCGGAGGAAGCCGAGGACGTACTGCTGTTGTACCTGGCCGGACACACCTTGCTGCGCACCGGACAAGGCGGTCTGCTTCTGGCACTGTCGCGCTGCAATGCCTCCGATCCGCGTCCCGCCGCTGCGCTCGACCTCCGTCACGTCAGAAACGTCCTGCGGCACAGTCGAGCCCGGCGGAAGCTGCTGATCCTTGATTGCTCCTACAGCGGCCAAGTGCTCGACACCATGACTGACACCGGTCCGCTGTGGGTGATGGGCGCGACCGACAAGGTCTCTCCGGCAATCGCGCCCCCGCGCGAGAAGTGCACGGCGTTCACCGGCACCCTCATCCACGTTCTCCGGAGCGGCGTTCCTGACGGACCCGAGGTGGTGGACCTGCATCACCTCGCTCGGGAGACGGAGCATCTGCTGACCCGCAGAGACCGTCCGGCCCCCATCCTCTGGAGAGGGCCGCTCGCTCCGCCCATCGCCCTCGCACCGAACCGGATGGCCGCTCGGTGAGCCGCAGCCGCCGCATGATTGGCTGAGGGGCATGGTCACGCTCTCTCCCGCCCAGGCGCTCGCGGCAGCGCGGCTCGTCGTCTTCGACTGCGACGGGGTGCTGGTCGACACGGAGCGGATCGGGCCCGAGGTGATCGCCGCGATGGCGACGGCGGCGGGATGGCCGCTGACCCCGGGCGATGTGCTGGAGAAGTTTCTGGGCACTCCCGAGCCGTATCTGCTGGCGCAGGTGCGGGCGCACGCCACGGTGCCCGTGGACGACAGCTGGCTCGTGGAGTACCGCTCCCGGGTCGCCGCCGCCTTCGACGCGGCCCCGCACACGATGCCGGGCGTCCCGGCGCTGCTGGACGCGCTGGATGCGCGTGCCCTCGCGTACTGCGTCGCCAGCAGCGGCAGCCACCCGCGCATCCGCCACTCGCTGACGGCAACCGGCCTGTGGGAGCGCTTCACGGGCCGCGTCTTCAGCGCGGACGACGTACGCGAGGGCAAGCCCGCACCCGATCTGTTCCTGCACGCGGCAGCCGCCTGCGGGGTACCGCCCGGGGAGTGTCTGGTGATCGAGGACAGCCCGGCAGGCATCCGCGCAGCGCGCGCGGCCGGCATGCCGGTGCTCGGCTACACGGGTGGCCCGACCCCGGCGGCCTGGCTCGCGGATGCGACCGCGGGCACTTTGGAGGACCTTCGCGAGCTGCTGGAGGAACCCACCCGGGAGAGCGGCTGCTGTCAATAGCTGACATGGCCGAACCCCGCTTCCGGTCCAGGCCCGTTGGGATATTGGTGGCCGTCACGGCGACTGTTTTCATCGTTCCCTTCGTGCGGGTGCAGATCCCAACCCCGAGGAGGAACAAGCGTGGACGTGACCAGGTTCGAGGTTCCCGGACTGGCGGAGCCCGTGGAGATTCTGGTGGACCGCTGGGGTGTACCGCATCTGTACGCCGCCTCCCGGGCCGACCTCTTCCTGGCCCAGGGCTTCAACGCGGCCCGCGAGCGGCTCTTCCAGCTCGACCTGTGGCGACGGCGGGGGCTGGGGCTGCTGGCCGAGGTGTTCGGCGAACGGTACGTGGAGCACGACCGCGCGGCCCGGCTGTTCCTGTACCGGGGCGACATGGCCGAGGAGTGGGCGGCGTACGGGCCGGGGACTGAGGAGATGGCGCGCTCCTTCGTCGCCGGGATCAACGCGTATGTGGCGGCAGTGCGCGGAGCCGACTCCCTCCCGCCCGAGTTCGCGGCCCTCGACTATGCACCGTCGTACTGGCACCACGGCGATCTGGCCCGCATCCGTACGCACGGCCTCTTCTACAACCTCCGCGAGGAGGTGGCCCGGGCCCGTACGCTCCGCGACTTCGGCCCCGAGGTGGAGGCGCTGCGCAAGGTCCGCGAGCCGGAGGGCCACCAGCTCCGCGTTCCCGAGGGCCTGGACCTGGACGTCATCCCGGACGACGTGCTCCGCGTCTACGATCTGGCCACCACCCCGCCCTGGGCGACGGACACCCCGCCGCGCCAGGGCCTGGACGGCAGCAACAACTGGGTGCTGGCGCCCTCCCGCACCGCCACCGGGCGCCCGCTGCTGGCCAACGACCCGCACCGCGCTGTCACCCTCCCCTCGCTCCGCTACCTCGCCCATCTGTCCGCACCGGGGCTTGATGTGATCGGCGCGGGCGAACCGGCACTGCCGGGGGTCTCCATCGGGCACAACGGCCATATCGCGTTCGGGCTGACGATCTTCCCGATCGATCAGGAGGACCTGTACGTCTACCGCACCCGGCCCGACGACCCGCGCTGCTATGCGTACCGGGACGGCTGGGAGCGGATGACGTGCGTCACCGAACAGATCCCGGTCCGGGACGCGGAGCCGGTGCAGGCTCGGATGTGGTTCACCCGGCACGGCCCCGTCATCCGGGAACGCCCCGGGAAGCAGGCCGCTTTCGCGGTACGCGCCGCGTGGCTGGGGCCCGGGATGGCGCCGTATCTGGGCAGCGCCGGCTACATGGGCGCCGAGAGCCCGGACGCGTTCACGGCGGCGATGCGGCGCTGGGGCGCGCCGGGCGAGAACCAGGTGTACGCGGCGCCCGACGGGACGATCGGCTGGCGTCCGGCCGGGCGCGTCCCGCGGCGGCGCGGCTGGGACGGCACGCTGCCGGTGCCGGGCGACGGGCGCTACGAGTGGGACGGCTTCCTGGCAGCGGACGAGCTGCCCGGCGAACGCGACCCGGCCCAGGGCTGGTTCGCCACCGCGAACCAGCTCAATCTGCCGCCGGACTACCCGCACGCCGAGCGGCCCGTCACCCACGACTGGTACGCGCCCTTCCGCTACCAGCGGTGCGCCGAGGCCCTCGCGGCACGGGACGACTGGAGCGCCGAGGACTGCGTACGGCTGCAGACCGACTACGTCAGTCTGCCCGCGCGTCAGGTCCTGCCGCTGCTGGCGGGACTGGAAAGCGCGGACCCCCGGGTACGGACGGGGCTGAGGCTGCTGCGCGGCTGGGACGGCACGCTGCGCGCCGACTCGGCCGCGGCAGCACTGTTCGAGGTGTGGTTCCGCCGCCATCTGCGGCCGGCGCTGCTGCGGCGGGCGCTGGACGGGCTGGTGCCGGCGGCGCGGCTGGAAGAGGCACTGGCCCGGGTGCAGCCCATGGAGAGCGACTCGGGCGATCCGCGCGTGGAGCTGCGGCTGCTGGCCGCGCCCGATCGGGACGGCTCGCGCGGGGAGCTGCTGTCGGCGAGCCTCGGGGAGGCGGTGACGGCGGTCGCCGGGCTGCTGGGTGAGGATCCGGCCGGCTGGGCCTGGGGCGCGCTGCACCGGGCAGAGCTGCGCCATCCGGTGGCCCGGCTGCTGGCAGACCAAGGGGTGACGGAGGCTCCCGGCTGGTGCGGCCTCGGTCCGCTTCCGCGCGGCGGCAGCGGCGACACGGTGGGCGCCGCCGCGTATCTGCCGGACTTCCGGCAGAACGCCGGGGCGACGTTCCGCATGGCGGTGGATGTCGGCGCCTGGGACAACTCCCTCGCCATGAACTCTCCGGGTCAGTCCGGCGATCCTCGTTCCCCGCACTATGGGGATTTGTTCGCCGCGTGGGCCGCTGATGGGACGTTCCCTCTCGTCTACTCGCGCCCCCGCGTGGAGAAGGAGGCCACGCATCGGGTGGTCCTCCACCCCGCTGCCGAGTAGGGGCTGCCCCTGCCCGACCTCTGCGGACTGCGGGTGCGTCGTGGCCGTTCGCGCAGTTCCCCGCGCCCCTGACGGGGCGCACCCCCTCCGCTGTGCTTGGGCAGTCTGCACCAGGCGCACCCCCTCTCGCGGGGCTACTCCTTGGCGGAGCCGGTCAGCATGCCCTGGATGAAACGGCGTTGCAGCAGCAGATAGACGAGGACGACGGGCAGTGCGATCAGCGTGGCGGCGGCGGCCAACAAGGCCGTGTCCGAGGAGTGCTGGCCCTGGAAGAAGGCGAGGCCGAGCGGGACCGTACGGTGCGCCTCGTCGCTCACCATGACCAGCGCCATCAGGAACTCGTTCCAGGTCCACATGAAGACGATGACGGTCAGCGTGGAGAAGGCAGGCCGCCCCATCGGCACCAGGATGCGGGTGAGCGTCGACCAGTGGGTGGCCCCGTCGATGCGGGCCGCCTCCAGCAGGGAGCGCGGGGTGTTGCGGAAGTACGTCCGCATCCAGAAGACGCCGAAGGCGAGGGACTGCGCGGTCTGCGGCAGGATCAGCCCCCAGTAGGTGTCGGTGAGGCCCCAGTGCCGCAGGTCGAAGTAGAGCGGGACGATCACTGCTTCCTGCGGCAGGGTGAGCCCCGCCACGAACAGGTAGAAGAGCCAGTTGGAGCCGGGGAAGCGCATGGTGCCGAAGGCGTAGGCCGCCAGTGTGGCCAGCACCGTGGTGGCGGCCACCACCGCGACGGCCACCACTACGGAACTGAGCAGATAGCTGCCGAAGTGGCCGCGGGTCC
This sequence comes from Streptomyces sp. 8N114, assembly GCF_052245835.1. Lineage (NCBI taxonomy): Bacteria > Bacillati > Actinomycetota > Actinomycetes > Kitasatosporales > Streptomycetaceae > Streptomyces > Streptomyces sp. 8N114. Next base: position 439,504 of record NZ_JBQQBT010000002.1, on the reverse strand, counting down.
AGGCGTCGGCGAAGTTGTGCCAGTTGAGGCCGTCCGGCAGGGCGAAGCCGGTGTCCAGCGAGTCCTGGCGGGCCAGGGCGGTGGAGAGGATTCCGGCGACGGGGGTCAGGGCGATCAGCGCGAACAGGCCGAGGATGCCGTAGTTGACGCCGCGTTCGGTACGGGAAGTGTTCATCGTCTCCGGCCCTCCACGAGCCTGGTGACCACCATGGTCAGCGCGAAGATCACAGCGGTGAGGGTGATGCCCATGGCCGACGCCGAGCCGACCTCGCCGCTCTCGAACGCGCGGCGATAGACCTCGTACGCCGGCACGGAGGTGGCATTGCCCGGGCCGCCGCTGGTGGTGATGTAGATCAGGTCGAAGTTGCGCAGGGCGGCGACCATCGTCAGCGTGAGCGCGACGGCGACCTCGGCGCGCAGCCCCGGCAGGGTGACGGTGAAGAACTCCCGTACCGGGCCGGCGCCGTCGATCCGGGCCGCCTCGTACAGCTCGCGGGGGATGCGCTGGGCTCCGGCGAGGAAGAGCACCAGACACAGCCCCGTCTCCACCCAGGTGCCGATGGCGCCCACGGCGGGCAGCGCCCAGGTGTCGTCGCCGAGCCAGGACCGGGCCAGGCCGCCGAGGCCCAAGGCGCCGAGGGTGTCGTTCAGCAGCCCGTCGGGAGCCAGCACCGCGCGCCAGGCGACGCCGACCACGACCATGGCCAGCACCTGCGGCAGGAACAGCACGGTGCGGAAGAAGGTCATACCGCGGATGCGGAAGCGGGTCAGCGCCGCCGTGAGCAGCAGCCCGACGGCCACCGGCAGTACGGCGTAGAAAAGCAGCAGCACCGCGGCGTGCGCGAACGGTGCGCGCAGCTCGGGGTCGGTGAGCAGGTCCCGGTAGTTGTCGAGGCCGGCCCAGCTCGCGCGGGTCAGCCCGTCCCAGTGCAGCAGCGACAGCCAGGCGGTCTGGCCGAGCGGCCACAGCAGGAACACCCCGAACACGGCGAGCGCGGGCAGGACGTACAGATAGCCCACCGCCCTTGGCTCGCCGGGTGCCTGCCGCCGGTAGCGGGCCGTGATACGGCGCGGCACGGCGGACCGGCGCCGGGCGCTGGTGTCCGTGGCCGCACGCGTGCCCGTCGCCGTACGCGTGCCCGTGGCCGCGCTCATTCCTCGTCCCCGCCGTCGGCGCGCTGCTGGGCGCGGAAGTCCGCGTACTCCTTCTGCGTACGCGCGGCGAATCCGTCGGGGCTGAGTTTGCCGCTGAGGACGCCCTGGAGGTCGGCGGAGAGGGTGTCGTAGAAGGTGGGCGTGGTGTAGTCGAGGTAGGGCACCAGCCCGTCGGCGGCGTTCAGCTTCTCCCAGCCGGTGAACATCTGGCCGCTCGCGGTGTCCGGGTCGAGCTTCTTGGCGGCCTTGCCGGGCACGATGGGCAGCACGCCCTCCTCGGTCATCACCTTCGAGGCGTGTGCGTTCGTGAGGAAGTCGAGGTAGGCGGCGGCGACTTCGGGGTGGTCGGACTTGGAGGTGACGGACCAGGGCAGGCCCTCCCCGCCGGTGGTGACCGGCTGCTGCCCGGCGGCCGGGGGCGGTGGCATGAAGCCGAGGTCGTCGCCCATGGGCTTGCGCAGGTCGGCGAGCTGCCAGGTGCCGGTGATCAGGAAGGCGCCCTTGCCGTCGGCGAACTGCTTGGCGGCGTCGTCGTAGCCCTTGCCGTTGGCGCCCTTGGGGAAGTAGCCCTTCTCGGCCCAGTCGGCGAGGGTGCGGGCCGCCTTGCGGGTGGCGTCGGTGTCGAAGCCCCCGCCGCGGCCGAAGACCGTCTCGCGGACCGGCTCGGCGCTCCCTGCCGCCTGGCCCTGGAGCACGCCGAAGGTGTGGATGGCGGGGTACTTGTCGAGGTTGCCGAACTGCACCGGCAGCTCACCGGACCGCTTCAGCTTCGGCAGCGCGCCGGTGAGGTCCTGCCAGGTCTTCGGCGGCTCGACGCCCGCCTTCCGCAGCACCTTCTTGTTGTAGTAGACGCCGATGTACTCGCCTTCCTGGGAGATCCCGTACAGCTGGCCGGTGCCGAACCGCTTGCCGTCGGGCGAGACCCGGTTGAGGTTGAGCAGGGTCTGCGGGAAGCGGGTGTTCCAGCTGTAGAGGCCGGCGTAGCTGTCCAGCGGGGCGAGCATCCCGGCGCGGGCGAAGGCCACCATGTCGGCGTAGCCCTGGTTGGCCTGGACGACGTCGGGCGGATTGTCGCCGCTGAGGGCCAGTTTGAGGGTCTTCTTCAGGTCGTTGAAGCTGCGTGCGACCCGCTTGATGGTGACGTTGGGGTACTTCTTCTCGAACTCCTTGTTGAGGCGCTCGATCTCGGCGTTCGTGCCGCCGCGTACCTGCTGGTCCCACACCGTGAGGGTGACCTTGCCCGCCTTGCCCGGGTCCGGTACGGCGGTCGCGGCGCCGCCGCCGGGGCCCGCCGCGCCCGAACCGTCCGTGCCGGGCACGCACGCGGCGGCCAGCAGCAGGGCGCCCAGCGCGCCGAGGGCGGTGAGTCGCCTGTGATGGCGGTGCGCTTTCATCGTCGTACGCCCTCCTTGGTGCTTCGCCTGCTGCGCAGGGGCTGCCCCTGCCTGTCAGCCGCAGGGTGCGGCGTTCGTTGTGGCTGGGCGCGCAGTTCCCCGCGCCCCTTCGGGGCGCACCTCTTGGCGCTGGGCCCCCTCATGAGCGAAAGCCAATCGTGGGGGTGGCCCGCAGCAGCGGCCAGTCGCTGCTGCCGCCGGGCAGCAGGTCGTCGAGGAAGCCGTAGCGCCGCATCACCTCCTGGCTCTGGCCGCCGATCCGCCGCGCGTACTGCCACCAGGCGGCCACCTCGCTCCAGCCCGGCGCTGAGAGGGAGCCGCCGAAGTGCTGTACGGACAGCGCCGCGGTCAGATTGGCGAAGGCCAGCCGGTCGGCGAGCGGCCAGCCGGCCAGCGTCGCGGTGGTGAATCCGGCCATGAACACATCCCCGGCGCCGGTGGGGTCGAGCGCGTCGACCTCCAGCGCGAGTACGTCGGCGTGTTCGCCGGTGGTCCCGTCGACGGCGACCGCGCCGCCGGAGCCCTTGGTCACCACAGCGACGGGCACCAGTTCGGCCAGCGCCCGCACGGCCGCCTCGGGGCTGTCGGTGCGGGTGTAGTGCATGGCCTCTGTGGCGTTCGGCAGGAACGCGTGGCACAACGACAGATCGGCCAGGGTGTCCGGATCCCAGGCGCCGGTCTCGTCCCAGCCGGTGTCGGCGAAGATCAGGCTGCCTTCCGAGTGCGCCTGCCGCACCCAGTCCCCCACCCGGCCGGGCGACAGCGAGGTGACGCAGGCCCGGGACCGTGGCCGGGAGGCGACGCTGACGCACGGTTTGGGCGCCGCGTGGCCGTGGCTGACCATGGTGCGTTCGCCGTCGTACGCCATCGAGACGGTGACCGGCGAGTGCCAGCCCTTCGCCCGGTGGGAGGGCGCCAGGTCGATGCCCTCGCTGCCGGAGAGGGCCTCCCAGCAGTAGTCGCCGTACATGTCGTCGCCGAAGGCCGCCGCGAGCGCGGTGCGCAGCCCGAGCCTGCGCAGCGCGGTCGCCATGTTGGCGACTCCGCCCGGGCTGGAGCCCATGCCGCGGGCCCAGGTCTCGGTGCCGCGCACGGGGGCGTGGTCGAGGCCGGTGAAGACGATGTCGAGGAAGACCGTTCCGGTGAGGAACACATCGGTCTCGGGGCCGCCGTCCGAGCGGAGGGCGGCGAGCGGGTCCAACCAGCTCCCGGTCGGTGCGGGTTGGGCGCTCCCAGTGGTACTCAAGGCCGCTCGCCCCTCTCAGCTATGGCCAAAACTCAGCTTTTCTGTGATCGGTTTGAGCGATACCTTGCACGCTTTCCCGCTCAGATTGCAAGAGGTCAGTCACACTCGCGCAAAGACGCTCAAGCGCGCTAGGGTGCTGAGCATGTTGCGCGAATCCCGGCACGAGAAGCTGCTGCGGCTCCTCCGCGAAGAGGGAGTGCTGCCCGTCGTCGAGATCGCCCGGCGGCTCCAGGTCAGCGAGGCCACCGCGCGGCGCGACGTGTCCGACCTCTCCGGGGCCGGACGGCTGCGCCGGGTGTACGGCGGCGCCATCGCCCGCGAACCGGTCGAGCGGCCCTTCGCCGAGGAGGAGGTGGACGACCTTCCGGCCAAGGAGGCCGTCGCCGCCGGCGCCGCAGAACTGATCCAGAACGGCGAGACGGTGCTGCTCGACATCGGCACCACCACCCTGCAGCTCGCGCGGCTGCTGCACGGCCGGAAGATCACCGTCGTCACCTCCAGCCTCGCCGTCTACGAGGAGCTCCGCTCCGACGCCGAGGTGTCCCTCGTCCTGCTGGGCGGCGAAGTGCGGCGCAACTACCGCTCCCTGGTCGGCCAGCTCACCCAGGCCGCGCTGCGCGAGATCTACGCCGACCGCGTCTTCCTCGGCACCAGCGGAGTACTGGCCGACGGCCGGGTGCTGGACACCACCGAGGTCGAGGTCCCCGTCAAACGGGCCATGCTGAGCTCGGCCCGCCAAGCGGTGCTGCTGGCCACCCCGCGCAAGTTCCCCGGCACCGGCAGCGCCCGCGTCTGCCAGGCCGGGGACATCGACATGCTGATCACCGGCCAGGAGACCGACCCGGCCACCCTCGCCACTTTCCGCGAGGCCGATGTGGAGGTAGTACAGGTATGACGGGAATGACGGGCGCCACGGGCACGGCCGGTGCCACCGGTTCGGCCGGTGACGACGGGATGCGTGCCGGGATGCGGCTCACCGTGCTCGGTGGTGGCGGGTTCCGGGTTCCGCTGGTCCACCGTGCGCTGCTGGAGGACGCCCAGGGGCCCGACGCCGCCGGGCGCTGCACCGAGCTGGTCCTCCACGACACCGATCCCGGCCGGCTGAGCGCCATCGGCGCCGTCCTCGCCGAGCAGACCGCCCAGCACCCGGGCCCGGCGCCCGCCGTACGCACCACCACCGACCTGGACGAGGCGCTGGCAGGCACCGACTTCGTCTTCAGCGCCATCCGCGTCGGCGGCCTCGCCGGACGGGTGCGCGATGAGCAACTCCCGCTGGCCGAAGGGCTGCTGGGCCAGGAGACCGTCGGCGTCGGCGGAGTCCTCTACGGCCTGCGTACCGTGCCGGTGGCCACCCACATCGCGGAACGCGTCGCCGCGCTCGCCCCGCAGGCGTGGGTCATCAACTTCACCAACCCGGCCGGCATGGTCACCGAGGCCATGAGCCGCGTGCTGGGCGACCGCGTCATCGGCATCTGCGACTCGCCTGTCGGACTGTGCCGCCGCGCAGCACGTGCCGTCGGCGCCGACCCCGACCGCGCCGACTACGACTACGTCGGCCTCAACCACCTCGGCTGGCTGCGCCGCATCGTGGTCGACGGCACCGACCGGATGCCCGCGCTGCTGGAGGACGCCCCGGCGCTGGAGTCGTTCGAGGAGGGCAAGCTCTTCGGCGCCGAGTGGCTGCGCGCGCTGGGCGCCCTACCCAACGAATATCTGCACTACTACTACCACCACCGCGAGGCGCTCACCGCGATCCGCGAAGCGGACGCCACCCGGGGCGAGTTCCTCGCCCGCCAGCAGCAGGGCTTCTACGCGCAGCTGTCCAGCGGCGGAAGCGGCAAAAACGGCGTAAGCGGCGGAAACAGCACCGGCAGCGCCTTCCAGGCGTGGGACGAGACCCGCCGCGAACGCGAGGAGACGTACATGGCCGAGAGCCGCCAGGCGTCCGGCGGCTGGCAGCGCGACAGCTGCGACCTCGACGGCGGAGGCTACGACCGCGTCGCGCTGGCCCTGATGCGGGCCATCGCGCGCAACGAACGCACCACCCTGATCCTCAACGTCCGCAACCGCGGCGCCGTGCCCGGCGTCGACGCCGACGCCGTGGTGGAGGTGCCGTGTCTGGTCGACGCCGGCGGGGCCCGCCCGCTGGCGACCGGGCCGGTCGCCCCGGACCAGCTGGGGCTGATGCTCCAGCTCAAGGCGGTGGAACGCAGCGCCATCGAGGCGGCGACCGCCAACTCCCGCCGAGCAGCGCTGCGCGCCCTCGCCCTCCACCCGCTGGTCGACTCCGTGCACGCCGCGGAACGCGTGCTGGACGCAGCACGCCCGCTGGGGGCTTAGGGCCTGTCCCGCGGCCCTACGGGGCGCGTCTCCCATGCCGGGTAAGCACGACCCGCCTGGACCAGGCATATGCCGTCTTGCGGTGGCAATCACACTCCGCGCTCGTTTTGCCCACCGATCACCTCCGGCCCCACTAGGCTCACCGGTCGGATCGGGGCACGTGCTTGGCCGTCGACGCGGAGGAGAAGAAGGTGCGCAGGACAGTCTCGGGAGTGGCCTTGGTCATGGCTGGTGTTCTGCTGACCGGCTGCGGTAGTTCGGGGGACGGAAAGGGCGGTGGCGACAAGCCGGCCTCGGCCGCGAAGTCGAAGAAGAAGGCCGGACCGCCAGAGACCCACGAGGTGACCCTCGAGGTGCAGGGCACCGGCTCCTCGCAGATCGGCTGGGCAGCGGGCTCCAGCCACTTCGAGACGGCCACGCTGCCCTGGAAGAAGACGACCACAGTCACGCTCAAAGGTGCCGAGTTGAAGGCCGGCGTACAGCTGTACGTCACCCCGCAGGCCGTGAAGGGGGCCAGCGGCAAGTTCGTCTTCCCCCCGTGCGTTCTCAAGGTCGACGGCAAGAAGGTGAACGAGAACGCCGGTGGTAAGAGCTCGCAGGGCTGCAAGTACACCTTGAAGGGTTCCTGAGCCTCTGAGAGCGCATGTGCGCTACTTGGAGCGGGACCGATGCCCACCGCCCGGCTTGAGGGACGAGATCCGGGCCCCGCCCGGCTTGCGGCCGTGAGCGGTGTGCCGGGGATGCAGCGGGCAGTGCCCCGCCTTGTGCTTCTTGGCGCGGGTCCGCATCGCATGGGCCACCGCCTGGTGGTTCGCGTCGCTGATGACAGCCAGCAGGCCGCCCATGATGGCGGTGTTCTTGCCGAAGTGGATCCGCTGGGCGGCGCGCTGCCCGGGGTCCTCCTCCTCCCAGAACGGGTGCCCGGCCACGGTGGTGGGCAGCAGTGAGGCGGCCAGCGCCAGCGCGGCGGTCCGCGGGATGCGCCCCGTGGTGAGCAGCGCACCGGCCACCACCTGTACGGCGGCGTTCACCCGTACGAGCGTCACATCGTCGCCCGGCAGCGGGACCTTCTCCCGCAGCTTGTCCAGGAAGGGCGCCGCCATCCCGGCCGGGGGCTCGGGATTGCTCAGCGTTCCCACTCCCGCATTGACGAAGAACACGCCGAGAAGCGGGCGGGAGACCAGTTGCAGAGGTGTCATGCGGGGTCCTTCAGTGCGGGCGGACGGAGGGGCGGCGGCGGTGCCGTCACCGCCATGTCACGCGTACCACGGCCAACCCGCAACCCGGAACCCTCCGTACGGCGCACGGCTCACTCCCATGGGCCGCCCGGCGCCCGGCCCCGCAGGCCATCGAGGGGCCCGCGGGGTGCTCACCCGGATGCCGGTGGTGGCGGTGCGGCCCGGGGTGCCGGGGTGGAGGGTGGCCGGGAGCGGACAGTGAGCGGGAGGTCGAACGGATGGGCGGCGAGTTCGAGGGCATGGCCGCGCTGGTCACCGGCGCCGCCTCCGGTATCGGGCTGGCCGTGGCCCGTCGGCTCGCGCAGGCGGGCGCCTCGGTCCTCGTCGCGGACTACGACGAGGACGGCGCCCAGCTGGCGGCGGGCGAGCTGGAGACCGCGGGGGCGCGCGCCGAGGCGCTGGTCGTCGACGTCACCGAGCCGGACTCGGTACGCGAAGCCGTGCGGTTCACCACCGAGACCTTCGGCTCGCTCGATCTGGCGGTGAACAACGCGGGCGTGTACGGTCCTTCGATACCGACCGGCCAGTATGAGATCACCGCCTGGGACCGGATCATCGCCACCAACCTCAGCGGCGTCTTCTACGGGCTGCGGTACCAGCTGCCCGTGATGTCCGCGGCCGGCCGGGGCGCGATCGTCAACATGTCCTCCGTCCTGGGCACCAACGGCTTCGCGGGCAGCCCCGCCGAGTCGGCCGCCAAGCACGGCATCATCGGCCTCACCAAGACGGCTGCGCTCGAATACGCCGACAAGGGCGTACGGATCAACGCCGTCGGCCCGGGCTTCATCGACACACCACTGCTGCGGGAGACGGACAACCCGATGCGCGAGCGTCTGGTCTCCCTGCATCCGCAGGGTCGCCTCGGCACGGCGGAGGAGGTGGCGGAGCTGACGGCCTTCCTCCTCTCGGACCGCGCCTCCTTCATCCAGGGCAGCTACCACCTTGCGGACGGCGGATACGCGGCGCAATAGGGCTCCGCCCCGCCGTTGCGCCGGCAAGGGGGTGCCCCTGCCCGGCGCGTGCGGGCTGCGGGTACCTCGTGGCTGAGCGCGCCGTTCCCCGCGCCCCTTCGGGGCGCGGGATTCACACCCGCCCCAGGCCCGCCTCCGCGAGGTGGCGGGCCACTTCGGTGCGGTCCTCGTCGGTGAGGGGGCGCATGGGCAACGGGGTGGTGGCCGTGGCGATGACGCCGCGCCGGCGCAGGGCCTCCTTGAAGGCGCCGATGGCCGCCGAGTAGTTGCCGATCCGGGCGGGATCGCCCACCCGGGTCAGCCCGAACAGGCGCCGCAGCCGGGCCTGTTCCGCCACGACGTCCTTGGTGTCACCGCGCCGCGCCGCCCGGTGGAGGGCGAGATAGCCATGCGGGTCGACGTTGCCGAGGCCGGGCACGATGCCGTCGGCGCCCAGCGCGAGGCCCGTGTCGGCCATCGTCTCGGAGCCGGTGAGCACCGAAAAACCGTTGCCGCGTGCGCCGTTGGCGTCGGTGAGTTCGAGGAGAGTGCGCAGCTCGTCGAGGTCGCCGCTGCTGTCCTTGAGGCCGGCGAGCACCCCGTCGGCGGCGAGCTCGGCCGCGACCTGCGTCGGCAGTTTGCGCTGAACGTTGCCGGGGATGTCGTAGGCCCACAGCGGCAGTTCGACGGCGTCCCGCACGGCGCGGAAGTGGTCGGCCATCTCGCCCGGATGGGTGGGCGAGTAGAAGGGCACGGTGGCCACGACGGCGTCCGCGCCCGCGTCCCGCGCGGCGCGCGCCTGTGCGATGACCCGGTTGGTGGTCATGTCGACAGCCCCCGCCAGTACGGGAACGGAGCCGCCGGCCACCCGCCGTACGACGCGCAGCGCCGCCAGTCTCGTCTCGTCCGTGTGGTAGGCGAGTTCGCCGGTCGACCCGTTGACGAACAGCCCGTCGACCCCGGCGTCCAGCAGGAACCCGCACAACCGCTCCAGCGAGCCCACATCCAGCTCCCGGTCTGCGGTCAACGGCGTACACAGCGGCGGAATCACACCGCTGAGGGCTGCACGGTCCGGAGTGCCGGGTCCGGGCGAGGGCTGGGCAGGCATCGGGTCAGTGGCTCCTCACTGCGAATCAATCGCATTCGGCATATTCTTCCCGCCGTCACGGCGAGAACCACGACGGCGAGGGTCTGGGGGCACCGCCCGGCCGGAGGCTGGGGGAGGCGAATCGACGGCCGCAACCAAGACGTCCGCCCGAAACAACTTCTGCACCCGCAGCGGTGCGTCGACCGCGATCAACACGATCACCACCAGGGTGAGGGAGAACGTCAGCCAGGCGAGGGAGGGACCGAGGCTGTGTCCGCCCGCCAGCGAGGCGCCCAGCACGGGCGCCACCGCACCGCCGAGCGAGCCGACGTTGTAGGTGAAGCCGAGCCCGGCCGCGCGCTCCGTGGTATCGAAGTAGCCGCCGATCAGCTTCGGCAGCAGGCCGGAGATGCCCTGCGCGAACATCTGCTGGAAGAACAGCAGCAGCGCGAGCCACACCGTCTGGCCGCGGTCCATGGCGAAGACCGGCAGCACGAAGAGCATCGACACGCACAGCGAGGCCACATAAGTGCGTCGGGTGCCCCATCGATCGCCGAGGAATCCCACCAGCACACAGCCGGCCACGTTCCCGAACCCGGCGAAGAACAGCATGTCGCTGACGGTTCCCGGGGAGAAGTCCAGGTCCTTCTTGAGGTAGGTGGGCAGCAGCGCCTGGATGGGCCAGGAGTACAGGAAAGCGCAGAAGACAGTGACCATCAGCATCACCATCATCGGCGTACGTCCCCGGGCGAACTGCGCGGCGAACAGCACGAATCCGACGGCGGCGAGCAGGGCGAGCGGCCAGGCGAAACCCCCGGCGCGCTCGGTGAACAGCAGGAACAGACCGAGTCCGACGGCAACGGTGAGGGCGTGGTTCAGCGGGGCGCGACGGCCGCGGTAGAGGATGGTGACGAAGTCCCGCCGCGTTCCCGGCCCGTTCGCCGCCTCCACCGCCTCCGCCGACCCGGCGGCCGTGGCACGGGCCTGCTCCCAGTCGTGGGACTCCTTCAGCCCGCGCCGCATCCACAGGGCCAGCGCGATGGGGACGACACCGAGGAAGAACATCGCCCGCCAGCCCCAGGCGGGCACCACGAAGCGGTAGACCTGCCCCGCGATGATGGCCCCGACCGCGTACCCGGAAATGAGCAGCGCGCTCGCGCGGTTGCGGGCGGCGACGGGCCAGCTCTCGATGACATAGGTGGCGCTCGCGGAGTACTCCCCCGCCATGCCGAGGCCGAGCAACAGCCGCGCGGCGAACATCGACCAGTAGCCCCAGGAGAGCCCACAGGCCAGCGAACCGACGGAGTACAGCACGATGCTGAGAATCATCGCGGGTTTGCGGCCGTACCTGTCCCCCACCGCGCCGATGGCCAGCCCGCCGAACCAGCGGGAGATGAAGGCGGCGGAGACGAGCGTCGCCGCTGTGACGGTCGACAGGTCGAAGGCGTCGGCAACTTCCGTCAGCACCAGGGTGATCAGGACGAAGTCGAAGCCGTCCATGAGGTAGCCGAGCCAGGCGGCGAAGAGCGTCTTGCCGTCGTGTCTCGTCAGTTTCGCCATCGCGGAGCGCCCTTCGGCCGCCGGAAAGGATCACACGTAGGACATGGGATGTCCTGACGTGGCGGGACGCTACACGCGCCCGCCGGACGGGGACAAGGGGGTGTTCGGCCGCCGGGAGCAAGGGAGTTGACGCGGCCTTCCGGTGCAGCGGGGAACAGCCTCAGCCGCTCGTGGCGAGCGCCGCCGCCTCCGCCTTTCTGGTCCGCCACAACCAGGCACCGACGCCGGACGCGAGCACCACGACACAGGCGGCGAAGACCAGCCCCGCGTCGCGCAGCCCGAGCCCGGTGCTGAGGGCACCCACCCCCACCACCGGCAGCGAGATGCCCAGATAGGCGACGACGAACAGCGCCGAGATGGTGCCGCCCCGGTGCTCCTCGGGTGCCCGGGCGCTGACCGTCCCCATGGCCGAACGGAACGCGAGCCCCTGCCCGACTCCCCCGGTGACCGCCCCCGTCACCAGCAGCACCAGCGAGCCGAACACCAGCGACAGCCCCACCTGCGCCATGCCGACGACCAGCCCCAGGCAGCCGAGCGGCAGCGCCATCGGGGCGCCGATCCGGCCCGTCAGCGACTGCCCGAGCAGCGAGGCGCAGAAGACGGAGAAGACGACAGCGCCGGATGTCGCCAGATTGCTGATGTGCAGGGTTCCGGTCATGAAGCCCGGCGAGACCGCGGTGAACAGACCGAAGACGGCGAAGCCGGTGAAGCAGGCCAGCCCGGCGGGGACGAACACCGGCCGCACCTCGCGCGGCACTTCCATCCCGCGTGGCCGCAGCCGGGGCCGGGGGCTGCGCGTACGTACGGTCTCGGGCAGCGCCAGGGTCAGCACGAACCCGATGGCCAGCAGCGCCAGATGGGTGACGAAGGGCAGGGTGAGCGGGCGTGGCGCGTACTGCGCGAGGAGGCCCGCCAGCAGCGGTCCGCAGCCGAGCCCTCCCATGTTCGCGGCGGTCGCGGCGAAGCCCCGGCTGCCGCTGGGCGCCAGTTCGAGGACGGCCGCGGTCGCCGCGCCGCTGAACAGCCCGGCGGCGAACCCGGACAGCAGCCGTCCGGAGAACAGCAACGGCAGCCCGCCCTCCAGCAGGAAGCACCCGGCGCTGGCCGCCGAGAGGACGAGTGCCGCGAACAGCACGGGCCGGCGCCCCAGTTTGTCGGAGAAGTCACCGGCGACCAGCAGCGAGGCGATCACGCCGACGGCGTAGACGGCGAAGACGATCGTCACCATCAGTTCGCCGAAGCCGAGCTCCTGCCGGTAGAGGCCGTAGAGCGGGGTCGGCAGAGTGGTGCCCGCCATGCCGACGGCGAAGACGAAGGTTGCCGCCGCGTACCACAGCACGCCGCTCCCGGGCTCGTTGTCGTGTTCAGCGCTGTGCGAGGTCACAGCCGCGATCCTGAAAGAGCACTGCCACCGCTCCCGGCGGCCCCTACCCGGCCCAGGTGTAGCGGACCACGCCCGCGATCCTGCCGTGCTCGGCCAGCGCACCGTCGGCCACGAAGACCACCTCGGCCTCGGTGGACAGCGCCGACTCCACCGTCTCGTCCACGATGTCGTCGCGCACCTCGCCCGACTCGTCGCTCACCGCGTCGTCGGCGGCGGGCGAGAGGTGACCGCCGGTCAGCCGCACCTTCTGCCGGTACGGTTCCTCGACGACCAGCAGCGCCAGCCGGCCCTCCTGGGCCGCCCGCCACACCTCGTCGATCCCCGCGACGAACTCCTTGCGGCCGATCGCGTCGCCGAGCCGGCGGAGCGCCTCGTCGGCCCGGCCCTGCAACAGCTCGGCGCGCGCGGGGGCGATGGCGTCGTGCACCACCGAGGCCCGCGCGTTGGCCAGCCCGCCCCTGGGCACGGTGGCCAGCGCGTTGCGGGCCGCGTGCGCACCCACGTCGGCCAGCGCCGTCAGCCCGTGCTGGAGCCCGGCCACCAGCAGCGGCCTGGGCTCGGTCTCCAGCACCTTGGAAAGGCCGGCATCCACGTCCCGCAGATGCTGCAGCTCCGCCTCGTCGCGGTAGCCGGTGGTGAAGTCGCCGGTGCGGGAAGCGCGCTCACGTTCGGAGACGATGGGCTCGTGTTCGAGGGGGAAGCCGTAGCGGTGCTCCTCGGTGAGCTGCTCGCCCATCCCGCTCCACAGCCTGGCCTTCTCCTCGTCGAAGGTGAGCACCCAGTACGGGCGGTTCTGGGCCCGGGCCGCGACGAGGTTGCGGGTGAGGAAGGTGTCGTTGATGACGATGCGTTCGGTGTCGGCACGCCGGGTCAGATGCCAGAACTGGTGCTCGCCCTGAGCGGCGAAGACGACCAGCGTGTCGAGCGCGTACGTCAGGTCCAGCTCGTTCTCGGCCTGCTCCAGCTGCTTGATCACATCGGCCCGCACCGCCGCCGGGACCTGCGGGTCCTCGGCGAGCCGCCGACCGGTCTCGGCGATGAGATTGCGCAGCCGCACCGGGTCCTGCAGCTTGTCCGGCTTGGTGCGGTGGGTGGGGAGCACCAGGGTGACCGCGGGGTAGGGGCGCGGCTTCCGCAGCTTGGCGAGGACCTCGTTGGTCAGGTCGTTGGTGCGCATCCGTACCTCGTTCCGGAAGGGGACGACGACCGCACCCTCCAGCATCTCTCCGGTCCCCGTACTCCGCACCTCGGAGCCCGCCGGGAGGCCGGGCCACCAGGCAGGATGCCGCGCCGGGAGTGCGGACGTAACCTGGATGGGGCGCCCTGTACGCGGGGGAAGGAGCGACTTGTGAAGTCTGATACTCACCCCGACTACCACGAGGTGGTCTTCCGTGACCGGGCGGCCGGTTTCGCGTTTCTGACGCGTTCGACGGCCACCAGCGACACCACGATCGAGTGGGACGACGGGCATATATACCCCCTCGTCGACGTGGAGATCTCCTCCGAAAGCCACCCGTTCCACACCGGAAAGGCGCGAGTCGTGGACTCCGAAGGCCGGATCGCCAGATTCCGCCAGCGCTACGAGGGAACGACGCCGGACCACATCCTGCACGCCGCTCCCGACAGCGAGCCCACCCCCGAGGACCTCGTCCTCGCCACCGGCCGCGATCTGTCGGAGGCGAACCTCCAGTGGGCCCGCGAGCGCATTGCGGCGGAGGGAAGGGCTGCGTTGGACCGGCGGTTGCCGTGAGAGGGGCAGCCCCTCCCGAAGGGCTCAGTCGGCGACGGTGAAGCGTTCGCGTACGTGCCTCGGGTTCTCGATCTCGTCGAGGACGGCGACGGCGTAGTCCTCCATGGAGATGTGGCTCTCGCCGTTCTCGTCCACCACGAGGTCGTCCTTGCCGATGCGGTAGGTGCCGGTGCGAGCACCGGGTTCGATGGTTGCGGCGGGGCTGATGTTGGTCCAGCGGAGGTCCTGGACGCCGCGCAGGTAGTCGAGGGCCTCGCCGTGCGCGTGCATGATCTGGAGGATCGTGTCGGGCAGTCCCTCGGTGTCCCACACCCGGGAGCCGTCGGGCTTGCGCAGCGACCCGGCGCCGCCGACGAACACCAGCGACGGCGCTCCGGCACCGAGCGAACGCAGCCCGGTGACCAGCGACTCGGCGGCGGGCCTGATGGTGGCCAGATGACCGGGGCCGTTCTTGCCGCCGACCGCGCTGACCACGACGTCCGCGTTCCCGCCGACGGCCGCGACGGACTCGGGCGAGAGCACATCGCCGGTCAGGACCGTGACGGCCTCCCTGGAGGCGACGAACTTGCTGGGGTCGCGGACGACGGCGACGACCTGGTGGCCACGGTCCAGCGCCTCGCGGACGATCCTGCTGCCGATGTTGCCGTTGGCCCCGAAGACGGCGATGTTCGCCATGGTGGTACTCCTGTTGCGCTGTGCGGACGAGGGTGGGGGGAGCGCCGAACGGGTGGCATATTTCCGCCACTGTTCGCACCGGGTTCTCCCTGCGGGAGGCCGACACCTCGAAGCTAACCGGGCAGCGACCACCCCGCGAGGTAAGGTCACGACCAGCCATGGTGAGAACCGGACACTCCACCGCATCCGCGTCCGCCGCGATCCCCGAGCTCCCGTACGCCCCGCCACCGGGCGTCGCGACCACGGGGCTGGAGGTGATGACGCTGTCCGAGCTGCGCGACCGCGCGGCGCGCACCGGCCAGCGGCTGGCCGACCCGCAGCGCCCCGGCTTCCACCAGCTCTTCGCCGTGGAGTCGGGAACGCTGCGCCAGTCCGTCGACTTCACCGAGCACACCACCCCGTCCGGCGGATGGCTGTGGGTCCGCCCCGGGCAGGTGCAGCAGTACGACGACCTGGACGACGCCGAGGGCACGCTGATCCTCTTCCAGCCCACCTTCCCCGACCCGGCGACGGCGGCGGCCGTGGGTCTGGACGAGGCGTCGGGCGCGGTGGCCCGGCACCCGTACGACGAGTACGCCCGCGCGGTCCGGATCGCCCTGGATCACCTGCGCTTCGAGTTCGCCGCGGAACGCCGCCCGCCCGCGCAGGGTGCCCACACGGAGGTGCTGCGGCATCTGCTGGCGGTCCTGCTGCTGCGGCTGGTCCGGCTGGTGGAGCCGGACGGCCGGGCGGCGGACGCGGCCACCCCCTCGGAGACCTTCCGCCGGTTCCGCGCCGCCGTCGAGCAGGACTTCGCCCGTACCCGCCGTGTCGCCGACTACGCGCAAGCCCTCGGCTACTCGCCCCGCACCCTGTCCCGGGCCACCCGCGCCGCGGTCGGGCTGGGCGCCAAGGAGTTCGTGGACCGCCGCGTCGTTCTGGAGGCCAAGCGCCTGCTGGCCCACACCGACCGCTCCGCGGCGCGGATCGCCGCCGCCCTCGGCTTCGCCGACGCCACCAACTTCGCCAAGTTCTTCCATCAGCGCGCCGGTACGGCCCCGGGCGCCTTCCGCGCCTCGGTGCGGCGCTGAGGCCAGGCCATCGCCGCTTCGCCCGCCCGGGGGCCTCCGCAATCCCTGCAACCCCCCATGTCCGGCTGATCCCTCTCCCCTGTTCTGGGGAGGGGCTGCCCCTGCCCGATGCTCGCAGGCTGCGGATTCCCCCAAGCTCTTCGAGCAGGGAGGTACCCCCATGGCTGGGCGCGCAGTTCCCCGCGCCCCTGACGGGGCGCGGTCCGGTCCCCCTGCGCTGTGCTTGGGCAGTCTGCGCCCTGGGGGCACCCCCTGCTCGAAGAGTTTGGGGGAGCAGGGTGGGCAAGCGCAGCCCCCGTTGCCGGGTACGCAAGATCCGCGGACGAGCCCTAGGCCGGGAGCTTCAGCTCCAGTTCGGCCGTCAGCCGGATGTCGGCCGCGCTGCGACCGACGGCGAAGTGCTGCGGGCCCGGGCACGGGTGCCAGGTCAGATGGGTGTCGTCCCAGGTCTGGACGACGCGCAGCGGGACCTGGAGGTGTGCTTCGACCGCGCCGCCTGCCGGGGCCTCGACCACGGCGAAGGACGCCAGCCTGCGGTCCGGGCCCTCGGGACCGAGGTACAGCTGGACGACCTCGCGGCCTGCGCGGGGGCCGATGTTGCGGACGCGGACGGTGGTCCGGGCGACCGACCGGTACGGATCGCCGTCGGCGGCGGCCTCCAGCGCGGTGATGTTCAGGAACTCGTACTCCCACCGGGTGTAGCCCAGCCCGTGCCCGAACCAGTAGGCGGGCTCGGGCCCTGCCGCGTGCTTCCAGGCGCGGTAGCCGATGTACGGGCCTTCGGAGTACGGCAGCTGGCCGTCGCTGCCCGGCACGACCTGGCGTACGGGCAAATCGTCCTCCGCGTCCGGCCAGGTCGTCGGCAACCGTCCGCCCGGCTCGACGGCACCCAGCAGCACGTCGGCGAGGGCTTCGCCGCCCGCCTGGCCCGGGAACCAGCACAGCAGTACGGCCGCCACGTCCTCGCGCCACGGCATCAGTACGGGGGCGCCCGCGTTGACCACCACCACGGTGCGGGGGTTGGCCTGCGCGACGCGCGCCACCAGTTCGTCCTGGCTGCCCGGCAGGGCGAGGGTTTCGCGGTCGACGCCCTCGCTCTCGGTCTCGTCCGTGGTGCCGACGAACACCACCGCGCAGTCCGCCTCGGCCGCCGTACGCGCCGCCCGCTCGATCAGCTCCTGCTCGGACACGGCGGGCGCGCCGTAGCCGAGTTCGAAGGAGACCAGCCCGGACAGGCCGCCCACGCCATGGGCGGGGACGGAGTGCAGCAGGCGGACGGGTAGCGGGGCTTGTCCCGCCTCCGCGTCCAGCATGAACGTCCGCTGCGGCGGGTGGAGGAAAGCGGCGGCCGGGTCCTCGCTCTCGGCCTGGAGCTCCGCGTCGTACAGCACCCGGTTCCCCGCCTCCAGCCTGAAGTGGCCCACGCCGCGCACCGCGAGCCGGTGGGTGCCGCTCTCGCGTGGTGTGAACTCGCCGACCAGCTCGACGCGGCCCAGGTCGGCGAAGGAGACCCCGCCGGGCAGGCTGCCCATCCACCGCACGCTGCCGTCGCGCTGCTCCGCGCGGGCGAGCTCGGCATCGTCCAGGCCGTGCAGGACGGCGGTCAGCCGGAAGCCGTCCGCGTCCGATGCCGGGGCCAGCCGCGAGCGGGGGTCGGGCCCCGGCTCGTAGGTCACCTCGGTGCCGGCCGGAACCGCTGCGCGCAACGCGTCCAGCGGGGTGCTGACCTGTTCGGGGAAGACCTGCGAGCTGCCTCCGCCGCCGAACCGGGGTGCGGAGGCATGCAGTCCGCTGACGGCGATCCGGCGCACGGCACCGTCGGGAGACTCCGCGGAGCCGCCCGTTCCGAGCGGGAGCACAGCACCTCCCGCGTACTCGTTGCGCAGCAGGACGAAGGAGCGCGCTGCCAGGTCGCGTACGGTGGCGGCGCCGTCGAGCGGTGTGGGCAGCGCGGAGCCGGGGACGGCGGGCGGCGCACCGTCCAGGATGCCGACGCGGGCGGCGAGCAGCAGCACCCGGCGGGCGAGCACATCCACCGTCTCCTCGGCCACCCGGCCCTCGCGGACGGCCGCGACCAGATGTTCGCCGTAGACGGTGTCCGGGCCCGGCATGGCCAGGTCGAGGCCGCCGCGTACGCAGCCGAGGGTGGAGCGGGCGCCGGTCCAGTCGGAGACCAGCGCCCCGTCGAAGGCCCACTCGCCGCGCAGCACCCCGTTGTTGAGCACGTCGTGCTCGCTCATCGTCACGCCGTTGACGCTGTTGTACGCCGCCATCAGGAGCCAGGGCCGGGCGGTGCGCACAATGCGCTCGAAGGGTTCGAGATACAGCTCGCGCAGGGTGCGGCCGTCGGCGCGTACATCGACGGAGAAACGGTCGGTCTCCGCGTCGTTGGCCACGTAGTGCTTGGGGGTCGCGGCGACGCCGCCCTGCTGGAGGCCTGCGACGAGTGCGGCGCCCAGCACGCCGGTCAGCTGCGAGTCCTCGGAGTACGCCTCGAAGTGCCGCCCGGCGTAGGGCGTGCGGTGCAGATTGACGGTGGGGGCCAGCACCGCGTGGGCGCCCTTGCGGCGGGCCTCCTGGGCGAGCAGCAGCCCGACGGCGCGGGCCGCCTCGGTGTCCCAGGTGGCGCCGATCGCGGTGGGTGACGGCAGCGCGATGCTGGGATCCTCGGGCGTCCAGTTCTCGCCGCGCACCCCGGCCGGACCGTCCGAGAGGACGAGCCTGCCGAAACCCGTCGCCGACCCGGCCCCGACCGGGCCGACCGACCACATGTCCGCGCCCCCGAGCAGCGCCACCTTCGTCGGCAGGTCCAGCGCGGCGAGCGCGGCCTCGACGGCGGCAGCACGCCGGGGGTCGGCATCCCGGGATTCGGCGGCATGCCGGGAAGCACAGTCCATACGACTCACATCGCTCATGTCGCTCTTGTCGATCACTGATTGCCAGCGTCTCAGATCCGGTGCTCCGGAGCCCTGCGAAAGCAGTCGGAGTCGTCACGATGCAGGACGAGCCCGCAGCCGCGCGGACCGTATCGCACGGCCCGGCCCCCAGCCCTCCTGGCGACAACGGAAATCATGAAGAAACCGCAGGTCACAGCGGTGTTATCGGTTTTGACAACGGTCACCGATGCAGCCTTTGCACCCCCGGGGTGCGCTGGGTTTCACTGCACTCAGCCCGGCACCGCGAGGGGGCGGCGCACCTCGGTCGGCGCGGAGCGGTGGGGCACCCCCGACCAGAGGCCGGGGAGTCACGAAGGGTCACCGATGGGGAGGACTGACGTGGACGCGAGAGACAAGCACGACAGCGCGCAGCCGGGCCATGGGCACGGGCACAGCGGGAACGGGCACTCGCACGCCGGGCACACGCACGGCGTCTCGGTCGAGGCCGACCGTCGCTGGCTGTCGATGGCGCTCGCGCTGATCCTCGCGTTCATCGTCGTCGAGGCGGCCATCGCCGTGCTGGCGGGCTCCCTCGCGCTGCTGTCGGACGCGGTACACATGCTCACCGACGCGGTCTCGATCGTGCTGGCGCTGGTCGCGATGCAACTGTCGGCGCGGCCCGCACGCGGTGGTTACACCTTCGGGCTCAAGCGGGCCGAGATCCTCTCCGCCCACGCGAACGGGCTCACCCTGATACTGGCCGCCGTCTGGCTGGGCTACGAGGCCGTACGCAGGCTGATCAGCCCGCCCGAAGTGACCGGCTGGATGGTGGTGGCCACGGCGCTGGTGGGCATCGTGGTGAACCTCCTGGCCACCTGGTGCCTGTCGCGGGCGAACCGCTCCTCGCTCAATGTCGAGGGCGCCTACCAGCACATACTCAACGATCTGTTCGCCTTCATCGGCACCGCGGTGGCCGGTTTCGTCGTCCTGGTCACCGGCTACGCGCGGGCCGACGCCATCGCCACGCTGCTCGTCGTCGGGCTGATGCTGAAGGCCGGCTACGGGCTGCTGCGCGACTCGAGCCGCATCTTCCTGGAGGCGGCACCGGTCGGCCTCGACCCGGACGAGGTGGGCGACGAACTCGCCGCGGCCGAGTCGGTGACCGAGGTGCACGACCTGCACATCTGGACGATCACCTCAGGCGAGCCCGCGCTGTCGGCGCACGTTCTGGTGGAGCCGGGCGGCGACTGTCACCGGGTCCGCCGCGACCTGGACCGCATGCTGGCCGAGCGGCACGGCCTGACCCACACCACGCTACAGATCGACCACGCGGACCGGCTGCCGGCCGGCGCCCACGCGCTGTCCGCCGCTCCCGCCGCTGCGGGGCACTGCGCGGACCCGCCGTCCGCTGCGGAGCACTGCGCGGACCCGCACGGCCCTGTGCACCACGACGGGCCGCACGAGCACTGAGGCGCGGCGGGGGGCCGCGCGAGCACCGAGCCCGTACGGAGAGGGGCCGTTCGGCCCCTGCTGGGCGGGACGGGTGTGGGGCAATCTGAGGAAGTCCTCGGGCGTCTCCCCGTCAGACGCCCGGGCCTGTGCCACCGCTGGGCAGCCGCCCGCGGCCTGTGGGGGGTCCGCGGGCGGCATTCAGCGGCCCCGATCCTCGGCGGGCCCGCTGCCAGTGGAGGCTCGGCGGGGATGACGGCGATCCGGAGCCGGAGGGCTGCGTCTCGTCCGAGCAGCCGGGGGGAGGCTCGGGCCACCCGGATCGCCGACCCCGCCATGCCGTTATCCGGCGGATCTTGCCGCGTGGATTTTGCCGCTCCCCCTCCGTTGTGCCGGTGAGGGGATGCCCCTGGCCCGACGCACGCGGACTGCGGGCGCGTTGTGGCTTGTCGCGCAGTTCCCCGCGCCCCTTCGGGGCGCAACCCCCATGCCGGGTAAGCATCGAATCTCTCTGTCCCGGGCATTGATTTCTCCTTACGCATGAGTAAGTTGACTGTCCTGTCACCAAGCGCAGCGCGCGCAGCGCATCGGCACCACACCCGCACCCGCGAACAGGAGCCGAAGAGATGGGCGTCTGGAAGGACCTCAGGACAGCGAAACGGCGCGGCGACCTGGCGTCACGTGGCCCGGTGAAGGTGATCAAGGAGGACGGCGCCGTACGCGAGGCACGTGCCGAGCCCCTGGTCCCGCCCGTCACCTCCGGAAGCCTCGCCGACCTCCCCTTCACCAACGCCGAAGAAGCACCCGACACGGTCGTCATCCGCCGCAAGGTCGGGGACGAATGGCTCCCGGTGTCCGCCGCCGAGTTCGCCCGCGAGGTCGCCCGGACGGCGAAGGGGCTGGTCGCGGCGGGGCTGGAGCCCGGGGACCGGGTCGGGCTGATGTGCCGTACGCGGTACGAGTGGTGTGTGCTGGACTTCGCCGTCTGGGCGTCGGGCGGCCAGACGGTGCCCATCTACGCCACCTCCTCCACCGAGCAGATCGAGTGGATCCTGCGTGACTCGGGCGCGGCCTTCCTGTTCGTCGAGACGGCCGAGCACGCCGCCACCGCCGAACCCGCGCTGGCGGCGCAGCCGCGGCGGCCACGGCTGTGGCAGATCGACCCGGTCGCGGGCTCCCGGCCCGCGCTCGCCCAACTCGCCGACGACGGGCGGCAGATACCCGACACCGAGCTCACCGAGCGCCGCTCTGCCCTCGGCCCCGACACCGACGCCACCCTCTGCTACACCTCAGGCACCACCGGCAAGCCCAAGGGATGCGTGCTCAGCCACGGCAATCTGCACGCCGAGGCCGCCAACACCGTCGAACTGCTGCACCCGGTCTTCAAAGAGGTCACCGGCCAGACGGCTTCCACCCTGCTCTTCCTGCCCCTCGCGCACATCCTGGGCCGCACGATCCAGATCGCCTGTCTGTACGCCCGGATCGAGTTCGGGCACTGCCCCAGCATCAAGCCTGACGAACTCCGCCCCGAACTGCGCTCCTACCGGCCGACGTTCGTCGTCGGCGTGCCCTACCTCTTCGAGAAGATCCACGATACGGGGCGGGAGACGGCGGAGAAGCTGGGGCGTGGCTCCTCCTTCGACCGCGCCGACCGGATCGCGGTGCGCTTCGGCGAGGCGTATCTGCACAAGTTCCTGGGCACCGGCAACGGGCCTTCGCCGGGGCTGTATCTGGCCTGGAGCCTGTACGACCTGCTGGTCTACCGGCGTATCCGCAAGGAGTTGGGCGGCAGACTGCGCTATGCCATCAGCGGCGGCTCACCGCTGGACCGCCGCCTCAGCCTGTTCTTCTACGCGGCCGGCATCGTCATCTACGAGGGCTACGGGCTCACCGAGACGACTGCCGCCGCCACCGTCACGCCACCGCTCGGCCCGCGCCCGGGCACCGTCGGCCGCCCGGTACCGGGCACGGCGGTACGCATCGCGGACGACGGCGAGGTGCTGATCAAGGGCGGCATCGTCTTCGGCTCGTACCGGAACCGGCCGGAGGCGAGCGCCCAGGTGCTGTCCGACGGCTGGTTCGCCACCGGTGACCTCGGGGAGCTGGACGAGGACGGGTATCTGACCATCGTCGGCCGCAAGAAGGACATCCTCATCACCAGCGGCGGCAAGAACGTCTCCCCCGCTCCGCTGGAGGACCGGCTGCGCAGCCGTCCACCGGTGGCACAGTGCATGGTCGTCGGCGACGGCCGCCGTTACGTGAGCGCGCTGGTCACCCTCGACCCGGAGGCGGTCGCACACTGGCTCCGGGTGCGCAAGCGGCCCGCCGACACCCCGCTCGCCGAGCTGCGTGACGACCCGGAGATGGTCGCCGCGGTGCAGCGGGCCGTCGACTACGCGAACGAGGCGGTCTCCACCGCCGAGTCCATCCGCCGATTCCGCATCGTCGACGGCGAGTTCACCGAGGAGAACGGGCTGCTGACCCCGTCCCTGAAGGTGAAACGGCAGGCCGTGGCCGAGGCGTACGCGGCCGAGATCGACGCCCTCTACAGCGAACGGAGCCCCGAGCACGGCCGGTGAGGTGCCGGGGGTGCGGGCCTCACTCCGGGAGGGGCGGCATCGGTGTGCTCAGCGGGAGGCCGAGGCTCGCCCGGTGGGTGAGCCAGGGAGTGGGGCGGTAGCGAGGGTCGCCCGTTTCGGTGTGGAGGGCCCGCAAGAGGGAGCACATGCGGGCCCCTCCCACCGTGTCGGCCCAGGCCAGCGGGCCCCGCGGATAGCCGAGGCCGAGGGTGACGGCCACGTCGATATCGGCAGGCGCGGCGATTCCGCGCTCGGCGATGCCGGTGGCGACGTTCACGATCGACGCCAGCAGCCGCTGGGCGACGGAGCCGGCGGTGTCCCGTACGACGGACACCGCATGACCGCCCCGGGCGAGCACGGCGACGGCGTCCCGTACGGCGTCCTCCCGCGTGGCGGCCGTCACCGCCAGTACCCGGCGCGGGGTGCCGAGCGACAGCGGATCCACCCCCAGGGTGCGCTCCGCGGGCAGTCCGCTCTCCGCGATCGCGGTCGCCACCGAGGTGCCCCAGGTCGGCACCAGGACCAGGGCATCGTCCGGCGAAGCCGCCGCGGAGGCGAGTTCGGCGAGTTCGGCGCCGGTGACGCGAACGGCCCGCGCGGGGTCGCCGCCCTCGACCCGGGGTTCGGGCAGCGAGGGCCCCGCCTCCCCCTCTCCGTACGCGTAGAAGCCCCGCAGGGACTTGCGCCCGTACCGCCCGGCCGCGACCCGGTTGGCCGGCAGATAGGAGGGGCGCAGCCGATCCGCGTGACGGAAGCCGTCCCAGACGGTGTCCATCACAGAAGCCGTCACATCCAGCCCCGTCAGGTCCATCAGTTCGAACGGCCCCATGCGCAGCCCGAGTACGTCACGGGCGATCCGGTCGATCGCGGCGTGCCCCGCGACCGACTCCTCCAGCAGCGCGAACGCCTCGGTCACCAGTCCGCGCCCCGCGTGGTTGACGAGGAAGCCGGGGGTGTCGGCCACCGTGACCGGCCGGTGCCCCGAGTCCGCCACGAGTGCGGCCAGCATCTCGGGCACGCCCTCGCGGGTGGCGGCGCCGGGCACCACCTCGACCAGCTTCATCAGAGGCACGGGGTTGAAGAAGTGCAGCCCGGCCAGCCGCCCGGGGTCGGCGAGCCGGGCGCCGATCCGGGTGACGGACAGCGACGACGTATTGGTGGCGAAGACGGTCGAGTCGGGCAGCACCCGCTCCAGGCCGGTGAACAGCTCCGCCTTGACCTCGAGGTCCTCCAGCACTGCCTCGATCACCAGCTCCGGAGCATCGCCGTCCGCGGCGGGGTCGGACGCGGAGTCATAGGGCGAGTCCAGTGCCACCAGCGCTGCCACCGCGCGGTCGGCCGCCGCGCGGCTCGTCCGGCCCTTCTCCACCGCCCGCTCCAGCATGGCGCGGACGAACGAGACGGCGTCGGCCACCGCTTCGGGCCGCGCGTCGGCAAGTTCCACCGTGTGTCCGGCCGTGACGGCCCACTGTGCGATGCCGCGCCCCATGGTGCCGGCTCCGACCACCCTGATCCGCATGAACGGCTCCCTCTCCTCACTGCGCGCGGTCGCACGTTGCCAGCGACGGCATTGATCTGCGTCCAGGACCAAATTAGAGTCTTTTTGAGACGAACAACAGATCAGTGGCCCAGGCAGCCACCCCTTACCGAAGCCCCTTCGCCCTGCCGAAGCCCCTTCGCCGAAGCCGCCCTGTCTCGAAGCCGCCCCCTCTCGAAGCCGCCCCTCCCGAAAGTGAGCCCGCCGTGGAGCTGCGCTACCTCGCCGCGTTCGTCGCCGTGGCCGAGGAGCTGCACTTCGGCCGGGCCGCCAAGCGGCTGCGTATGGCTCAGCCGCCGCTCAGCCAGCAGATCCGCCAGCTGGAGAAGGAGCTTGGGGCGCAGCTGTTCGAGCGCAGCACCCGCTCGGTGCGGCTGACCAGCGCGGGCGAGTCCTTTCTGGCACCGGTCCGCAAGGTGCTGGCCGATCTGGACGCCGCCACCCGGGTCGCCAAGGCCGCGGGGCGCGGTGAGTTCGGCCGGGTGAGCGTCGGCTTCGCGGGGGCCTCCAGCCACACCGCCCTTCCCCTGCTGACCCGCGCAGTCCGCACCGCGCACCCCGGTATCGAGCTGGTCATGCAGGGCCAGAACTATGCGAACCGGGCCCTCGCCCGGGTCGCAGAGGGCTCCCTCGACCTCGGTTTCGTCCGGCTGCCGGTGGCCCGGCCGGGCGTGGAGACCCGGGTGATCGCCGAGGAGGAACTGATCTGCGCGCTCGCCTCCGACCATCCGCTGGCCCGTCAGGAGCGGGTCGACGTCGCTGACCTGGCAGGCGAGCCGTTCGTCAGCTTCCCGGCCGACACCGGCTCCAGCCTGCGCGATGTGACGTTCCAGACCTGCGAGCGCGCGGGGCACATCCCACGCGTCGTGCAGGAGGCGCCGGACTCGTACACGATTCTCGCGCTGGTCGCGATGGGCGTCGGGGTCACCCTCACGCTCACCTCCTGCACCCACATCCAGCAGACCGGCCTGGCCTACCGCCCGCTGGCGGGGCCGCCCGTGGTGCTCCGTCCGGCGCTCGCCTGGCGCCCTGACAACCCGTCCGCCGCGCTGCGCAGCGTGCTCGACGTGGCCCGCGAGGTCCTGCCCACCCCTCCCGCACACTCCGGGGACCAGCGACGCGAGACCGAGTGACCGACGCAGCCCGCCCCCTCATCGAAGCCGGAAAGGCCACAGCATGTCCGTCAGCTCCGACAGCCCCGACATCGTCATCTGCTCCCCCCTGCGCACCCCCATCGGCCGGTTCGGCGGCGCGCTGGCGGGGCAGCGCCCGCAGACGCTGGCAGCCCTGCTGATCTCCGAGACCGTGTCGCGTACGGGCATCGACCCGGCCCGGGTCGACGAAGTGATCCTCGGCCACGCCTACCCCACCTCGGAGGCTCCGGCCCTGGGTCGGGTGGCCGCGCTGGACGCGGGCCTGCCCGAGTCGGTGACGGGCACTCAGATCGACCGGCGCTGCGGTTCAGGGCTTCAGGCGGTGCTGGACGCCGCGATGCAGATACGGGCCGGGTTCAGCGAGGTCGTCATCGCGGGCGGCGCCGAGGTGATGAGCGCGGCGCCGTACTACACCCACGAGGGCCGCTGGGGCATCAAGGGCCCGGGGCTGACACTGAACGACTCCCTCGCCCGCGGCCGGATCACCGCGGGCGGCGAGAACCATCCGGTACCCGGCGGGATGATCGAGACGGCCGAGAATCTGCGCCGGGAGTTCTCCGTCAGCCGCGAGGAGCAGGACGCGCTGGCGCTCCGTTCCCAGCAGCGCGCCGGACGGGCGCTGGCCGAGGGCAGGTTCGAGGCGGAGACGGTGCCGGTGACCGTACGGACCCGCAAGGGCGAGACGCGTATCGACACGGACGAGCACCCCCGCCCGGACACCACCGCCGAACAGTTGGCCGGGCTGCGGCCCGTACGGCTCAGGGAGGACCCGGAGGCCACCGTGACCGCGGGCAACGCCAGCGGCCAGAACGACGCGGCGGCCGCCTGCCTGGTCACCGGCGCGGAGACCGCCGAGCGGCTCGGGCTGCGGCCGCTGGTGCGGCTGGTCTCCTTCGCCCGGGCAGGCGTGCCCGCCGCGACGATGGGCCTGGGCCCGGTACAGGCCACCCGGGACGCGCTCGCCAGGGCCGGGCTCGGACTGGCGGACATGGACCTCATCGAGCTGAACGAGGCGTTCGCCGCGCAAGTCCTCGCCTGCACCCGCGCTCTCGGGCTGACCGAACGGGACCACGAGCAGCGGATCAACGTCAACGGCTCCGGGATCTCCCTCGGCCACCCGGTGGGCGCCACCGGCGCGCGCATCCTGACGACTCTGGCCCACGAGATGCAGCGCCGTGACGCCCGCTACGGCCTGGAAACCATGTGCATCGGCGGCGGCCAGGGCCTCACCGCCATCTTCGAGCGCCTCCCCGACGCGGGCTGACTTTGCGGGGTTCCGGCACGGGGTGCCCCTGCTCGCTGTTCGCGGACTGCGGGTGCGTTCTGGCTGGTCGCGCAGTTCCCCGCGCCCCTTACGGGGCGCATCCCCCTCTGTGCTTGGGAGGTCTGCGCCAGAGGCGCAGGGCTGGCAAGCGCAGCCCCGATGCCGGGTACGCAAGTGCTGCGGTCACGCCCTAGTGGCTGGCGACGCGCACCGACGACTCGTCCGGCAGCTCGTCGGCGATCTGCCGCAGCATGTCGCGGGTCTGGGACGGCGGCATCGAGCGGGTCACCAGACGATCGGTGACGCGGCGGTACGCCTCGATGTCGGCGTCGTCCTCGAGGTAGGTGGCGCTGTGCAGCTGCTCCAGGTAAACGATGTCGGGCAGTTCGCTCTCGGGCAGCCGCAGCAGCGTGACGGGGCCACCCGCTGCTGCGTGTCCGCCCGCGCTGAACGGCATGATCTGCACCGTCACATGCGGCAGTTCGCTCATCGCGCTCAGATGCCGCAGCTGGGCCCGCATCGTGGCGGCTCCGCCGACGGGGCGGCGCAGCGCGGCCTCGTCGATGACGGCCCACACATGCGGGGCGCGGGGACCGTAGAGGATCTGCTGGCGCCGCATCCGCAGGTCGACACGGCGCTGGATGCCCGCCTCGGGCTCCTCGCCGTGGGCCAGTTCGATGACGGCGCGGGCGTACCCGCTGGTCTGGAGGAGGCCGGGCACGAACTGCACCTCGAAGGTGCGGATCACGCTGGCCGCCTGCTCCAGGCCCAGGTAGCTGTGCAGCCAGCGGGGCACGACCCCTTGGAAGGAGTGCCACCAGCCGGGCGTGTTGGCCTGCTGGGCCAGCGCGGTCAGTACCGCGCGCTCGCTCTCGTCCGTGACGCCGTAGATGGTGAGCAGGTCCTCGACGTCCCGCAGGGCACAGCCGATGCGGCCCTGCTCCAGATCCTGGATCCGCTGATGGGTGACCCGAATGGCCTCCGCGGCCTCCCGGCGGGATATGTATTGTGCCTCGCGCAGCCTCCGCAGTCTGATCCCCAGCACCATCCGGGGCACCGCCGGGGAGGCGCCGCCCCCTTCCGTCGTACCGTTCTGCACGGCGTCTCTGGCGGCCGGCTCACCGCCAGTGACGTCAGTGATGCGCATACCGCTGCTCCCGTACCGTAGCCGCATTGGTCTCGCCACCTTCCAAGTTTCCCTCCCCGCTCCGATGTGGCCTCATTGGGGTACCTGCCCAACTAGCCCTGAAGTCAGGCACGTCGTACCCAGGCTTGTTGCCGTTGGCACATCCCGGGCGGCTTGAGGGCTCCCGGCGCACGGCGACTTGCCCTGATCGCGAACGGGGAGTAAACGCCTCGTGCATGGGAACGACACGGCGGACGCCGGCCGGCGAAACGGACACGGCAGCGCGGACCACATCGGACAAGACGGGGCAACCCGGCCATCGACGGGAGCGGGACCCCGGGCCCGCCCAGGAGCGGGCCCGTGCCGCCGCGGAGCGGCTCACCCTGGCCGGAGTGCACGGCACGGCGCTCACCTGGGTGGACAACGCGGGGCTCACCCGGGTCAAGGCCGTACCGGCGAACCGGCTGCCGCAGGCCGTCGGCGCAGGCGTGGGCATGTCCCCGTGCTTCGACGTCTATCTGGTCGACGACTCCATGACGGCCAGCGAGCACATCGGTGGCCCTGACGGGGATCTGCGACTGGTTCCGGATCTGGACCGGCTGACGGTGCTCTCGGCGCAGCCCGGCTGGGCCTGGGCGCCGGTGGACCGCTACGAGCAGGACGGCCGGCCGTACGCGGCCTGCCAGCGGGGATTCGCACGGCGGATGGCCGAACGGGCACTGGCCGAGCACGGCATCGAGCTGCGTACGGGGTTCGAGACCGAGTGGGTGGCCGTGCGCGGCCCGCTGCCGGGAGCGGGCGGCGAGCCGGTGTATCCGACGAGCGGCCCGGCCTACGGCATGGCGAGGCTGGTGGAGACCTCGGACTATCTGCGCGACATCCTCGCGGCGCTCACCGCGCAGGAGATCGAGGTTCTCCAGATCCACCCCGAGTACGCCGCGGGCCAGTTCGAGGTGTCGGTCGCACCGTCCGACCCGGTGGGCGCCGCCGACCTGGCGGTGCTGGTGCGGGAGACGGTACGCGCGGTCTCGCTGCGGCACGGGCTGACCGCGTCGTTCGCGCCGGTGGTCGACCCGGGCGGGGTGGGCAGCGGGGGGCATCTGCATCTGAGTCTGTGGCGGGACGGCCGCAATCTGTGCGCGGGCGGCGAGGGGCCGTTCGGGATGACGCGGGAGTGCGAGGCGTTCCTGGCCGGTGTGTTGCGGGAACTGCCGGCGCTGCTGGCGCTCGGCGCCCCCTCCCTCGCCAGCTATCTGCGGCTGCGCCCGTCCCGCTGGGCGGGCGCCTTCCAGTGCTGGGGCCTGGAGAACCGGGAGGCCGCGCTCCGCTTCATCGCGGGCAGCGGTTCCGCCGCGGACAGCGCGAACGCCGAGGTCAAGTGTGTGGACTCGGCGGCCAATCCGTATCTGCTGGTGGGCGGCGTCATCGCGGCGGGGCTTGCCGGTCTCGGTACGCTCACCGGCGCAGAGCCGGCCGCCGCCCGGTTGCCCGCACCTGTGACGGGCGACCCGGTGCAGTTGGACCCCATGCCCCGGCCGCTGCCTGGCTCGCTCGGCGATGCACTGGCACACTTCGAGAACTCCCAGGTGCTGCGCCCGGCCTTGGGTGAACCACTGTTCGGCGCCATTCGCGCGGTGCGCGCGGGCGAGATCGAGCTGTTCGAGGGAACGAGCGAGCAGGAGATCGCCGCCGCGACCCGGGGGAGGTACTGAATGCCGACGTCTGCGCCCGCGTTCCCGCCGCTGATCGATCAGCACTGCCACGGAGTGCTCCGGGTCGGCCCCGACCCGGCCGCGTTCGAGGGCTATCTGACGGAGGCCCACGTCCCGCGGCGCCCGGCCCCTGCCGTCGGCGCCACGGCGGAGGAGACCGGCCCTCCATTCAGCTACTTCGACACCCAGCTGGGCTTCGCCGTACGGCGCTGCTGCGCACCGGTGCTCGGCCTGGATCCGCACTGCGAGCCGGCGGCGTATCTGCGCCGGCGTGCCGAGCTGGGCACCACGGAGGTGACCGGCAGGCTGCTGCGCGCCAGCGGTATCTCCGCGTTCCTCGTGGACACCGGGCTGCCCGGCCCGCTGCTCACCCCGGGCGAGCTGGCCGAGACGGCGTCCGCGGAGGCCCACGAGATCGTCCGTCTGGAACGGCTGGCCGAGCGGGCTGCGGACACCGCGCGCGACACCCACACCTTTCTGGCCGAGGTCTCCGACGGCGTACGCGAAGCGGCCCGCACGGCACGCGGCTTCAAGTCCGTGGTCGCCTACCGCTGCGGCCTGGACCTCGACCCCGCGCCTCCCGGCACCTCGGAGATCTACGCCGCGGCCGACCGCTGGCTGGCCTCCCGGGTGCAGGGCGGCAGGCTCTCCGACCCCGTATTGGAGCGGCATCTGCTGTGGTCGGCCGTACGGACCGGGCTCCCCCTCCAGCTGCACACCGGCTTCGGCGACCCGGACCTGCGCCTGGACCGCTGCGATCCACTGCTGCTGACCGACTTCATCCGCGCGGCAGCCCCCTACGGCGCCCCGCTGATCCTCCTCCACTGCTACCCCTACCACCGCGGCGCCGGCTATCTGGCCGCCGTCTTCCCCCACGTCTACGCCGATTTCGGCCTCACCCTCACCCACACCGGCGCCCGCGCCCGCCAGGTGCTCGTGGAGCTGCTCGAACTCACCCCGTTCGGCAAACTCCTCTTCTCCACCGATGCCTACGGCATCCCTGAGCTGTACCTGGTCGGCGCCCGTCTCTTCCGCGAGGCGATGACCGACCTGACGGAACAGTGGGTGGAACGGGACGAGTGGTCACCGTCGGACGCGCAACGAGTGACGGCAATGATCGCGGGCGGCACGGCGAGGCGGCTCTACGGCCTATAACGCTGTACAGCCCACAACCAACAAAGGCGCCCCTCGCCACCGCGGAAACGGCAGCGAGAGGCACCTTCAAGGCGAACCTCAACCAATGTTCACGTCGACGCACGCGTAAAACGCGTTCGCGGTGTCGGCGACGTTCCACACCGCCAGCACGGTCTGCCGGCCCGAGTGGTTGCCGAAGTCGACGTTGTGCGACAGCTGCGACGGCGGCTGCTCGCCGCCCTGGTCGAACTCCGCGATCTTCTGGCCGTCGATGAAGTACTGCCAGGTGGTCGTGCGGTGTGCCGCGGTCAGCGTCCAGTTGAAGGTCGCGGACTTGCCGACGTCGGCCACGTTCCAGCCGTGGTTGTCGTCGCGCAGCTCGGCCCACTCGTCGTGGCCGCCCGCGCAGTCCTGGAGCCCCTTGGGACCCTCGACGCTCTGCGGCTCGTACTTGATGGAGCCGCACTCGACGACTCCGGCGGCGCACTGGGCCTGCCGGCTGGCCGGGTCGCTGACGTACCCATGGGCGCTGGCGGGGGTCACGGAGAGGCCGAGGACGAGCAGGGGGGAGAGTCCGGCACCGATGAGCGCGGCCAACTTCCTTTTCTTGTGCATGTCAACTCCTTCGGCGGCAGGACCGGCACACCCAGGCACACATCGGCCGGTCCCGGTGGGGGCATCCGATTGGTCTAGACTTTAACCACTGTCCGTCCACGGTCAAGACATCGGACACCACCGATGACAGACAGCCGGGAAGCCCCCCTCACATACCGCGGGTGAGCACCAACACCGCCATGTCGTCCTGCCGTTGGCCTCCGGTCCACTCGGTGACCGCCTTCACCAGCGCGTCGGCCAGTTCGTCCGCGCGGCGCAGTCCGGTGCCGCCGAGCCCCCGCTGTACGTCGAAGAATTCGCCCTCGGCGTTGCGGGCCTCGGTGACCCCGTCGGTGACCAGCACCAGCGAGTCGTCGGGTGCGAACGGGAAGGTCTCCTCGACGGGCGCGCCGTTCGGGGAGACGAGCCCGGTGGAGAGCGGCAGTTCGGGGTGGGTCGGCTCCAGACAGGTGACGCCGCCGCCGTGCAGCAGATAGGGCGGCGGATGGCCCCGGTTGAGCACGGTGATCGTGTCGCCGCTGGGCGGGATCTGGACGAGCAGCGCGGTGACGAACCCCTCGATGTCGTCATCCGTGTCCCGGCGCCGCTCGCCCTCCCGGTCCAGGGCCCGGTCGAGCCGGTCGGCCAGGTCGTGCAGGGTCGGGGCGTGTTCGGCGGCCTCGCGGAAGGCGCCCACCGCGACCGAGACGGCGGAGACGGCGGGCAGCCCCTTGCCGCGCACGTCGCCGATCATCGCCCGGATGCCGAACGGGGTCTCCTGGAGCGCGTACAGGTCACCGCCGATCGCGGCGCCGATCTGGGCAGCCACATAGCGGTCGGCCACCGTGAGCGGCCCCACGTCGGTGGGCGGCGCGGGCAGCACCGCACGCTGCGCCGCCTCGGCGACGTTCAGTGCGACGGCCAGATTGCGGCCCTGCCGGTCGACGAGCCACTTGATCCACAGTCCGACGAGACTGACGACCAGCACCGCGGCCACATCGGTGAGCAGTTCCGGCTGGTCGCGGCCCGCGTATCCGGCCGCGCCCGCCGCCGCCAGGCATGCCGCGAACGCGAACAGCGCGCTGGACCGGAAGGAGTAGCTCATGCCCGCCACCATCGAGGTGCAGGCCAGCAGCGGCAGCCCGTAGTACGGCTTGGGGCCGAACACGTTCGCCGCCACACCGCCGAGCAGCAGCAGCGGCGGTGCCACATACGGCACTCTGCCCAGTCCATCCGCGGGGCCGCCCACCCTGCCCTCCCTGTCCCTGTCCGTCCGACGCGTACGCAGAGCCGGCGCCCTGTCGTGGCGATTCTCCCATTTGAGTACATTTCCGCACTGTCATGGTGAAACGGGAGGGCAGGACAGGGCGGCGGAGGCACCCGCGACCCCTGAGCCTGCCGGGGTGCGGGCGCCGAGATTCACCCGTTCGGTCCGCGAGCCGCTCCGGGCTCACAGCAAGGGGCGCAGCTGCTCCCAGGCCCAGGAGCCCAGCGTGGTGGGCGTGGTGGTCAGCGGCGTCCTGGCGTCCTCCGGTTCGAAGCCGTCCCGCATCCACGCCGACATCCCCACGAAGCCCTCCACCTGCTTGTCCCCCAGCCCGGCTGCCCGCAGTGTCGCGCGCAGGTCGTCGTCGGAGATCCGCTCGGCACGTACCGGGCGACCGAGCACGGCGCCGAGCACAGCGGCCGCCTGCACATAGGTCAGATCCTCGGGGCCGTGCACCGCTTGGACCTGCCGTCCGCTCCAGGCGCCCGACAGCAGCCGGGCGACGGCGACGTCACCGATGTCGCGCGGGTCGACCCAGGGCATCGGGTGGTCCAGCGGCAGCGTCGTACGCAGCACGCCGTCCTCGCGCAGCGTGGCCACCTCGCCCAGCAGGTTGGTGTAGAAGAAGCCGCAGCGCAGGTGGAGCACCGTCGCCCCGGTCGCGTCCAGCAGCTCCTCGGTACGGCCGAGCCCGTCGATCTCCCCCGCACCCGACCGCAGCTCGGCGCCGCCGCTGCTGAGGAAGACGGTGCGGCCGATGCCGTTCTCGCGCACTGCCCGCGCCGCGTTCGCACCCATCCTGGCGTACCCGGCCACCGGGTCCTCGTCGCCGGTCGGCGGGTCCACCCAGAACAGCGCCTCGGCGCCCTCCGTGGCCCGTACGACCGCGTCCCCGTCGCCCTGGTCGCAGCGGACGACATCCGCGCGCTCGCGCACGTCCGCCGCCAGCCGGGCCGGGTCGCGTACCAGCAGAGTGGGGCGGACCCCGGCCTGGAGCAGCAGCTGGACGACGCGTGAGCCAACGTGCCCGGTGGGTGTGGTCACCGCGATCTTCATGATTCTCCGCATCCTGTTCCGGATCGTTCGTGGTCTGTGCCGTTGGTGGTCTGTGCCGTTCGTCGGTCTGTGCCGATCGTCAGCCAAGACGATCCGGCGGCGGACCACGACCGGTTTCCGGCCCGGCGCGGCGGCCCGCTACCCCCGGCCGGGGGTAGCGGGCCGGTTCGTACGGCCGGTATGTGTGACGCACGACACCCGGCAGACCTCGTGGAGGCCCACCGTGCCCGCATCCGCACCGCACCGTGCGCACCGCGCCGAGCGCAGTTACGCCTCAGGACCGTCGACGACCCCGCTGCTGGGCGACACCATCGGGGAGAACCTGGACCGCACCGTCGCCATGCACCCGGACCGCGACGCGCTGGTGGACGTGGGCAGCGGACGGCGGTGGAGTTACCGGGAGTTCGCCGCCGACGTCGAAGCGCTCGCCCTCGGTCTGCACGGACTGGGCATCCGCAAGGGCGACCGGGTGGGCGTCTGGGCTCCCAACTGTCCGGAGTGGACGCTGGTGCAGTACGCGACGGCGAAGCTCGGCGCGATCCTCGTCAACATCAACCCCGCCTACCGGGCGCACGAACTGGGCTACGTGCTCGGTCAGGCGGGCATCCGCACCCTCGTCGCCGCCCGCAGTCACAAGGGCTCCGACTACGCGGCGATGATCGAGCAGGTGCGCGGCGAGTGCCCGGCCCTGACGGACGTGGTGCTGATCGGCGACGGCGACACCTCCCGGACGGACTCCGGGGGAGGGTGGGCCGAGCTGCTCGCCTCCGGCCGGGCGCAGGAGGGTCCGCGTAGCCGTACGGTGCTGGACGGCATCGCCGCCACCCTCTCCGCCGACGACCCGGTCAACATCCAGTACACCTCCGGCACCACGGGCTTCCCCAAGGGCGCCACCCTCTCCCACCACAACATCCTCAACAACGGCTACTTCGTCGGCGAGCTGTGCAGCTACACGGAGGCCGACCGCATCTGCCTGCCGGTGCCCTTCTACCACTGCTTCGGGATGGTGATGGGCAATCTGGCGGCCACCAGCCACGGCGCGTGCATGGTGATCCCGTCCGCCGCCTTCGAGCCGAAGGCTGCCCTGCGCGCGGTGCAGCAGGAGCGCTGCACCGCGCTCTACGGGGTGCCGACGATGTTCATCGCCGAGCTGGCCGACCCCGACTTCGCCTCCTTCGACCTGAGCAGCCTGCGCACCGGCATCATGGCCGGGTCGCCGTGCCCGGTCGAGGTGATGAAGCAGGTCATCGAGCGGATGGGGATGGCCGAGGTGTCGATCTGCTACGGCATGACGGAGACCTCCCCCGTGTCCACCCAGACCCGCGCCGACGACTCGGTCGAGCGACGGGTGGCGACCGTGGGCCGGGTCGGCCCACACCTGGAGGTCAAGATCGTCGATCCGGAGACCGGCCGCTGCCTGCCTCGCGGCGAGCCCGGCGAACTGTGCACCCGCGGCTACTCGGTGATGCTCGGCTACTGGGAACAGCCCGAGGCCACAGCGCAGGCCGTCGACGCGGCGCGCTGGATGCACACCGGGGACGTGGCGGTGATGGACGCCGACGGGTACGTCAGTGTCACGGGCCGGATCAAGGACGTGGTCATCCGCGGCGGCGAGAACATCTATCCCAGGGAGATCGAGGAGTTCCTGTACACCCATCCCGATGTCCTCGACGCGCAGGTCGTCGGGGTGCCCGACGAGCGCTACGGTGAGGAACTGATGGCGTGGATACGGATGCGGGAGGGTGCGGCACCGCTCACGGCCGAGGACGTACGCGGGTTCTGCAGCGACAGGCTCGCCCACTACAAGGTCCCGCGCTATGTGCATGTGGTCGACGCCTTCCCGATGACCGTGACGGGCAAGGTACGCAAGGTCGAGATGCGGGAGAAGTCGATCGAACTGCTGGGCCTGGCACCCCGCACCGGCCCCGATGAGACCACGCCACCTAACTGATCGCCGACTGATCGCCGTTCCGCAGGGAGGAGTCGAGGTTGCCTTCACCCGACCGTTCCCGTTCCCACGCCCGCTCCCTCGGCGGGCCGGTGCCCTTCCCCCGGCCCCCGCTGCGGCCGGACGACACCGACGCGTTCCGGCACGCCCTCAGCCTGGCGCGGCACCACACGGGTGTGCGCACGGTCTTCGGCGGCGAGGTGTCCGACGGGGCGCTGCGCCTGACGGAGTTCGCCGGGACGCTGACCGACTCCATGCGCGGCCTGCGGGTGGTCCCGGGCCGGGGGCTGGGCGGCTACGTCCTCGCGCACCACCGCCCGTACGCGGTCAACGACTATGTACCGGCGACGACGATCACCCACGACTACGACAGCCCCGTGCGCCGTGAGGGCATCCGCGCGATAGTGGCCGCACCGGTGACCGTGCAGGGCGGGGTGCGGGGCGTGCTCTACGCCGCCACCCGCGACGCGGCGCCGCTGGGGGACCGTACGACCGCTGCGCTGATGAGCGCCGCACGGCGGCTGGCGAGCGAGATCGCCGTACGCGACGAGGTGGCCCGGCGCGTGCGGCTGCTGGAGACCGCCGCCGAAGCCCCCGCCGCCGAACCCTCGGCTCCCGGGCTCGACGCGCTGCGGGACCTGCACGCCGAACTGCGCGGCATCGCCCAGCAGATCGAGGACACGGCGCTGCGCGACAGGCTGCGGCACGCCTGCGACAGGTTCCTGCGCGCCGGGATCGAGACCGGGACCGGGACCGGCCCCGGTGCACCGCAGGACGCCGGCCAGGGCGCGGACCGCCCGCGCCTGACGCCGCGCGAACTCGACGTCCTCTCGTACGTCGCCCTCGGCTGCACCAACGCCGAGGCCGCCCAGTACCTGGACCTGGAGCCGGAGACGGTCAAGGCGTATCTGCGCAGCGCCACCCGTAAGCTCGGCGTCCACAGTCGCCACCACGCGGTGGCGACCGCGCGTCGGCACGGCCTGCTGCCCTGAAGCGGCGGGTCCTCCCTGCGGGTCCTCGGGGGGCTCGAGGGACGGGGAGAAATCGATTTCTTCTCGTAGCTACGCCGATGTACCTGCGTCTTGCCACAATCGCCGCCGCGCGGCGGGAGGTTGTCCCGGCGACCGGTTGAAATCCATTTCAGGCACAGTAGAGTGCACTCGGCGGCGAAAGTGAGGGAGACCGGTGGCAACCATCAGCGATGTGGCGCGCGCCGCCGGGGTCTCCCCCGCGACGGTCTCCCGCGTCTTCAACGGGGGCCGGGTCACCGCGGACCGCGCGCGGCGGGTGCGCGAGGCGGCCGACGCGCTCGGCTTCTCGCCCAACCGGGTCGCCCGCTCCCTGCGCGTCCAGCGGGCCAGCGTCATCGGCCTGCTGATCCCCGACATCGCCAACCCGTTCTTCACCGCTCTCGCCCGCGGGGTGGAGGACGCGGCGCAGCGCACCAATCTCTCCGTCGTCCTCTGCAACACCGACGAGGACGTGGACAAGGAGCGCCGCTACCTGGAAGTCGCCCTCGCCGAGCAGATGGCCGGTGTCGTGGTGGCCGCCGCGTCCCGTAAACGCACCGATCTCTCGGCGCTGGCGGCCCGCGGTATGCCCGTGGTCGCGGTCGACCGCCGGCCGCGGGCAGCGCAGGTGGACGCGGTGATGGTCGACAACCAGCACGGCGCCGAGGAGGCCACGGCCCATCTGCTGGAGCGGGGCTACCGCAGGATCGCCTGTGTGACGGGCCCGGCGGGCGCCTCGACGTCGGAGGACCGCCTGGCGGGCTACCGCGCGGCACTGCGCGACGCGGACGTGTCCGACGACTGGATCCGCGCCCACACGCGGCACGCCGACTTCCGCGAAGAGGGCGGCTATACGGCGATGAAGGAGCTGCTCGGCCTTCGCATACCGCCGGACGCGGTCTTCGTGGCCAACAATCTGATGACCGTCGGCGCGCTGCGGGCGCTGCACGAGGCGGGCATCGAACCACCGGCCTTCGGTGTCCTCTCCTTCGGCGACGTGCCCTGGGCCTCCCTGGTCCGCCCGTCGCTGAGCACCGTCCATCTGCCCGCCTACGACCTGGGCGAGGCCGCCGCGACACTCCTCCAGGAACGCATCGCCGGTTCCGCCAAACCCCTCCAGACGGTGGTCCTGCGCACCGCCCTGGAACCCCGGAGCAGTACCGCGGGCCCCGGCTAGCCCCGATCGGCGGATCGACTCGGGGCGGGGTCGTTCGTTAACCCTCACATGATCACTGCACAACGACACCCCCTTCCGTCCCTGGCAACACCGCTGCACCACGGAGAGGCGGGCGCGCGATGAGCAAGCGGCAGAAAGGACGCAAGCACCGCAAGGTCAACCGCACCCCGCGCCCGGTCGGCTCCGTCACCCCGGCGAGGGCCACCCGGGCGACAGCGACCAGCCGGGCGGCGGCAACTCGGGCACCGGCAGCCCGCCCCGAAGCACCCGCGCCCCGCCCGGCACCGGCACCGGAGTCCGCACCCGCATCCGCCCTCGCACCCGCACCCGCACCCGCACCCGCACCCGCACCGGAACCTTCACCCGCCCCTACGTCGGCGTCCGAACCGGAATCCGCACCGGAATCCGCAGCGGAATCCGCGCCCACCACCGAGGCGGTGAGTGAGCTCTTCCGTACGCCCGCGCGTGACGGGGGGCTCGGGCAGAGTGCGGGCCGTACGTGGGACCGCGTACGGGCGGCGGGCGCGTCGGGTACGACAGTCGAGGAGCTGTCGATGGACGCGGGCAGCGGCTGGCCCGCCACCCGCTGCCCGCGTCCGTCGAGCTCCTCGACATCGGCGTGCGGGGCATCCACCTGGCCTACCAAGTGCTGGACGGCTGCGACACGCTGGTCCTGGTGGACGCCGTGCACCGCGGCGGCGCGCCCGGCACGGTGCGGCTGATCGAGGTGACCGGGCAGGACCGTGCGGCGCCGGCCGGGGTGCCGGTGGTGGACGGGCACCGTATGTCGCCGGATGCCGTGCTCGCTCTGCTGGAGACGCTGCGCGAGGGCATCGGCGGCTGCGTGCCCCGACGGGTGTTCGTCGTCGGCTGCGAACCCGCCGAGCTGGCGGAGGGCATCGGGCTCAGCCCGCCGGTGGCCGCCGCCGCTGACGAGGCGGTGGAGCTGGTGCTGCGGCTGCTGGAGGACGGACCCCCGGGCGCCCCGCAAGGCGGGGCGGCCGAACGGCGGACGGCCGCGCCGGACAGCGGCGTGGCGGCGAAGGGGCGGCCGTCGGCGCCCCTGTAATGGTGCGGGCCGCAGCCTGGTCCGCACCGCGCAGGGGAAGTGACCGATGCACGAGATGTCCATCGCGATGGCAGTGGTCTGCCAGGTCGAGGATGCGGCACGGGCACACGACGCCGTGGGCGTCGAGGCGGTCACCTTGCGCGTGGGCGAGCTCGCCGGCGTCGTCCCCGAAGCACTGCGTTTCTCGTTCGGTCTCGCCTGCGAAGGCACCGTGCTGGCCGGCGCCGAGCTGGTGACCGAGCACGTGCCGGGGCGCGCACGGTGTACGTCCTGCACGGATGAGTGGGCCACGGGCATGCCGCCGCGGCTGTGCTGCGAGCGGTGCGGCGACTCCCGTACCGAGCTGCTGTCCGGCCGTGAGCTGCGGATCGCCACCGTGCGGTGGGCCACCGGCTCGCGGCGTGCCCTAGCCCTTGAGGAGCTGTGAAGCCATGTGCCGCCTCGCCGATCTGCAACAGGCCGTGCTGGCGCGGAACGACGGCCGCGCCGAGCGGCTGCGCGCCGAGCTGACCGCGCGTGGGACAGCCGTCGTCAATCTGCTCTCCAGCCCGGGCAGCGGCAAGACGGCGCTGCTGGAGGCGGAGTTGCGGCTGGCGCGGGAGCGGGGTGTGCCGGCGGCCGCGCTGACCGCGGACCTGGCCACCGAGAACGACGCACGACGGCTGGCGCGCTCCGGGGCGCCCGTCAAGCAGGTGCTCACCGACGGGCTGTGCCACCTGGAGGCGGACATGCTCGCCGGGCATCTGAGCGGATGGCTGCCCGAGGGGACACGGCTGTTGTTCGTCGAGAACGTGGGCAACCTGGTGTGCCCTGCCTCCTACGACCTGGGCGAATCGCTGCGTGTGGTGCTGGCCTCGGTCACCGAGGGCGAGGACAAGCCGCTGAAGTACCCCACGGCTTTCGGGCTGGCGCAGCTGGTCGTCGTCACCAAGCAGGATCTGGCGCAGCCGGCCGGTTTCGACCGGGAAGCGTTCCTCGCCAACGTACGGCAGGTCAACCCCGGCGTGGAGGTCGTCGCCACCTCGGTACGGAGCGGGCTGAACCTGGGCGTGCTGCTGGAGCGGGCGCTTGCGGTGCGGGAGGGTGCCGCCGCGCACCGGCCGGTGATGGCCCGTCAGCCGACGCCGCACTCGCACCCGCACCCGCAGGCCGAAGAGCACGCGCATGTCCAAGGCTGAGGTCTCCGAGGCCACCGGCACATCCACCGCGGGGCGCAGCCGCGTCGAGATCAGGGGCGTGGTGCAGGGCGTGGGGTTCCGCCCGTATGTGTACGCGCTCGCCGGGCGGCTGGGGCTCTCCGGCCATGTCACCAACACCGGAGAGGGCGTGGTGGCCGAGGTGGAGGGCGCCTGGGAGGCGGTCGCCGCCTTCCGGGAGCGGGTCGGGGCCGAGGCGCCACCGCTGGCCGTCGTCGAGTCGGTGACGCACCAGCCGCTGCCTCCGCTGGGCACCTCGGGTTTCCGTATCGTCGCCTCCCGCTCGGGCGGGGCGCGCCGCACGCTGGTCGCGCCGGACACCGCCACCTGCGAGGCGTGTCTGCGGGAGATGACCGACCCCGGGGACCGCCGCTACCGGCACCCCTTCCTCACCTGCACCGAATGCGGGCCGCGCTTCACCATCGTCACCGGCCTGCCCTACGACCGGGCCAACACCACGATGGCGCGGTTCGCGATGTGCGAGCGGTGTGCCCGCGAGTACGACGATCCGGCCGACCGGCGCTTCCATGCCCAGCCGGTCTCCTGTCACGACTGCGGGCCGCGCGCCCGGCTGCTGGTGCCCGCTGCGCCGGATCCGGGCTGGACCGAACTCCCCGGCGACCCGGTCGCGGAGGCCCGGCGGCTGCTGGCGGGCGGCGCCGTCGTGGCGGTGAAAGGGCTGGGCGGCTACCACTTGGCGTGTGACGCGGGCAACGAGGAAGCCGTGCGGCTGCTGCGCCATCGCAAGGCACGCGGGGACAAGCCGTTCGCGGTGCTGGCCCGCGCGGTGGCCGACATCGAACACCTCGCCGTCGTCGGACCGGCCGAGCGTGCGCTGCTGACAGGCAGCCGCCGCCCGATCGTGCTGCTGCGCCGGCGTGCGCAGGCTGCCGTCGGCGGGCCCGCGCTCGCCGCCGCTGTGGCACCCGGGAGCCCCGATCTGGGCGTCATGCTTCCCTACACCCCGCTGCACCATCTGCTCCTGGGCGGGCTTCCCGACGACCCGCCGGGACCGCGGCTGCTGGTGCTGACCAGCGGCAACCTCGGCGGCGAACCCATCGTCACCGGCGAGGAGGAGGCACTGGAGCGGCTGGCGCATCTCGCGGACGCCTTCCTCACCCACGACCGGCCCGTCCAGGTGCCGTGCGACGACTCGGTGGTACGTGTCTGCGCGGGCCAGGAGCTGCCGGTACGCCGCTCGCGCGGGTACGCACCGCTGCCGCTCACCCTTCCGGTGCCGGTACGGCCCACGCTGGCGGTCGGCGGGGATCTGAAGAACACCTTCTGCCTCGGCCAGGGGCGGCACGCCTGGCTGTCGGCCCACATCGGCGACATGGACGACCTCGCGACACTGCGGGCTTTCGGGCGCGCCGAGCGGCAGCTGGAGGGCATCACCGGGGTCACCCCCGAGCTGCTGGTCGCGGACCGCCACCCCGGGTACCGGTCGGCGCGGTGGGCGGAACGGAACGCGGGCGGCCGGCCGCTGCGCCGCGTCCAGCACCACCACGCCCATATCGCCTCCGTCCTGGCCGAGCACGGGCTGGACGGCTCCCGGACCGTGCTCGGCGTCGCCTTCGACGGGACCGGGTACGGCGACGACGGCGCTGTGTGGGGCGGTGAGTTCCTGCTCGCGGACTACGACGGCTTCACCCGGTTCGCGCATCTGCGGTATGCGCCGCTGTCCGGCGGGGACGCCGCCGTCCGCCGTCCCTACCGCACTGCGCTGGCCCGGCTGTGGGCCGCGGAGCTCCCGTGGGATGCGGACCTGCCGTGCGTGGCGGCCTGCCCGGATGCCGAACGGCGCGTGCTGGAGCGCCAGTTGGAGCGCGGCATCGGCTGTGTGCCCGCCTCCAGCATGGGGCGGCTCTTCGACGCGGTGTCCTCGCTGGTGGGGGTCTGCCATCGGGCGGGCTACGAGGCGCAGGCGGCGATCGAACTGGAGGCGGCGGCTGCTGCGGCGCGCGGTGAAGAGGGGGACTATGCCTTTCCGCTGCGCCCTGGGGGTGCGGACGGCGCGCTGCTGGCCGATCCCGGGCCGCTGCTTGCCGCCGTGGTCGACGAGCTGCGCGCGGGGGTTGCGCGGCAGGTGATCGCGGCGCGCTTCCACGCGGCCGTCGCGGCGCTGGTCCGCCGTACCTGCGCGGCGGCGCGCGAGCGGTACGGGGTCGACACGGTGGCCCTGAGCGGCGGTGTGTTCGCCAACGCGCTGCTGTCCGAAGCCTGCCTCAGCGGGCTGCGCGCCGACGGCTTCACGGTGCTGCGGCACCGGCTGGTCCCGCCCGGGGACGGCGGGCTGGCCCTGGGGCAGCTCATGGTCGCGGCACGCGAGACGGCGGGCGGGACCGCACGCAGGGCAAGTTCCCCGCCGCCGGCCGGTTCAGCGGCGCACTGATCCACCGTCGATGAGGAGAGGCCATGTGTCTGGCGGTACCCGGCAAGGTCCTGCGGATCGAGGAGCGTGACGGCACCCGGATGGCGTCCGTCGACTTCGGCGGCGTGGTCAAGGAGGTGTGTCTGGAGTACGTGCCCGACCTGCGGGTCGGCGAATACACGATCGTCCACGTCGGCTTCGCGCTGCAACGGCTGGACGAGGAGTCGGCGCGGCAGACCCTCGAGCTGTTCGCGAACCTCGGGCTGCTGAAGGAGGAGTTCGGCGATCCCTGGCAGGCGGCGGAGGACGCACAGCGGGCCGAGGACGTACCGCGGCCCGGTGGCGCACAGCCGCCCGGCGACGAGGCACGGCGGGAGGTACGGCTGTGAAGTACCTCGACGAGTTCCAGGACCCGGAGCTGGCCGAACGGCTGCTGGAGGACATCCACGCCACCGTCACCAGGCCCTGGGCGCTGATGGAGGTGTGCGGCGGACAGACGCACTCCATCATCCGGCACGGCATCGACCAGCTGCTGCCCGACGAGGTCGAGCTGATCCACGGCCCCGGGTGCCCGGTGTGTGTGACCCCGCTCGAACTGATCGACAAGGCGCTGGAGATCGCGTCCCGGCCGGAGGTGATCTTCTGCTCGTTCGGCGACATGCTGCGGGTGCCGGGGACCGGCAGGGATCTGTTCCAGGT
The DNA here is from genome assembly GCF_052245835.1 of Streptomyces sp. 8N114. Lineage (NCBI taxonomy): Bacteria > Bacillati > Actinomycetota > Actinomycetes > Kitasatosporales > Streptomycetaceae > Streptomyces > Streptomyces sp. 8N114. Next base: position 396,437 of record NZ_JBQQBT010000002.1, on the reverse strand, counting down.
CCGTTCGGAGGGCGGTGACGTGCGCGTCGTCTACTCACCGCTGGACGCGCTGACCCTCGCGCGGGAGAACCCGGACCGCGAGGTCGTCTTCTTCGGCATCGGCTTCGAGACCACCGCCCCGCCCAACGCCATGGCTGTGCACCAGGCGGCGAAGCTGGGGCTGCGCAACTTCAGTCTGCTGGTCTCCCACGTGCGGGTACCGCCCGCCATCGAGGCCATCATGAGCGCGCCGGACTGCCGGGTGCGGGCTTTTCTGGCGGCCGGACATGTGTGCAGCGTGATGGGCACCGAGGAGTATCCGGCGCTGGCGGAGCGCTTCGAGGTGCCCATCGTCGTCACCGGGTTCGAGCCGCTGGACATCCTGGAGGGCGTACGCCGCGGTGTACGGCAGCTGGAGGCGGGCCGGCACACGGTCGAGAACGCCTATCCGCGCGCGGTCGTGGCTCAGGGCAACCCGGCGGCCAGGGCGATGCTGGACGAGGTGTTCACCACCACCGACCGCGGCTGGCGCGGCATCGGCGTCATCCCGGAGAGCGGCTGGCGGCTGGCGCCACGCTACCGGGAGTACGACGCGGAGTACCGCTTCAGCGTCGGCGGCATCACCACCCGGGAGCCCGCGGCCTGCCGCAGCGGCGAGGTGCTGCAAGGGCTGCTGAAGCCGCACGAGTGCGAGGCGTTCGGCACCGTCTGCACCCCGCGCAGCCCGCTCGGCGCCACGATGGTCTCCAGCGAGGGTGCCTGCGCCGCCTACTACCTCTACCGCCGGCTCGGCGGACCGACGACCGCGCCACTGGAGGCGAGCACCCTTGACTAGCACCGAGGCCATCGAGCCGGCGGCGGACGCCGGCCCCGACGCCGAAGCGGACGGCGCCGCCCGCCCCGCACCCGACTTCTCCGGCTGGACCTGCCCGGCACCACTGCGCGGCGGGCAGCGGATCGTGATGGGCCACGGCGGGGGCGGCGCGCTCTCGGCGGAGTTGGTGGAGCACGTCTTCGCGCCCGCGTTCGGGGGACGCGCGCTCTCGACCCTCGCCGACTCCGCGGCGCTGGAGATCGACGGGGCCCGGCTGGCGTTCTCCACCGACTCCTTCGTGGTGCGGCCGCTGTTCTTCCCCGGCGGCAGCATCGGCGACCTGGCGGTCAACGGAACCGTCAACGACCTGGCGATGAGCGGAGCACGGCCCGCCTATCTCTCCTGCGGCTTCATCCTGGAGGAGGGTGTGGAGGTCGGGTCGGTGACGCGGATCGCCGAGGCGCTGGGCGCGGCGGCCCGTACGGCTGGGGTCGAGGTGGCCACCGGGGACACCAAGGTCGTGGAGGCGGGGCGCGGCGACGGTGTCTATCTGAACACCGCCGGGATCGGGGTGATCCCGCACGGCGTCGACATCCGCCCGCAGCGCGCTGCGCCCGGCGATGTGGTCATCGTCAGTGGAGCGATCGGTCTGCACGGGGTCGCGGTGCTGAGCCGGCGCGAGGGGCTGGGGTTCGAGGTCGGCATCGAGAGCGACTGCGCGGCCCTGGGCGGTCTGGTGGCGGACATGCTGACCGTCACCCGCGAGCTGCACGTGCTCCGCGACCCCACCCGCGGCGGTGTCGCCGCAGCCCTCAACGAGATCGCGGCGGCCGCCTCGGTCGGCGTCGTCCTCCAGGAGCGCGCTGTCCCGGTGCCCGAACAGGTCGCCGCCGCCTGCTCGATGCTGGGGCTGGACCCGATGTACGTGGCGAACGAGGGCAAGCTGCTGGCGTTCGTACCGCGTGCGGAGGCGGACGCCGTGCTCGCCGCGATGCGCCGCCATCCGCTCGGTGCGGAGGCGGCGGTGATCGGCGAGTGCGTCCCGGACCACCCCGGGATGGTCGTGGCCCGTACCGGCCTGGGCGGCACCCGGGTGGTGGACCTGCCGCTGGGCGAACAGCTCCCCCGGATCTGCTGAGAGCCGCGGCTGCCGAGCCGTAACTGCTGAGCCGTATGTGCCGAGTCGAGCCCCGAAGCACACGAACGAACCATCACCAGGAGGTCGTGGTGCGGATCCTGCTCATCGCGAGCGCCTTCAACAGTCTGACCCAACGTGTCCAGGCCGAACTGCGGGACGCCCGCCACACCGTCGCCACCGAGGTGGTCCGCGACGGCGACGAGGTGCGTCACGCGGTGGACCGGCACGCCCCGGACCTGGTGGTCGCGCCGATGCTGCGGACCACCGTGCCGCGGGACGTGTGGTCGCGGCTGACCTGCCTGATCGTGCATCCGGGCCCGCCGGGTGACCGCGGCCCCTCCTCGCTCGACCGGGCCGTGCACAAGGCCCGCATCCACTGGGGGGTGACCGTGCTCCAGGCCGAGGCCGAGCTGGACGCCGGAGCCGTCTGGGCCTCGGCGGAGTGCACCCTCCCAGAGGGGATCAGCAAGAGCGACCTGTACCGGGGCGAGGTGGCCGACGCCGCGCTCGAAGCGCTCCGGAACGCCGTGGCCCGGTTCGCCGCCGACGGGTACCGGCCCCGTGCGCAGGACGACATCGAGCGGTCGGCCGCGCCACGGCTGCGCCAGGCCGAGCGCCGTATCGACTGGCAGACCTTCCGGACGCTCGACGTACTGCGGACCCTGCGCGCCGCCGACTCGCAGCCCGGCGTGCTGGACGAGCTGCTGGGCGAGGAGTGGTTCCTGCACGGCGGGCACGCCGAGGACCAGTTGCACGGCACCCCGGGCGAGATCCTCGCCACCCGCGCTGGGGCGATCTGCCGGGCGACGGTCGACGGTGCGGTGTGGATCCCGCAGCTGCGGCCACGCCGCTCGGCCGACGGCCGCAGGACGTTCAAGCTCCCCGCGACGCTGGCGCTGGGCAGCCGGCTCCCGGACGTACCGGAGCGGCCGGCGCCGCTCGAACTCGCGCCCGAGCGGCTGACGCACACCGAGATCCGCTACCGGGAGCGGAACGGCGTCGGGTTCGTCCGTTTCTCCTTTCCCGGCGGGGCGATGAGTACGGTGCAGTGCCGGCGGCTCCTGGCCGCCTACCGGTACGCGTGCACCCGGCCGACCCGCGTGGTGGTGCTGGGCGGCGCGCGGGACTTCTTCTCCAACGGCATCCACCTCGGCGTCATCGAGGCGGCCCGGGACTCCGCCGCCGAGGGCTGGGCCAACATCCAGGCCATCGACGACGTGGTCGAGGCGGTGCTGACCACCACCGACCGGCTGGTGGTGGCCGCGCTGGGCGGCAATGCGGCAGCCGGCGGTGCGATGCTGGCCGCCGCCGCCGACGAGGTGTGGTGCAGGGCAGGCGCGGTCCTCAATCCGCACTACCGGCTCATGGGCCTGCCAGGTTCGGAGTTCTGGACGTACACACTGCCGCGCCGCGTCGGACCTGAGATCACCGAGGCGCTGATGCGGGACGCCGAACCGATGAGCGCTGCCACCGCGCGCCGGATCGGGCTGGTTGACCGGGTGCTGCCGACCTCACCGAGTGGGTTCGCGCCGCGGATCGCGGAGCTGGCGGCGGCGCTCGCCGAGGACCCGGCCACCCATCAGCGGCTCGCGGTGAAGAAGACCAACCGCGCCCGCGACGAGGCCACCGAGCCGCTGGCCGCCTACCGCGACCGGGAGCTGGCCGCGATGCACCGCGTTCTCTTCGACCCGGCAGCCCCGCACCATGCGCTGCGCGCGGCGTTCTTGCGCAAGGAGCGCCCGCCGACTGAGGCGCCAGCCCTGCGGGGGTAGGCCGTCCGGCCCCCGCCTGTACTGGGTAGGGGGTGCCCCTGTCCGGCGTCCGCAGGCTGCGGCTTTCGTAGTGGCTGGTCGCGCAGTTCCCCGCGCCCCTTACGGGGCGCGTCTCCTCCGCCGGGCATGCGCGGGGCCCGCGCCGGAGGGCCGGGTGCACGTCGGAGGATGGGTGCATGCTCGATGACCTGGACCGTGCCCTCATCCACGCGCTGCACATCGACGGCCGTGCGCCCTTCAGCCGGATCGCCGCAGCGCTCGGTGTCTCCCCGCAGACCGTCTCCCGGCGCTACCGGCGGCTGCGCACCGAGGCGGGGCTCCGGGTCGTGGGGCTCCCGGACCCGCACCAGGCGGGGCAGACCCAGTGGCTGGTCCGGCTCACTGCGGCAGCGCGCTCCGCGCAGGACCTGGCGCACGCGCTGGCCCGCAGGCCGGACACCTCGTGGGTGAAGCTCACCGCCGGGGGCACCGAGATCGTCGCGGTCATCCACACCCGGACCGACACGGGTCACACCCGGACCGACACCGGTCATACGCGGTCCGACGCCGCCGCAGGAAACTCCCTGCTGCTGCACGACATTCCGCGTACCAGCGCCGTCACCGCGGTGTCCGCGCACTGTCTGCTGCACACCTATCTCGGCGGCCCGAGCAACTGGCGCCGCAGCTCCGAAGCGCTCGATACGGAGCAGCAGCACGTGCTGCGCTCGCCGGTGGCGGAGACCTCGTACGTTCCCGTGCCGCGCCGGGTCGGCGAGGGCGACGCCGCGTTGCTGCTCGCGCTGCAGAAGGACGGGCGGGCCGGCCATGGGGAACTCGCCGGGGCGACCGGCTGGTCCCCGGTCACCGTGGCGCGCCGGCTCGCGGATCTGCGCGCGGGCGGCGCCCTCTTCTTCGACGTCGAGGTCGATGCCGGGCTGTTCGGCGCGAACACCAGGGCACTGCTGTGGATGTCGGTGAGCCCGGCACGCCTGGAGCGGGTGGCGACGACGCTGGCCGGCCACGACGAGCTGGCCTTCGTGGCCGCGACCACGGGCCCCACCAATCTGGTGGCACAGGCGCTCTGCCGCGACCCCGCCGACCTGCACCACTACCTCACCCGGCGGCTCGGCTCCCTCGGCGCGATCCGCACCCTGGAGTCGAGCCCGGTGCTGCGGAACCTCAAGGCGGCGAGCCCGGTCCTCTCCGACCAGGCCCGTGCCGGGCACCGGGCCGCACCGGCGCGCGGCCGGACCTGAGGGCAGGCCCCTCAGCTGCTGCCCGAGGCTGCCCGCGGCCGATGGGCTGCCCCGGCGTCGGCTGTGGCATCTCCGCGGGTCATCGTCCGGCTCGCGGCGTAGCTGACCACCACCAGCGCGACGGCGGCCCAGAAGGCGACCTGCACGGCGTGCAGTGCGCCCGGAGCGCCCCTGGACCCGGCGCTGCCGAGGTAGACGCTGCCGAGGGCCGCCACCCCGAGCGTGGCGCCGAGTTGCTGGACCGCGTTCAGCAGCCCGGCGGCCGAACCCACCTCCTGCGGCAGCAGCGGCTTCAGGGCGAGGGTGAAGAACGCGGGGGTGAACAGCCCCGCACCGAGCCCGACGACGCCGAGCGCGCACAGCAGCAGCGTCGGAAAGGCCCTCGGGTCGGCGGTGTGGTAGACGGCGACGGCGGCGAGCATGCCGAGCAGCAGTACGGCAAGGCCGAGGGACATCATGCGGTGCCCGTAGCGACGTACCAGATGCGCACCGGCCACCCAGGACGCGAGGGCAAGGCCGACCGACCACGGGGCGAGGGTCAGTCCCGCCGTCAGGGCGTCACTGCCCAGTCCCAACTGGAGCTGGAGCACGACGACCAGCAGCAGCCCGTTGGTCACCGCGAAGAAGGACATGGACGTCAGCAGGGCGGCAGGAAAGCCGCGGTGGGCGAACAGGCTCGGCTCCACCAGCGGGCTGCGGCCCGCGGCTGCGGCCCGGCGCTGCTGCCGTACGAAACCGGCCAGCAAGCACAGCCCGGCCGCCACGGAACCCCAACTCCACGGGGACATCGCGGCGATGTCCGCACCGATCAGGGGGTGGACGACGAGCCCGGTGCCGAGCATCGCCAGCACGGTGCCGGTCGTGTCGAGGCCGGGCCGCCGCGGGGCGCGGTCCTCCTTGAGCTTGGGCGAGAGCCCGAGGACGACCAGCGACACCGGGACGTTCACCAGGAACGCGGCCCGCCATGACGAGCCGAACAGATCGGCGTGCGTCAGCACTCCGCCGAGCACCGGTCCGCAGACGGCCGCCAGGCCCATCATGGGGCCGATGCTGCCCAGGGCCTTGGACACCTCGGGGCCGGAGAACATCGCTTTGATCAGGCCGATCGTCTGCGGAACGATCATCGCGGCGGCTGCTCCCTGCACCACTCGGCAGGCGATCAGGACGCCTGCTGCGGGCGCGAGGGCGCAGGCGAGGGATGCGGCCATGAACGCCACCACGCCGGTCACGAACAGCCGCCGTCGGCCCGCGATGTCGCCGAGCCGGCCACCGGTGATCAGCAGCACCGCGAACGGCAGGGTGTAGGCCGTGGTGAACCACTGGATGTCGGAGACGGAGCCGCCCAGGTCCGCGTGGATGGCAGGGGCCGCGACCTGTACGACGGTCGCGTCCAGCAGGTTCATCGCCTCACCGAGCAGCAGCGCGGCGAGCCCCGGCCACCGCCATCTGTACGCCGTGGAAGCAGAGATCGGCGCGGCCGTGCGCTCAGCGGTCATCGTGGTTCCTCTCCACCGTTCGACTCCACCGTTGTTCGACACCGGCCCGGCCTGCCTGTCGGTCAGCAGAACACCGGGTCGGCCACGAGCCAGCGTGGAGGCGGACTCCCGGGGGCTCCAGCCAGGGCCGGGAGCGGGAAGATTTCTTCCGTCGGAGAGGTTCGCGGCGGCGATTTACGCCACCGGAGAGGTGCGTAGGCACACGAACGCCCCGCCGGGAGCGGGGCGTTCGGTGTGACAACGGCGAAACCCGCGCGGATCGGCGGGCGGACTGCGTCAGTCGGCGACGCAGGCGTTCCCGAACGCCGGGTTGAGGAGTCCGACGATGTTGATGGTGTTGCCGCACACCTGGATCGGCACGTGCAACGGCACCTGCACGACGTTGCCGGAGAGAACCCCCGGAGACTTCGCTGCGGCGCCTTGAGCCCCGGCGTCGGCGGACGCGGCCGTGGCCCCGCCGAGAACGGCGGTGGCGGCCAGACCAGAGGCGACAACCGCGGTACGGATGCGCATGGTGATCCTCCCTTGTTCTATGTGCCAGACGCGGACAAGGGTGCACCCGCCCCCGAACCCGGCATTCCGTCGCCACGCCCAACAGGGCGGCCGCCCACCCGATCGGAGGAGTTCTCCGCCAACAGCGCGCCGCCGCCCCGCCGCTGCGCGGGGCGACGGGCAACGCGTCAGTCCTCCACGGTGATACGTGCCCTCAGGCGGCGGTCGGCCACGCTGTGCGCCGCCTCGATGTCGTAGCCGCCAGGCACCAGGCGCCGGGCGCCGGCCGCTTCGTCCCAGATCTCGAAGGCGTACGGGCGCAGCGCGATCTCGGCCTCGGCGGTCTCTCCCGGTGCGGCCTCGACACGGGCGAAGCCCGCGAGCCACCGTGCGGGGCGCTCCGTGGCATCGGCGTCCACGGGGGTCACATAGAGCTGTACGGTCTCCGCGCCTGCGCGGTCACCGGTGTTGCGCAGCCGTACGCGCGCCGTCTCGGCCGTTGCCGTCAGCGACTCGTACTCCCAGTCGGTGTAGCCGAGTCCGTGGCCGAAGGGGAAGGCGGGGGCGGCTGCGGCACGTTCCCAGGCGCGGTAGCCGATGAAGAGGCCCTCGCGGTAGTCGAGTCGGCCGTCACGCGGGGTGACCTCGGTGACGGGTGCGTCCGCGAGCCGGGCGGGCCATGTGGTGGGCAGCCTGCCGCCGGGCTCGTGTGCGCCGAGCAGTACGTCGGCGAGCGCGGCGCCCGCCTCCTGGCCGGGGAACCAGCTGAGCAGCACGGCGGGCACCTCCTCGCGCCAGGGCAGCTCCACCGGGGAGCCGGAGTTGACGACGACCACGGTGCGCGGGTTGGCGGCGGCAACACGCGAGACGAGTTCGTCCTGCCGTCCGGGCAGCCGCAGATCGCCGCGGTCGAACCCTTCGGACTCGACCTCCTCGGTGGTGGCGATGACGACCACGGCGGCGTCGGCGTCGCGTGCCGCGCGGACGGCCTCCTCGATCTCCTCCTCGGCGCCGCGCTGCGGTTCGAGATGGCCGAGGGTGAAGACGAGCGCGTTCAGGCCGTCGGTCGGGCCCAGGCTCGGCGGCGTGTAACGGAGACTGACCGGGACGGTCGCGTCCTCGGTGAACGCGGCCTCGACCAGCGTCTCGGGAGGGTTCATGAACGCCTCGAACGGGTCGTCGGTGCTGGGCGTGCACCGGTCGTCGAACAGCACGGCCCCGTCGACGACCAGTTTCAGCTCGCCGCTGCCGACCAGGGAGAGGGTGTGGGTGCCGGTTGCCCGCGGGGTGAAGTGGCCGACGAGTTCCACGGATTCCAGCACAGCAGGGTCGACGCCCTCCGGGAAGTTGCCCCACACCTGCATGCGCCCGTCGAACTGCGGTACCTCGGCGAGGAGTTCCCCGTCCCGGCCCAGGTAGTGGGCGCTCAGCGCGAAGCCGTCGCGGGCTGCGGGCACTCTGGTGCTGGGGTCGGCGCCCATGGCGTAGCGGACCTCGACGTCGTCGGGCAGCGCGGCCCGCAGTCCCTCCAGCGAGGAGACGATGTGGTCCGGGAAGACGGTGGCCGAGCCGCCGCCGAGCACCCGCGCCTCCTTGGCGGCGGCCCCGATGACGGCGACCTTGCGCAGCCGCGCCGGGTCGAGCGGCAGCACCGGCGCGCTGCTCGGCCCGGGCTCTGCGGGCTCGTTGCGCAGCAGGACGAAGGCACGCCGCGCCACCTCACGGGCGAGCGCCGCACCATCGATACCGTCGGGCATCTCCGCCGGGTCCACGGCGGCGGGCACGCCCTCCAGAGCGCCGACGCGGGCTGCCAGCAGCAGTACCCGGCGTACGGCCGCGTCCAGTTCGGGCTCGGGGATGCGGCCGTCGCGTACGGCTTCGGCGAGCGGTGCGCCGTAGACGGTGTGCGGCCCGGGCATGGCGACGTCGAGGCCCCCGAGGAGGGCGCGGACGGTGTCGCGGGCAGCCGTCCAGTCGGAGACGTTGCAGCCGTCGAAGCCCCACTCCCCGCGCAGCACTTCGCCCACCAGATGGCGGTGCTCGGTCATCGTGGCGCCGTTGACCTGGTTGTAGGCGGTCATAATGCCCCACGGGTGGGCGTTCTTGACGATGTGCTCGAACGGGGCGAGATACAGCTCGCGCAGCGGGCGCGGTGCGATGATGTTGTCGACGGTGTAACGCTCGGTCTCGGCGTCGTTGCCGACGAAGTGCTTGACGGTGGTGCCCACGCCGCCCTGCTGGACCCCGCGGACATATCCGGCGCCGATCTCGCCGGTGAGGTACGGGTCCTCGGAGTAGCACTCGAAGTGCCGGCCGCCCAGCGGGGAGCGGTGCAGATTGACGGTGGGCGCGAGCAGTACGTGCACGCCCTTGCGGCGGGCCTCCTGGGCGAGCAGGTTGCCCGCGCGGCGGGCGAGCTCCGGGTCCCAGGTGGCGGCCAGCGCGGTGGGACTCGGCAGCGCGACGGAGGGGTCGGCGGCGCTCCATCCGGTGCCACGCACCCCGATCGGCCCGTCGGACATGACCAGGGACTTGAGCCCGATCTCCGGTATCGCGGGCAGCGACCACATGTCCTGCCCGGACAGCAGCCGGGCCTTGGCATCGAGACCGAGCCGGGCGAGGGCGGCCTCGGCGGCTGCGGTGTGTGCCGCATGCGTGGCGTCTGCGGCCGAGTGCGGGTGGGTCATGCGAGTGCTCCTTGGTGAGTCGGGGGCGGCGGCACTCCCGGCATCCCTGCGCGCCGTCGGCCTGCATCCTGGCGCGTTCACCGAGTGAGCGGTAGGCGTTGTTATCTGTTCGTGATTCACGGGCCGCGGCAAAGGCTAGAGTCGGCGTGTGACCCAACGGCGAAACGAGACGGGGACCGGCGGCCGACCCGTTCGGGGCAGGGCCGCACGCACCGTGGAGCGGCGCGAGGAGATCCTCAGGGCGGCCATGGACGTGATCGCCGAGCGCGGTTACGACGCCACCTCGCTGGCGGCGGTCGCCGAACGCGCGGGGCTCACTCAGGCCGGGCTGCTCCATCACTTCCCGAACAAGGAGCAGCTGCTGGTCGCCGTCCTGGAGGCGCGGGACCGGTGGGACCTGGGAGCCGCGGGCGGCTCGCCGGAGAGCTGGACCCTGGCCCTGCTCGACCAGCTGGTCGAGTACAACGCGAGCCGCCCGCGCCTCGTGCAGACCTTCGCGGTGCTCTCGGGCGGCAGCGTCGCCGACGAGTCGCCGGCCCGCACCTTCTTCGAGGATCGCTACGCCCGGGTGCGCTCAGAACTGGCGGCAGCGGTACGGAACGAGTTCGCGGAACACGGCGGACGGCTGCCCGGCGGGCTGACGCCGGAGCAGATCGCGCCCCTGCTGGCGGCGGTGCTCGACGGTCTCCAGGTCCAGTGGCTGCTGGACCCCGAAGCCGTCGACATGCCCGCCGCATTCCGCGACTTCCTCACGCTGCTGCGGGCGGGCGGCGAGGACGGCACCGAGGACGCCGCAGCACCAGAGTGAGCCTCAGCCGATGGGCCGGCTGCGCCATTCGAGTCCGTTCTGCCGTGTCATTCATATATTGCTCTGTAATGCCCGGTCGGCTGGCGAGGATGAGCGCGTCCCTGCTCTTCCGGACCTTCACGGAGGCTTCATGCGCTCGCGCATCCCCACGCGCTCCCTCGCCGTCGGACTGGCCGCTCTCGGCCTCGCCGCCGCCGGTGCCGCCTCGGCTTCGGCCAGCGAAGAAGGAAACCACCACAAGCCCCACAATGGGGTGAACATCCACGTGACAGACAACGACAACATCATCAACGACTCTGTCTCCCAGTTCAGCGTCCACGGCCCCTTTGGTTCCAACTTCGCCTGAGCCGACTGCACTTCTGATCCGGGTCGTCGACTGCACACCCGACGGCCGTACATGACGGGCGTGGAGAGGCCCACTCCGAACCTCCAAGGACGAGCCTCTCCACGCCGCTTGACCCTTCAGCAGGGCGTCACCAGGAGGACTTGGTGACTCCCGGCAGATAGCCGGCGTGCGCCTGTTCACGGAAGCGCACGCGGGAGAGCCCGAAAGCGCGCAGATGGCCGCGGGGACGGCCGTCCACACTGTCCCGGTTGCGCAACCGGGTGGCGCTGGCGTCGCGAGGCTGCCGCCGCAACTCCGCCAGCGCCGCGCGCCGTTCGGCGTCCGTCGACGCGGGGGCGCGCAGGATCTCCTTGAGCTCCGCCCGACGGGCCGCGTAGCGCTCCACCGTCGCCCGGCGCTGCTCGTTCTTCGCGATCTTGCTCTTCTTCGCCATCAGACCCGCCCTCCTCGGGCGCGGATGCGGGCCACGGCCCGCTCGACGCCGATCACGTCCACGGTCTTGATGCCCTTGGTGCTCAACGTCAGCCGTACGTAACGGCCTTCGCTCGGCAGCCAGTAGCGCTTGCGCTGCACGTTGGGGTCGAAGCGGCGGGACGTGCGCCGGTGGGAGTGGGAGATGGTCTTCCCGAAACGCGGTTGCGCTCCGGTGAGCTGGCAGTGGGCCGACACGGGTGTTACCTACCTCTCGCTGGACTCAGTTGGAAATGATTTCCATTAACAATATAGTGGCCGTCATGGCTCGCAACGAACTTCGCCCCCTCGTCAAGCTCCGCTCCACAGCGGGCACCGGCTACACCTACGTGACCCGCAAGAACCGGCGGAACGACCCCGACCGGCTGACCCTGCGCAAGTACGACCCGCGCGCCCGCCGCCACGTCGACTTCCGCGAAGAGCGCTGAAGCAGCCGACCGACCCGAGGAAGAGGCACCCCATGAAGCCCGGAATCCACCCCGCGTACGGCCCCGTCGTCTTCCGCGACAAGAGCGCCGACTTCGCCTTCCTGACCCGCTCCACCCGCACCAACGAGCAGACGATCCAGTGGGAGGACGGCAACACCTACCCCGTCATCGACGTGGAGATCTCCTCGCGGAGCCACCCCTTCTACACGGGCACAGCCCGCGTCGTGGACAGCGCCGGCCGCGTGGAGCGGTTCGAGCGCCGTTACGGCCGTAACGGACAGGACGGACGGGCGGGAGCAGACCGGTGACCAGCGACGAGCGACCGCAACTGCCCGTCGTCCTCGTCGCGGGCATGCACGCCGACGCACGCCGCCGGGTCGTCGGCCGGCTCCTCGCCGCCGTACCCGGCAGCGTGGCGCTGCACCATGATCTGGCGTCCGCGGCGGACGGCACCGTGACGCGTACCGTGCGCGACACCTCGGGCACCGTCTCGTGCGGTGAGGCGCCGCTCGTCAACGACTGCGCCTGCTGTGCCCTGCGCGAAGACCTGATGCCGGAGCTGTTCCGGCTGGCCGGGACCGCGCAGCTCGCGATCGTGGAACTGTGGGACTCCGTCGAGCCCAAGGCCATGGCCGAGTCCGTCGCGGCGCACGGTGGGGACACCGTAGGGCTGACCAACGTGATCACCGCGGTCGACCCGGCACTGGTGCTGCCCTGCCTCGCCAACGGCGACGACCTGGCCGAGGCCGGGCTCGCCGCCGCGGCCACCGATCAGCGCACGATCGCGGACACCCTGGCCCGGCAGCTGGAGTACGCGCCCGTGCTTGCGCTCGTCGACGAGCACGAGGCGGACGACGAGGACCGGGCGCTGCTCAGCCAACTCCACCCCACGGCACGGCAGGTCTCCGTCGATTCGCCGGAGCTGGCCCGGCTCGTCTTCGCGGGCTTCGACATCGAGGCGGCCGCGGCCGCCCAGCACCCGTCCTGCGCGCTGCTGCCGCAGGAGGCGGACGAGGCGGGCGTGGCCACCCTGGTCTGGCGGGGCCACCGGCCCTTCCACCCGGGCCGGCTCTACCAGGCGCTGGAGGATCTGACCTGCGCGGCTGCGCGCAGCCGCGGTAGATTCTGGCTCGCGGACCGGCCCGACACCCTGCTGGGCTGGGACGCGGCCGGGGGCGCCCTCAGCGTGGAGACCGCAGGGCCGTGGCTGGCCTCGCTGCCGGACGCCGCATGGGAGTTGGTGCCGCCGATGCGCCGGGCCGCCGCGTCGCTGGACTGGCATCCCCGGCACGGCGACCGCTGCCAGCACCTGGTCTTCACCTCACCGGGACTGGACCGCGAGGGACTCACCCGGCTGCTGGAAACCTGCCTGCTCACCGACGCGGAGTACGCCGCCGGGCGCGAGGGCTGGAAAAGCTTCCCCGCCGCCTTCGACGACCTCCTCGACCCCGTCTCCTGACGTCCACGAACGCGAACACGAACACTAAGGAAATCTCATGCCCCGCCGTACATCCGACCGCAAGCCGCAGCGCCCCCGTCCCAATCCGCTGGACGCGGCCGGTATCACCTACATCGACTACAAGGACACCGACCTGCTGCGGAAGTTCATCTCCGACCGCGGCAAGATCCGCAGCCGTCGCGTCACCCGCGTCACCTCTCAGCAGCAGCGTCAACTCGCCAGGGCCATCAAGAACGCCCGCGAAATGGCCCTCCTCCCCTACGCGAGTCGCTGACCGCTGCTGCTGACCGCTGACCGGCCGTCTTGCCGGTTGCACCGACTGCCGGGTCGGGGGGCTGCTGGCGGGAGATCGGTTTCGAGCCGGCGGGCTGTGCTGCGCCGTTCGGGGAGCACGGTTTCGCGGAGGTCGTCCGGGGTGCGTTGGGCGGCGTGGGCGGCGACCGCTGCGACGGCTACCACGGCGTGGTGCGGCGGACCGTCACGGAGAGCGCACGCAGTGTGCACGAGCGCAGCTGTCCGTATTCATGGCTCGGCATCCCGGTCCGTCACGCGGCGGCGGAGCTCGCCGAGAACTGCACCGGCCTGCCGACCGGGCCATAGATACGGCGGGAAGGGGTACCGCGTGACGGGAGAGAGCACTGGTCCAGCGGCACGAAGGAGCTGACCATGAGGTACGACGAGTTCCTGGCCCAGGTCCGCGAGCGCGGCGAGTTCCAGAACCGGGCGGAGGCCGAAGAGGTCACCCGGGCGGTACTGAGCGTCCTCGCCTCCCGGATCACCCCCGTCAAGGCGCAGGAGCTGGCCGCCCAGCTGCCCGGCCCGCTGGGACCGGTCGTGGCCGAGGCCGGCGAGGATCCGCCGGAGACATACGGCGTGGAGCAGTTCTGCGCCCACGTCGCCGAACGCACCCACGCCCGGCCCCGCACCGCGGAGTGGGACGCCAGCGCGGTCCTGTCCACCCTCGCCGACGCCGTATCCGGCGGCGAGCTCAACCAACTGCTCAGCCAACTGCCCAGCGGGTACGCCGCGCTGTTCGGCAAGGTCGAACTGAGCCGGTAACGGAACTGCGGCCCGGTGGTGGTGCTGCGCCCCGTCAGGGGCGCGGGGAACTGCGCGCCCGGCCACAGCGCACCCGCAGCCCGCCCGCTTCGGACAGGGGCACCCCCTCCCGCGCAACACCGGCCACCGGGCCGCAGTCAACCGGCAAGGGCGGCGAGGGCCCGATCGATCTCGGCGCGGGCGCGCGAAGCAGCGAGGGCCCCCGTCTCGACGACGACCGTCACTCGCACCCCGCGGGGCCGCGCGTCGGTGACGTACAACTGACCCGCGCAATCGGCGCCAGGACCAGGCCCCCAGACCGCGGTGCGGCTGTCCCGATCCACCTCGACCGGCAACTCCCGCCGCAGGAGCTGCCCGACGACGTACGCGAACACCGCGTCCGCGGTCTCCGCGTCAACGGTGGTGGTCCGTTCGTACCGCACCCTCACAGCATGCGCACTGCGGCCCTCACGACGCGACCGGAGCGGGCACCGCGAGGGTGACCGCGAAGCGGTGCCTGGGGTCGGTCCACCAGCGGTGCAGCCGCATCCCGGCGGCGGCGAGCTCGGCGCGTACGCCCTGTCGCCGGAACTTCGCCGAGACCTCTGTGCGCAGCTCCTCCCCGGGCTGGAAGTCGACGCTCAGATCGACGGCGGGCAGCTTGGCGCTGAGCGCCCTGCGGGCCCGCAGCCGCATCTCGATCCACTCGTTCTCGCTGTCCCACACGGCGACGTGGGTGAAGTCGTCCGGGTCGAAGTCGGCGCCGAGTTCGCGGTTGAGAACGTGGAGGACGTTCTTGTTGAAGGCGGCGGTGACGCCGTCCGGATCGTCGTACGCGGCGACCAGGGTGGCGGGGTCCTTGACCAGATCCGTACCCAGCAGCAGGGCGTCGTCCGGACCGAGGCGGGTCCGTAGGGAGGCCAGGAACCGGGCGCGCTCGGCGGGCAGCAGATTGCCTATGGTGCCGCCGAGGAAGGCGATGACCTTCGGCTCCGGGCAGCGTGGCAGTGGCAGCCGGTGCTGGAAGTCGGCGACCAGGGCGTGCACGGTCACCCCGGGATGGTCGGCGAGCAGGGCCTGCCCGGCGTCGGCCAGCGCGGACTCGCTGACGTCGACGGGCACATAGGTCAGCGGGGTGCCAAGTGCGTCCAGCAGCAGCCGGGTCTTGTACGAGGAGCCGGAGCCCAGTTCGACCAGCGTGCGGGCGCCGGTGATCCGGGCTATCCCGGGTGCCGCCTGCTGGAGTATCCAGGCTTCTGCGCGGGTGGGGTAGTAGACGGGGAGCGTGGTGATCTGTTCGAACAGTTCGCTGCCGCGCGCGTCGTAGAACCACTTGGGCGGCAGCGTCTTGGGGAAGCGGGTCAGCCCCTGGGTGACGTCGGTGGCCAGTGCGGCGGCGGTGGCGTTCGAGGGCAGGGTGCGGGTGAGGGTGAACCGGGAGTCGGGGGTCACGCGTGAGGCTCCTTCAGGGCGGTCAGTTCGATACCGCCCGGGTCGCCGGTGAGCAGATGGGCGTCGGGGACCGGTCGCCAGCCGGGGTCCGTGTCGTGCGGTTCGGAGGCGACGGTGAGCGAGCTGCCGGGCTCCAGCAGGTACCAGAGCGTGTCGCCGCAGGCGGTGGCGGCCAGCGTGCGGCCGTCGGTCAGCAGGAAGTTGAGGCGGGATCCGGGCGCCGCTGCGGCCAGTTGCGCGGCGGCCTCGGCGAGGGCCGGACCGGGCGCGGTACCGGCCCGCAGCAGGTGCAGGACGAGCGCCCAGGCCAGCGCCGAGTCGCAGCGGGCCTCCAGGCCCAGCATCTCCTGCGGCGGCAGCGCGCCCGCGATCCGGGCGACCGAGGCGGGCCAGCCGGCCAGGGCGCCGTTGTGGCTGAAGAGCCACGGTCCCGCGGTGTAGGGAGCGGCGGCCGACTCACCCGCCGCGCAGCCGTTCGTCGCGTCCCGTACGGCGGCCACGAGCGCGGACGAGCTCACGACCCGGCACAGGTCGGGGAAGAAGCCGTCCGCCCAGATCGGCCCGGCGCGGCGGTAGCGGGCCGGGACCGGATCACCGTCGGCGTACCAGCCCACGCCGAAGCCGTCGGCGTTGACGGTGCCGTGCTCCTGGCGGCGCGGCGCCCACGACTGGCGGTGCAGCGAGTACGGCGGCGCCAGCAGCAGCTCCCCCAGCGAGCGTGCGGGGCCCAGATGACCCAGGTGCCGGCACATCAGCGGCCGCCCGGCGCTCGGTCCGGAACGCTCCGGGCGCTCACGTCAGTTCCTCCGGCAGGGGCGTGCGGGCGGTGCGGAACCCGGCGAAGATCTGCCGGCGCACCGGATAGTCCCAGTTGCGGAAGGTCGCGCGGGCGACCACCGGGTCCGTACCGAAGCAGCCGCCCCGCAGCATCTTGTAGGAGGGGCCGAAGAAGACTTCCGAGTACTCCGGGTAGGGAAAGGCGGTGAAGCCCGGGTAGGGCGCGAAGTCGCTGGAGGTCCACTCCCACACCTCTCCCATCAGCTGCCGTACGCCCAGCGCGGAGGCTCCGGCGGGGTAGCCGCCCACGGGTGCGGGGCCCAGGTGCCGCTGGCCCAGGTTGGCGCGGTCGGGTCCGGGGGGCGACTCGCCCCAGGGGAAGCGGCGGCTGCGGCCGGTGTCCGGGTCGTGGCGGGCCGCCTTCTCCCACTCGGCCTCGGTGGGCAGCCGCCGACCCGCCCACCGGGCGTAGGCGTCGGCCTCGTACCAGCTCACATGCATCACCGGTTCCGCCTCCGGTACTGGTTCGCGCACTCCGAAGCGGCGGCGCCACCAGCGGTCCTGCTCGCGTTTCCAGAACAGCGGCGCCCGCAGCCCGGTGCGCCGCACATGGTCCCAGCCCACGGGAGTCCACCAGCGCGGGTCTGCGTAGCCGCCGTCCTCGATGAAGCGGAGGTAGGCGCCGTTGCTGACCGGCAGGGTGTCGATGCAGAAGGCCGGCACCTCCCGGCGGTGGGCGGGCCGCTCGTTGTCCAGCGCCCACGGGTCGTCGTCGGTCCCCATGGTGAACGGGCCTGCGGGAACGAGCACTTCGTGCGGGAGCACCATCGTCCCGGCCGGCGCCGGCGGTGGCGGTGGCGCGGTCAGTGCTGCCGGGCCGCGGCGCAGCTGGTGGGTGATGAGCATGGTCTCGGCGTGCTGCTGCTCGTGCTGGGCGATCATGCCGAACGCGAACCCTTCCGACACCAGCGGGCGCCCCGCCAGCTCCGCGTGCTCCAGTATCCGGAAGACGTGCCCGCGGACCTTCGCCAGGTAGGCGCGGGCCTCGTCGGGCGGCAGCAGCGGCAGCGAGGGGCGCTCGGCGCGGGGGTGCTCGAAAGCGTCGTAGAGCGAGTCGATCTCCGGCCGCAGCGGCGCCTGACCGCCCACGGCACGCACCAGCCACTGCTCCTCCTGGTTGCCGATGTGCGCCATGTCCCACACCAGCGGGGACATCAACGGCGAGTGCTGCGCCGTCAGTTCGGCGTCCTCCACACAGTCGGAGAGCGCCAGCGTGCGCGTACGGGCGCGGGTGAGGGCATCGAAGGCGTGGGCGCGCAACGCGGCGCGCCCCTCAGCAGCGGTCACCATGGCTCTCCCTGCTGTCCGGGGTGGTCTCGGGCTGTCCGGGGGTGGGCCCGGGCCATTCGGGGATGGTCCCGGGCTCGTCGAGCCGGTCGTCGGCCGGGCAACGGCCGGGCACCACGTAGCGTGCGGTGAACTCCTCGACGGCAGCGCGCACCTGTAGTCCGACGCCCAGCCGGGGCAGCGCCCGGCGGGCGAGGTCGAAGCAGTCGCGGGCTGCCGCGTGCAGCTCGGGATCGGTCAGCGCGTCCCGAGCGGCGCGCTCCCAGAGGGCGTTGCGGGGGGCCGGTCCCTCGGCTGCGAGGTCGGCCAGCGGCTTGACGATGCGGTAGGCGCTCTCGCTCGCCTCTGCGTCGTCGAAGAGCGCCGTGGTCACCGCGAGGGGCACCACCCAGCCGTCCGGGCCCGGCTGTGCGTCGATCATCCGCAGCTCCAGGTGTCCCCGGGGACGCACGGGCGGAAAGAGGGTCGTCAGGTGGTAGACGAGATCGTCCAGCCGGGGCGGCCGGAGCCGGTGGCGGCCGGGCCCGGCGCGGGTGCTCCGCCGGATCCACTGCCGGAACGTCATCCCGTCCCCGGGCACCGTCCATGGGCCCTGAGCGGTACGGACGCAGAGCAACGGCGCGTCCAGCACGTACCGCGCCCAAGCTTCCCGTGGGTTACGGCCGTTGCCGGACGGCGCGAGGTTGCGGTAGCCGTCGAGCGAGGCCCATACGCCCTGCCGGGCCGAACGCCACCCGGGCCAGGGCCCCTCGGTGGTCGGCGAGTTGGCGAACGCCGCCGTGAGGACGGCGCCCAGCAGATGCGCCAGCAGCCAGCGGCGGCTGTAGCCGAACGGTCCCGGCTCGGCGGTGCCCGCGTCGAGGCAGATCTGCACGGAGGCGGAGGAGCACATCATCGCGCGCCCTGCCGGGCCGGTGCGGTCGAAGTACGCCTCCATGGCGCGATAGCGCCGGTCCTCCAGCAGCCGGAGGGGCGGGCGGGGATCGAGGCCGTGGCCGACGAGGGCGATGCCGTGCCGGCGCAGGCGTTCGCGCGCTGCGGCGAGATCCGTGGCGACCGCCTGGACACAGGCGGCGAGCGAGGTGGCGGGCTGGGAGCTGAACTCCAGCTGTCCGCCGGGCTCCAGAGAGATCGCGGAGCTCAGCGGTACGCCGCGGAGCGCGGTGGCGGCGGCGCGGAGGCTGCTCGCCCCGATCCGGAGTCCGGACTGCGCCGGGGCCCGGGCCGGATCTTCGTGGGGCGGGGACGGAAGGGGCGGGGGGTGCGGTGCGGTGTGCCCGCGGAGGCCGCCCTGTGCGGGCGGCAGCGGACGGACCAGCCATTCGAGTTCGACCCCGACGCGGCGCGGTGGCCCGGTCTTGAAGCAGATGCCGTGTACGTACGCGAGCGCCGCCGCCTCGCTCAGCGGTTCGATCGCGTGCTGGTTTCTTCTGCCGGTCATCGTCCGCCACCCCTCGCCGAACGGTTGGTCTTCCGGGAGCCGTTCCGCGCGGAACGCGAGCTGTCCGGCTCCACCAAAGCCGGTCCCCATTACTGCCCTGGAGAACACCTCACCGGCTGCCCCACCGCTCAAATCCGGCCGCAGCACAATCGCCCGCGGCACAGGCCACGCACCGTAGGCGGGCAGTTCCGCGTTGCCCTGACCGAGATGGTGCGCGCCTGGGAGGAGAGCTCCCCCGGCGTCGTCGAGCGCATGAAGGCGGGGAGTCCGCTGGGGCGCACGGCCGACCCCGAAGAGATCCGCCCAGGCTGCCGCCTGGCTGCTGAGCGACCGCTCCTCCTTCGTGACGGGGCACGGTCCTACGGGTCGACGGTGGCGCCCTGGCCTGAACCGAGCCCCGGTCGGCCCCGTGCCGGCGCCTGTTTAGCCGTACGGGCCGGGGCCACCCGAGGGGAGTGGTGGAGCAGCAGACACGGCCGCAGCGTGACGGCCCGGAGCTGGCCGTGCTGGTCGGCCTCCAGGCTGCCGGAAAAACCGCCTTCTACCGGCAGCGCCTCTCAGGCGGTGACAACGGCGGTCACACCCTGGTGAGCAAGGACCGGTTCCCCCGTTCCGCCAAGCACAAGCAGCAGCGTCAGCTGCGGCTGATCGACGAAGCGCTGGCGGCCGGGCAAGCCGTCGCGGTCGACAACACCAACCCCTCACCGCACGAGTGGCGCCCTCTGGTGGCCCTCGGCCGCGCCCACGGTGCACGGGTGACGGCGTACTGGTTCCCGCCCGACCTCGCCGCATCGCTGCGCCGCAACGCCGCCCGGGAAGGCCGTGCCCGCGTACCGGTCGTCGGCGTACGGGCCACCCACGAGCGGCTGCGCAGGCCGTCCCTGGCGGACGGGTTCGACGCCGTGCTGGAGGTGCGGTTCGACGGCCGCGGCGGTTTCGACGTACGAGAGGCGCAAGACGTACGAGATGTACGAGACGCGCAGGACATGCACGGCGCGCGAGACGCACAAGACGCGCGAGACGCGCCGCAGGCCGCCGGACGTCTCCGGGGTGGTGAACCGGGCACCGGGCGATGAGGGCGGCGGCGCTGTCCCGTTCACCGCTGCTCCGCCCACCTGCCTGGTGGGTGGTCCGGCAATGCCAGATCGGCGACCAGGCCGTAGTGATCGCTCGCCTGCACACCGTTCACCGGTTGCACCAGGACCCGCTCGCAGGAGGAGACCCGGAGGGTTGGCCCGTGGGCGCCGCAGCGCACCAGGATGTGGTCGATACGGCGGTCCACCGCGGTCGGCATGTCCCCTTGCCGTACGAGGGGATTACGGGGGCTGAAAGTGGGCCCGGGCTCGCCGGGGTGCACGGCCGGCCAGGCGTCCTGGAAGCAGACGCCGCTGCCGTCCAGCGACTGCAGTCCCCGCAGGAACCGGAGGCTCGCGGCGTCCGGCGTGGCGTCGAGATCTCCGAGCAGGACGGTGTGGCGTACGCCAGGCCCGGCGGCCTGCTCGGCGAGACGGGTGGCGGCGACGGCCTGGAGCTCCCGTTCACGCTCGTAGTCGTAGGGCCAGCTCGGCTTGTGGTGGACCACCAGGAGCGTGCCGAGCGGCTCGGGGAGCGGCAGCTCGGCGGCGACGACTCCGCACCATTCGGTGTACGCCGTGCGTCCGGTGACCTGGAGCGGGTCCGTCGCGACGGGGCCGAAGCGCCTGCGCGCTGCCAGCACCGCCCCCACGCCGTCGGTGGACCATCGAGGGTGCGGGACGGTGTACCAGCCGTCCTCGGCGAGGGCTGCCACGTCCTGGCGGGTCACCTCCTGGAGCGCGAGCACATCGGGGCGCAGCCGCCTGAGCTCTTGGGCCAGGACCACGCGCCGGGCGGTGCCGTCGGCGTACTGGGGGGCCAGCACGTTCATCGTCATCACCCGCGCACCGAGGACCACGTCGCTCACTCCTTCACGATGGCAGCGGAGAGGTGTACCTGCCGGGCGCGTACCCGGCTGTGCCGCCACCGGCCCCGGTGTGTTGCCATGGCTGTGCCGGGAACGGTCCCGGGAATGTGGACCCGGACAAGATTGTTCCCCGGCGCCAGGGCGCGGCCCGTCCTGATGCCCCCATAGCAGGAGACAGCATGAGCACGATCGAGCTGACCAAAGAGAACTTCGAGGAGACGATCTCCGAAAACGACTTCGTCCTGATCGACTTCTGGGCCTCCTGGTGCGGCCCGTGCCGCAGCTTCGCGCCCGTGTACGAGGCCGCTGCCGAGC
Organism: Streptomyces sp. 8N114; assembly: GCF_052245835.1. Lineage (NCBI taxonomy): Bacteria > Bacillati > Actinomycetota > Actinomycetes > Kitasatosporales > Streptomycetaceae > Streptomyces > Streptomyces sp. 8N114. The sequence goes on along the minus strand of NZ_JBQQBT010000002.1, from coordinate 375,000 downwards.
GGCACTCGGACCTGACCTTCGCCAAGGTCGACACGGAGGCCCAGCAGGAGCTCGCGGCCGCCTTCGAGGTGCAGTCCATCCCGACCCTCGCGATCATCCGGGACCGCACCCTGGTGTTCTCGCAGCCCGGCGCGCTGCCCGAGGCCACGCTGGAGGACCTGATCGGCCAGGCCCGGCAGCTGGACATGGCCGAGGTACAGCGCGCCGCCGAGGCGCAGGCGGCCCAGGCCGACGGCGGTCCGGAGGGCACCGGCGCCTGAAGTGCGCACAGGCGCCGGAAGTGCCGGGGTAACCGTACGCAGCCCGGGTGGCCGTACGCGTACTTCCCCGCCGCGAAGGTGGGCCTCCACCGCCGGTCCGGCGGTGCCGGTACCCGCGGCTGCGGGTCCGTAGGGCACCGCCGGGCTGCGGGCCCCCTCCGTGGGTCCGTTGAGGGGTTGCCCCTGCGCGATGCTTGCGGGCTGCTGGATCTTCGTGGCTTGGCGCGCAGTTCCCCGCGCCCCTGACGGGGCGCGTCCCCCTGCCCGCTGCCCCGAAGGACGGGGCGCGTCATCGGCCGCCGAGTGCCTCTTCCAGGTCGTAGCGCACCGGCTGCTCCAGCTGTTCGTACGTGCACGAGCCGGGCTCGCGGTCCGGGCGCCAGCGGCGGAAGAGCACTGTGTGCCGGAAGCGCTGCCCCTCCATGTGGTCGTAGGCCACCTCGCACACCCGCTCGGGCCGCAGCGGCACCCAGGAGGCGTCCTTGCCGCCGCTCCATCTGCTCGGGGCGCCCGGCATCCTGCCCTCCTCGTGCGCGGCCTCATCCTCCCAGCGGGCCCATGGGTGCTCCTCGGGGCTGTCCATGCCCAGCGATGCCAGCTCACGCATCAGCTCGCGCCTGCGGGTGGCCGGGAAGGAGGACGAGGCGCCCACGTACTGGAGCGCTCCGGAGGCGTCGTAGAGTCCGAGCAGCAGGGAGCCGAGCGACTCGGAACCGCTCTTGTGCGGGCGCAGTCCGGCCAGTACGCAGTCAGCCGTGCGCTCGTGCTTGACCTTGAGCATCACCCGCTCCCCCGGCCGGTACGGCAGGTCGGTGCGCTTGGCCACCACGCCGTCCAGCCCGGCGCCCTCGTACTGCGCGAACCAGTCCCTGGCGACTGCGCTGTCGTAGGTCACCGGCGCCAGATACAGCGGAGGACGGGTTCGCTGCAGCGCCGTCTCCAGCATCCGCCGCCGCTCGGCCAGCGGCGCCGCCATGACGTCGGCGTCGTCCAGGGCCAGCAGGTCGAAGGCGACGAAGGAGGCCGGCGTCCGCTCGGCCAGCAGCCGCACCCGGGAGGCAGCCGGATGGATGCGCTGCTGGAGCGCCTCGAAGTCCAGCCGGCCGCCCAGCGGCAGCACGATCTCGCCGTCCAGTACGCAGCGCTGCGGCATCCGCTCCCGGAGCCCGTCGACCAGTTCGGGAAAGTAGCGGACCAGGGATTTCCCGGTCCGGCTGATCAGCTCCACCTCGTCGCCATCGCGGAAGACCAGGCAGCGGAAGCCGTCCCACTTGGCCTCGTACTGCATGCCTTCCGGGATGGCGGAAACCGGCTTGGCGAGCATCGGTTTCACTGGGGGCAGCACCGGGAGATCCACACTGTCGATTCTGCGCCGGACGGACGAGGCCCGCATGTGGCGCGGACCCATGGGCGCTCCCATCCTCGATGGGCGACCATGAAGCCATGTTGCTGGAGGACATCGCACAGACGTCCGCTCGGATCGCGCAGGCCGCCGGCCGCAACGAGAAGGTCACGCTGCTCGCCGAGCTGTTCCGGCGGGCCGAGCCCTCCGAGGTGCCCGTGGTCGTCACCTACCTGGCCGGACGCCTCCCGCAGCGCCGTACGGGTGTGGGCTGGCGCAGCCTGCAAGAGATGCCGCGGCCCGCCGCGGAGCCCGCGCTGACCATCACGGACACGGACACGGCGTTCTCCCGGATCGCCGAGATCGGCGGCAAGGGCGCACAGGCCGAACGCAAGCGGCAGCTCGACGCGCTGCTGACCGCGGCCACCGGGGACGAGCAGCGCTTCCTCGTACGGCTGATCGGAGGCGAACTGCGGCAGGGCGCACTGGACGCCTTCGCCGTCGAGGGGCTGGCCGCAGCAGTGGCGGCCGACCCGGTCGAGGTACGGCGCGCGGTGATGCTCGGCGGTTCGCTCGGCGCTGTCGCACAGGCGCTGCTGGCCGAGGGCCCCGGCGCGCTGGCCCGGTTCCGGTTGGAGGTGGGCAGGCCGGTGCTGCCGATGCTGGCGCACACCGCCAAGGACGTCGACGAGGCGCTCGACAAGCTGGGCCCGTGCGCGGTGGAGGAAAAACTGGACGGCATCCGGGTGCAGGTGCACAAGGACGGCGACGAGGTACGGGTCTACACCCGCACCCTGGACGAGATCACCGACCGGCTCCCGGAGGCCGCGGAGGTCGCCCGCAGGGCCGACGCCGCGCAGGTGGTGCTGGACGGTGAGGTGATCGCCCTCAAGGAGGACGGCTGGCCCCGCCCGTTCCAGGAGGTCTCCGGGCGGGTCGCCTCCCGCCTCGACGTGGCGGGAGCCAGCAGCGAACTGCCGCTGCACCCGGTCTTTTTCGACGTGCTCTATCTGGACGGCCAGGACCTGCTCGACCAGCCGTCGATCGAGCGGCACGCCGCGCTGGCCCGGGTGCTGCCCGAGGAGCTGCGGGTGCGCCGGGTGCCGGTGCCCGACCCGGCCGATACGGGGACCCGCACCGCTGTGAGGGAGTTCGCGGACGAGGTGCTGGCCCGCGGGCACGAGGGTGTGGTGGTCAAGGCGCTCGACTCGGGGTACTCCGCCGGCCGACGCGGGGCCTCGTGGCTGAAGGTCAAGCCGGTGCACACCCTCGACCTGGTGGTGCTCGGCGCGGAGTGGGGGCACGGGCGGCGCGCGGGCAAGCTGTCGAACCTGCACCTGGGGGCGCGGCGCGCGGACGGCACCTTCGCGATGCTCGGCAAGACCTTCAAGGGGCTGACCGACGTGCTGCTGGCCTGGCAGACCGAGCGCCTGCGTCAGCTGGCCGTCCAGGAGAAGCCCTGGGGGGTCCTGGTGGCGCCCGAACTGGTGGTGGAGATCGCCTTCGACGGGGTGCAGCGCTCCACCCGCTACCCGGAGGGCGTCACCCTGCGGTTCGCCCGGGTGGTGCGGTACCGGGACGACAAGCGCCCGGAGGAGGCCGACACGGTGGAGACGGTTGCCGGGCTGCTGCCGTGAGGTGTCCCAGCCCCCGAAGCGTCACAGCTCCGCGCGGATGCGGGCGGCGACCTGGCGGGCCTCCGACTCGTCCGCGTAGCGGCTGCGGGGCCAGAAGAAGCCGCGCAGCCCGTCCTTGCGCCTGCGCGGCACCACATGCATGTGCAGGTGCGGTACCGACTGGCTGACGCGGTTGTTGCCCGCGACGAACGACCCGTCCGCCTCCATCGCCCGCTCGACGGCGCCCGTGACGCGGCGTACGGCGGTGAAGTACGGGCCGACGGACTCCTCGGGCAGGTCGGTCAGCGTCTCCACATGGGTGCGGGGCACGACGAGGGTGTGGCCGGGGAAGAGGGGGCGCTGGTCGAGGAAGGCGACGACCTCGCCGTCCTCATGGACCCGGTGGGCGGGTGCCGTGCCTGTGACGATCCGGCAGAAGGCGCATGCGCTGTCCTGGGCCTCGGCGTCAGCTCCCATGGCTTTCCGTTCCCGTGCGTGCAGTTCCCCTGGCGTGCAGTTCCCCTTGCTCAGTTCCCCTGGCGTCAGTGCAGCGTGCGCGGGTCGGGGCCGACGCGGGTGCCGGTCTCCAGGCGCTGGATCTCCCGCAGGTCCTCGCCGTCCAGCTCGAAGTCGAAGACGGCGATGTTCTCCCTGATCCGGGAGGGGGTGACGGACTTGGGGATGACGACGTTGCCGAGCTGGATGTGCCAGCGCAGCACCACCTGGGCAGGTGTCTTGCCGTGCTTGGCGGCGGCCTTGCGGACGACGGGGTCGTCCAGGACGCCGTTGCCGCGGCCGAGCGGGGACCACGCCTCGGTGACGATGTCGTGCTTCGCGTCGAAGATCCGCAGCTCCGGCTGCTGGAGCCGGGGGTGCAACTCGACCTGGTTGACGGCAGGCACCACGCCGGTCTCGTCGAAGAGCCGCTGGAGGTGCTCCGGCTCGAAATTGGAGACGCCGACGGCCCGGGCACGGCCGCTGTCGTGGATCTCGGCCAGCGCCCGCCAGGTCTGCACGTACAGCCCTCGGCCCGGCGCCGGCCAGTGGATGAGGTAGAGATCGACATGGTCGAGACCGAGCCGCTCCAGGGAGTCGTCGAAGGCACGCAGTGCGGTGTCGTGGCCCTGATCGCTGTTCCAGAGCTTGGTGGTGACGAACAGCTCCTCGCGCGGGATGCCGGACTCGCGCAGCGCCTTTCCGGTGCCGCCCTCGTTGCCGTAGAGGGCCGCCGTGTCGACGCTGCGGTATCCGGCCTCCAGCGCGGCGGAGACGGTGGCCGCCGCCTCGTCGTCGGGCACCTGGTACACGCCGAATCCGAGCTGCGGCATCTCCGTTCCGCTGTTCAGCAGGACGGTGGGGACGTGTGCGCTGCTCACTGTGCGACCTCAGCTCTCTTCGGGGCCTTCGGGCGTCGTCCGTCAGCCGGGGTATCCGGTCTGCCGAGGTCCATTCACGCATACGACCACCGGGCTTGCGGGGTCTCTCGTCCCCGCAAGCCCGGTGGTGTGTTGTCGTGCCGTCCCGGCTCTACGGCCTCCGGGTCTGCCCGGCCTGCTCAGCCCTCCTGGGTCTGTACGGCCGCCTCGCCCTCACGGGACCCGGGGACCGGCGCGGCGGCCTCCGTCTCGCGGGGCACGGGCAGCACCGCGTACAGCAGTGCGGCCAGCAGGGCCGTGGCGGCCCAGCCCAGTCCGTTCTCACCGATCCAGGTGGAGACCAGCGGACCGGTGAACCAGTCGCACTTGGTGAAGCCGAGGCCGAGCAGCAGCGCGATGCCCCAGGCCGTCATGGCCTGCCAGCAGTAGCCGCCGACGTACCAGTAGCGGCTGCTGCGCGAGGTGTCGACCAGCCCGGCGGGGTCGTAGCGGACGGCCCGGTCACGGCGCCGCAGCATGTCGATCCCGTAGACGCCGACCCAGGCGGAGAAGGACACCGCGAGCAGCGAGAGGAAGGAGATGAACGAGCCGTAGAAGCTCTTGGCGACCAGCATCAGCAGCAGACCGCCGACCAGGCTGATGACCGCGTTGACGCTGACGGCCCACGCACGCGGCAGCTTCACGCCCATGGTCTGCGCCGTGAAGCCCGCGGAGTACATCGACAGGCTGTTGATCAGCAGCATGCCGATCACCGCGATGACCAGGTACGGCACGGCCAGCCACATGGGCAGCGCCTCGCCGAGGAAGGAGACCGGGTCGTCGGTCTTGGCGAGCGCCGGGTTCTTCACCGACATCACGCCGCCCATCAGCACCATCGGCACCAGCACCAGCAGCGCGCCGGAGACGGTGGTGCCGAAGATCTTGCCCCCGGAGGCGCTGTGCGGCAGGTAGCGGGCGAAGTCGGGCCCGGTGGGGATCCAGCTGATACCGCCGGCCGCGATGGTGCCGATACCCGCGATGAGCATGGCGGAGCTGCCCGCGGGCCGGGAGAACACCTCGCCCCAGTCCATGGTGGTGATCAGATAGCCCAGGACGAGAACGGTGAAGAGCCCGAAGAAGTAGGTCGACCAGGTGTTGCAGAAGTTGAGGACCTTCCGGCCCATGCCGCTGACCAGGAACGTCACGCCTACGAACAGCAGCAGCGTGACGACGATGAGCGGAGTGTTGCTCCGGATGCCGAAGAGCAGCCGGAGCACCGTGAGGACCGCGTAGGTGCCGGTGACGGCGTTGATCGTCTCCCAGCCGAAGCGAGCGACCCACAGGATCATGCCGGGGAAGTAGTTGCCCCGCACCCCGAAAGTGGCCCGCGAGAGCATCGCGCCGGGTGCGCCGCCCCACTTGCCGGAGACGGACAGCAGCCCGACCAGCCCGAAGGAGACACCACCGGCGACGGCGGCGGCGAGCAGCACCTGCCAGAAGTTGAGTCCGTTGAAGACGACGAGCCCGGCGCCCATGGTGAGCAGCAGCACGCTGATGTTGGCGGCCACCCAGGTGGGGAACAGCTCGCGGACCCGGCCGCGCCGTTCGTGGTCAGGGACGGGCTCGATGCCGCGGCTCTCGACGGTCTCGTCGACAACGGCTGTCTCCGGGGTGGCGGAGGGGGACGTGGGGACGGAGGAGTGCGCCTGGGCGGCGCCGTCGGCGTTGGCAACGCCGGGGGAGACTGCCATGGGTGGGGCTCCGTGCGTGGTTCGCTGGTGCGACGTGCGTCATTGCAGTGTCCTTACCAGGACTGCGAGGGGACTCTACGCGCGTTGCAAGACGCCCTCTATCGTACAGAGTCACACGATCGGCCCCGTTGAAGTCGGGTGATCGTCCAAGGGGGCGGGTGCGGGCCCGACAGATCCGGAAGCGGCTCAGCCGGGGTAAGCAGATCCGCCGGAGTGGGGGCCGGATCAGGGCACGGGAATCAGGGCCACCGAGCATTTGGCGTGCTGGAGGACAGCGTTCACGACGGGGCTCACCTGGAGGCCGAGTCGCCGGTGGTCACGGCGTGCGCCCAACACGATCAGATCGGCGGTTTCGCTCAGCTTGATCAGCTGCTCGGCCGCCGAGCCCTGGTGCTGCTCGGCCGATACCTGCACGTCCGGGTAGCGGTCACGGAACGGCGCGACCGTCTCCTCCAGGAGCCGCTCCGCGCTCCTGGTCTCCTCCGTCGGCTCCTTCGGCGACAGCCGCTTCGACACGCCGGGCAGCATGGGATAGGTCCAGGCGTGCACCACCCACAGCGTCGAGCCGGTATCCCGCGCCGACCGGAAGGCGAACTCGACCGGTTCCAGCTCCCCGGCCCGCTTCAGTCCCACGACCGTCTCACCGGGAGTCGCACCCGCCTCGGGTACCTCGCCGCGCACGACCATCAGCGGTCCTGCGGCGTGCGCGGCCAGCCGCAGGCTGACCGAGCCGAGCAGCAGCCCCCGGAAGCCGCCATGACCGCGGGTGCCCACGACGGTCAGGTCCGCGGTGTGGCTGGCGCGCACCAGTGCATCGGCCGCCGGTTCGCTCGCCCCGGCCGCGATCACCGTCAGCCCCGGTACGCGCTCCCGGGCCCGTTCGGCTCCCTTCTCCGCCACCTCCCGGGTGGCCTGGCGCATCCGCTCCCGGTCGGCGTCCGTCTCGGGGACGACACTGCGCCGGGCCGGCACCGTGCCGCACAGCACCTCCAGCTCGGCGCCGCGACGGTTGGCCTCGTCGGTGGCCCGGTCCAGCGCGTGGAGAGATTGCGGGGAACCGTCGACGCCGACCACCACACGGGCGGATGCGGGCGTTCCTGTGCGGGGCTCGTTGGTCTCCGACATGTCCGTCCTCTCGCGTCGTCCTCACGTCCCTGCGCGGGTACCCCGTGTGCTCGGGGCACACGGGGTATCTACCCGCGGGGCACGTTCGCTCCGCCGCATCGTCCTTGCGGTGAGGGAGTGCCCCTGCCCGAGGATTGCGGACTGCGGGTGGGTTGTGGCTTGGCGCGGAGTTCCCCGCGCCCCTTCGGGGTGCGCAGACAAGCCCTAGGCCGGCCCTTTCGCTGTCGCGGCGGACAGGCCGCCGCCTCTCTCGACGCGGAGCTGGAGAGCGTCGTCCGCGACCTCGGCCACGAGCTTGTCGCCCGGCGCCACTTCGCCGCCGAGGAGGAAGGAGGCGAGCCGGTTGTCGAGCTCGGTCCGGACGGACTGGCGCCCGTGGTCGGTCAGCAGCCGCTCGGCGGGCGAGGTGACCTCCAGGGCGATCTCCTGGGCCCGCAGCCGGCGCACGCTCGCATCCAGCAGGAGCTCCACGATCTGTCCCAGGTTCTCCTCGGTGGGCGACCGGAAGACGACCGTGTCGTCGATACGGTCGAGGAACTCGGGCGGGAAGTGGGCGTACAGCTGCTCTCGGAGCTGACCCCGGATCCCGTCCACATCGCCTTGATGGGCAAGGAGCAGCGGGGAGCCGACGCTGCTCGTCATGACGACCAGCGTGTGGCGGAAGTCGGCGGTGCGGCCCTGCGCATCGGTGAGCCGCCCGCCGTCCAGCAGCTGCTGCAGCGTGGTGAAGACCTCGGGGCGCGCCTTGTCCACCTCGTCGAACAGCACGACGCCGGAGGTCCGACGCCGCACCCGCTCGATGAGGCGGGAGAAGGTGTGCTGTTCCTGGAACTCGTCCATGCCGATGCGGATCAGCCGCTCCTCGGCGCCGAAGAGCAACTCGGCCAGGGCGTTGGCCAGTTCGTTTCTGGCCGCTCCGGTGGGGCCGACGAAGAGGAACGTACCGGCTGGTCGGTCCGGCTCGGCAAGCCGGGAGCGGTTGCGGCGTACGGCCTCGGCGACGGCGGTGACCGCCTCCTGCTGGCCGACGACGCGGGAGCGCAGTGTGTCCTCCAGCTTGAGCAGCCGCTCCTTCTCGCTCTCGGCCAGCGGGGAGGCGGGAAGACCGGTGTGCCGGGAGAGGACGTCGGCGATGTCGTCGACCTCGACGGTCAGCACGCCCTCACGGCGCTCCTCGACCCCCGCCAGTTCGGCCTCGGCCTGGGCGATCCGCCGCCCGCGCTCGGCGGCCCGGTCGAAGTCCTGGCCGGCAACCGCCTCGTCCTTCTCGCGGCGGAGCTTGACCAGCCTGTCCTCTCTGCTGATCACGTCCGCGGAACGGCCCAGTGAGCGCAGCCGCACTTGTGCTCCGGCGGTGTCCATCAGGTCGACGGCCTTGTCGGGCAGCAACCGGTCGATGAGGTAGCGGTCGGACAGTTCGGCGGCGGCCCGCAGCGCCTCGCGGGTGAAGCGCACCTGGTGATGCGCCTCGTAGGAGCCCCGCAGTCCGTCGAGGATCTGTACGGTCTCCTCGATGCCCGGCTCGGCGACCAGGACCGGCTCGAAGCGCCGCTCCAGCGCCGCGTCCTGCTCCATGTTCCGGCGGTACTCACTCAGCGTCGCCGCGCCGACGACCTGCAGTTCGCCGCGCGCCAGGGCCGGTTCGAGGACGTTGCCGACGTCCGTGGCTCCCTCGCCGCCGACGCCGCCGACGCCCGCGCCGACGGCAGTGTGCAGTTCGTCGACGAAGAGGATCACCGACGCGGACTCCTCCTGGGCCTCGTCGACGACCTTCCGCAGCCGCTCCTCGAACTCGCCCCGGTTCCCGGATCCGGCCACCAGCCCGGGCAGATCGAGCTCGACGACCCGTGCACCGACGAGGCCGGTGGGGACGTCGCCCGCGGCGATACGCTGTGCGACGCCCTCGACGACGGCGGCCTTGCCCACGTCCGGCTCCCCGAGCAATACGGGGTTGTTCTTGGTGCGCCGGGAGAGGATCTCCAGGGCCTGGTCCACCTCGTCAGCGCGTCCGACCACCACGTCGAGCCCGCCCGTGCGGGCCTCCTGGGTCAGATCCCGGCCGTAGGCGTCCAGCGTGGGTGTGCCGCTCCGGATCCGGAACGGCACCGTAGCGCCCTCCCGGCGGCCCGCGGCCTCCGCGTCCCTGCCCAGCCGGCGAAGGTCGGCGCCCTGGCTCTCCAGCAGCCGCCCGGCGCCCGAGTCCGGGTCGTCCAGCAGTGCGCGCAGCAGGTGCTCGGGACCGCTGTGGGAGACCACGGCGGCCCGGGAGTACGCGTACGCGGCGAGCAGTGCGCGCTTGGCCGCGGGGGTGAGCCCCGGCTCGGCGGAGGGGGTGCCGCTCTCGCCGGGGAGCGCCACCGCCACGGCCTCGGCGAGCCGGTCCGGGTCGATCCCGGCGTGGCTGAGGAGCCCGCGGGAGGGGTGGGTCCGGGTGGCGGCCCAGAGCAGGTGCTCGGTGTCCATTTCCGCGCTGCCGTCCTGCCGGGCGCGGGACGAGGCCCTCACGAGCAGTTCGCGGGCGGAGTCGGTGAGCTGCCGCCCGCCCGGTGCCGGCCCGGTCGTGGGCGGTTCGGAGAGCTGCGAGGTCCCGAAGAACCTGTCGAGCAGGTCGGAGAACGGGTCGGCACCGCCGGGGGCGCCGAAGGGCGACATGGTCATGGGTGTGCCTCCGCTGCCGCGGACCGGTGTCCCCGACGGGGTTCGCTCCGCTCCACTACAGCAGCAGCGCCCGGGGCCCGCAAAAGGGACGGAGCCCAATGGCAACCGAGGAACTAATTTAACCAAGTTACATTTTCTCTGGTACGGTCGCCATATGACCGAACACCCCGTCGGGCTGCGCGAGCGCAAGCGGCAGCGCACCTACCTGGCGATCTCCGACGCGGCCGTCGCCCTCTTCCTCGAGAAGGGCTTCGACGCCGTCTCCGTCTCCGAGATCGCCGAGGCCGCCGAGGTCTCGAAACCGACCCTCTTCCGCTACTTCCCCGCCAAGGAGGACATGGCCCTCTACCGCTTCGCCGACCACGAGGACGAGGCCGCTCGCGTGGTCGCCGGACGGGGCGAGGGGGTGCGGCCCCTCGCCGCGCTGGAGGACCACTTCCTGGCCGGGCTGCAGGCCCGCGATCCGGTCACCGGACTGTGCGACGCACCGGAAGTGCTCGCCTTCCACCGGCTGCTGTACGGCACCCCGAGCCTGGTCGCCCGGCTGCACTCCTACACCGCCCGCTCCGAAGAAGCCCTGGCTGCCCGGCTGGCCGAGGAGACCACAACCGACAAGGACGCATCCGCGCTGACGGCACAGCTGGCGGCCGGACAGATCGTGACCACCCAGCGGGTGCTCGCCATGGCGAACTGGCGCCGCATCTCGCAGGGCGCGAGCGCCGACAGCGTCTTCGAGTCGGCCTCCGAGGACACCCGCCACGCCTTCGCGCTGCTGCGCACCGGGCTGACGCCGTTCGCCTGACCCGAACCGATCACGGCCCGCAGAAGAACGGCCCGCTCGAAGAACGGCCCGCAGAAGAGAAGGGAGCACCGCCCCATGCCGGGGGAGCACACCGGGGAGCACACCGCCGAGGAGGAAGCCCTCCACACCGAACTGGCCGCAGAGCGCGCCTACACCGACCGCTGCCGCGCCACGCTGGACCGTACGAACGCCGCAGCACAGCACCGGGTCCTGGAGGGTGCCGGGGTACTGACCGGGCAGCACTCCGGCGAAGCGGCGGGCGAGGGTGTCGCGGGCGACGGAGCCAGTGCGGAGGCGCTGGGCCGCTATCTGCGCAGCCAGGCCAAGGAGTTGCGGGAGGAGCCGGACGGGCCGTCCTTCTTCGGCCGGCTCGACTTCAGCGACGAGGGCGCCGGCGGCGACGAGGCCGGCGAACACCGCGGCCAGCGCTACTACATCGGCCGCCGCCGGGTCAGCGAACACCCCTCGGCCCCGCCGCTGGTGCTGGACTGGCGCGCCCCCGTCGCGCGCGCCTTCTACCAGGCGACCGCCGTGGAACCGCAGGGCGTCCGCTCCCGGCGCCGGTTCGGCTGGGCGCCGGGCGGTACCGGCACCGCAGCGGACCTGACAGGGCTGGAGGACGAAAGCCTGGAAGAGGCAGGGAGAGGAAAAGGCGGGACAGCAGCAGCCGGATCGGCACTCGCCTCCCGCATCGTCGCCGTCGAGATCGAACGCCCACGGGTGGGGCCGATGCGCGACATCGTCGCCACCATCCAGCCCGAACAGGACGACCTGGTGCGCTCGGGCCCGGACCGCTCGCTCTGTGTGCAGGGCGCGCCCGGCACCGGGAAGACCGCCGTCGGACTGCACCGCGCCGCGTATCTGCTCTACACCCATCCGCGCCGGATCGAGCGCGGCGGCATGCTTGTCGTCGGCCCCAACCAGGCGTTCCTCGGCTACATTTCCGCCGTACTGCCGGCGCTGGGCGAGGTGGGGGTGCGCCAGTGCACGGTGCGGGACCTGCTGCCGGACCACCCGGTGCGGGCCGAGGACAGCCCGGAGGCGGTGGCGCTCAAGCACAGCGCACGCATGGCAACCGTGCTGCGGCGGGCCCTCTACGCACGCGTACGGCTGCCGGACGGGCCGATGGCGGTGCCGGACGGCTCCTACCGCTGGCGGCTCGCCGAGGACGACCTGCGCGCCGTCGTCGAAGAGACCCTGGCACAGCAGCCGCCGTACGAGGTCGGCAGGGAGCGGGTGCGGGCGCGTACCGTGGCGCTGCTGCGGAACCAGGCCGAGCGCCGCGCGGGGCCGCCCGGCGGCGAGTGGCTGCGCCGGATGGGCAGGAAGAAGGAGCTCACCGGGTTTCTCGACTCTGTCTGGCCGCGGGTGAAACCCGAAGAGGTCGTCGCCGGACTGCTGGGCGACGCGGGGGACTTGACCCGGGCAGCGGACGGGCTGCTGAGCGAGGACGAGCAGCGGATGCTGGTGTGGCAGGGGCGCCGCCCCAGGTCACCGCGTACGGCACGCTGGTCTCAGGCGGACGTGCTGCTGCTGGACGAGGTGGCGGGACTGATCGCCCACCCCGAGGAGAGCTACCGGCATGTGGTGGTGGACGAGGCGCAGGACCTCTCCCCCATGCAGTGCCGCGTCCTGGCCCGCCGCTGCCGCTTCGGCTCGCTGACCGTGCTGGGCGATCTGGCGCAGGGCACCACGCCCTGGGCGGCCCGCGACTGGCCGGAGCAGCTGGCACACCTCGGAGCCCCCGACACAGCCGTCACCTCGTTGACCACCGGATTCCGGGTACCGTCCGAACTGCTGGCGGTTGCCAACCGGTTGCTGGAGTCGCTGGCGGTGCGGGTACCGCCCGCGCGCTCGCTGCGTACAGGCGGGAAGCTGGAGACGCTGCGGGTGCCCAGCTCCGCACTGACCGGGGCCGTGGCGGAGCGGGTTGCCGCAGCGCTCGGCCGGGAGGGCTCGGTCGGGGTGATCGCGGCCGGCGAGCGGGTCGCGTCCGTGCACGAGGCCCTGGAGACCGCCGGTATCACGGCCGGAACGCCGGGCGGGGACGGGGAGTCGGCACGGGTCACGGTGGTGGGCGCCGAGCTGGCGAAGGGCCTGGAGTACGACCACGTCGTAATGGTGGAGCCCGCAGAGATAGCGCACAGCGGTCCGCGCGGACTCCAGCGCCTCTATGTCGCGCTCACCCGCGCGGTGTCACGGCTGGAGATCCTGCACGCGGCCGAGCTACCCGAGGCGCTGCGTGGCTGAGACGGCACCGGCAGGGGTACGGGCGGGGTTACGGGCGGGCGCCGTCAGGTCACGGAGCCAGTCCGGCTGATCGGCGATCTCCAGCAGCAAGAGCAGCCGGGTGAGCGGGTGGTCGCAACTGGGGCCGTCGTCCGTCAGGTCCGCAGGGGAGGGGAGTTCGGTGCCTGGTGTAGTCACTGGGACTCCTGTAGACGGACGGAAGATCGTGAACTCCGTTGGCCGCTGGTGCAGTTGAGTCACCCTTGAGGGCCCGCGGGTGGAGTACGACGGGCATTGTGGCGGTTCCGTACTTACTTCTGCAAGTACATCTGCAAGTACATCTGCAATCACGCTCGGCTGTGAGACGCTTCCAGACGTCGCAACCGCTCACGGGGGAAAGCAAGTGACGTAGGGAGAGACGTACATGCAGATCGAGAACGGCATCGAGGCCACGAAGATCGAAGGCGCGGTCTGGCGCAAGAGCCGCCGCAGCAACCCCAACGGTAACTGTGTCGAGGTCGCCACTCTTCCCGGCCAGGGAGTCGCCGTCCGCAACTCCCGCTTCCCGTCGGGCCCCGCCCTGGTCTACACACCGGCCGAGATCGCGGCGTTCGTCCAGGGCGCCAAGGACGGCGACTTCGACGACCTGCTGGACGCCCAGAGCTGACCGCCCCCACGGCTGTTGACCACGGCTCAGCCGTGATGCACAACTGAACAAGCCCCCCGGGCACCGCCGCCGCACGACACGGACGTGTGGCGGCGGTTCACGTACGCCAGGTCCCTGCGCACGGCGCGGCCAAGGCGGTTCACCTGCGGTGGTTCAGGTCCTCGCCACCGGGCCTCGAAATCCGGCCGCGTAACCGGTATGGCTGTACGCTCGATCGACGGAGTGGGACACTGAGCATCCGTACAGTCACTCAGGGAAGCAAGGCGGGCGAGATGGGAGCACAGCCGCGACGCGAGGCGTCGCCCGGACGCATCCTGGTCCACCCCAGGGGTGGGCCCACGATTCTGCGCATCGTCCTGGGCACCCAACTGCGTCGGCTGCGCGAGGAGCGGGGCATCTCCCGCGAGGCGGCGGGCGAGGCGATCCGCGGCTCCCATGCCAAGATCAGCCGCCTGGAGCTGGGCCGCGTCGGCTGCAAAGAGCGCGACGTCGCCGACCTGTTGACGCTGTACGAGGTGTGGGACCAGCAGGAGCGCGAGGAGTATCTGGAGCTGGCCCGGCAGGCGGGCTCACCGGGCTGGTGGCAGAAGTACAGCGATGTGATGTCGCCGTGGTTCGACCGGCTGCTCGGGCTGGAAGAGGCCGCCGCCATGATCCGTACCTACGAGGTGCAGTTCGTGCCCGGCCTCCTCCAGACCCGCGACTACGCCCGCGAGGTCATCCGGCTCGGCCACCCACGGGACGACAGCCGGCGCAGCGAGCGCCGTATCGAACTGCGCATGGAGCGCCAGGCGATCCTGGAGAAACCGCATTCGCCGCGCCTGTGGGCGGTGATGGACGAGGCGGCGCTGCGCCGCCCGCTGGGCTCACGGCAGGTGATGCGCGCTCAGCTGGAACGGCTCATCGAGGCCACCCAGCAGCCGAACATCACGCTGCAGATCGCCCCGTTCAGCATGGGCGGACTCGCCGCGGCCGGCGGACCGGTCACCATCCTCCGCTTTCTCGAGCCCGATCTTCCGGACATCGTCTACCTCGAACAGCTGACCTCTTCCCTCTACTTGGAGAAGCGCGAGGAGGTCGAGGGCTATCTCGTGGTCATGGACCGGCTGTGCGCGATGGCCGAGCCGCCCTCCGGAACGGCCGCGTTCCTGGAGAAGTTGCTGGCCGAGTACTGAAGTACTCGTACCGAGCGGGCGCGGTGGCGCCGCGCCCGCCGGCTCCCGGCACGTTACGGCTTCCGTGCCACGCCGCCGAACTCGAACCAGGTCTCGTCCTCCAGCTGGCGCGCACACAGGTCGGAGTCGGGGCGCCAGTCGTTGATCTCGACCAGGCCCGGCTCCAGCAGCTCCAGCCCCGCGAAGTACGGCTCGACATCATGCGGTTCACGCACCCGGCCCCAGTTGCCGTGGGTGCTGCTGTTCATGAAATCGGTGACGAAGTCGCGGGTCTCCTTGTCGTGGCTCACCAGTTGGTTGAGTACGACGAAGCTGCCGGAGGGCACCCGCTCCAGGGCGCGGCGTACGACGGCGGCCGGATCGGAGTCGTCGGGGATGCAGTGCATCACCGAGATGAAGAGCAGCGCGACGGGCTCGGACAGGTCGATCAGCCGACGCACCTCGGGGCTGTCGAAGATTGTCTCCGTGTCGCGCATATCGGCCTGGATCACCGCCGTGTTGGCGTTCTCCTCCAACAGCGCCCGGCCGTGGGCGAGCACGATGGGGTCGTTGTCGACGTAGACGACGCGGGCTTCCGGATCCGTGCGCTGCGCGACCTGGTGGACGTTGTCCTGGGTGGGCAGCCCTGAGCCGTGGTCGAGGAACTGGCGGATGCCGTAGTCCTCCGCCAGGATGCGCACGGCCCGCTGGAGGAAGCGTCGGTTGTTGCGCGCAAGAGCCCCGGTACGCGGCACTTTCTCGTCCAGCGCCGCGACGGCCTCGCGGTCGACGGCGTAGTTGTCCTTGCCGCCCAGATAGTGGTCGTACATCCGGGCCACGCTCGGGACGGTGATGTCCACCCCGTGCATCGCATTACCGGTCATCTCTTCCCGCATGTATGCCCCACTGTGTTCACCGGCGCACCGCACGCCGGCTGCGCGGACGCCTGTCCTCGCGGGGAAGCATGCCATGGGAGTCCGGCCCGGACCAACGTCAAGTCGCTTTTACACACCGGAAATTGACACGACGGGGGTACAGGACGAGATGGCCGGCCGATGCCCCGAGTGATACCCGGCGCCCGGGCGGCGGGCCCCGGGGCGCCTGGCGGTGACAGCGAGTGATCAGCTGGAGCAGGCAGTCATAGGACGCTGGTCATGCCCAGTTCCGCCCAGACGACGCGGCCGCACCGGCCGCCGTGCGCCGAGACGCCCCAGCGCTGGGCGAGAGCGCCGACGAGCTGCAGTCCGCGGCCGTTCACCTCGTCCGAGGTCGCGCTGCGGGGCTGCGGCGCGCAGCTCTGCGTGCCCTCGTCGGTGACCTCTATCCGCAACCGGTCGCCGTCCAGGTGGATACGGCACCCTATGCGGACGGTGTCCGTGTGCAGTACGGCATTGGTGACGAACTCGGAGATGACCAGCTGCGCAGTGTGGCCGAGGTCCTCAGGAAAGCCCCAGTGCTGCAACCGGCTGCGGAGCCGGGCGCGGGCCCGGGCGACCGACGAGGTGTGAGCGGGGAGCTCGAATCCCTCCTGACGCGCTTCCACGGCCGGTACGGCCGACGGGGCGGGCAAGGAGAGCTGCGCAGGGGGATACGAGGAGGCCACGGGTGAACGCCTTCCGTCTACCTGTGAGGGGAGGGGACGGCTGCCGGGAAGTGCTCCACACAGGGCCCGGGAGGGCCTGCGCACGCGCACACCTGGGGGGCCATCGCCGGCCGGCCCTCCGGTGACGCGAGAGATGCTGTGCGGCTCTGGTGCCGGAGCCTCATGAGCTGGGTCACGCTGTTCACTATGCGCAGCATCTTTCACAGATGGCAAGGGGAGTTCTGCAATTCGCAGAATCGCACGGGCAGTATGGCTGCTGCATTGGAGCCATGGCACACTGCTGACGCCAGGGTCCGCCAGGGGAGGCAGTCAAGGAGGCAATAGTGGCCGAGGCTCGTTCCGCGCCGACTGTGGGGCAGATAGTGCTCGGTCTACGCCTGCGTGATCTCCGTGAGCGGGCAGGTTGTTCCTTTTCCGAGGCTGCATACGCACTCAGTGTCAATACGACCACGGTGCGTCGTATGGAGAAGGCGGAAGTCGGCCTCAAGCCACCATACGTCGAGAAGCTGCTGCGTATGTACGGCCTCTCCGACGAGGAGACGGCCTCGTTCCTGTCCCTGGTGGACGAGGCCAACCGGCCCGGCTGGTGGCACAGCTTCCGTGACGTCCTGCCGTCCTGGTTCAGCCTCTACGTGAGCCTGGAGGGCGAGGCGAGCCTGATCAGGGCGTACGAGCCGCACTGCGTCCCCGGGCTGCTACAGACCGAGGCATACGCGCGCGCTCTGCTGCGCACCGGCTTCCCCGCGGCCGACGAGGAGGAACTGGACCGTCGGGTTCAACTGAGGATGGGGCGCCAGCGGCTCCTCCACGATCCCGACGCTCCGGTTCTCTGGGCCGTACTCGACGAGCAGGTACTGCGCCGCCACGTGGGTTCCCCTGCGGTTATGCGGGAGCAGATCGACCGGCTCATCGAGCTGTCCAAGCAGCAGAACATCACGATTCAGATCATCCCGTTCACTTCAGGTGCGCACCCCGGAATGTTCGGGCCCTTCCAGCTCTTCCGTTTCGATATTCCGGAACTCCCGGACATCGTCTACACGGAGGGCCTGACGGGCGCCACGTACCTGGATCAGCGTCCCGACACCGCCGCCTATCTGGAGGTGCTGGACCGCATGGGCGCGCAAGCCGCGCCGGTACCACACACCGAGGCTGTCCTCGGTGAGATCCGCAAGGAGTTCTGAAGTATGGGTCATTCAGGCCACCCCCCACACATATACAACGGCATGCCTGCGAAGCACCTCGGCAACGAGGGCTGGCAGAAGCCCTGGAGCGGCACCAACGGCGGCAGTTGCGTCGAAGCGATGAAGCTCGGCGACGGCCGGGTCGCGCTGCGGCAGTCCACAGATCCGGAAGGTCCGGCACTCATCTACACCACCCACGAGTTCGAGACCTTCCTGCGAGGCGCAAAGCAGGGCGTGGCCGACTTCCTGCTGGCCTCCGACTGACCGCACCGCCAGGACCTGGACCGAAGAACGGAGAGGCTGCATGACTGCAGAGGGGAACCTCCCCGGCATAGACACCACCAAGCCGCACTCGGCCCGGATGTACGACTACTACCTCGGAGGCAAGAACCACTACGAGGCGGACGTGCAGGCGGCCGAAGCGGTCGTCGCGACCGTGCCGTTCGCCGGTGCCATGGCACGCGCCAACCGCGACTTCATGATCCGGGCCACCCGCTGGCTGACCGCCGAAGCGGGCATAAGACAGTTCCTGGACATCGGCAGCGGCATTCCGACCGAGCCCAACCTGCACCAGGTGGCGCAGTCGGTGGCCCCCGAGGCGCGGGTCGTCTACACCGACAACGACCCCATCGTGCTCCAGTACGCACAAGCACTGCTGCACAGCACGCCCGAGGGCCGCACCGCCTATCTGCAGGCGGATGCCGCCAAGCCGGAGACGATCGTCGGCTCCGACGAGCTGCACTCCACGCTCGACCTCGGCCTGCCGGTGGCGCTCTCGGTCAACGCGCTGTTCCACTTCGTCCCCGACGAGTGGGGCCCGTACGAGATCCTCACCGGCCTGTTGGACCGGCTGCCCTCCGGCAGCTATCTGTGCCTCTCGCACGCCACTGCGGACGTCGGCGACCCCGCGCTGGAGGCGCTGGGCCGCGAGGTGGTGGAGATCTACGCGAAGGGCGGCACCACGCTGCGGCCGCGGGACCGCACCGAAGTCGCCCGCTTCTTCGAGGGGCTGGAGCTGGTGGAGCCGGGACTGGTGATGGCGCACGACTGGCGCCCGGAGCCCGGACAGGTCACCGAGCTCGAGGAGGGCCTGCCGAGCATGCTCGCCGGCGTGGCCCGAAAGCCCTGACCAAGGACCACGACAGGATTGCTGAGGGGGAAACCGCGATGTCCGAGCAGGGCGGCGCACCACCGATCGACACGGCCAAACCGCACTCCGCGCGCATGTACGACTACTACCTCGGGGGCAAGACCCACTACGAGGCGGACGTACAGGCAGCCGAAGCGGTGGTCGCCAAGCTGCCGGAGATCGTCACCGCGGCCCGCGCCAACCGCGATTTCATGGTCCGTGTCACCCGCACGCTGGCGGCCGAGTACGGCGTGCGGCAGTTCCTGGACATCGGCAGCGGCATTCCGACCGAGCCCAACCTGCACCAGGTGGCGCAGTCGGTGGCCCCCGAGGCGCGGGTCGTCTACACCGACAACGACCCCATCGTGCTCCAGTACGCACAAGCACTGCTGCACAGCACGTCCGAAGGCCGCACGGCCTATCTGCGAGCGGACGTGACCCGGCCCGACAGCGTGCTGGAGGCGGCCGAACTGCACCACACGCTCGACTTGGAGCGCCCCGTCGCCGTATCGGTCAACGCGCTCATCCACTTCGTCCCGGACGAGCAGCACCCCGAGCGGATACTGCGTACGCTGCTGGACCGCCTCGCACCGGGCAGCTTCCTGGCGCTGAGCCACGGCATCGCCGACGTGCCCGAGCAGGACGGTGTCGACCGGATCAAGGAGGTCGTCGACATCTACAAGCGGAACGGTACGGTCCTTGTGCCACGGAGCCGTGCGCAGGTCGCCGGGTTCTTCGACGGGCTGGAACTGCTGGACCCCGGCATCACCCAGGTGCACCTGTGGCGCCCCGACAGCGACCCGCTCGGCGGGCTGCCCGAGGGCACCCTGACGCTGTACGCGGGGGTGGCGCGCAAGCCGTGACGTGGGCTCGGCTCTCGGGGCGTTGACGGGGTGGGCTTCCGGTGGCCGTTGACAGTGAGGGTCCTCGGGGCGACCATAAGCAAGCGCTTAGAAACCGAGCGCTCCATGCTCGCTGCTCGCTGCCCCCGGGGATCGGACCACCCTCATGCCCACACCCTCTCTGCTGCTCTCCCGCCGCGACCTCGAATTCCAGCTCTACGACTGGCTGGACGTCGAGTCGCTGACCCGGCGCGCACGCTACGCGGAGCACTCCAGGGAGACCTTCGACGACGCCCTGGAGCTGAGCGAGCGGATCGCCACCCGGCACTTCGCGCCGCACAACAAGAAGAACGACCAGGAGGAGCCCTGGTTCGACGGCGAGCAGGTGCACACCGTCAAGGAAGTGTCCGAGGCGCTGGGGGTGTTCGCCGAGTCGGGTCTGCTGGCGGCAGCCATGGACGAGGAGTTCGGCGGCATGGGGATGCCGCAGACCGTCGCGACCGCCTGCTTCTCCTACTTCCAGGCCGCCAACGTCGGCACGTCGGCGTATCCGTTCCTCACCCTCGGCAACGCGCGCCTGCTGTGCGCCCACGGCACCCGCGAACAGGTCGACACCTACGTACGGCCGATGCTCGAAGGGCGCTTCTTCGGCACCATGTGCCTATCCGAGCCGCACGCCGGCTCCTCGCTGGCCGATGTCACCACGCGCGCCGAGCGACAGCAGGACGGCACCTACCGGCTGTTCGGCACCAAGATGTGGATCTCCGGCGGCGACCACGAGCTGTCCGAGAACATCGTCCACCTCGTACTGGCCCGCGTCCCCGGCGGACCGGCAGGCGTCAAGGGGCTCTCGCTGTTCATCGTCCCCAAGTATCTGGTCGAGCCGGACGGCGCGCTCGGCGAGCGCAACGACGTGGTACCGGCCGGGCTCAACCACAAGATGGGCTATCGGGGTACTACGAACGCGCTGCTCAACTTCGGCGAGGGCGCGCACCACCGTCCCGGCGGCGAACAGGGCGCCATCGGCCATCTGGTGGGCGAGGAGCACCGCGGACTGGCGTACATGTTCCACATGATGAACGGCGCCCGGATCGGCGTCGGCGCGGGCGCCATGGCGCTGGGCTACACCGGCTACCTGAAGTCCCTCGCCTACGCCCGCGAACGGCCGCAGGGCCGCCCGCCGACAGCGCGCGGCAAGGACGCCACGGCGCCACAAGTGCCGATCGTCGAGCACGCGGACGTACGGCGGATGCTGCTCGCGCAGAAGTCCTATGTGGAGGGCGCGCTGGGGCTGCTGCTGTACTGCTCCCTGCTGGTGGACGAGCAGTGCTCGGCCGCCGCCGAGGAGGACCGGGCCCGCGCCGGACTGCTGCTGGACGTGCTGACGCCGATCGCCAAGAGCTGGCCGTCGCAGTGGTGCCTGGAGGCCAACAGCCTCGCCATCCAGGTGCACGGCGGATACGGCTACACCCGCGAGTACGACGTCGAGCAGCACTACCGCGACAACCGCCTCAACCCCATCCACGAGGGCACCCACGGCATCCAGGGACTCGATCTGCTGGGCCGCAAGGTGGTGCAGGACGGCGGGGCCGGGCTGCGTGCGCTGGGGGACGCGGTACGGGAGACGCTCGAGCGCGCCGAAGCCGCGGGCGGTGAAGCCGCAGAACTGGCGGCGACGCTGCGCACGTACTGGGAGCGGGTCACCGCCGTGACGGCACGGCTGTGGGAGAGCGGCGATCCGTCAGTGGCGCTGGCCAACTCGACGGTCTACCTGGAGGCGGTCGGGCACGTGGCCGTGGCGTGGATCTGGCTGGGGC
This sequence comes from Streptomyces sp. 8N114, assembly GCF_052245835.1. NCBI lineage: Bacteria > Bacillati > Actinomycetota > Actinomycetes > Kitasatosporales > Streptomycetaceae > Streptomyces > Streptomyces sp. 8N114. Next base: position 353,469 of record NZ_JBQQBT010000002.1, on the reverse strand, counting down.
AGTTCCTCGCCACGCTGTCCAGCGGTTCGGGTGCTGAGGACGACGCTTTTCTGCGGGGCAAGCGGCAGGCGGCACGCTATTTCTTCCGTGCCGAACTGCCGCGGACTGCCCCGCAGTTCGACCTGTTGACAGCGCTGGACACTCTCGCTCTGGAGACCGACCCGGGCTGGCTGTGAGCACGGCGGATCCTGCTGCGCCCCTTCATTTGTGCCGGTGAGGGGGTGCCCCTGCCCGAAGCTTGCGGGGTGCGGGTTGCGTCGTGGCCGGTGGGGGCACCTCCCGGCCGGAGTCCCCCAGCCTCCGGCCGGGAGGTACCCCCAGGGGAGCAGTTCCCCGCGCCCCTTCGGGGCCCGGAAAAGCCCTACCCCTCCCCCAAGTCCCGCTGTTCCAGCGGGCGGGTCGCCGGGCCCTGTATCACCGAGCCGTCGGCGCCGAAGCGGGAGCCGTGGCAGGGGCACTCCCACGCCGACTCGGCGTCGTTGAACCGCACCAGACAGCCCAGGTGCGTACAGCGCGGCGAGACGGCGCGTAGTTCGCCCTCGGTCGTGCGATGCACCGCGCAGCGCCGCCCCTGCACCCGCACGATGGCGCCGGTCCCCGGCGGGATCTCGTCCACCGAGTCGACGTAGCTGGGCCGTAGCCGGTCCCCCACGAAGCGCCGGGCCACCGCCGACTGGAGACGCAGCAGCGCGGGCGCCTCACGGGGCCGCAGCCGCACCGGGTCGTACAGCCGTGCCCACGGCGGCAGTTGCTCACCGGTCAGGTGCACGGCCAGCAGCTGCCCGGCCAGCACGCCCGAGCTCATCCCCCAGCCGCCGAAGCCGGTGGCGACGTAGACGTGCTGGGCGCCCGCGTGGAAACGGCCGATGTAGGGCACACGGTCGGTGGTCTCGTTGTCCTGGGTCGCCCAGCGGTGGGCGAGCCGGGCGCTGGGAAAGCGCTCGTACGCCCAGGCCGCCAGCCGTTCGTAGCGGGCGCCGACCGAGCCGATGCCCGGCATCCCGGGGGTGAACTTCTCCCCCGTGACGATCAGCAGGCGCCGCCCCGTGCCGAACGGGTACGGCGCGGTACGCACCGAGCGGGTGCCGCGCTCCGGCGAGAGATAGGTGCCGCCCGGGTCCTCGTCCTCGGGCAGCAGAGCGGAGATGACCAGCTCTCGGCGCGGCTCCAGCCGGGAGAACATCAACGCCCTGTCGAAGACCGGGTAGTGGGTGGCCACCACCACGTCACGGGCGACGACCTCACCCCCGTTCTCCGCGCCGAGCAGGCACGGGTCGCCCTCGTCGAGTGCGACGATGCGGGTGCGTTCGAACAGCAGCCCGCCGTGCCGCAGGATGTCGTCCGCCAGTGCCAGCAGGTACTTGCGCGGGTGGAACTGTGCCTGGTTCTCGACCCTGACGGCAGCACACACCTGGAAGGGCAGCCCGGTGTCGGTGACGAACGAGGCGGCCAGGCCCGCCTCGGCGGCGGCCTCCGCCTCGGCGCGCACCTCGTCCACATGGTCCGCCGACTCGACGAAGGTGTAGGCAGGCACCCGCTCCAGCTCGCACTCGATCCCCAACCGCTCGCCGACGGCGGCCAGATGATCGACGGCACCCTGCTGGGAGAGGGCGTAGAGCCGCGCCTCCTCGGCGCCCCGGTTGGCCCGCAGCCAGCTGTAGGTCAGCCCGTGCAGCGCGGAGAGCTTGGCCGTGGTGTGTCCGGTGACGCCGGCCGCCAGCCGGTCGGACTCCAGCACGGCGACGCTGCGGCCCGCGCGGGCCAGTTCCCAGGCCACCGAGAGGCCCGCGATGCCGCCGCCCACCACGGCGACGTCGACCTCGATCCGGCTGTCGGGCGGCAGCGGGGGGCAAGGTGCTCCCGCCGCGGAGAGCATCCAGTAGGACTCGTATCCGACGGGCAGTGTCGTCACCACTGCCTCCTTTCAGAGGCCCTTCAGCCGCGGCTCGTCGTACCTGTGGTTCCCGCTGGCACGCCGCTCACCCCCGGCGATCCTCCGGCATACCGCATGGATTCGACTGAAAAAACGCGTCGCCGAAGGGTTTCCGGCAGCGGAATTCCCCCAACTCCTCCCGCGCGGCACTGTGGGGGCGCTACGGTTTGTGCGCGCGGGGACGGTCGGTTGTTTGCTGCACGCCGGGAGGATTCCGCGATGGGCAACAAAGGGCACTTGACGCCTGTTCAGCACCTCGAAGAGCTGCTGACCCGCGCCCAGAACCCGTTCGACGTCCGCGACGAGGTGCTCGACCGACTACGCAGCGCTGTGATGTTCCAGGTGGAGCTGTACGGCTGGCGCCACCGCAATTCCCCGCCGCCCGCCGTGCGATGCAGCAGTTTTCGCCATGTCTTCCTGCTCGCCGACGGAAGCAGTCTACTGCTGTGGGAGCTGTGCTACGACAGCCCCGACAGTGCGGGCGAGCTGCACGAGGTGTACGACGACGCCGAGGCGCTGCGCCGCTCCGAACGCCGGGTACACCGCCGGATGGGCGAGGAGGGCGAACCGGACGGTGCGGGCCATGGCGCCGTCTCGTTCGACTTCCTCACCGGCGCTCCGGGCACGGCCTACCCGCACCGGGAGTACTCGGAGGGCGACTCGGCCGAGCACGCCCGCAGGCTGCTGCGCCGGGCCGAGAACCCCGACCGGCCGGGCGAGGAGACGCTGCGGCTGCTCTCCTCGGCGCTCGGGCACCACATCATGCACGTGCCCGGACCACGGGTGCATGCCGGTGACTGCCAGGTGTGGTGCTCCGTCTACGAACACGCCTTCCTGCTCGCCGACGGCACCGAGCTCAGCCTGTACGAGCTGGAGCACAACATGACGGGCAGCGGGCGTCTGAAATGCGAGGTGTATCTGGACGAATCAGTCGCCGACCAGGCAGCGCACCGCCTCGCCAGGGAGCGGGGCTTGGACCTGTAAATCCCCGGCCACGGCTGTCCGTAGGCCGCCGACCAGCCAATCAACGGAGGTACCCCCCATGTCCATACGTGGACGCCACCGCCGCTATCAGCCACGCGCCGTCTCGCGCGCCACCTTGAAGGTGACCGCGGGCGGCGCGGGGATTGCCATGCCCCTCGTCGGGGCCCAAGTCGCAGAAGCAGCGCCCACGGACGTGTGGGACAAGGTCGCCGAGTGCGAGAGCAGTGGCAACTGGAGCATCAACACCGGCAATGGCTTCTTCGGCGGGCTCCAGTTCACCCAGAGCACCTGGGAGGCATTCGGCGGTACGGCCTACGCCGCGCGGGCCGACCTGGCCACCAAGAGCCAGCAGATCGCGATAGCCGAGAAGGTGCTCAAGGGCCAGGGGCCGGGCGCCTGGCCCAACTGTGGGCCTCGGGCGGGGCTTTCGCGCGGCGACGCGGATCCTGGCGGCGCCCCTGCCGGCGGTTCGCGGGCGGGTACCGGGCAGGCGGGTGACAAGGCCGAGAAGTCGGAGTCCGAGAAGTCACAGGCGGAGAAAGCCAGGGCGGAGCAGGCTCGGGCGGCGAAGGCCAAGGCGGACCGGGCCAGAGCCGAGCGCAGCAAGAAGCAGACCACTTACGAGGTGGTCAGCGGCGACACCCTCTCCAGCATCGCCGATGAGCTGGGCCTCACGGGTGGCTGGCGCTCGCTCTACGACGGGAACCGCACCACCATCGGCGACGACGCCGACCTCATCATGCCCGGCCAGCGGCTGAGCGTGAACGGCGCCCTGCAGGGCGAGGAGCGCGAAAAGTCACAGCCCACGAGGTCGGAACGCGCCTCCAAGACACCGTCTGCACAGCAGCAGGCGCCGCAGAAGCAAGCCCCCAAGACGCAGCCGCAGAAACCGGCGCAGAAACCGGCCCCCAAGCACAGGGCTCCCTCCTCTGCCGCCACCGCGCCGGTCGCCGGCGTCAGCCCCGGCACTCCGTATGGTGCGTCGGGCGGCAGCTGGTCCTCCGGGTACCACACAGGCGTCGACTTCCCTGTCGGCACCGGCACTCCTGTCAAGGCCGTCACCAACGGCACGGTCGTCTCGGCGGGCTGGGCCGGCGCCTACGGGTACGAGGTGGTGGTGCGGCACAAGGACGGCAAGTACAGCCAGTACGGCCATCTGTCGGCCATCACGGTGCGCTCCGGACAGGCCGTGGAGACGGGGCAGCAACTCGGCCGCTCCGGGTCGACGGGCAACTCGTCAGGGCCCCATCTGCACTTCGAGGTCCGCACCGGCCCGGCCTACGGCAGCGACATCAATCCGCTGACGTATCTGCGGGCACACGGAGTGCGGATCTAAGGAGCCGTACCGGCCCGGGTGCCGGCCGGCCGGTCCAGTTCGACCGTGCGGTCGCACCAGCGCTCCAGCAGGGTGCGGTCGTGGCCGACGGCCAGCAGTGCCGCGCCGGAACGCTTCCGGTAGTCCTCCACCACGGCGACGAGCGCCGCCGTGGTGGAGGCGTCCAGCATCGCGGTCATCTCGTCGCAGACCAGCACCCGGGGCCGCAGCACCAGCGCGCGTGCCGCGCAGGCGCGCTGCAGCTGTCCGTCGCTGACCTCGTGCGGGCGGCGGCCGAGCAGGTCGCCGCCGAGGCCGACGGCGTCCGCGAGTTCCGCGACTCGCTGGGCCGCCTCGGCGCGGCGGCCCGTGGCGCGCAGCGGTTCGGCGATCAGCGCGGCGAGGGTGAGGCGGGGATCGGCGGCGAGCCGGGGCTGCTGGAAGACGACGCCGACGGCGGTGCGCTGGGCCCGCGGCGCCCGGTGCCGCCAGCCCCGGGCCGGGTCACCGCCGAGCCGTACGGTGCCCGCGTACGGGCGGTGCAGCAGTGCCGCGACCTTGGCCAGCGTGGACTTGCCGCAGCCGCTCGGCCCCAGCAGTCCCACCGCCTCGCCCTCGCGCACGCTCAGCGAGATCTCGCGCAGTACGGGCGCGCGCCGCTCGTAACCCGCGGTTATGTCGCGCAGTTCCAGTGCGGGGTGGGGTGCCGCGGTCATACGCCGCTCCCTCCGCGTACTCCGGAGGGGCAGCCGTCCGTGACCGGGTGGTGGCAGGCCACACCGTCGGCCGGTACGGGCACCTGGGCGCACTCGGCGCTCGTGCGGGTGCAGCGCGGTGCGAACGCGCAGCCGTCCGGGAGGTCGCCCAGCTCGGGCGGCATACCGGGGATGGGGGTGAACGCGCGGTCGGGCAGCGCCGCCAGCAGGCCGCGGGCGTAGGGGTGGCGGGGTCCCGGGTCGCCGAAGAAGTCCCGGGCGGCGGCGAGTTCGACGACGCGGCCCGCGTACATCACCGCCACCCGGTCGGCGACGCGCTCGGCCGCCGCCAGGTCGTGGGTGATCAGCAGCAGGCCCCGACCGTCGTCGGTGTGGGCGCGCAGCTCGTCGACGGTGCGCTCCACCAGATCGCGGTCGAGTCCGGTGGTCGGCTCGTCGGCGAGCAGCAGCGGTGCGTCGCCGACCAGCGCCAGTGCGGTGGCGGCCCGCTGGGCGAGCCCGCCGGAGAGCTGGTGCGGATACCGGTCCAGATGGTCGGCGGGGAAGGCGGCGCGGGCGGCGGCCTCGAGTGTCGCCCCGGGCACCTCCCCGCCCCGCAGCCCCCTCAGCTCCCGCAGGGTCTCGGCGAGTTGGGAGCGGACCGTGCGGACAGGGGTCAAGTGAGCCGCCGGGCTCTGCGGTACGAGGCCGATGCGCCGCCCGCGCACCGTACGGGCGAGAGTGGCCTCGTCGGCGGCGAGCAGATCGAGGGGCTTGTCCTCTCCGGCCGGATGGGGAGCGGTGTCCTTGCCGGGGCCGTGCAGCAGCGCGCTGCCGCTGGTGCGGGCGTTGGCCGGGAGCAGCCCCAGCAGCGCGGAGGCGAGCACCGACTTGCCGCAGCCGCTCTCCCCTACCAGGGCCAGGCACTCCCCCGCCGCCAGGTCGAAGGAGACGTCGCTGACGGCGGCGATCTCGCGACCGCGCCGCATCCGGAAGCGTACGGACAGCTCCCGTACCCCCAGCAGCGTGCGCACGGTTGCACTCTCCCCGCTCACAGCATCAGCTCCGATCGGCGCCTGGGGTTGATCCGTTCCCGCCACACGCCCGCCAGCGAGGCGATGGCGAGGGTGGGCAGGATGAGGAACAGACCGGGGAAGAGCGTGGGCCACCAGTCGCCGGCCAGCAGGGTGCCCCGCGCGCTCTGGATCATGTTGCCGAGGCTGGCGCGGTGGGTGGGCAGTCCGAGCCCGAGGAAGGAGAGCGCCGACTCGTGCCAGATGGCGTGCGGCACCATCAGTACCGCCGCCAGCCCCGCCCGCGGCAGCACACCGGGCAGCAGATGGCGTACGGCGATCCGCCGGCGCGAGGCTCCGCCGGAGACGGCGGCGTCGATGAAGTCCCTGGACCGCAGGGACAGCACCTCGGCCCGGACGATCCGTGCGGTGGACAGCCAGTGGGTGAGCCCGACGGAGGCGACGACGGGCCAGACGCCGGGGCGGAACATCGCCACGATGAAGATGCCCAGCAGCAGGTGCGGTACGGAGGAGAAGACGTCGACGACGCGCATCACCAGCCGGTCCGTCCTGCCGCCCGCGCCACCGGCAGCCGCGCCAACGGCGGTGCCGATGACGGTCGCGGCCAGTGCGGCGACGACGCCGACCAGCAGCGAGACCCGCAGCCCGTAGACGCAGCGCAGCAGTACGTCGCGGCCCACATCGTCGGTGCCGAACGGATGGGCAGGCGAAGGCGGCTGGAGCTTGTTGGCCATGTCGACGGCCTGCTCGTCCAGCGGGAACAGCAGCGGCACCAGAAGTACCGCCCCGAGCACGGCCACCAGCACGGCTGCCGAGGCGCGCACCCGCAGGGTGCGGCCCATCCCGGCTCCGGGCGCTGCGCCGCCCTTCAGTACGGCGCTCACATCTCCTCCAAGGCGACGCGCGGGTCGGCCAGTCCGTACAGCAGGTCGGAGAGCAGGTTCCCGGCGAGAACCGCCACCGTGGCCAGCGCGGTGAGGGCTGCCAGCAGCGGGAAGTCCGTCGCGGTGGCGGCCTTGACGGTGGCCGAGGCGATGCCGGGCCAGCTGAAGACGGTCTCCACCAGCAGTGCGCCCGTGATGAGTTCGGGCACCCGCGAGCCGACCAGCGTCAGCAGCGGCAGCAGCCCCGAGCGCAGCGCGTGCCGCAGCAGCACCGTGCGCTCGGCCAGTCCCCGGGCGCGGGCCCCGCGTACGGCGTCCTCGTCCAGCGCGTCGCCGACGCCCTGCCGTACGTACAGCAGGAACCACGGCACCTGCGAGATGCCCAGCACCAGTGCGGGCAGCGCGAGATGGCGCACCAGCGCGCCCGCGGTGACCAGATCGCTGCCGGAGTCGGTGAGCCCGCCGGCGGGCAGTACGTCGAGCTGGACGGCGAACAGCCAGATGCCCAGCAGCCCGAGCCAGAACGGCGGTGCGGCCTCCAGGGTGTACGTGAGCGAGGTGACGGCCCGGTCGAACACGCCGCCCCTGCGGCGCGCCGCGGCGACCCCGAGGGCCGTGCCGACCAGCACGGCGAAGGTGAAGCCCACCGCGCACAGCAGCACCGACCAGCCCAGCCGTTCGCCGATGACCTGCGCGACGGGCTGCCGCAGCGAGGTGGAGTCCCCCAGGTCCCCCACCAGCGCGCCCGTCAGCCAGTCCCACCAGCGCTGCGGAAACGGCCCGTCGACGTTCAGGTTGCTGCGCAGCTGGTCCAGCGTCTCCTGCGAGGCACTGAGTCCGGCGGAGCCGGCGTACTGCTGTACGGGGTCGAAAGGCGATGCGGCGGCGACGGCGAAGACACCGAAGGTGACCGCCGCCAGCACTGGTACGGCCGCCAGCAAGCGCCGCCCGACCATTCGCGCCGCGGCGCGCCATCGCTGGCGCGCAGCGGTTTCCGCTTGTGGGCAATCGTTCCGCCGGGGCGGAACGGGTGGGCACAAGCGGGCCGCACCCGCGCGACGGCCGGACCCCGCGCCGTGCAGTCGGCGCCCTCCGTCTGCGGCCCGGTGGCCGGTGCTGCGCTTGCCCACCCTGCGCCCCTGGGGGTACCTCCCGGCCGGAGGCTGGGGGAGCAGACTGCCCAAGCGCAGGGGCTTGTTGCGGCGGGAAGTCACTTCTGCGGCTGCCAGTCCTGGAGGTTCCACCAAGGGCCCGCGCCGATGCCGTGGTCGTGGGGTTCGAGCTGGGTGGTGAGGCCGCGCCATTTGTCGTCGATGACGTAGACGTGATCGATGTGGGTGAGGAAGGTGTAGCCGGGGTTCTTCGCCAGAGCGCGCTGCACCTTGTCGTACGCGGTTTTGCGCACCCCCGCATTGCGGCTGCGGCGGCCCACGTCCAGCTGCTCGTCGACGGTCTTGTCGTGGTAGGAGGCGAGGTTGTTCCAGCCGTCGCCGATCTGCGAGGAGTGCAGGGTCGGGTAGAGGTCGAAGTCGGGATCGGCGGGGAAGCCGTTACCCATCAGCATCGCGTCGTGCTTGAGCTTGGGACGGACGACCTCGCGGCTGCCGGCCTGGACCTTGATGTCGATGCCGGCTTTCTTCGCGTCGGAGGCGTACGCCAGGGCGTGGTCCTGGCGGAGCTTGTCGCCGGAGAAGTACCAGAGGGTGAACGCGGCGCGCCTGCCGTTCTTCTCGCGGATACCGTCCTTGCCGGGCTTCCAGCCCGCGTCGGCGAGGATCTTCTTGGCACGGGACAGGTCGTGGCGGCGTTCGGTGCCCTTGGCGAACCAGGGGCTGTCGGTGGGCAGCGGGCCGTACGCGGGCTTGCCGGCGCCGTTGAGTACGGACTTGACCATGGCCTTGCGGTCGACGGCGAGGTCGAGGGCGCGGCGGACGGCCTTGTCCTTCGTGACGGGGTTGCCGCTGGGCAGGGTCACGGCGCGGTAGTCGGCGGTCTCGGCGCTGAAGGTGCGCTTTTCCGGGTTCTCGTCGTACTTCTCGTACGGCTTGGCGAGGTTGGGCGGGAGGATGGCGCCGTCCAGGTCGCCGGAGCGCAGCCGGGTGGCGCGTACGTCGTCGTCCTCGATGACGGCGACGGTGAAGCGCTTGATCTTCGGCTTGCCGCCCCAGTAGTGCGGGTTGGCCTTGAAGCTGAGCTTCTCGCCCTTGCGCCAGCTGGTGAGGACGTAAGGACCGGTGCCGACCGGACTGGTGTTGTAGGAGCCGGTGTTGACATCGGCCTTCGAGGCGACGGCCCGGGAGGCGATGGGCAGGACGGTGCGCTCGGCGAATGCCGCGTAGGGGTACTTGAGCCGGAAGACGACCTGGTGTCTGCCCGCTGCGCGGACGCTCTCGACGGCGTCCAGCTCGCCCTTGGAGGCGTTGTTGGTCTTCTTGTCGAGGATCGTCTCGTAGGTGTAGACGACGTCCTTGGAGGTGAAGGGCTTGCCGTCGCTGAAGGTGACGCCCTTGCGCAGCTCGTAGGTGTAAGTCCGGCCATCCTTGCTCACCTTGGGCAGGTGGGCGGCGAGTGCGGGCTTCAGGTTCATCTTGGCGTCGTGGGTGAGCAGGCCGTCGAATATCTTCGAGTTGCCCTCCTTGCCGTACCCCAGCAGGGGGCTGAGGGTCTCCGGCTCCTGTGCCACACCTACCGTGAGGGAGTCCGTGCCGCCGGGACCGTCGCCGTCGCCGGGCGCGGAGCACGCCGTGGCCGCCGCGAGGACGCCGGCGGCGGTCGCCATCGCGGTGGCTGTCCGTACCGTCCGGGCAGTCATGTGTGGCACACTCTCCTTGTTAAAGAACACTCGCTCTTGCAATCGATTCGCAATTAGCTTCGATTAAATCATGGCCCGCGCGGTGCGCTATGCCCCGATACCTCCCGGCCCAGTTGTCAAGGGCGAGGCAAGATCCAGCCCCAGTAACGCTGTTTCCTTCCACGCGCCGCTTCTCGGTCAGTAGCCTCATGGGCCCGACCGGAACTCCCCGGTGAATGAAGCGAGCTGGAGACCCCTCGATGCAACGTCCCGCCTGGGCCCCGCAGGGCATCGATCTCACGGTGCCGAGCGTGTCGCGGATGTACGACTACTACCTGGGCGGCTCGCACAACTTCGAGGTCGACAGGGAGACGGCGCGGCAGGCGATCAAGGCGTGGCCAGGACTGCCGAAGATCATGCAGGCCAACCGGGCCTTCATGCGCCGGGCGATCCGCTTCGCAGTCCAGGAGGGGCTCACCCAGTTCCTCGACATCGGCTCGGGCATCCCCACTTTCGGCAACGTCCATGAAGTGGCCCACGCGTTGGACCGCGGCGCACGGGTCGTCTACGTCGACAACGATCCGGTCGCCGTCGCGCACAGCCGCGCGGTGCTGGAGGGTGACAGCAGGGTCGGCATCGTCTCGGCGGACTTCCGCTCGCCGCAGGACATCCTCGAGAGCCCCGAGGTCGAGGACCTGCTGGACCTGGACAAGCCGCTGGTGCTGATGCTTGTCGCGCTGCTGCACTTCATCGAGGACCGCGACGAACCCCGCAAGTGCGTCGCGGAGCTGGCCCGCCATCTGGCGCCCGGCAGCATGTTGGTGCTCTCCCACGGGTCCCCCGAGGGCGGGCCCGTGCGGGACGGCGGCCTCGCCCTGCAGGAGGTCTACAGCAGTGCGAGCGCCCCGCTGATCTTCCGGTCCAAGGACGAAATCGCGCAGTTCTTCGAGGAGTTCGAAATGGTGGAGCCGGGTCTGGTCGCGCTTCCGCGCTGGCGCCCCGACAGTCCCATGGAGCACGAGGACCCCGTCGTCTTCAGCGGGTTCGCCGGAGTCGGCCGTAAGGCGGGACTCGCCGAGTGACCTCCCAGGACGAGACCGAGGAACACGAGGGGCATACGAGCCCGGCCCAGAACGGCAGCGGCGCGGCGGAAGGGGAGGAGGAGGACGGCCTACGCCGCTTCGCGCGGATCTGGAGCCGCGCCGTCTACCCCGCCACCCAGACCTCGCTCTCCCGCGCCGAGCTGGAGGACTTCCTCCATCCGCTGGCCGGCATGCTCGGAGAGGCCCTGAACGCCTACCCGTTCAGCCCCGCACCCGGCCGGGAGGTCGGCGATGTGCTGGTGAAGCAGGCACACTGCACCAGTCCCGACGCGCTGCCGCACATCCTCGGCGTCGTCGAGTCGTATCTGGTGCTCTACGCCGGAACCCCCGGCACGCTCGGCGTCGACGAGGCCCGCTCGCGCTGTGCCCGGCTCCAGCACGCCATCGCCGCCGGGTTCACGCTCGCCGTACAGGAGCGCACCCTGGCCGAGCAGGAAGCCCTCTCACGTGCCGCGCTGGCCGCGCAGACGGCCGTCGAGGAGGCCCTGCACGCTTCGGAGACCCGGTTCCGCGCCGTCTTCAAGGAGGCCACCATCGGCATTGGCATCGCCGACATGAACGGCCGGCTGCGGGACGCCAACGGCGCGCTGGCCAGGATGTTCGGGCACTCCGAGGAGGAGATGCGCCGCCGCAACATCAACGACTGGGTGCACCCGGACGACGCCCCCGACGTCTGGCGGCTGCACCGCGAGCTGGCCGCCGGCCGACGCGACCACTTCCGGGTGGAGAAGCCCTACCAGCGCCCCGACGGCACGGTGCTGTGGACCAACCTGACCGTCTCGCTGCTGCGGGACGCCGAGGGTGAACCCCGGTACCAGCTCGCACTGATGGAGGACATCACCGAGCGCCGCCTGCTGCATCTGCGGCTGCGCTACGAGGCGACCCACGACGAGCTGACGGGGCTGCCGAACCGCACCCTGTTCGCCGAGCGCCTGGACCGCATCCTGACGCCGGGCAACGGGGTCAGCCGGTTCGGGCTGTGCTATCTGGACATCGACGGCTTCAAGACGGTCAACGACAGTCTCGGGCACGCCGTGGGCGACCAGCTCCTGGTCGCGGTCGGCGAGCGCCTGCAGTCCTGCACCACCGCGCCGGCACATCTGGTGGCCCGGATCGGGGGTGACGAGTTCGCCGTACTCATGTCCGACCCCGAGGGTACGGAGGAGGTCACCTGCCTGGCTCGGGCCCTGCTGGCGACGCTGGCGACCCCGATCTCGGTGGACGGGCGCGAGCTGTCCGTCCGCGCCAGCATCGGGATAGTCGAGGGTGCCTCCGGGCAGCTGGAGCCGGCCGAGGTGCTGCGGAGCGCCGACATCACCATGTACCGGGCCAAGGACGCGGGCGGCAACCGCTACGAGCTGGCCGACCCGGACTCCGAGGCCCGCGCGATAGACCGGCACAGCCTCACCAACCGGCTCCCCGCGGCACTGGAGCGGGACGAGTTCTTCCTGGAGTACCAGCCGCTGATCCGGATGAGCGACGGCAGTGTGGACGGTGCCGAGGCGCTGGTGCGGTGGAAGCACCCGGTGCACGGGCGGCTCGGCCCGGACCGGTTCATCCCGCTGGCCGAACACACCGGGCTGATCGTGCCGTTGGGCCGCTGGGTGCTGGAGCAGGCCGTGGCGCAGACCTGCGCCTGGTCGGCCGGTCAGCCGCTGCGGGTCAACGTCAACCTCTCCCCCCGGCAGCTGCACCACCCGGACCTGGTGCCGGACACCATCGCCGTACTGGAGTCGGCGGGCGTGGAGCCCTCGTCGCTGTGCCTGGAGGTCACCGAGAGCGCGCTGATCGGTGCGGACGAGGACGAGCTGAAGCCGCTGTGGCAACTGGCCGAGATCGGCGTCGACATCGCGCTGGACGACTTCGGCACCGGCTACTCCAACCTGGCCAACCTGCGCAAGCTGCCTGCCACCACGCTCAAGCTGGACCGCTCCTTCACCCAGGGCCTCCAGCAGCACCCGGCCGACCCGGTCGACCTCACCTTCGTGGAGGGCATCGTCTCGCTCGCCCACGCGCTCGGCCTCGCCGTCACCGTCGAGGGGGTGGAGACCGAAAGCCAGGCCGACCAGTTGCGCGACCTGGGCTGCGACACGGCGCAGGGCTGGTACTACGCGCGCCCGTCCTCGCCCGGGGAGTTCGCCAAGGACTGGGCGACGGCGGGCTGACGACCGAGCGCCCCGGGGGGGAGCTAGGGCGCCAGGTCCAGGTGGCTCTCGAACCACTCCACGAGATCGGCCTCGACCTCGTCCCGTACGGTCTCGTTGAGGATCTCGTGCCGCGCGCCCTCGTACGCCCGCCAGCTCAGATCGCTGGTGCCCAGGTGGCGGAAGTCCTCCAGCAGCTCGTAGACGAGCGTCATGCGCTGGTTGCACGGGTCCTGGTCGCCGACGGCGATGTGGACCGGCAGTGCGCGCGGAATGCGGGCGAACTGCTCCGGGTCGTTGATCTTGCGGGAGCCGAGCACCCAGTCCAGCGACAGTCCCGCGCTGAACGGGAAGCCGCAGCGCTCGTCCTGGGCGTAGGCGTCGACCTCGGCCTCGTCGCGGGAGAGCCACTCGAAGCCGGTGCGGTGCTCGAAGGGATCGTTGAAGGAGCTGAACAGTACGGCGGTGAAGTCGGACGGTGCGTCCCTGCCCCGCTCGGCGATCTCCCGCTCCAGCTGCTGCACGGCGGTTTCGGTCTCGCAGCCGGGCAGCGAGCGGAACGTGCCCGACAGCACCAGCCCGGACAGCCCGGCGCCGTACTCCTGTGCGTAGTCACGGGCGAGCTGCGAGCCCATGCTGTGCCCGAGGAGGAAGAACGGGGCGTCGGAGGGCATATGGGCGCGGGCCCGGTCGCCGACCTCCTTGAGATCGTCGACCGTGGCCCGCCAGCCCTCGGCACCCACGGCGCCGTAGCCGCCGGTGTGGGACGCCGTCGCACCGTGCCCCCGGTGGTCGGAGGCGACGACGGCATATCCGCCTGCCGTCAGCCGCCGGGCGAACCGGTCGTAGCGCAGCGCATGTTCGGCGGCGCCGTGTGCGATCTGGACCAGGGCGCGTACATCGCCCTCCGGCAGCCAGGTGTAGGTCGCCACCGGCGTCCCGTCCGCCACGGTCGTGAAGTCGTCCCGCCGTTCCGCCACGCCCGGCTCCTTCCCACTCGTCCTGCCTGCCGTGTGTATTGCCGCGCGCGGATCACGGCACCGCGCGCAGGCGGTAACCGTAGCGGTAGGTGCGGTCGGCGTGAAGGAGGTGTTTCTCCGGCGCCGCTGCGCCCCACGAGTCGGCCCCGCAGCACGAGAGAGAGGTTCAGCCAGTTACTCCGCGCCGGTCGCCGCCACGGCGGGTCAAGGCGGGAACGCGGGCGGCGGCGGGGTGCGCACGGCGCGGCCTCAGGGATGGACGGACTGCCGGACGGGCGCCGTCAGAAACGGCCGGACCCGCTTGATCAGCATCGTCATCTCGTACCCCAGCACCGCGGGGTCCGCCTCGCGGGCGGCCAGCACGGCGAGGCGGGTCCCTTGGCCCGCCCTCGACACACACAGCAGCGAGCGGTCGAGCTCCACCACGACCTGCCGGACCCCGTCGCCCTCCGCCATCCGCAGCCCGAAGCTCCGGGCCAGCGAGTGCAGTCCGGAAGCGAGTGCCGCCAGGTGGTCGGCGGCGTCGGGCTCCAGCCCGTGCGCGGCCTGCGTCAGCCCGTCCGCCGAGAGCAGCAGCGCGCTGGTGGCATGCGGTACCCGCCGCACCAGATCGGCCAACAGCCAGGAAAAGTCGGTGTTCCGCTCGCTGTCCCGCTCGCCGCTCCGCCGCTGAGGGGCCTCATTCACCATCATCGCGCTCTTCTCCTTGAGGGCGCGCATGCCGCGCCACGGCCGTACGGTGGCGGCGGGGCGACTTCCCCGCCGCCACGGCCTGTTCGGGGTGAGGGTCGGTGTTGTCCGCGAGACTGCTGCCCCGCCGGAATGCGGCCATCAGCCCTGGATCGGGCGGCTCTTCGGACGGGTTGCCGTCAGCCCGCCGAGGCCGTCCGGGCTCGCGCCGCTCCGGGACGAGATGCTTGTGACGGCTCCGTACGGGCAGCGGCGGGCGCTCCGCCTCGGCCCCGCCTTCCGTACGAGCACCGGGCGGCACCAGCGGCAACGGGGTGGCAGGCCCCCGCTCCTTCCCACGGACCCGGGCACGCGGCCGCGGATCGGGCCCCGACTCCGCGCCCGGCTGCGGAGCCGTCTTCGAGCCGGAGCCCGGAGTGAGCTCCGCGTCCGGGCCGGGAGCGGTTTCGGGCGGCAGGGGGGCGCCTTGGTCGCGGCGCCGGCCGAGGAGGCGCCGGGGCAGTACGGCGACGGCCTGCACTCCGCCGTAGATGTTGCTCCGCAGCTGGACGACGATGCCGTGGCGGCGGGCCAGCGCCGAGACGACGTAGAGGCCGATGCGACCGTTTCGCACCAGCTCGGGGACGTTGATCCGGTCCGGTTCGGCGAGCACCGCGTTGAGCCGGTTCTGTACGCCTGGGTCCATCCCGGGCCCTCGGTCCTCGACCTCGACCGCGAGCCCGGCGGTGACGCGCTGGGCGCGCACCAGTACCTGGCTGTCCGGCGCGGAGAACACCGTGGCGTTCTCGACGAGTTCGGCCAGCAGATGGATGACGTCGGCGACGGCGTGCCCGCGCACGGTGCCCTCGATCGGGGGCACCAACTGGATCCGGGTGTACTGCTCGACCTCCGCGACAGCGGAGCGCAGCACCTCGGAGAGGGAGACGGGGCGCGTCCACCGGCGGTGTGCGACGGCGCCGCCGAGTACGGCGAGGTTCTCCGCGTGACGCCGGGTGCGGGTGGCGAGGTGGTCGACGTGGAAGACGCCCTTGAGCAGTTCCGGGTCCTCGACCTTGTTCTCCAGCTCGTCGATGAGCTCGATCTCCCGGTGCACCAAGGACTGGAGCCTGCGGGCGAGGCCGAGGAAGACCTGGGCCCGCTCCTCGCCGCCGCCGCGCGCCTCCGCCGTCAGGGCGACGGCCTCGACGACAGCGGCCTCCGCGGCGCACTGGGCGAGCGCGACCTGGTGGCAGAGTAGGTCGAGCGAGTCGCCGACCGGCTCGTTCTCGGCCACACGGGTGCGGGTCACGGGGCGTTCGCCGTGCCGCAACGCCCAGAGCATGGAACGGAGTTCGGCCTGTCCCCGCACCAGGGATTGCCGCAGTGCCGCACAGCGCGCTGCCGTACCGCGTGCTTCGGCCGCGGCGAGCACTCCCGCAGTGCCGAGCACTCCGCACACCACCAGTGCACCGACGGCCAGCACGGCCAACAGCGCGGCGCCGATCGGGTCCGAGCCGTCGCGGTCCGCCAGCAGACACCCGACGACGACGGCGCCGGTGACCGCGACCAGTCCTGAGGGCAGCACGGCGAGCCGTACCAGTCGGTGGCGTACGGCGGCGTCGCCCACGCTCTCGCGCGCCCGGGCCTGCGCCGGGGTCCTGCCGTGCCGGCGCCGCGCCGGAACGTTCCCCTCGGGAGGAACGGACGGTGGGGCGGTCATGGAAACGGAATTGGATGATCCTCTTCCGTTTTGCGCCGCGTTGCTCGGGGCTTCGGCCATGGGTTCCTCGGGAGAGTTGAGGCAGGTGAGCGGTGGAAGGGACAGGTCTGTGGAGGCAGCGGGGCGTCGACGCCGTGGTCACGCTAGCCCGCAGCCCGGCCCCTCCTTGACCCGTACAACGGATTCGCCATGGTTCGCCAGCTCCTAAAGAGTGAACCCGTCCGGCTTCCGCTTGACAGGCCGTACGCGCTCAACTCGCCGCGCCCCGCGCGCATTTCGTACGCCGCTCCGGCGGTCAGTACGCCCGGACGGTGACGTTCACCCGCCCCCGCAGCCCCAGTTCGGGTGGCGCCGAACCGGGCTCGGTGCGGGGTACGCCGTGGTACGCCCGCCGCGCGGGTCCGCCGAAGACGAAGGCGTCCCCGCTGCGCAGCTCCACGTCCCGCCACGGCCGGCCCCGCCCCTCGGTGTTCCCGAACCGGAAGACGCAGGCGTACCCCAGGCTGAACGAGACGACAGGCGCGGCGGAGCGCTCGTCGCTGTCCCTGTGCATGCCCATTCGCGCACCGTCACCGTAGAAATTGACCAGCGCGATGTCGTACGGGACGGCACAGGGCCCCGCGCCGTACACCGGCTCCCCGGCCACCTGGGCCGCGGCGTCCACCGCGGCCCGCGCCCACTCCCCCAGCCAGCCGGGGAACGGCTTCACGGGCTCGCCGCCCCCGTCCACCACGGTCGGCGCGTAGCCGTACGGATACCAGTGCCGCCCCAGGCTCAGCTGCCGTACCGACATCTCGCCACCGCTCGGCAGCCGCACAGTTCGCAGCCCGGCGGGCGGCTTCGACCACTCCCGGCACGCCGCAAGCAGCTTGTGCTGCTCCTCCTCGGACAACCGGTCCGGCAGGTGCACCGCACCAGGGGCGACCTCCTCCGCTTCGCGCGGGAACAGATCACCTGGGCCCATCCGTCGATTGTGCCGCAGCTGACGCTGAGCCGTCTTCTCAGACCCCGTCCTCCCCCGGTTTGAGCAGCGCCGACAGGGCAGTCTTCGGTTGGTCGGTGGCAGTGGCCAGTAGCCGCGTGAATTCCTGAGCCCAGGACGCGATCGTCGCGGCGTCGAAGAGGTCTGTGGAGTACTCGAAGGTCACGGTGATGCTCCCGTCGTGAGGTTCGAGGACGACGTACAGCTCGTTGCGGGCGACTCCGACGGTGGGCAGGCTCCGGATGGTGGTGGAGACTCCTCTCAGGTCGAGGACCGGTGGCGGGGTGGTGACCACGGTGAACAGAACGGTGGGGTAGAGCCCGTCCGCGTCCTCGGGCGCCAGCAGACGGACGACCTCGTTCAGCGTCAGTGCCTGGTGATCGAGGGCGTTGAAGAGAGTCGGTCCGAAACCGGTGACGAGGTCGGCGAAGTCGGTGGCTTCGGAAAGGCGTGCGCGCAGCAGAACGGCGTCTCCCAGCAGGCCCACTGCTTCCTCGTGTTCCCGGCGGCCGGCGCGGTTGGCGCTGGAGGCGGCGAACACCACGTCGGACACCACGTCGGTGGAGTGTCCGCAGAGCCGGGCGGCCCAGGTGGCGAACGCGGCGGCGAGGACCACGTAGGGCGTGGTGCCGAGACGGGTGGCGGTCTCTGCGACGCGGCCCGGTACCGCGCCGTCGATGACCTGCTGGTGCAGGGCTCCCCCACCGGAGAGGGTGTCAGGGCGTGGGTGGTCGTAGGGCAGGTCCAGGCGCAGGGGTACGCCGTCGAGTTCGGACCGCCAGAATGCCTCGAGCCGTCCTCGGCGCTCGCCGTCGAGCTGTTCCCGTTCCCAGCGCGCGTAGTCCGTGAACTGGGCGGCGGGCGGGGGGAGCTGCTGTGCGGAGCCGCCGTTGTAGAGCGTCTGCAGTTCCTGCCACAGGACGCCCATCGACCAGCCGTCACAGATCGCGTGGTGCAGGACGACGATCAGGACCCATCGGTCGTGGGCCGACCTGCCGAGCCGGAAGCGGAACAGCGGCGCCTGGTCCATCGCGAACGGGCGTCTCGCGTGGTCCTGGCACCATTGGTCGATCTCCGGAGAGCCGAGCCGGGTGAGGTCGCTGACGGGGAGTTCGACCGGCACCTCGGCCAGGACCTCGACCGCGAGCTCACCGTCGCGCCGCACGGCCCTGCTGCGCAGTGCGTCGTGCCGTCGTACGAGTCCTTCGAGTGCGCGGGTCAGAGCCTGCGGGTCCAGCTCGCCCCGTAGATCGACCCGGTGGGCGACGTTGTAGACGCTGGGGTCGGCGCGCTCGTGGTGGCGGCGCCACAGCCTGCGCAGTGTGGCGGGCATGGGGACCGTCTCCGCCGGCCGCCGCGGTCCGGGGCCGACGCGGTGGGCGACGGCGCGGATGGTCGGTGCGCGGAAGAAGTCCGCCATGGACAACTCGATACCGACTTCCGTGGCCATCCGGTTCAACAACCGTACGGCGCTCAGGGAATGGCCACCGAGCTCGAAGAACGAGCGGTTCAGGGGCACACGGCGGGAGCCGAGCTCGGTGCACCACAGTTCGTGAAGCGTCTTCTCCAGAGGGCCGGCCGGTTCCTGGTACTCGTTCTCCGGCCCGTCCGCGGTGTCGTGGGGGTCGGGCAGTCGGCCGCGGTCCAGTTTTCCGGCGGCGTTCACCGGCAGTCTCTCCAGCCGTACCCAGCGCCGGGGCACCAGATGGTCGGGGAGCTCCGCGGCCAGGGCGGTGCGCAGTTCTTCGGTGGCGTCCGGGCGGTCCGGGCCGCCGAGTGCGACGTAGGCGACGAGTTCGCTCGCGCCGTGGCTGTCGCCGCGGGCCAGCACCGCGGCCTCGCGTACGCCGGGCTGCCGCGTCAGTGCCTGCTGGACCTCGGCGGGTTCGACGCGATGACCCCTGATCTTGACCTGGTCGTCGATGCGGCCGAGGTAATCCAGCGTCCCGTCGCCCCGCCACCGGGCCAGGTCTCCGGTGCGGTAGTACACCTCCTCGCCGGCGCCGAGTGGCGTGAAGGCAGCGGCCGTCTCCTCGGGGCGGCCGTGATAGCCGTACGCCATCGCCGTACCGCCTACGTGGAGCTCGCCCACGGCGCCCGCCGGGACCTCCCCGCCCTCCGCGTCGAGCAGCCGGATCCGCACCCCGGGGATCGGTGTGCCGATGGGCGGGCACATGCCGTGGGCGGGGTCGACCCGGTGCGAGGTGACGATGACGGAGGTCTCGGTCGGCCCGTACTGGTTGAAGAGTGCGCACTCGGGATGGGCGGTGAGGAATCTGTGGAACGCCGGGGTGAGCCTCAGTGCCTCGCCCGCGGAGAACAGCTCGCGCAGGGCGGGCATCCGGGGGCCGGTCTCCATCAGGTACGTCAGCGGAGTGCAGGGCATGAACATCCGCTGTACGCCGTGGCGGCGTACAGCCTCGCCCAGTGCGGCGGGGTCGTGCCGCAGTTCGTCGTCGATGAGCACGAGTGCTGCTCCGGATGCCAGCGTTGTGAAGATCTCCTGGACGCTGACGTCGAAGGCGGGCGAGGTCCACTGCAGGGTCCGCAGCGCCGGATGCTGCTCAAGGTGGCGGAGCACCAGGTTGACGGGGCCTCGGTGGGGCACGACCACGCCCTTGGGACGGCCGGTGGAGCCCGAGGTGTAGATGCAGTACGCGGAATCCTCAGGGCGTACGGCGCGGACGTCCTCGTCCGGGCTCCGGTCCGGTGCCTGCTGCCGGCGGGCTGCGTGCTCCATGGTCAGTACGGGCCACCGCTGGAGCGCGGGATGCCGGGTGAGCAGTGCCTCGGTGGTCAGGATCAGCACGGGACGGCCGTCGTCCAGGAGCTGTTCGACGCGGGCGGGCGGCAGGGAGGCGTCGAGCGGCAGGTAGGCCGCACCGCTTTTGAGCACGCCCAGCAGCGCGCTGATCAGCTCGGGGCCGCGCGGCAGCAGGACCGCGACGCGTGCGCCACGGCCTGCCCCGTGCGGGCGGAGCCACCGGGCGAGGCGGTCGGCACGCTGGTCGAGCTCCCCATAGGTGAGCTGCCCGTGATTGGTGAGCAGCGCGACGGCGTCGGGTGTCCGGCGCGCTTGCGCTTCGAACAGGCCGTGCAGGGTCTCCTCGACGGCGGGCAGGGGCTCCTGTTGCCGGCCGAGCCGCGCCAAGGTCGTACGGTCGGCTTCGGTGAGCGCGGTGAGCGCCGAGAGCGGGGCACCGGGGTCGGCGAGGGCCCGCCGCAGTACGTGCTCCACGTAGTCCACGAGCCGTCGCACCTCGCTCTCCCCGAACAGCTCCGTGTCGTACTCGACCATGAACCGCACGCCCTCGCGGTGGTGCGTCAGATAGATGCCGGGGTCGAACGGTGCGCGTGCGGAAGGCGTGTCGAGGAGCGTGGCGGTCAGCCGCGGCGGGTCGAAGTCCGCCTGCCTTTCGTTCTCGTACTCCACCATCACCTGGAAGAGCGGGTTTCGGCTTGGGTCGCGACGCGGATTGAGTGCGCTGACGAGTTCGTCGAAGGGTACGTCCCGGTGTTCGTACGCCGCCGTGCTGCGCTCGCGCACGCGGTGCAGCAACTCGGTGAAGTCCGGGTCGCCGGACAGGTCGAGACGGAGGGCCACGGTGTCGAGGAACATACCGATTTCGTCCGCGGCCTCCTCCGGCCTGGCGGCGACAGCCGTGCCCACCACGATGTCCCGCTGCCCGCTGAACCGGCCGAGCACGGCGCCGATCGCACCGGTCAGCACCATGAAAAGGGTGGCGCGCCGCTCGGCGGCGAACTCCCGCAGCCGGGACGTCAGCCGGGCGTCCAGCTCATGCGTGAGGCTCTCGCCCGTGCCGGAGCGCACGGGTGGCCGGGGCCGGTCCGAGGGCAGAGTCAGCTCGGGTGCGTCCGTCAGCTCGCGCCGCCAGAAGGCGAGCGCCTCGGCCACCCTGGCGGGGTCCGCGGGCACGATCGGCCGCGCGACGAGAGGCCGCAGGCCGGGGTCCCCGTCCGGCCCGCAGCGGTAGTGGGCGGCGATCTCGCGGGTGAACACCTCCGTGGAGGAGGAGTCGAAGACAATGTGGTGGGCCAGCAGGAACAGCAGGTGCCGCTCTTCGGACAGGCGCAGCAGCCGGGCCGAGAACAAGGGCCCGGTACTCAGGTCGAAGATCCGGCGGCCCTCGGTCTCCAGGACGGAGCGCAGGGCCTGCTCCTCGGTCGCTCCGGTGTGGTCCTCCACCGGGAAGTCGACCGCGACGTCCTCCCGCGTCTCCTGGTACGGGACCCCGTCGGCGGTGCCGAAGACGGTACGCAGAGCGGGCTGGCGGGCCACGGTCCGGCGCAGGGCCCCCTGCAGCCTCGGTATGTCCAGCGGGCCTTCCAGCCGGATCGCCTTGGGCTCGTGGTATATGCTGGTGCCGGGGTGCAGCTGCTCCATGAACCAGATCCGTCGCTGCGCAGGCGACAGGCACCTTCTGGCAGGCTCCACCGTGGCTGCGGGCTTCTCCGTGGCTGCGGGCTTCGCCGTGGCCGTGGGCGTCGCTTGGTGCGTGCGGGCGCGGAGGCGGTCGATCCTGGGAAGGGCGGCGAGCACCTTGTCCGCCGGGACGCCGAAGTCCACGAAGCAGGCGATCTCGTCCGCACCGGCTTCTGTCAGCCGACGTACGGTCCCGGCCGCCGACTCCTCGTCGCCGATCAGGGCACGGGAGTCGCAGTAACGCTGATAGGCCCGGCCGAGCAGGAAGTCCACATCCTCCTCGGGGGTGTTCTCCAGGTCGACTTCGAAGCCGAGGCTGTTGGTGACCTGGTCGAAGAGGGCGAGCGAGGAACGAAGGTAGGAGACGAACGGCCGGTACGCCTCGGCGCGGGCGGTCTCGGCGTCCGCGCCGAGGTAGGTGTGCACCAGTACCACCACCCGCCCCGCGGCGGGGTCGTGACCGTGCTCGGCCCGCGTGCGCCGGTAGAGTTCGATGTTCTCCGTGAGCTGTTCGACCGACTGCGCCATCAGATTGGTGACGATTCCGAGGCCCTCCGCCGCGGCCCGGCGGTAGCTGTCGGGGTTGCCCACCACCGCGACGTACAGGGGCGGTTGGTCCTGTACGGGGCGCGGGTGCAGCTGGATTTCGACGGGTTCGCCGTCGCCGCCGGTCAGAGTCAGTGGCTTACCCGACCAGAGCGTGCGTACGGTCTCCAGCTGCTCGTACATCACCTCGCGGTGCCGTCCGAAGTTCTCCGGCGCGAGCGCGAAGTCCGCGGCATGCCAGCCGCTGGCGAAGCACAGGCCCGTCCGGCCGCCCGAGAGGTTGTCCACGACCGACCACTCCTCGGCAACCCGCACCGGATGGTGCAGCGGCAGCACCACGGAGCCGGCATGCAGCCGGATCCTGCTGGTGCGCGCGGCCAGTGCGGCAGCGAGCACCGAGGGGTTGGGGAACGGCGCGCCGAAGGAGTTGAAGTGCCGCTCAGGAAACCACAGGGCGTAAAGACCATGGCTGTCCGCGAACTCGGCGGCCTCCATGATCAGTGCGTAGGTATCGGCTGTGCCGGTCTCGGGGTAGTCGCCGAAGAAGTACAGGCTGAAGTCGCATCCGGCCGAGCCGGATCGGACCGGTTGGACCGGTTGGACCGAAGCGGACGACGGCTGTGGCACAAAGGCTTCGAGTGGCACGTGCGGTGCGGGGGCGGCGGTTGAGGGTGTCGTACCCGAGATGATCTCCAATTGGCGGGACATCAGGCCGCTGACCTGGTCGACAAGCTGCCCGGCAAGCCGCAGTTGCTGCGTCAGGACGTCCTGAAGCCCGGCGTCGTCAATTCCGGCGTCGGCGCCGCGTGCCGGTGTCAGCTCCGGTGCCGGTACCGAAGCGGGCGCCGGTTTCAATGCGGGCGCTGATTCCGATGCGGGCGCGTCCCGCCCCGCCCGGGTCCCGGTGTCCGGAGCCGGGCCGCCGCGCAGTCGTACGACGCATTCGGCGAGCTTGCGCGGAGTGTCGGACTCGGTGAACAGCTCCCGGACCGGGACCCGCACTCCATACAGCCGCTGCAACTCCGCGGTCATGCCCAATAGGGCCAGTGAGTCGGCGCCCAGCGCGAAGAAGGACGTATCCGGCGCCACGTCCGCCTGCGCTGATCCCAGCTTCAGCGCTGTCAGTTCGCGAATGCTCTCCACGGCCTCGTCCAGTGCCGGACTCCCGGCAACCGGCGCCGGTTCGGACACCGCCGGAACGGCCGCATCCGCTGCTGCGCCGGAAACCGGGAACCGGCGTCGGCGCAGGGGATGGCCGGGCAGCGGGACGCGGCCGCCGTCGCGGGTCACCGCCCGCCAGTAGATGTCGGCGCCCCGGCTGTAGAGCTCGCCGAGCGAGGCCAGCACACCGTGCCACTGCCCCGTACCCGTACCGGTATCCGGGTCGGTGCCCTGGCCGGGCAGCCAGCGGCTGTCGGGCAGGCAATGCCTGCCCAGGCCGCTGAGTACGTTGCCCGCGCCGATCTCCAGGAAGTCCATACAGCCCTGCCGGGACGCGGTCGCCGCCGCCAGGTCGAAGCGGACCGGTTCGCGTGCCTGGCGTACCAGGTAGTCGGTATCGACGGTCCAGCCGACCGGACGCAGTACGCCGTCGAGCGCGCTGGCCAGCGGAACCCGCAGCGGGTGAAGAGCCAACCGCTCGACGCGTGAGCGGAGTTCGGGCAGTACGGGGTCGAGCGCGGCGGAGTGAAAGGCCCGGTCCACGGGCAGCGACCGCCATCGAATGCCCTCCTGATCGAGGAGGCGCTCCGCCTGCCGCAGAGTTTCCGCCGGGCCTGAGATCACGTGGGAGCGCGGCCCGTTGGCCGCTGCCAGTTCGGCTCCGGCCGCCTGTGCGACGCGTCGCGCGGTCGCCGCATCGGCGCGTACGGCAAGCATCGCCCCGGGCGGGCATCCGTGCTGCATCGACCTGCCGCGCCATGCGGTGATCCGCAGCCCGTCCTCGACGGACAGCGCGCCGGCCGCGCAGAGTGCCGCGTACTCTCCGGCGCTGTGTCCGAGCAGCAGTGCGGGGCGGATCCCGAAGGCGCGCCACAGCTCGGTGAGGGCCATCTGGTGGGCGAAGAGCGCGGGCTGGGCGGTCTCCGTCGGCCAGGGCACATCGGGGTCCCCATCGGGGTCCGCGGCGCTGTCGTCGAGGAGCAAAGGCAGCAGGGTGCCGCCGAACTCCTCGGCGTAGATCTGCTCGCACAGGTCCAGAACCCGGCGGGCTTCTGGGTGGGCGGCGTAGATCTCGCGTGCCATGCCGGCGACGGCACTGCCCTGCCCCGGGTATGCGAGGGCCTGCGGTCCCAGCGGAGGGAGGGTGACGGCCGCACGCTCCAGAGCCCGGGCCAGCTCTCTCCCCGTACGCCCCACCGCGGCCGTCCGGTGCTTGTGGTGGGGTCTGCCGAGGGCCAGCGTGGCGGCCAGGTCGGAAGGGTCGAGCCCAGGGTGTTCCCGGAGGTGTTCGCGCAGTCCGTCGAGGAGTTCGCTCAGGGCCCGCGGATCCCGTGCGGAGACGGGCACGACCACCGGGTGGGCGGGAGTTTGCGGGTGGTGCCGGGGCGGTGCCTCCTCCAGTACGACGTGCGCGTTGGTCCCGCCGACGCCGAGCGCGCTGACCCCCGCCCTGCGCGGCACGCCTGGCCGCGCGGCCCAGGGTTTCAGTTCCGTGCCGAGCACGAACGGGCTGCCGTTCAGCCGGAGGCCCGGATTGGGCCGGCGCAGGTGGAGCGTCGGTATGAGAGTGCGGTGCTTCAGCATCAGTACGGTCTTGATCAGTCCTGCCATGCCGGCGCAGCTGTCGAGATGGCCGATGGACGGCTTCACCGAGCCAAGGGTGCAGAACCCGGTGCGGTCCGTGCCCTCGCCGAAGGCCCGCGACAGTGCCTCGAACTCCACCGGATCCCCGAGCTGGGTGCCGGTGCCGTGCGCCTCCACGTACGACACGGAGTCCGGCGGGACCGCGGCCTTGTCCAGCGCCTGCCGCACCACCTCGATCTGGCCCGCCACCCCGGGGGCGCTGAACCCGGCCTTGCCCGCCCCGTCGTTGTTGACGGCCGAACCGAGGATGACCGCGTGCACGGTGTCACCGTCGGCCAACGCCCGGTCGAGCCGCTTGAGCAGTACGGCGGCGACTCCGTTGCCGCCCACCGTGCCGTCGGCGTCCGCGTCGAAGGCCCGGCAGCGCCCGGTCGGCGACAGGATGGAGCCCGGGTGGCTGCGGTAGCCGGATTCCTGCGGGGTGTGCACGGCGGCCGCTCCGGCGAGCGCCAGATCGGCGTCACCGCTGATCAGGGCCTGCGCCGCGAGATGGACGGCGACCAGCGATGTCGAGCAGGCGGTCTGCACGCCGATGGCGGGGCCTGTGAGGTTGAGCCGGTAGGCAACTCTGGTGGCGAGGAAGTCCGGTTCCCGTCCCATGGCCGTCAGCAGGCCGGTGGCCGGGTCGCCGTCCAGGCGCCGGGGTACGGCGCCGGGCACGTCCTGGTGGTCGTACAGATTCATGCCGGAACCCGCGAACACACCGATGCGGGTGCCGGGCGCCGAGGCCGCGTAGCCCCCTTCCTCCAGCGCCTGGTGGCAGCACTCGAGGAAGAGTCGGTGCCCGGGATCGGTGAGCCCGGCCTCCTTGGGGCTGATACCGAAGAAGTCCGCGTCGAAGCCCTCGATGTCGTCGAGGACACCGCCGACCGGGACATGGTCCGGCTCGGTGCCGCGCGCGGGGAAGACGCTGACGCTGTCGACGCCCTCGCGGAGGTTCGCCCAGAACGCGGCGACGGACGGCGCCCCGGGAAAGCGCGCGGACATACCGATGACCGCGATCCGGTGCTCCGGCACGACCGGTTTCGAGGCCGGGAGCGGGGACGGTCCCAGGCCCGGGGCCGGGAGCAGGGACGGTCCCAGGCCCGGGGCCGGGAGCAGGGACGGTCCCGGGCCCGAGGCCGGGAGCCGGGGCGGTTCCGGCTCGGCCGCGGCCAGATACGCCGCGAGCGCGCCGACCGTGGAGTGTTCGAAGAAGGCCGACTGCGGTATCGACCGGGCCAGCCGCGACTCCAGCCGACCACGGAGCCGGGTGAGCGCCGGGGAGTCCATGCCCAGCTCGTAGAACGGAGTATCGGTGTCCACCGCGTGCCCGAGCAGGGCGGCGGCGTCTTCGCGTACCGCGTGCAGCAGATCGGTCCCGTCCCCCGGACCCGTGTCGAAGGCACCTGCCAGCAGCCGGTCACGCAGCTCCGCACGGCGTACCTTCCCCGCCGGGGTACGCGGGAACTCGGCAGCGGCGGTCGGCACGGCGCGTGCGACGGTGAGCCGGAGTCTGTTGAAGACGGCCGCCTTGATGCCCCGGGCAACACGCTCGTCCGCGTCCGCGTCGCCGTGGCTGACGAAGAACACGACGAGCGACTCACTGCCGGTGTCCGGGTCGGGCACTCCACAGGCGGCAATCTCCCCCGCCCGTACGCCGGGCACGGCGGAGGCCGCGTCCTCGACCTCGTGGCCGTGGACGTTGTGCCCGTTGAGAATGATCAGGTCCGTGCTTCTGCCGGTGATCGTCACCTGGCCGTCGGCGAGGAAGGCCAGGTCGCCGGTGTCGAGCCAGTCGGGTCCGTCGGTGAACGCGGCCCGGTCCGCGTCGGGGTTGTTGACGTATCCGGGGGTGACGCGGGCCGCCGACCGTACCTGGAGTCTGCCGATCCGCTCCTCCGGAAGAGGCTCTCCGCGCTGGTCCACGACGCGCACCACCGCCCGGTGTGCGGGGGCTCCGACGGCGACGAAGGTCACGCGGTCCCGTTCCTCGGTGTCCTCGCCGACGCGGACCAGGTCCCCGCCGAGGCTGTCCTTGCGCACATGGTTCACGCCGCCCGCGCCGCGGAGCCTGCCGTGGGTGATGGCCGTGACCGTCTCCGCCATCCCCCAGACGGGCACGATGTGTTCGTCCCGCACGCCGAACGGTCCCGTGGCGGCGAGGAACCGTTCCATCACCGACAACGGGATCTGCTCCCCGCCGCACACCAGAGTCCGTATCCGGCCCAGGTCCCAATGTCTGTCCGGGTGTTCGCCGACCGCGTCGGCGATCATCCGGTACGCGAACGCGGGCGCCCAACCGTGGTGCGCTCCGTGCTCCTCCAGCAGGTCCAGCCAGCGCAGCGGCGCTGCCAGCACATGGCCGGTCGTCGCATGGACATTGGTGCAGCCCACGAAGACCTCGAGGAGGTGGTAGAGCAGGAGCGCCCCGCTGTGATCCACCGGAAGCCAGTTCACGGTCGTATCGCCCGGCCGCACATCCAGGATCCGGCGGCTGCTCGCCGCGAACTCCGTCAGCCCTCGGTGCGTGAGCTGGGCCGCCTTGGGCACGCCCGTGCTGCCCGAGGAGAGCATCAGCAGCGCCACATCGCAGCCGTCCGGCTCCACCAGATCCTCCGCGGGCGGGTGGCGCAGACAGTCCTGGGCAACCACGGCCCGTACGGACTCGGCTGCCCCGCCCACCATGGCCGCGCCCGCCCGGTCCGTCACCACCAGCGGGTCGCCGAGCAACTCGCAGGTGTGACCGAGGCGTTCCAGGGCCGGGGAGCCCGCCTCGGCCCGCTCCGCGATGGCGACCGGTCTGGCGCCGCCGAGCACACAGGCCCAGAACGCGGGAAAGAACTCGTCCAGGGGTAACCCGCACAGGACGATGTCGGCGCCGGGGCGCAGTCCCCGTTCACGCAGCCCTGTGAGCATCCGGCGTGCCGTGGACAGCAGTTCAGGATACTTCTGGACGGTCGTGCGGCCGTCGTCCGCTACGGTCACGACGCCCGCGTCCGCAGAGCGCTCCGCCGCCCGCAGCAGGGCGCTGACCACGTTCTGCGGATCGTCGTCGGTCAGCTCCAGCTCAGGCCCTCGGTACAGAGCCGGTCCCCGTGCACGGGCCATGGATGTTCGCTCCTTCACTGTGTGACGGCTGTTCATACGGTTGCTCGATCACCCGGCGTCGGGCGGCGAGAGACAGCAGGAGAAACGCCAGCGCCCCGCAGAGCGCCACTCCGTGGAAGAGGCCCACGACCGCAAGCGCCGGCCATGCCTCCAGCGCTGCCGCCGCTGCCACCATGCCGACGGCGAATCCGGAGGTCTCCGCTGCGGCGGACAGCCCGAACAGACGGCTGCGTTCCCGGTCCGGAGCCGCCTGCAGCCGTGAGGTGTACACGATCTCCGTGAACCCGTCGGCCAGCCCGGCCACCCCGGCGACAGCCACGAGTACGAGGGGCGCCGGACCGGTGAAGGCCAGCACGAAGGACAGCGACATCACGCAGGTGCCCACCGCGAACGCATACGCCCCCCACCGGCCCTCCGACCACGACGCGTGCCGCCGCTTCAGTAGCTGGTGGGCCAGGAAAGTGCCCACCGCCCATGAGGCCCAGAACTGCGTCATGAACATGGCCGGATTCCCCGGCGACTCCACATCGGCCACCAGGGGAAGAGCCACGTTGTGTGACGAAGAAGCGAGCGCGTCGACGCCCCGCAGAAGGACCATGCCGAGCAGCAGCGCGGGCACCGCGCTCAGCACCTGCCGCAGAGAAGCGGCCCCCGGCTTCGGCACGGTCCGCGCGGCCGACCGGTCTTCCTCCATACGGTGCCGCAGCAGCGACAACGCCACCGCGGACACCAGGAAACTGGCCGCGTTCACAGCGAACGCGGCGCTGTGGCCCGCCAGTTCGATGACCGGGGCGGCCGAAGCGAAACCCGCCACGGTGGCAAGAGAACGAGCCGTCGCCAACTGCCCGTTCGCCCGAACCCGCGCCTCCTGCCCCACAATCACCGGGACCGCACTGCGCAGTCCGACGTTGAAGAACGTGTTTCCGGCACCGAGCACCACCGCGACGACAGCCAGCAGCCACACCGGAGCCGACCCCGCCGCGCACAGCGCGAGAACCACCATGGCCGCCGCCTGGACGAGATCCGCGCCGATCATCATGGCTCTGCGCCCCACCCTGCCCGCCAGAGCCCCGGCTCCCAGCCCCGCCAGCACACCCGCGAACAACCGCAGCGCCATGAGCAGGCCCAGACCGAGCCCGCTCCCCGTGACCTCGTAGGTGAACAGGCTCAACGCGATCAGATTGAGAAAACTGCCATAGACGGACACCGCATACGCGCCCACAAGAGCGCGCACACGCCAATGCAGGTGACTCAATCCAGACTCCTCATATGTAGGGCATGAGCCAGATACATGGCAGTGCACAGGGAGTTGGGCGATATGCGGGAGGCTACCGCGAGTACGGCGTTCTGCCGCCGAAGCCCATGGAATTGGTCGGAGCTCGCGGGCCGCCCGAACAGCTCCGCAGTCACGCGGTGGCGTGTGCCCCCCCCCCCCCCGCGCCCGGCGGAACGTCGTACGGGTCACGCATCCAAGGACTGATCGCCTCAGGCATCCATGCCTTATGGTCGAACGGACGGTCGTCGGAAATGCTAGGAGTGCGCGTGAGTGTGGAGTCCGCCGATACGGTGCTGACCGGGGTACGGAATTTCCGGGACGTCGGGGGCCTGCCGACGGTGGACGGGCGCCGGGTGCGGCGCGGGGTGCTCTTCCGCAGCGGGCACCTGGCACACGCGACACCCGAGGACGCCGCCTTCCTCGGCGAGCTCGAGCTGCACACGGTCTTCGACTTCCGCAACTCCGCCGACCAGGCGCTCGACGGCCCCGACATCGAGCTTCCGGGTGTCCGCAACGTCAATCTCCCGCTCTCCGACCCGGCCGACGGGGCCGAGTTCTGGCGGCTGGTGCGCGACGGCGAGCTGGATCAGCTGCGGGCCATACTCGGGGACGGCCTCGCTGCCCAACGGATGACCGACTCCTACCGCACCATGATCCGCGAGCGCACCGCCGAGCACAGCCGTATCCTGCACGCCCTCGCCGAGGACAGCGTGCCGGCGCTGATGCACTGCGCCGCGGGCAAGGACCGGGCCGGTCTGTCGATCGCCGTCACGCTGCTGGCCCTCGGCGTCGAGCGGGCCGCCATCGAGGAGGACTACCTCCAGTCCAACCAGCCGCACCGGCGCTACAAGATCTACCGCAGCAGCAAGTCCAAGGCCGGGATGTCCCCCGAGGTCCTGGAACTCCTCGCCCCCCTCTTCGACGCCCGCGCCGCCTACCTCCACGCGGCGTTCGCCACCATCGACGAGACGTGGGGCGACGCGGACACCTATCTGAAGGAGGGCCTCAAACTCTCCCCCGGCACCCGCACCAGGTTGCAGTCCCGCCTCCTGGAGCCCTGAGGCTCCGGGGGAGGAGCGACTGCCCACGCGGCGGATGCGGGCCGGCCCTCACGCGGCGGGCCCCGGCTATGCTGGCCATGCAGCTGGTTCGCCCCGTCCGCCAGGCGGGAGGCGTCGTAAGAGGGAACCCGGTGTGAATCCGGGACTGCCCCGCAGCGGTGAGCGGGAACGACCGCCGTCACACGCACTGGACCGACGGTCCGGGAAGCGACGGCCAGTAGGTGCCCGCCGGGAGACCGGCAGGCGCGCCCGCGAGTCCGAAGACCTGCCCGCTGCCCGTACGCGTCCACACGCGTACGGTCCTCCCGGAGACCTCGAGGGCGGGTCGGAGAGCACAGCGCACAAGGCGGCGGACACCAGCCACGCGTTCGCGCCGTCCCGTGCCGTCTCCCCTTCGCATCCTCGTCCCGATCTTCCGGGAGCGCTGGAGACATCTCGCGAAGGAGAGTTGCGTGACAGCGACAGCAGCGAACCCGGCCACCACTGCCCCGCCCGCACCGGTGCGTGCCACGGTGCACGGCTATCCCCGCCAGGGGCCGAACCGCGAACTGAAGAAGGCCATCGAGGGCTACTGGAAGGGCCGCGTCACCGCCGAGGCCCTGCACTCCACCGCCGCCGCACTGCGCAGCGCGAACTGGCGGCAGCTGGCGGAGGCGGGCATCCACGAGGTGCCCACCGGAGATTTCTCGTACTACGACCACGTGCTGGACACCACCGTCATGGTCGGCGCCCTCCCCGAGCGGCACCGGGAGGCGGTGGCGGTGGACCCGCTGGCCGGGTACTTCGCCATGGCCCGCGGCACGCAGGACGCCGCGCCGCTGGAGATGACCAAGTGGTTCGACACCAACTACCACTACCTGGTGCCCGAGCTCGGACCGGGCACGGTCTTCTGCGCTGACGCGAGCAAGCAGACCGCCGAGCTGAAGGAAGCCCTCGCACTGGGCCTGAAGGCGGCCCGGCCGGTGCTCGTCGGGCCGGTCACCTACCTTCTGCTGGCCAAACCGGCGCCGGGCGTCGCCCCCGACTTCGAGCCGCTGACACTGCTGGAGCGGCTGCTGCCGGTCTACGCGGAAGTGCTCGCTGACCTGCGCGCCGCAGGCGCTCAGTGGGTGCAGCTGGACGAGCCGGCGCTGGTGCAGGACCGCACCGCTGCCGAGCTGGAGGCCGCAGCGCAGGCATACCGGACGGTCGGCATGCTCACCGACCGGCCCCGCCTGCTGGTCGCCTCCTACTTCGACCGGCTCGGCGAGGCGCTGCCGGTGCTGGCGAAGGCACCCGTGGAGGGCCTGGCGCTGGACTTCACGGGCCCGGCCGCCGGAAACCTGGACGCGCTCGCCGCGGTCGGCGGGCTGCCCGGGAAGCGGCTGGTCGCGGGCGTGATCGACGGCCGCAATGTGTGGATCAACGACTACGAGCGGTCCATCGCCACCCTCGCCACCCTGCTGGGCCTCGCCGAGCGGGTGGATGTGGCGACCTCCTGCTCGCTGCTGCACGTGCCGCTGGACGCCCGCGCCGAGCGCCATATCGACCCGCAGGTGGCCCGCTGGCTGGCGTTCGCGCGGCAGAAGGCGGCCGAGGCCGTCACACTGGCGCGCGGGCTGTCCGAGGGGACCGGCGCGATCGGCGCCGAGCTCGCCGCCAACCGCGCCGATCTGGCCTCCCGTGCGGCCTCACCGCTCACCCACGACAAGACCGTACGGGCCCGCTCCGCCGCCGTCGCCGACGCGGACACCCGGCGGGCACTGCCGTACGCGCAGCGCACGGCGGCGCAGCGCACCCGGCTCGGTCTGCCGCCGCTGCCGACCACCACCATCGGGTCGTTCCCGCAGACGGCCGAGCTGCGTGCGGCCCGTGCCGACCTGCGGGCCGGCCGGATCGACGAGGCCGCCTACGAGGAGCGGATCGCGGCCGAGATCCGTGAGGTGGTCGGCTTCCAGGAGCGCGCCGGGCTCGACGTGCTGGTGCACGGTGAGCCCGAACGCAACGACATGGTGCAGTACTTCGCCGAACAGCTCACCGGCTACCTCGCCACCCGGCACGGCTGGGTGCAGTCGTACGGCACCCGCTATGTGCGCCCGCCGATCCTCGCGGGCGACGTCGCGCGCCGGCGGCCGTTGTCGGTCCGCTGGACGCGGTACGCCCAGTCGCTGACCTCCCGCCCGGTCAAGGGCATGCTCACCGGCCCGGTGACCATGCTCGCCTGGTCGTTCGTACGGGACGACCAGCCGGTGTCCGCGACGGCGCGCCAGGTGGCCTTGGCGCTGCGCGACGAGGTGTGCGAGCTGGAGGCCGCGGGGACCGCCGTCATCCAGGTCGACGAGCCGGCCCTGCGCGAGACGCTGCCGCTGTGCGCCGCCGACCGGCCCGGTTATCTGGCGTGGGCGACGGCAGCGTTCCGGCTCACCACCAGCGGTGTGCGACCGGACACCCAGATCCACACCCATATGTGCTACGCGGAGTTCGGCGACATCATCGAAGCGATAGCCGCCCTGGACGCCGATGTCATCAGCCTGGAGGCCGCCCGCTCCCATATGCAGGTCGCGGACGAGCTGGCAGGCCATGGCTACCCGCGCGAGGCGGGACCCGGCGTGTACGACATCCACTCCCCGCGGGTCCCGGGGGCAGATGAGATGGCGGCCCTGCTGCGCAAGGGGCTGGAAGCCATCCCGGCCGACCGGCTGTGGGTCAACCCGGACTGCGGACTGAAGACCCGCGGCTGGGCCGAAACCCGGACCTCGCTGGAGAACCTGGTCGCCGCGGCCCGTACGGTCCGGCAGGAACTCCCCGGCCAGAGCTGACCCTCTGGCAGCAGTTCCCCGCGCCCCGTCAGGGGCGCGGGGAACTGCGCGAGCAACCACGAACAACCCGCAGCCCGCGACGCACGGGCAGGGGCACCCCCTCAGCGATGAGCCACCGCCTGGCGGACCAGCGTGCGCCCGAAGTCCCACATGAGGCCGCCGCCACTGTGCGCGTCGTCCATGACCTGGGTGAACGCGTCCACGAAGCGGTCAACTTCCTCCTCACCGATCACCAGCGGCGGGATCAGCTTGATGACCTCCAGATGGTCCCCGGAGACCTGGGTGAGGATGCGGTGCTTCTGCAACAGCGGGACCACGACCATCTGCGCGAACAGCCCCTTGCGCGCGGCCTGGAGCATCGTCCAGCGGCTGCGCAGCTTCAGCGACCGGGGCTTGCCGAACTCAATGCCGATCATCAGCCCGCGGCCGCGCACCTCGTGCAGCAGCTCGTAGCTGTCCACGAGCGCCGCGAGCCGGGTGCGCAGCAGATCGCCGGTACGGCGGGCGCTCTCGGTGAGGCGTTCGTCGTCCATGACGGCGAGGGTGGCCAGGCCCGCCGCCATGGCCTGCGCGTTGGAGCCGAAGCTGGCGGAGTGGACGAGCACCCGGTCCATGGACGAGTAGACCTTCTTGAAGATCCACTCCTTGCCGAGCGTCGCACCGACCGGGACATAGCCGCCGGAGAGCGACTTGGCCACACACACCAGATCGGGGTCGGCGTCCTTCTCGTGCTGGTAGGCGAAGAAGTCGCCGGTGCGGCCCAGCCCCGTCTGCACCTCGTCGGCGATCAGCAGCGCCCCGTACTTGTGCAGCAGTTCGCGGGCAGCGCGCAGATAGCCGGGCGGAGCCGCGTGCACGCCCTTGCCCTGGATGGGCTCGACGACCAGCGCGGCCACGTCCTTCTTGCGCAACTCCCGCTCCAGCGCGGCCAGGTCGCCAAGCGGCACGGGGGTGTCGGGCAGCAGCGGCGCGAACCCGTCGCGGAAGCCGTCCTCGCCGTTGACGGAGAGCGAACCGGTGGTCAGCCCGTGGAAGGCGTGTGCGCAGTACAGCACCCTGGGCCTGCCGGTGGCGTAGCGGGCGAACTTGAGCGCGGTCTCCACCGCCTCGGTGCCGCTGTTGCCGAAGAAGACCCGGTCGAGCCCGGGAGCGTACGAGAGGAGTTTCTCGGCCAGCAGTCCGGGCAGCGGCTGGCAGTCGAAGCGGGTGAGGTCGGCCAGCTGCGCGTCCAGCACATCGTGCAGCGCCTGCCGTACGACCGGATGGTGGCGGCCCACTCCCATGACGCCGAACCCGGCAAGCATGTCGAGGTAGTCGTTGCCCTCGGCGTCGTAGAAGTAGGCGCCCTCGGCACGCTCGTAGACCTTGTCGAAGCCGATGGCGTGCAGCATGCGCGGCAGCTGGTGGTTGAGATGGCGCGTGTGCAGTTCGTAGCGCTCGGCGCTCCGCTCGGCCAGCAGCTTCGTCAGGTCGAAGCCGGTCACGCCGTACTCCCCTCACCCGTGCGGGCCACGCCCACCCGTACCGCGCCCCACCGGCCGCTCTCCCGCTCCAGCTCCGGCTCCAGCTCGCTCGACAGATCTCCCATCGCCCGCAGCGCGTCGAGGTCGCGTGGCCCGTCGATGGACTCCAGCAAGGACATGGTCGGCCCCCCTGCTCCGGCGAATTGTCAGTGTGACGCGCTGCCTGCGGTCTCGCGGGCGGCGCGCAGGGACTCCCTGAGGGAGCCCATGGTGGCCAGCACGGCGGTCGGCTCGTATCCGCAGTGCGCCATGCAGTTGGCGCAGCGGGGGTCCTTGCCGCGGCCGTACTTGTCCCAGTCGGTCTCCTCCACCAGCTCCCGGTAGGTGGGCACATAGCCGTCGCTCATCAGATAGCAGGGGCGCTGCCAGCCGAAGAGGGAGTAGTTGGGGATGGCCCAGGCGGTGCAGTCGAAATCGGCCTTGCCCTCCAGGAAGTCGAGGAACAGGGGGCTGTGGTTGAGCCGCCACCGCTCCCTGTTGCCCCCGGCGAACGCCTTCTTGAACAGCTCCCTGGTCTGCTCGACGCCGAGGAAGTGCTCCTGGTCGGGTGCCTTTTCGTAGGCGTAGGCGGGCGAGACCATCATCTCGTCCACCTTCAGTTCGTCGTTGAGGTAGTTGAGAACCTCGATGACGGTCTGCGCGGTGTCGGTGTTGAAGAAGGTGGAGTTCGTGGTGACGCGGAATCCGCGCCGCTTGGCCTCCTTCATCGCCGCGACCGCTTCGTCGAACACGCCCTCTTTCGCCACGGATTCGTCGTGCCGCTCACGAAGGCCGTCGATGTGCACAGCGAACGCGAAATAGGGAGAAGGCTTGAACTCGTCCATCTTCTTGCGCAGCAGCATGGCATTGGTACAGAGAAAAACGTATTTGCGCCGGGCAATCAGCTGCCGCACGATTTCCCCGATCTGCGGGTGCATCAGCGGCTCGCCGCCCGCGATGGAGACCATGGGCGCCCCCGACTCCAGTACGGCTCCCACCGCCTGCGCGACCGGCATCCGCTGCTTGAGCACCCCGGCCGGGTGCTGGATCTTTCCGCAGCCCTCGCACTTGAGATTGCACGCGAAGAGCGGCTCGAGCTCCACGATGAGGGGGAACTTCTCCCGCTTGCGGAGCTTCTGCTGAAAGAGATACGTCCCGATACGGAGCGTCTGGCGGAGCGGCATGGCCATTTCTGGCTCACCTCCAGGGGAGCAGCAGGGATCGGTGCCATTCGAGGAATGCGGGCAGGACACCGCGAAGGACGCGGAATGCCGATATTCCACCCCGCAGTGTCCCGATGCGGATCAGTTCATGGCCCGGAGCGTCCACCACCACCCGTACGGCCGCAACCGGACGCCGGGCCGTGCCCGCGGCGGCGTGCAGGGTTGCGGCGGACTCCATGTCGGCGGCGATCGCTCCGGTCTCGTGCAGCGCGGCCCTGGCCTGGCCCCGTACCACATGGTCGGTGCCCGCCAGCGGGCCCACATGGACGGTGCCGTACCGGGACAGCTCGGTGGTCAGCAGCTCGGTTCCGGTACAGGGCGTGTGCCCGTGCGGGTCACGGGTCTCGGCGGCCACCACCAGGTCGCCGGGGCGCATGCCGGGCACCAGCCCCGCGCAGAAACCGGTGGCCAGCACGGCGGTGCCGCCGGGCACGGTCTCCCGGGCGAGAGCCCGGGTCATGGCGCGCCGGG
The DNA here is from genome assembly GCF_052245835.1 of Streptomyces sp. 8N114. Classification (NCBI taxonomy): domain Bacteria; kingdom Bacillati; phylum Actinomycetota; class Actinomycetes; order Kitasatosporales; family Streptomycetaceae; genus Streptomyces; species Streptomyces sp. 8N114. Next base: position 317,019 of record NZ_JBQQBT010000002.1, on the reverse strand, counting down.
CGGCCTGCGCGCCCATGCCGGTACGGAGCAACCGCACGTTCTCGGGGCCGGTTCCCCCGTTCGGGTCGTCAGGGCCCGGGCGGCGCCCCGGCCCGCGCCGCAGTGCGAGGTGCTCGATGCCGAGCGCACACGTCAGCAGCAGCGGGTCCGGGGCTGCCGGGCTCGCCATCAGGCGTCACGCCTCACGACCCGCTCCAGTCCGTCGCCGTGCAGATAGCGGCCCAGTGCCGTGAGCGGGAAGACCATCCGGTAGAGGTGGTAGTTGATGGAGAAGTCCCAGGGGAAGCCGGTGCCGGTGAAGTACGGCTCGTCCCAGTAGCCGTTCTCGCGCTGGGTCTCGGCCAGCCAGCCGATACCCCGTTCGACGGCCTTGCTGTCCTTCTCGCCGGCCGCCAGCAGCGCCATCAGCGCCCAACCGGTCTGCGAGGCGGTCGAGGTGCCGCCTGCGATCCACTCGGCGTCGATGTAGGAGCGCAGGTCCTCGCCCCAGCCTCCGTCGTCGTTCTGGACGCTCTCCAGCCAGCTGACGGCGCGCCGGACGGCGGGGTGGGAGGTGGGCAGTCCGGCGGCCACCAGCGCGGGAACGACCGACCCGGTGCCGTAGAGGTAGTTGACGCCCCAGCGGCCGAACCACGAGCCGTCGGCCTCCTGTTCGGCCAGCAGCCAGGAGATCGCCTTGCGGGTGCGCGGATCGTGCTGCTTGCCCTCGGCCGCCAGCATCTCCACCACGTGCGCCGTGACATCGGATGACGGCGGGTCGATGACCTCGCCGAAGTCGCAGAACGGCAGCCGGTTGGGGAACGTGCTGGTGTTGTCGACGTCGAAGGCTCCCCACGCGCCGTTGCCGGACTGCATACCGAGGTTCCAGCGCACGGCCCGGCTGATCGCCCGCTCGACCCGCTCGGGGTCGGGGTGCTGGATGCGGCGCAGCGCGAGCGCGACCTCCGCGGTGTCGTCGGTGTCCGGGTAGTTGTCGTTGTGGAACTCGAACGCCCAGCCACCCGGGATCAGCTGCGGACGGCGTACGGACCAGTCGCCGGGGCGTACGACCTGCTCGCCCAGCATCCAGTCGGCGGCCTTCACCAGTGCCGGGTGGTCGCGGGGCAGTCCGGCGTCGGCCAGCGCGATGGAGGCCAGGCAGGTGTCCCAGACCGGGGACTGGCACGCCTCGATCATCCTGGTCTGTTCGTCGGGCCAGACGGCGAAGCGGTCCAGCGATTCCAGTCCGGCCCGCATCACGGGGTGGTCGAGGTCGTAGCCGAGCAGCCGCAGCGCGATCAGCGAGTAGACGGCGGGCGGCTGGATGCCGCCCCAGCAGCCGTCGTTCTCCTGGCGCTCGATGATCCAGCGCGACGCTTCCTTCAGTGCCGCGCGGCGCAGCCTGCGGGAGGCCACCTTGCGGTAGGCGTGCAGGGCGCGGTCGATGCGCTGGAAGGCGCCGTCCCAGGTGCTGACGGGCGCCATCGGGGTGGGCGGCAGCGGGCGCGCCGGGTCGCGGTGCAGCTCGTCCAGGCGGAACGGCGCGGGGTGGACGGGGCGGAAGGCGGAGACGACGGTCAGCGGCACGATGGTCTGCCGGGCCCAGCAGCCGAAGTCGTAGATGTTGAGCGGCACCCACGTGGGGAAGTAGATGATCTCCGGGGGCAGTTCGGGCAGGTCCTCCCAGCGCCACCAGCCGAACAGCGCGAGCCAGATCCGGGTGAAGACCCTGCTGCGGGCCACTCCCCCGTGTTCGCGCACCCACTGCGCGGCCCGCGTCATATGGGGGGCCTCGGGATCGTCACCGGCGAGCTTGAGCGCGACGTATCCCTCGACAGTGGTGGACAGGTCGCCCGGTCCGCCGTAGAAGGTGGCCCAGGCGCCGTCCTCGCGCTGCTGGGAGCGGATGAACCGGGCGGCGGCAGCGTAGGTCCGCTCGTCGCGGATGCCGAGGAACTCGCGCAGCAGCAGGTCCTCGGCATCCATGGTGACGTTGGTTTCCAGGTCGCCCTTCCACCAGCCGGCCTCGTCCTGGCGGGCGAGCAGGTGGCCGACGGCGCGGGCCGCGGTCCGCTCCGCCAGCGCTGTGATGTCGCCGGTGCCCGTGGGGGCAGGGGCGGGAGTTTCGCGTTCTCTGTTCTTCGTTCCGGAGACGCCGGGTCCAGCGGGGCCGTCCGTCGTGGCTGTCATCCCTTCTCCTTCCGAAGTGTCCGATTGCTCGGAGCCGCGAGTGGGAGCCGACTCACCCCCGCCGTACGACGACGAAATCGGCGAGCGCGGCGAACTGGTCGCGCACCCGGACCGGCATCTCGACCGAGTCGAGCGCCGCCAGAGCCGTGGTGTGCTGGCGCTGGGCCTCCTGCGAGGTCCACTCGCGGCCCCCGGCCTCCTCGATCAGCGCGGCCCGCTCGGCGAACTCCGCCTCGTGGAAGTCCTCGAACTCCGCCTGGCTCTTCTTCGCGTCCTCCGTCATCAGCTTCGCGAGCCGCGCCGCGGCGGGGCCCTGGGAGCCGAGTGCGGCGGCGACCGGGAGCGACTTCTTGCGCTGCCGCAGATCGCTCCAGGTCTGCTTGCCGGTGGCCTGGGGGTCGCCCCAGATCCCGAGCAGGTCGTCGACGGCCTGGAAGGCGAGACCCAGGTGGTGGCCGTATGCCTCCAGCGCGTCCGCCGTGCGGTCGTCGGCGCCGCCGAGCACCGCACCGATGGAGGCGGCACAGGCCAGCAGCGCGCCGGTCTTGTTCCCCTCCATCTCCAGGCACTCCTCCACGGTCACCAGATCGCGGTGCTCGTAGGAGATGTCCTGAGCCTGACCGTCGATGAGCTTGCGGGTCGCCAGCGTGAGCCGCCGGGTGGCGCGCCCGGCCTCCACCGTGCCCAGCTCCAGCAGTATCTCGCCGGCGAGTGCGAACAGCGCGTCACCGACGAGGATGGCCTGGGCGGGTCCATGCACCTTCCAGACGGTGTCGCGGTGGCGGCGCTGCTCGTCCCCGTCCATCAGATCGTCGTGCAGCAGGGAGAAGTTGTGCACCAGCTCCACGGCGACCGCACCGGGGATACCGGTCTCCGGTGCGCCACCGGTCACCTCCGCGGACAGCAGCGCGAGCGCGGGCCGTACCGCCTTGCCGCCAGCGGCGTCCGAGGGGCGGCCCTCGGCGTCGATCCAGCCGAAGTGGTAGGCGGCGACGGTGTCCATCGGGGAGGCCAGCCGCTCGACGGCCGCGCGCAGTACGGGGGTGGAGAGCGTGCGCCCACGCTCCAGCAGTGCGCTCACGTCCCTGCTGCCGGCCTCTTCGCCCTTCACGCCCTCGTCGTCCTCGTTCACGAGTTGTTGGTTCGGCGGGGTCACAGGGTCTCCTCTGTGCGATGCTGTGGTGCTGGCTGTACCGCCCGTGCTGCCTGGGCCGGCCGGACGTTCTGCGTCAGTGGTGCTCATGGGCCCTTCCTTCGATGCCGGGGACCGGTTCCGCCCCGTACGGGCGCCCCAGTGCGACGAGGGCTTCGCGCGCGGCTGTCACCCCGCTGCGGACAGCGCTCTCCATGGTCGCGGGCCAGCCGGTCGCGGTCCACGCCCCCGCGAGGAAGACGCCGGGAGCCAGAGTGCGCGCCGAGGGACGCAGCCGCCCGACTCCGGGCGCGGGCGCGAAGGTGGCGGTGCGTTCCCGGGTGACGAAGAAGTCCCGCACCCCGGCGCCCCTGGCCGCGGGCAACAGCCGCTCCAGCTCGGGGAGGTAACGCTCGCGCAGCGCGGCGACCGGCTGGTCGATCTCCTCGTGCGCGACCGACTGGGAGAGCGCCAGGTACTGGCCGCCGCCGGTCAGCCCGGAGGCGGTGGTGCGGTCGAAGACCCACTGGACCGGAGTGCCGAGCGCGGCGAAGAAAGGTCTGCGCAGCACCTCGCGGTCGTAGATCACATGCACGTTCAGGATCGGCTCGGTGCCGATGTCCAGCAGCCGCCCGGGGTCGGCCAGCGCCCCTGGGGGCAGCAGCCGGTGGGCCTCGCGCTGCGGTACGGCGAGCACGACCGTGCCCGCCGCCAGCTCCTCGGCGCCGCTGCCGCCCTGCTCGACCGTCACCCGCCAGCCGTCTTCCCCGGCGGGCTCGACGGCTCGCGCACGGGTACGCAGCAGGGTGCGCACCCCGGCCTTCCGCAGCGCCGCATGGGCGAGGGTGTCGTGGATGTCGCCGAGCGGAACATGCGCCCAGCCGATGTCTGCGGCGCCGGGCTCGGAGAGCAGTCCGGTCTTGAAGACCATCGCCGCGAGCCCCATGGACGCCTGGGGTGCACGGGCGTTGAGGGTGGCGGTGCCGACCAGGTCCCACAGGGCCTCGACGGTACGGGCCGACTGGCCGTGCCGGTGCAGCCAGGTGCCGAAGTCGATGGCGTCCAGCGCCGGGTCGGCCGGGTCGAGCCCTTTGAGGGCGAGCGCCGCGCGGGCCACCGCGCCCCGCTCGGCGAGCGAGAGGTGCGGATAGGTCGCCAGGCTCGCGGCCAGGTGCAGGGGTACGGGCAGCGCGGTGCGGCGCAGCCGTCCGAGCCGGGGGCGGCTGCCGCCGACGTCGAGCACCGCTACGTCCAGCCGGTCCTGGAGCGGGGCGAGCCCGGCGGCGCCGACCCGGTGGAGGAACCAGCTGTAGGCGGTGCAGCAGCGCAGATAGACGTGCTGGCCGTTGTCCACGGTCAGTGGCCCGGCGGCGGAGTCGCGCCGGAAGGAGAAGGCGAGCCCGCCCAGCCGGGGGCGGGTCTCGACGAGGGTGGTTTCCAGGCCCGCTTCTGCCAGCCGCAACGCGGCCGTCGTACCCGCGAGGCCGCCGCCGAGAACCACGGCGCGCCGTGCGGCGCCGGGCCGCTCACCGGACCGCACATCGTCCGCAGTCATGGACGCTCCTCCCCTGAGTCCGATGCGTGGGTGTGGTCCGTGCCCGCTGGGACGCCCCCGCCACGGCGGTGGGTTGCCCGGCGCGGCAGCGGCATCAGGGCCATCAGGCGCTCCGCCGCGACGCCTGGCGGGAGACCAGCCGCGCGTCGAAGCCGGACAGGCCGCGCACCGCCACGTACGCCTTCTCGTGTCCCGGCAGCGAGACCCGGCCGCGCAGCACAGCGGCGGGGTCCGCCGCGATGCGGTCCAGCAGCCGGTGGTAGATCCCCGCCATGGCCGCGACGCAGGCGCCCGAGCGCCGGTCGAGCATCGGCAGCAGTCGGTATCCCTCGGCGAACAGCGCGCGTGCGCGGCGCACCTCGAAGTGGACCAGTCCGGTGAAGTCGGCACCGGGCGGCACCGTATCGGTGGTGAAAACCGCGGCGCAGCCAAATTTCTCGAGATCCTCCGAGGGCAAATACGTTCTTCCGCCCTCCGCGTCTTCCCGTACGTCCCGGAGAATATTGGTCAGTTGGAGGGCGAGCCCCAAGGTGTCGGCGTACTCGGAGGCGCGGGACGTCTCGCGTGCGCCGGGTACGGTGCCGAAGACCCCCAGCGAGAGCCGGCCGATGGCGCCGGCCACACAGCGGCAGTACACCCTCAGGTCGTCCCAGGTCTCGTAGGTGGTGCCGCGGACGTCCATCAGCACGCCGTCGATGAGTTCGTCCAGCGCGTCGAGCGGGATCCGGAACCGCCCTGCGGCGTGCCTGAGCGCGACCGCGACCGGGTCGGTGTCGTCCCAGGAGATCGTGCGGCTCTTGATCCGGGCGAGCAGCGCCCGGGTCTCCTCCAGCCGCTGCTGTTTGGCCTCCCCGGGCAGTTCACCGTCGCCGATGTCGTCCACCCGCCGGGAGAACGCGTACAGCGCGGACATGGCCTGCCGCTTGGGTGCGGGCAGCAGCCGGATGCCGTAGGCGAAGTTGCGGGCCTGCGCTCCGGTGACGGCCTCGCAGTAGCGGTAGGCGGCGGACACCTGCGCGGGGAGCTGCAGCGAGGACCCGGCCTGGGCCCGGTCCGCTCTGGCGGCCTTCTCCGTCTTCCCCACCGTCCCGGTCACCCCTCTCCTCGCAGGCTCGCCCAGGACTCGCGCAGCACGCTCGCGGTGCCGGCCCGGGGAGCTCCTGCCAGTACGTCGTACCGTGCGGCTCGCAGGGCTGAGGCGGCAGCGCGTCCGCCGCCCGTGAATCCGGCGAGCAGCAGCCGGAGCCTGCCGTGGACGCTGCGCGCCAGCGGCGTGCCCTCGTCCAGCAGCCCCAGCGCGCGCTCCGTCTCGTAGGCGATCAGGGCACGCACCGAGGCGTTCGCGGTCGGCGCCGCGAGATCGGCCTCGTTGACGCGGAACCGCGCCATGTCCTCGGCCGGCAGGTAGATCCGGTCGCGGCCCAGGTCCTCGGCGACGTCCTGGAGGTGTTCGATGATCTGGAGCCCGGTGCAGACCGCGTCCGAGCGGCGCACCCGCTCCGGAGTCATGGTGCCGGTGATGGCCAGGACGAGACGGCCGACAGGGTTGGCCGACAGCTCGCAGTAGGCCAGCAGTTCGGCATAGGTGGCGTAGCGACGGACCTTCTGGTCCTGCCGGTTGGCCTCGATCAGGGCGAGAAACGGCTCCGGGGTCAGCCCCCGGCGACGGACGGTGGGGACCAGGGCACGCAGCAGCGGGTGACCGGGCCCGGGCCGGTCGGTGGACGGGCCGCTCGGCATGGGGCCGCCCCACGAGATGTCTTCGAACACCCGGTGGACATCGGCCTCGAACGCGTCCAGCATGGCGAGCGGATCGTCGGCCTGCTCAGATGCCAGGCCGAGGGAGGAGGCATGCGCCGGGCCGGAGGCTCCCAGATCACCGTCGCCGATGTCGTCGACCAGGCGGGCGAATCCGTAGACGGCCATCAGATCGTCCCGCCACGCGCGGGGAAGGAAGCGGGGCGCCACCGGGAAGTTCTCCGTCTTGGCCTTGGAGAGCACCGCGCTCGCGTGCGCGTCCTCCTCCGCGGTCACCACGTGCTGCCCATGGCCATTGCCGTCACATCTCCGTTTCTACACCGCTGCACCAGAAGATCCTATTTCGGACACGCCGCACGCGCTGGCCTGCGAAAGCGGCCGGCGGCGCAGTCCGACCGGGCCCTGTTCGCCCGACTTACCGCGAATCAGCACCGAAACAGCTTACGCCGTACATCAACCCGATGTGCGAGGGGTGACGACGCCGCGCTCGGACTCCGCCTTCCCCTGTTCTGGGCAGGGGGTCCCCCTACCTGACGCCCGCAGGCTGCGGGTGCTTTGTGGCTGGTGGGGGCACCTCCCGGCCGGAGTCCCCCAGCCCGGCCGGGAGGTGCCCCCAGGGGAGCAGTTCCCCGCGCCCCTTACGGGGCGCAGCCCCCATGCCGGGCACGGCCGGTCACGGGGCCAGCAGGCCGGCGAGGATGTCGTGCAGGGTGCGTTCGATGACGTAGCCGGCTTCCTCCTCGGAGAGGACGTCCAGCGGCCCGTCGAGGAAGAGCATCGCCGTGCCGTGCACCATGGCCCAGGCGCTCAGCTCGGCTCCGGGCCTGCGCTCGGGGCTGATCAGGCCCGCGGCGACGGCCTCGTCCAGGGTTTCGGTGAGCATTTCGAACGAGCGCGCCTCCCAGCCCGGCACCTCACCGACTTCCACGATCGCGCCCTCCGTGGTGATGCCGAGGGCGCCGAGGGCCTTGCGGCAGAAGGCCGTGCGGTAGAGGCCGGGCTCCTCCCTGGCGAACCGGATGTAGCCACGGCCCAGCCCCTTCATCCGCTGCTTGGTCGCCTCCGGGCCCTCACCGTGCACCTCGCGGCCACCGGCCTCCATGCACTCGACGAGGCGCTGCTGGCCGTACTCCTTGACGGCGCCCAGCAGGTCGCTGTGGCTGTCGAAGTGCCGGTAGGCCGCGGTGGCCGAGACGCCGACCTTCCGCGCGGCGGCGCGCAGCACGACGGCGTCCGGGCCGCCCTCACCGGCCAGTTCGATGGCGGCCTGGATCAGTGCGTTGCGCAGGTCCCCGTGGTGGTAGCGGCCTTTGCCGCGCCGGCCTGCCGCCTTGCCGGCCGGCACGGAGGGTTCGTCCGCGGCCCCGCCCGTCGCTTCGGTGTTCGCGTGCATGCTCCTATCCTGCCCGATGTTGACAGCACTAACATCCCTGGCATTATTCATGTTGACGCCGTGAACATCCTCGGTGTCCACTTTCTGGTTCCACATCCGTTTTCCATCCTTCGCGCCTCCCCGGGGGAATTGACGTGCTCCAACGCATGGCCGATCTGACGTATCGCAGGGCACGAACCGTGCTCCTGCTCTCCCTGCTGGCGGTGGTGGGTCTGGCCGCCGTCGGCTTCGGCGCCTTCGGCAAGCTCCAGGGCGGCGGGTTCGACGACCCGGACTCGCCCTCCTCGCGCGCCGCCGCCGTGATCGACGACAAGTTCCACGGCGAGGACAACCTCGTCCTCCTGGTCCGCGCCAAGGACGGCAACCTCGACTCCCCCGCCGTCGAGCAGGCCGGACAGAAGCTGACCCGCGGACTGCGCGAGGAGCCCGGCGTCTCCCAGGTGACCTCCTACTGGGCGCCCGGCGGCTCGGCCCTCACCTCGCGCGACGGTGCCCAGGCGCTGGTGCTCGCCCACATGGACCAGGAGGACACCGAGCGCGTCACCGAGGTGACCGAGAAGTGGACCGGCGAGCGGGGCGCGGTCTCGGTGCGCGCGGGCGGCGGAGCGGCGCTGAACGAGCAGGTCAATGCGCAGGTCTCGAAGGACCTCGGGGTGGCCGAGGCAATTGCCGTACCCGTGACGCTGGTGCTGCTCATCATCGCCTTCGGCAGCGTCGTGGCGGCACTGCTGCCACTGGCCATCGGGCTCATCGCGATCCTCGGCACTTTCGCCGAGCTGTACGTCCTCGGCAGCATCACGGACGTCTCCGTCTTCGCGATCAACCTCACCACGGCGCTGGGCCTCGGACTCGGCATCGACTACGGACTGCTGCTGGTCAGCCGCTTCCGCGAGCGGCTCGGCGCCGGTGACGAGACGGCCCAGGCGCTCCGTACGACCGTACGCACGGCCGGCCGGACCGTCCTGTTCTCCGCCTCGACCGTGGTCGCGGCGCTCGCCGCGCTGCTGCTCTTCCCGCCGTACTTCCTGCGCTCCTTCGCCTACGCGGGTATCGGCGTGGTCGCCATCGCCGCGCTCTCCGCGCTGCTGGTCGTCCCGGCGCTGCTGGCCGTGCTCGGGCCCCGGGTCAACAAGGGACGGCTGCCGTGGGCCGACGCGGTCCGCAAGCCGGAGGCCCCGCTGTGGGGCACGCTGGCCCGTACCGTGATGCGGCGGCCTGCGCTGACCGCGCTGCCGGTGCTGGCCGTACTGCTGCTGGCCGCGAGCCCGCTGCTGGGCGCCAACTTCGGCACCCCGGACGAGCGGGTGCTGCCCGAGAGTGCCGAGAGCCGCCAGGTCTCCACAGCCCTCCAGCACGACTTCGCGGGCAACGATGCGGCGGGCATCTCCGTCGTCACCGACGGGCGGGCCGCCGACCAGGCCGTGGGCCGGTACGCCACGCAGCTCTCGAAGCTGGAGGGCGTCACCCGCGTCCAGGCGGCGACCGGAACCTACGCACAGGGGCACTCGGTGCGCGGGCCCGGCGCGGCGAGCGCCGCGTTCGAGCAGCAGGGCACCCACCGGCTGTCGGTCACCAGCAGCCTGACCCCCGCCTCCGGCAAGGCGCAGGACCTGGTGCGGGAGATCCGCGACCTGCGCGGGCCCGGCGGTACCAAGACGCTGGTCGGCGGCACGGACGCCCAGCTGATCGACGCCAAGAAGGCCATCGCCGACAAGCTGCCCGCCGCCGTGGCCTGGGTCGTCGGCTCGACGTTCGTCCTGCTGTTCCTCTTCACCGGCAGCATCGTGCAGCCGCTGCGCGCCCTGGTACTCAACGCGGTCAGCCTGACCGCCGCGATCGGCGCCATGGTGTGGGTCTTCCAGGACGGCCACCTCTCCTCGCTGCTGGGCTTCACCGCGATGCCGATGGACACCTCGATGACGGTGCTGATGTTCTGCATCGTCTTCGGTCTGTCCATGGACTACGAGGTCTTCGTGACCAGCCGTATCAAGGAGCTGCACGACGCCGGGGCCGGCAACCACGAAGCGGTGACCGGCGGGCTCTCCCGCACCGGGCGGATCGTGACCATGGCCGCCGGGCTGCTGGCGGTCAGCTTCTTCGCCTTCACCACCAGCAAGGTCTCCTTCATCCAGATGTTCGGCCTGGGCAGCGGCCTGGCCATCCTCATCGACGCGGTGGCGGTACGCGGGGTGCTGGTTCCCGCCGCGATGCGGGTGCTGGGACGTACGGCCTGGTACGCGCCGGCTCCGTTGCGTAGGCTGCACGCGAAGGCGGGCCTGAGCGAGGGGGCCGACGCCGATGCCACCGAGCTCCGCGAGGGGGAGCCGCGGGAGGGGGAGCCCGGCGAGAGGGAGCCGGCCCGCACCGGGGTGTGATCCCGGCCCACATGCGGAAGCGGCCCGCTTCACCGGCTGGTGCTGGTGAAGCGGGCCGCTTCGGCGTTCTGCCGCTTGTGGGCAACGGGGGAGGCCCCCGCTACTTGCTGGTGAACTTTTCGTACTCCTTCAGGACCTCATCCGTAGGCCCGTCCAGCAGCAGCTGGCCCTTTTCCAGCCACAGCACCCGCTCGCAGGTGTCGCGGATGGACTTGTTGTTGTGGCTGACGAGGAACACCGTGCCGGCTTCCTTGCGCAGCTCGCGGATGCGGGCCTCGGAGCGCTTCTGGAAGCGCTTGTCGCCGGTCGCCAGGGCCTCGTCGATCATGAGGACGTCGTGGTTCTTGGCGGCGGCGATGGAGAACCGCAGCCGGGCCGCCATGCCGGACGAGTAGGTGCGCATCGGAAGGGTGATGAAGTCGCCCTTCTCGTTGATGCCCGAGAAGTCGACGATGCCCTGGTAGCGCTCCCCGACCTCCTCGCGGGACATGCCCATCGCCAGGCCGCCGAGTACGACGTTCCGCTCGCCGGTCAGGTCGTTCATCATGGCCGCGTTGACGCCCAGCAGCGAGGGCTGACCGTCGGTGTACACCTTGCCGCTCTCGGCAGGCAGCAGGCCGGCGATGGCCTTGAGCAGCGTGGACTTACCGGAGCCGTTGGAGCCGATGAGGCCGATGGCCTGGCCCCGGTACGCGGTGAAGCTGACGCCGCGCACCGCGTGCACCTCGCGCATGCCTCCGCCCGGCTTACGGCGGATGATGCGATTGAGCGCTGCGGTGGCGCTGCCCCTGCCCTTGGAGCCGCCGTAGACGCGGTAGACGATGTGCAGGTCCTCGGCGACGACGGTGGGCACCCACGGGGCAGCAGTCTGCTCCGCCTGTGCCTCGGTCTTCTTGCCGGTCTCGGCGGAAGGTCCGCTCTGCTCGGTCTGCTCAGCCACGGCCATAACGCTCCTCCGCCTTCCAGAAGAAAACAAATCCGCCGACGCCCACGACCACGGCCCAGCCCAGGGCGAGCGCCCAGACGTGCGGCGGGAGCTGGTCGCTGGGGTACTCATGGATGAAGGAGAACCGCATCAGGTCCATGTAGACGGCGGCGGGGTTGGCCTGCAACAGGTCCGCCACCCAGCCGGGCGCCTTCGCGTTGTTCTCCAGCATGTGCTTGAGCGGGAACATCACACCGGACGCGTACATCCACGTCCGGGTGACGAACGGCATCAACTGCGCCAGATCGGGTGTCTTGCTGCCGAGCCGGGCCAGGATCAGCGCCAGGCCGGTGTTGAAGACGAACTGGAAGGCCAGCGTCGGGAGGATCAGCAGCCAGGCGAACTGCGGCAGCTCACCGAACCCGAGCAGGATGACGACCAGCACGATCATCGAGTAGAGCAGCTGCTGGAGCTGCTGCAGCGCGACGGAGATCGGCAGCGCGGCGCGTGGGAAGTGCAGCGCCCGTACCAGTCCGAGGTTCGAGGAGATCGCCCGCACACCGGTGAGCACCGAGGTCTGGGTGAAGGTGAAGACGAACACCCCGGTGACCAGGAACGGGATGTAGTTCTCCTTGCCGCCCGGCGTGCCGTCCCGGCCGCCCAGCAGCATGCCGAAGATGAAGTAGTAGACGGCCGCGTTCAGCAGCGGCGTGGCGACCTGCCACAGCTGCCCCAGCTTCGCCTGGCTGTACTGCGCCGTCAGCTTCGCCCGGGAGAAGGCGAGAATGAAGTGCCGCCGCGCCCACAGCTGGCGCACGTAGTCGGGCAGCGAGGGGCGCGCTCCGCTCACCGACAGGCCGTATTTGGCCGCGAGTTCGGACGGAGTCAGACGGTCGTCCGGTGACGGCGGAGGCAGCACGCCGACCGAGCTGTCGGCGCTGTCGTGGGTTGTCTCGCTCACGTTGGAAACTTTCGTCCTCACACTGCGCAAGTGAATCCGGGGCTGATGCTCTCAGACACGAGCTTGTCAGATCACGGGCGGGCGACCCAGCCGCGTCAGACGCCATACCGTACGCCACCGCATCGGCCTCCGCGCTCCGGCCGACGTGGTCCAGCCTTCCTTGAAACCGCCCAGCCAGGCTCGCAGCGCCGGCATGGAGGGCCGTCGGGCGAGGGTGAGCAGCAGCCATACGCCCAGATACACCGGGACGAGCAGCGCGGGAAGGTTGCGGCGGGCGAGCCAGACGCGGTTGCGGGCCACCATCCGGTGGTAGACGGCGTGCCTGCTGGGAGCCGTGGTCGGGTGGTGCAGCACCATATCGGCGCGGTACTCGATGCCCCAGCCGGCGTCGAGGGCGCGCCAGGCCAGGTCGGTCTCCTCGTGTGCGTAGAAGAACTCGTCGGGCAGGCCGCCGACTTCGGCCAGCACCTTGGTACGCACGGCGTTCGCGCCGCCGAGAAAGGTGGTGACCTTCGAGGAGCGCATCGGGTCGGAGGCGCGCAGCCGGGGTACGTGGCGGCGCTGGGTGACGCCCGTTTCGGGGTCGGCGATCCGGAAGCTGATGATCCCGAGCCGGGGGTCGGCCTCGAACGCCTCGCGCACCAGCTCGGCCGTGTCGGACGAGGGCAGCAGCCCGTCGTCGTCCAGGAAGAGCAGTGCGTCCACCTCGGCGCCCGAGGGGCCGAACGCCTCGATGCCGACGTTCCGGCCACCGGGGATGCCGAGATTTTCCGGAAGCTCGACCTTCCGTACACCCTCCGGCAGCTCGGGCAACGGCGCGCCGTTACCCACCACCACGACCTCGATCGCCTCGCCGTCCTGCTTGGCGACCGAGTCCAGCAGTGCGCGCAGCTCCTCGGGGCGGTTGCCCATGGTGAGCACGACGGCACCCAGTCGCATAGCTTTCCTGCCCTCCGTCATGTCACCCGTCACTTCAGCCTGCTCGACGCGAGGATGGACACCAGGTGCAGCAGCGTCTGGAGCACCGCGATGGCCGCGAGGACGACGACGCCGAGCCGGGTGAAGTACAGGTCGCCCCGGATCTGGTCCACGATCGCGAGCGCCAGGATCAGCAGGGACGCCTCGATGCCCAGCACCAGCCGGTGGAACTTCAGCGCCGCGGCGGCCTTGCGCGCCAGGGCCAGCCCCGAGGAGCGCGGCTCGGCGGCCGACTCCTTGACCGGCGGCAGTCCGCCCTGGTGACGGGCGACGCCCACCAGGTCGGACTCCGCCTTGATCAGGATGGCGCCGAGCGCGGCCAGCGTGCCGAGGAAGGCCCACAGCCAGTCCACCCGGCCGCCGCCCCACAGGTCGGCGGCCCGCAGACCGAGGCCGACCAGCACGGCGGCGTCGCACAGGTAGGCACCGACCCGGTCCAGATAGACCCCGCCCAGCGAGAACTGCTTCTTCCAGCGGGCCACCTCACCGTCGACACAGTCGAGCAGCAGATAGAGCTGGACCATCACCACACCCAGGACGGCGCCGCCGACACCGGGCACCAGCAGCGCCGGCGCGGCCAGCACGCCGGCGACCGTCATCACGTACGTCAGCTGGTTGGGGGTGACCCGGGTGTTCACCAGGTGCCGGTCGACACGCAGCGAGAGCTCGCGCATGTAGAGCCGGCCCGCCCAGTGCTCACCGCTCCGCCGGTCCTTCACCCCGGCGGGGTGAACGACCGGCCGCAGTTCAGCTACCGATGGTTTGTGCATAGTCCGCGTACGCGTCCCTGATCTGGTCGGTGGACAGGTCGAGGTGTTCCAGGATCGTGTACCGCCCGGGGCGGGTCTGCGGCGCGTACGCGACGGCCTCGACGAACTCGTCCCGGTCGAAGCCGATATCGGCGGGCAGCACCGGCAGCTTGTGCCGACGCAGCACCTCCACCATCAACTTGGCCGTGTCCTTGTCCCCGCGCAGATAGGTGGCGAAGGCGGCGCCGAGGCCGCACTGCTCGCCGTGCGGAGCGGCGCGCTTGGGGAAGAGCAGGTCGAAGGCGTGGTTGATCTCGTGGCAGGCGCCGGACGCGGGGCGGCTGTCCCCGGCGACCGACATCGAGATGCCGGTGAGCACCAGGCCCTCGGCGAGCACCTGGAGGAAACCGTCGTCGCTGACGTCGCCCGGGTGGTGCAGGATCGCCTCGCCGGCCTGCCGCGCCATGGCGGCGGCCAGCCCGTCGATGTCCTCGCCGCGCACCTCGTGCCCCAGCTCCCAGTCCTTGACGGCGGAGATGTTGGAGATCACGTCACCGATGCCGGAGCGGATGTAGCGCTCGGGGGCCTCGCGGATGACGTCGAGGTCGATGACGACGGCGATCGGGTTGGGCACCCCGTAGGAGCCGCGGCCCGCGTCGTTGTCGAGGGTGGCGACCGGCGAACACAGGCCGTCGTGCGAGAGGTTGGTCGCGACCGCGACCAACGGCAGCCCGATCCGCGCCGCTGCGTACTTCGCACAGTCGATGATCTTGCCACCGCCGAGCCCGACAACCGCGTCGTAGCGGCCGGACTTCATGGCGTCGCCGAGCTTGATCGCATCGTCGATGGTGCCGCCGCCGACCTCGTACCAGGAGGCGTTGGGCAGCAGCGGCGCGAACCGCTCGCGCAGCGCGGCACCGGAGCCGCCGCTGATGGCGAAGGCGAGCTTGCCGTTGGTGGAGATCCGCTGATCGGCCAACAGGCCCGCCAGGTCGTCCAGTGCGCCGCGGCTGATGTCCACGACGACCGGCGACGGAATGAGGCGGGTCAGTACTGGCATGCGATCTCCCGGCCCTTGGCGAGGTCGTCGTGGTTGTCGATCTCGACCCACTTGACGTCGCCGATGGGGGCGACGTCGACCTTGAAGCCGCGGTTGACCAGCTCCTGGTAGCCGTCCTCGTAGTAGAGCTGCGGGTCCTTCTCGAAGGTGGCCTTCAGCGCGTCGGCCAGCTCGGCGCCGGCCTCCGGCTCGATCAGGGTGAGGCCGATGTACTCGCCGGTGGCCTCCGCGGGGTCCATCAGCTTGGTGATGCGCTGGACGCCCTTGTCCGGGTCGACGACGACCTTCATCTCCTCGTCGGCGAGGTTCTTGACGGTGTCGAGGGCGAGGATGATCTTCTGGCCGTTGCCGCGCGCGTCCAGCAGCGTCTTCTCGACGGAGACGGGGTGCACGGTGTCGCCGTTGGCGAGCAGCACGCCCTCCTTGAAGACCTCACGGGCGCAGTAGAGGGAGTAGGCGTTGTTCCACTCCTCGGCCTTGTCGTTGTCGATCAGGGTGAGCTTGACGCCGTGCCGGGCCTCCAGCTCGGCCTGCCGCTCGTAGACGGCCTCCTTGCGGTAGCCCACGACGACCGCGACATCGGTGAGACCGACCTGTGCGAAGTTGGCCAGGGCGATGTCGAGGACGGTGGTTTCACCGTCCACGGGCACCAGGGCCTTGGGCAGGGTGTCGGTGTAGGGGCGCAGACGCCTTCCGGCGCCGGCCGCCAGCACGAGGCCGATCATGCGGGTTCTCCTGTTTCGTCGTGTACTGCGGGTGCTTGCGACGACACCCAGAAACGGATGCTCTCGACGAGCACCACTGCCGCGATGACCACGGCAAGCGTGGTCAGCGCGAAGATGAAGCCTTGCGTGTGACCGCCGTCGCCCAGCCAGAGGGCTGCGGCGACGGTGACCACCAGGGTCCGTCCTTCATGCCCCCCGATCGCCCGCACCAGCCAGTGCGGAGGCGCACCGGTGCCCCCGCGGATGCGGTACACCGTGTCGTAGTGATGGTAGGCGAGAGCCGCTACCAGCCCGAATGCCGCGGGCAGCGTGCCGTCGGTCTGAGTACGAGCGGCCAGCACCAGAATCGTGCCGTATTCCGCGATACGGAAAAAGGGCGGCAGCAGCCAGTCCAGCGGGCCCTTGACCGGCTGGGCCAGCGCGACCCCGGCACAGAGGGCGTAGACCGCGGCGGCCGGTACGGGCCAGGGGCTGCCGAGTGGCGTGGCCCACGCGGTGGCAAGGATCACGGCGCCGCCGAGCAGCGCGACGGCCGGCACGCCCAGCCGGGGCAGCGGCAACGGGCGCAGCAGCCGGGCGGCGAGCTCCGCGAGCGGGCCACTGTCGGTGAGGGCGCGGACGCCCTCGGCCGCGCGGTCGGTGCGGGCCCTGCGGTGCAGGGAGCGCAGCAGCCGCCCCGTGGTGGTGTAGCAGGCGGCGAGGGTGCCGGCTGCGAGCAGCACGAGGAAGGTGATACGCGGCGTGGTGGCGGCCGTCAGCACAGCGATGAGGGCCCAGCGCTCCCCGATGGGCAGCACTATCATCCGCCGGGCCCATACGGTCCAGCCCGCGCTGTCCAGCCGGCTGGAGAGCGCGGCGGTGCGGCTGGTGTTGGCGGCGGCGTCGTGGCTGGCCTCGCTGAAGGAGAAGTCGACGGTGTGCCGCGCGGTCATCAGCAGCATGGCGCCGAGCGCGAGCGCCCATACGTCGTCACCGCCGCGGGCGGCACCGAGCGCCAGGCCCGCGTAGTAGGAGTACTCCTTGGCCCGGTCGAAGGTGGCGTCCAGCCAGGCGCCGAGCTTGGAGTACTGGAGGTCGTAGCGGGCGAGCTGGCCGTCCGTGGCGTCCAGCACGAACGAGGCGATCAGCAGCACTCCGGCGGTCACGAAGCCCCACCGCTGGCCGCTCGCCGCGCACCCGGCGGCGATCAGTGCGGTGATCAGCGAGGCGGTGGTGACCTGGTTGGGGGTCAGTCCGCGGCGGGCGCACCAGCGGGCGATGTACCGCGAATAGGGGCTGACGCAGAAGGTGGTGAAGAAGCCGTCCCGGGACTTGACCGCGGAGCGCAGCCGTACCGCCTCGTCGTCGACCGCGGCGACCGCGGTCTCGGCCTCCTTGCGCGCCGTCTCGTCGGCGGGGACGGTCGCCACGAGGGTCCCCAGCTCGGGCCGGTGCACCTCGATGCCGGCCGCCTCCAGCGCGTCGGCCGCTTCCTGGGGGCCGCCCGTCAGATCGTGCGGCAGCGCGCGCCGCGCCTCCGGGGTGACGCCGAGCACGCCGGGCAGGGCGCCCGCCTCGAAGCGGGGGTCCTTCAGGGCGAGCCGCAGCGCGTGGGTGTGGCCGACGAAGCCGGGGTCGATCAGGGCGAGCCGTTCGTTCGCCGCCATGGCGGCCAGATGGGCGCTGACCTCGGCAGGCTGGGAGGCTACGCGCACCTCGAAGCCGAGCGAGCGCAGGTCGGCCTCGAGCGACGACCCGGCAACCGGCGGACCGGTGAGGATGGCGGTCGACAGAACGAACTCACTCCTTGGAAGCTGGCATACCCGCGCGAGAGAGGACAACTAAGGCAGCGGGCAGGGTGCGCCGTCACCCGCAAGGGTCGGCAGCACGTCGGCAGAGAGTATCGGATCGCCAAAGGGAGCCTTCACCGAGCGTTCACCGCCCCGGTGTTGCCCGGGAAGCGCCCGCGGGCCCCAGCATGGTGGATCATGGGCTCATGCCACAACCGAGGCCGATAGGGTTCGGGACATGACGTGGTTGATCACAGGCGGTGCGGGCTACATCGGCGCGCACGTCGCACGGGCCATGACAGCCGCCGGCGAAAGCGCCGTCGCGCTGGACGACCTCTCCAGCGGGCTGGCCGAGCGGCTGCCCGCCGAGGTGCCACTGGTACGTGGCTCCGTACTGGACCGCCCGCTGCTGGACCGTACGCTCGCCGCGCACGGCGTAGGCGGTGTGATCCATCTCGCGGCCAAGAAGCAGGTCGGCGAATCCGTCGAGCAGCCGCTGTCCTATTACGAGGAGAACGTGCACGGCCTGGTCACCCTGCTGGGGGCCGTGGTCGACGCCGGAGTGGGCCGCTTCGTCTTCTCCTCCTCGGCCGCCGTCTACGGAATGCCGGACGTGGATCTGGTCACCGAGCAGACCCCGACGGTACCGATGAACCCGTACGGGGAGACCAAGCTGGCCGGCGAGTGGCTGGTGCGGGCGACGGGCAGGGCCCACGGGCTGTCCACGGCCTGTCTGCGCTATTTCAACGTCGCCGGGGCCGCCGAGCCCGAGCTGGCCGACACCGGTGTCTCCAACATCGTCCCGATGTTCTTCGACGCGCTGACCCGCGGCGAGTCCCCCCGGATCTTCGGCGACGACTACCCGACGCCGGACGGCACCTGCGTACGGGACTACATCCATGTGCGGGATCTGGCCGAGGCGCATGTCGCGGCGGCACAGGCGCTGACCGGTTCCGCGGAGCCGGGCACGGAAACCGGTGGGAACGACCTGACCCTCAACGTCGGAACGGGCGGGGGCGTCTCCGTGCGGGAGATGGCCGGGCTGGTCGCCGAGATCACCGGCAAGCGGGAGCCCGCACCCCGGGTGGTTCCGCGACGCGCCGGTGACCCGGCGCGGGTGGTGGCCTCGGCGGACCGGATCCGCAAGGAGCTGGGCTGGGAGCCGCGCTTCGGAGTACGCGAGATGGTCGCCTCGGCGTGGGAAGGCTGGCTGCTGCGTCACCCGGAGGCACGTACGCCGTCGAGTTGAGCCGCACATCGACAGCAATGGGCACAAATGTGAGCGATATAGACAGAATCCCGCAGAATGCGGAGTAACCGCGCTACCTGCGGCACACTGGATCACGCTGCCCACAGGCCCATCAGAAGGATCACCATGGCGAACAGCTCAGCGGCCCCGATCATGCTCGAACTGGTCGACGAGGACGGGGCGACGATCGGCACCGCGGAGAAGCTCTCCGCCCATGTGGCCCCCGGGCGGCTGCACCGCGCCTTCTCCGTCTTCCTCTTCGACGACGAGGGCAGATTGCTGCTCCAGCGCCGGGCCATGGGCAAGTACCACTCGCCGGGTGTGTGGTCCAACACCTGCTGCGGCCATCCCTATCCGGAAGAGCCGCCGTTCGCCGCCGCAACCCGGCGGGTCGTCGAGGAGCTGGGAGTGGCGCCCTCGCTGCTGCGTGAGGCGGGCACCGTCCGCTACAACCACCCGGACCCTGCGTCGGGCCTGGTCGAGCAGGAGTTCAACCATCTGTATGTGGGCCTGCTGCGCGGCGCGCCACGGCCGGATCCGGCGGAGATCTCCGAGACCGTGTTCGTGACTTGGGACGAGCTGGAGAAGCGGCACGCGACGGACGCGTTCTCCACCTGGTTCATGACCGTGCTGGACGCGGCTCGTCCCGCCATCCGCGAGCTGACGGGCGGCGCCGGGAGTTGGTGACCGCCCCTGGAACCGCCGGCCGATGCCGCGGACACCAGGCTTTTCCGGCCCCGCTTCAGCCGATCGGCAGCGCGGCCCAGATGATCTTGCCACCCGCACTTGTCTGCTCCACGTCGCAGACGCCGCCCGCCTCACCTGTGAGCGCCTTGACCAGCAGCAGCCCCCGGCCGCCGGTGTCCTCCCGGAACGGCTCGGCCTCCAGCGCCTTGGGCCGGTAGGGATGACTGTCCTCCACGGCCACCCGGAGCCATCCGCCGCCCACTGAGACCTCGACCCCGATCTCGGGCGAGAGCAGCGCCGCGTGCTGTACGGCATTGGTGACCAGCTCCGAGAGGATCAGCAGCGCCCCTTGCAGCACGTCCTCCGGCACCCGGACGGGCTGCCGCCCGAGCAGATCCCGTACGGCGTGCCGCAGCCGGGGCACCGAGGAGGCGGCCGCGGGTGCGGTGAACCGCCAGGCTCCCTCCTGTGCCGGACCCGGCGTGCTGGCATGCGCGTACCCCAGCGAGCCCTCGTGCCCGCAGCCGAGCGTTCTTGGCTCGGTCCGTCGTTTCCGCTCCGCGCGGTCCCGCACCGGCAGGACGGCGGAGACCGCACGCGCCGCTCCCGCCGCCGCTGGGCCGCGCACCGCACTCAGGGACCCGTCTCTCTCCCCGGCTGGTGGAGCCTCGTCGACAACGCCGGACAGCTGCCCACCGCGGCTCTCCATCTGAGCACCCACTTCCCTGCTCGGTACCTCTCAGCACCTGGATGTACTTGCAGATGTACTTGCATTGCATGGTGGTACCGCGCGGGGCAGACCTGGCCGGGTGACTGCAACTTGGCACGTATCGATGGCATTTGACAGAAGACTTACGCCACAGTCAGCTCCGTGACAGATCGTGGTACGCGCTGGATACGATCACGCTCATGGAGCCGACCCTGCGCACGGCGCACGACGAGGGCGTCGCGACCGTCACCATCGACCATCCCGCCAAACGGAACGCGATGACGCCCGCCATGTGGCGCAGGCTGCCCGTACTGCTGGCCGAAGTCGCGGGCGATCCCGGGGTACGCGTCCTGGTGCTGACCGGGGCCGACGGAACCTTCTGCGCGGGCGCGGACATCGGCGCTCTGCACGACGCGGCACGGAGCGGACCGCGGGACGGCGGTGAGCCAGGCGGTGCCGCGCGGGAGCATCAGACACTGGCCGTGGCCGCGGAGGAGGCGCTGGCCGCCTTCCCCAAGCCCACTCTCGCCGTGGTGCGCGGGCACTGCGTCGGTGGCGGCTGCCAGCTCGCCGCCGCCTGCGATCTGCGGTTCGCGGCACATGACGCACTCTTCGGAATCACCCCGGCGAAGCTGGGCATCGTCTATGCGGCCTCCTCCACCGAGCGCCTGGTGCGCCTCGTCGGTCCCGCCACCGCGAAGTTCCTGCTCTACTCCGGGGAACTGGTCGACGCCGCACGGGCGCTGCGGACCGGGCTGGTGGACGAGGTGCACCCCGGGGACGAACTCGACAAAAGGGTCGCCAAGTTCGCGCGGACGCTGACGACGCGCTCGGCGCTGACCCAGGCAGCGGCCAAGGAGTTCGCGGACGGGCACACCGGTCCCGACCGCGTCGAGCACTGGCAGCGCGAGGCGGCGGCGAGCAGCGAGGTCGCCGAAGGCGTGGCGGCGTTCATGGAGCGCCGGGCCCCGCGATTCCGCTGGCCGCGGGGCTGAGCCGGCCTGTCCCTGGGGCTGGAGAGGGGGTGCCCCTGCCAGGCTCGCGCAGGCTGCGGGTGAACTGTGGCGGGGCGCGCAGTTCCCCGCGCCCCTTCGGGGCGCTGGCCGCTGCGCTTGCCGGGCAAGCCTTCAAGCGTGATGTACCCAGCGGTAGCGTACGGGCATGACGCCACTTCCCGAACGCGCCGGGCGGCGCTGCCACAACGCCCTGAACGCCCTGCACTCCGCGCTCTACTTCTCACCCGCGCTGGGGAAGGAACTCTCGCCCTACGGCATCGACGACCCGCATGCGGTCAATCTGGCCTCGCGGTCCGCGCCGCTGGGTGCCGTGAGCGCGGGGACGGTGACGGCCACCTTCTTCAACTACAGCCACGCGCTGGTCGCCCGCTTCGTCCCGGAGGTGTGGGACGCGGCGTCGCCGGAGACCGTACTGGCTGCGCGGCTGCGCGCCGTCGACACGACGCTGCGCAGTCTGCTGGGCGAGGAGACCGTCCACTCGGCGGAGATGGCCGAGGCCGCGCGGCTGGCGCTTCGCGCGACCGAGGGCTGCACCCGCTCGGGACGGCCGCTCCACTCCGCCAACGCGGACCTGCCCATACCCCCTGTCGAGCAGTCGCCGCACCTGGCGCTGTGGCATGCGGCGACTCTGCTGCGCGAGCACCGCGGGGACGGCCACATCGCGGCCCTCCAGAACGCCGAACTCGACGCGCTGGAGGCCCTGGTGAGCCACACGGCCAGCGGGCGCGGGATGAACCCCAAGTGGGTGATGAGCACCCGCGGCTACAACGAGCGGGACTGGGCGGCTGCCCAGCAGCGGCTGAGCGAGCGCGGACTGCTGGACGGCGAGGGGGAGCTGACCGAGCAGGGCGTCGAGCTGCGTAAGCGCCTGGAGGAGGAGACCGACCGGCTGGACCGCCGTCCCTACGAGTTCCTGGGCACCGAGGGCGTGGCACGGCTGACCGAACTGGCCGGCGGGTTCGCTCGGACGGCGACCGAGGCCGGCGCGTTCCCCGCCGACCTGCTCGGCAAGGGCTGACGTACAAGGGCCGGCGTACCAGGGCTCACGCGCCGGCGGAGCGGCCGGAACGGCAGCCCACGGGCGCCGCCGTCGCGCCCGCCTGCGCGGGGCTGTCGGACCCGCCTGCCACAATGCATGCCTACCGGGGGACCACAGCACCGAGAAGGCGGAACGAACCATCGTGACGACGACCATCGAAGGCAGGATCGCCGAGGAACTCGGCGTACGCGAGCGGCAGGTCCGCGCCGCTGTCGAGCTGCTCGACGGCGGGTCGACCGTGCCGTTCATCGCGCGCTACCGCAAGGAAGCGACCGAGATGCTCGACGACGCGCAGCTGCGCTCCCTGGAGGAGCGGCTGCGCTATCTGCGGGAGCTGGAGGAGCGGCGCGAGTCGATCCTGGAGTCCGTGCGCGGGCAGGGCAAACTCACCGAGGAACTGGCGGAGCAGCTCCGCGCCGCCGACTCCAAGGCGCGCCTCGAGGACATCTACCTGCCGTACAAGCCCAAGCGGCGCACCAAGGCGCAGATCGCCCGCGAGGCCGGTCTCGAACCGCTCGCCGAGGGGCTGCTCACGGACCCCACGGTGGAGCCGTCCGCCGCGGCTGCCGCGTTCGTCGACGCCGACAACGGCGTCGCGGACGCCGCCGCGGCCCTGGAAGGGGCACGCGCGATCCTGACCGAGCGCTTCGGCGAGGACGCCGATCTCATCGGCGAGCTGCGGGAGCGCATGTGGGAGCGTGGCCGGCTGGCTGCCAAGGTGCGGGAGGGCAAGGAGGAGCAGGGCGCCAAGTTCGCCGACTACTTCGACTTCTCCGAGGGCTTCACCGAGCTGCCCTCGCACCGGATCCTCGCCATGCTGCGCGGCGAGAAGGAAGAGATCCTCGACCTCAGCATGGAGCCCGAGTCGGCCGGGGAGGACGGCGCGGCCGAGGAGGGTCCGAGCTCCTACGAGCGCTCCATCGCACATCGCTTCGGGGTACGCAACGAGGGCCGCCCGGCCGACGCGTGGCTCGCGGAGACGGTGCGCTGGGCGTGGCGTACGCGCATCCTGGTGCACCTGGGCATCGATCTGCGCACCCGGCTGCGGACCGCGGCCGAGGACGAGGCGGTGCGGGTCTTCGCGGCCAACCTGCGCGACCTGCTGCTCGCAGCGCCGGCCGGCACCCGGGCCACCCTCGGTCTGGACCCGGGGCTGCGGACGGGCGTGAAGGTGGCCGTGATCGACGCGACGGGCAAGGTCGCCGCCACGGACACGATCTACCCGCACGCGCCGCAGAAGCAGTGGGACCAGTCGCTGGCGAAGCTGGCCGCGCTCGCCGAGGCGCACAAGGTGGAGCTCGTCGCGATCGGCAACGGCACCGCCTCCCGCGAGACCGACAAGCTCGCCGGTGAGCTCGTCGCCGCCAAGCCGGAGCTGAAGCTGACCAAGGTGATGGTCTCGGAGGCGGGCGCCTCGGTCTACTCCGCCTCGGCCTACGCCTCGCAGGAGCTGCCCGAGCTGGATGTGTCGCTGCGCGGCGCCGTCTCCATCGCCCGGCGGCTCCAGGACCCGCTGGCCGAACTGGTGAAGATCGACCCGAAGTCCATCGGCGTGGGCCAGTACCAGCACGACTTGTCCGAGGTGAAGCTGTCGCGCTCGCTGGACGCCGTGGTGGAGGACTGTGTGAACGGCGTCGGGGTGGACGTCAACACGGCTTCGGCGCCGCTGCTGTCCCGGGTCTCGGGCATCGGCTCGGTCCTGGCGGAGAACATCGTCGCGCACCGCGACGCCAACGGCCCCTTCAAGAGCCGTCAGGAGCTCAAGGACGTGGCACGGCTCGGCCCCAAGGCGTTCGAGCAGTGCGCGGGCTTCCTGCGTATCCGGGGCGGCGACGATCCGCTGGACGCCTCGGCGGTGCACCCGGAGGCGTACCCGGTCGTGCGCGATATGGTGGCGAAGACGGGCGCCGATGTGCCCTCGCTGATCGGCAATGCGAAGGTGCTGCGCACGCTGGACGCGAAGGAGTTCGTGAACGGCTCGTTCGGTCTGCCCACGGTCACCGACATCCTGCGGGAGCTGGAGAAGCCGGGCCGTGACCCGCGGCCCGCGTTCCGTACGGCGAGCTTCAAGGAGGGTGTCGAGAAGCTGAGCGACCTCACCACGGGCATGGTCCTGGAGGGTGTGGTCACCAACGTCGCCGCCTTCGGCGCTTTCGTCGATGTCGGGGTGCATCAGGACGGCCTGGTGCATGTCTCGGCGATGTCGAAGACGTTCGTCAAGGACCCGCGCGACGTGGTCAAGCCCGGCGACATCGTCAAGGTGCGGGTGCTGGGCGTGGACGAGGCGCGTAAGCGGATCTCGCTCACGCTCCGGCTGGACGACGAGCCGGAGGCCCGCGCCGCCGGCAAGCGCGCGGGAGGGGGCGCCCCGCGGCAGCGCCAGGGCTCGCCCAAGGGCGGCTCTCCCCAGGGGGGCTCGCCCAAGGGCGGCCGAGGCAGCGGCAGCAAGCGCCGTGGTAGCCAGGGGGCTTCAGCGCCGGCGCCGAACAACAGCGAGATGGCGGAGGCCCTCCGCCGCGCCGGTCTGGCCTGACCGGCTGGTTTTCGGGGGGCCTCAGGTCACGGCCGCCGAAAGACCGCCGGACCCTGGTGCCGGGTGGCTGCTCGTCGTTGCGGCGGGGAAGGTTCCGCCGCAACGATGAGTCCCGCGAAGGCATGCTCAGCTGTTGGCGCCCGGCATCTCGCCGTCCTGGCCGGAGCCCGCGGCGGCGCCCGTCATGTCGTACTCGGTGCCCAGGAGCCTGCTCTTGCCCTTCGGGGGGATGTAGGCGCTGGAGATGTGCAGCCAGTCGACGAAGAAGGCGGGTGCGGAGGTGTTGTTGCCGACGTAGACCTTCATCGAGTCGGAGGGGTGGACCACCGCCGAGAGCTCGGTGCCCCGGTCGTGCTCCCTCACCTGGGTGCTGAAGACGGCGAACGTGCCTCCGTCCTGCGTACGGAGCGCGTGGATCTTCTCGTGGGCCGATTCGCCCCGGCTGAAGGTGGCCTCGGCATGGGGACGGAGCAGCTTGTTCTGCGTCTTGGGGATCTTGCGGATCGCGTTTGTGGATTTCGAGGCGCGGAAGCCGTTCTGGGTGGAGCCCTGCTTGGTGTAGAGGTCCAGCAGGGAGCCGGAGAGGGAGTCCGGAGCGACGGCGCCGGACTTCTTCGCGGTGTCGTTGACGGGCTCCACGAAGCCGTTTTTGTCCTTGGCGAACTTCGGCAGCCACTTGGTCTCGCTGTAGCTGCCGGCAACCATCTTCCAGTCGCCGCTCTTCTGCTTCTCCATGACGAGAATGCCGGGGTATTTACCCTTCTTCTCCCCCGGCGACTTGGAATGCGCCACCATCGCGAACCAGTCGGCGCTCCCCTTCCGGGGAATGTAGAACTTCCGGTCGACGTAACGGAACGGATTCCGGTAGTCGGCACGTTCCTTCGCCGACCAGGTCTTCTGCATCTTGAAGGTGGCCTTGCTCTGCTCGAAGACCGCGCCACCTTCGACGGTGGAGAGCAGCTTCGGGTCCGAGTTCTTGTTGGCCCGGTTGTTGACCTTCTCGTAGTGGTCGATGAGCTTGTCGGCCTGGGCGCGGCTGACGATGCCGACCCCCGCCGACTGCTCCTGCTTGTCATCGGTGGAACCCGAACCGTCGGCGGAGTCCTTCCCGGACCCTCCGCCGCATCCCGCCACCATGAGGACCAGACTGCTCGCGCAGGCTATGCCCGCGACCCCCCGTACCGCACTCTTCATTGCACGCTCCCGCCGTTCGCTGTTGTGCGCTGGGAGTATGCCGGGTCGTTCCGGTCCCGCCGCCAGTGGGGTGGTCACAAGCGCACCAGCACCTCCATCCCCTGCCCCCATGCGGGGTACGCAAGATCCGCGGGGCGCGCGCACCCGGAAAACGGCTTGCGGGCGGCAAAAGCGCACGCGTATCGTCCCGGACGGCCCTGTCGCCGTCGATTGGAGAGGCCGTTGCGTATCTGAGGTCTGAGACACCGTGTGCCCTGTCTGTGTGCCACGTGTGTGACCTCGGAAGCGAGTCGGCCGGCCGCTGCGCCTTCTTCTCCTCCCTTCTGAATTCCGTCCCCAGGCGTTCTTGCCGGGGCCCGGTGTCTCCCGCGTTGTTCATCCCCCACCGCGATGCGACCAGGAGGCCCGTGTGCCAACTCCCCCTGCTCACTCTCTCGTCTGCTCCCGGCTGACCTTCAGCTGGCCGGACGGCAGCCCCGTCCTGACCGACTTCGAGCTGACCGTCGGCCCTGGCCGCACCGGCCTGATCGGGCTCAACGGCAGTGGGAAGTCCACCCTGCTGAAGCTGCTCGCGGGCGAGCTGCGCCCCCAGGCGGGGAACGTCAAGGTCGCGGGAGAGGTCGGCTATCTGCCGCAGAACCTCACCCTCGACACCACCCTGCGGGTCGACGAGGCGCTGGGCGTCGCCCGTACCCGGGCCGCGCTGCACGCCATCGAGGCAGGCGACGTCAGCGAGGAGCACTTCACCGCGATCGGCGACGACTGGGACGTCGAAGAGCGGGCCCGCGCGACGCTGGACCAGCTCGGCCTCGCTCACGTGGGGCTGGACCGGACCATCGGCGAGGTGTCCGGCGGCGAGTCGGTGTTGCTGCGGCTGGCGGCGTTGCTGCTGGCCAGGCCCGATGTGCTGCTGCTCGACGAGCCCACCAACAACCTCGACCGGGCGGCCCGTCGGCGACTCCACCACGCGGTCGCCTCCTTCCACGGCGTCCTCGTCGTCGTCAGCCATGACCGCGAACTGCTTGCGCTGGTCGACCAGATCGCCGAGCTGCGTGGCGGCGAGGTCACCTGGTACGGCGGCAATCTGGCCGCGTACGAGGAGGCCGTCGCCGCCCAGCAGCAGGCCGCCGAGCGGATGGTGCGCGCGGCCGAGACGGACGTACGGCGGCAGCAGCGCGAACTGGCCGAGGCGCAGACCAAGCTGGCCCGGCGCCAGGTACGGCAAGAAGATCCAGGCCGGCGGGAGCGAGCCGAAGATCCTGATGGGCGCGCGCAAGCGCAAGGCGCAGGAGTCGGCCGGAAAGCACCGCAACCTGCACGAGCAGCGCCTCGAAGAGGCGAAGGAACGACTGGAGGAGGCGGCCGAGCGGGTACGGGACGACGCCGAGATCCGTGTCGAGCTGCCGTTCACCGCGGTGCCGCGCGGACGGCGGGTGCTGGAGCTGGACGAGGTGGAGCTGCGGCACGGCGCGTGTGTCTCGCTCGGCGTGGCCGGGCCCGACCGGATCGCGCTGGTCGGCCCGAACGGCGCGGGTAAGACGACGCTGCTGCGCACCATCGCCGGACAACTTCCGCCCGCCGCGGGAGAGGTACGCACCCATGTGCCGCTGCGCTATCTGCCCCAGCGGCTGGATGTGCTCGACGACGCGCTGTCCCTCGTCGAGAACGTCGCCGCGTTGGCGCCCGAGGCGACCGATCAGCAGATCCGCGCCAGGCTTGCCCGGTTCCTCTTCCGGGGCCCGCGCGCCGAGCGTGCCGTCGGCACGCTCTCCGGGGGCGAGCGTTTCCGTGCCACCCTCGCCGCCGTGATGCTGGCCGAGCCCGGCCCTCAGTTGCTCATGCTGGATGAGCCGACCAACAATCTGGACCTCGCCAGCGTGCGGCAACTGCGGGAGGCGCTGTCCGGCTATGAGGGAGCGCTGGTGGTCGCCAGCCATGACGTCCCGTTCCTGGGCGAGTTGGGGATCACCAGGTGGGTGGAGATGAGGGAGGGGGAACTGCGGGAAGTTGATCCGCCGCTGGTGCGGTGAGGGGGTGCCCCTGCCTGTCGGTTGCGGACTGCGGGTGAGCTGTGGCTTGGCGCGCAGTTCCCCGCGCCCCTTACGGGGCGCGCGTCCCCCTGCGAAGCTTGGGCAGTCTGCTCCCCCAAGCTCTTCGAGCAGGGGGTACCCCCAGGGCGCAGGGTGGGCAAGCGCAGCCCCCTGCCGGGTGCCCTGGCTGCTACCGGACCACCTGCTCCAGCAACTCCTGGAGCCGCAGCCCGCGTCGGGCGTCGATGTCCCCTGCGGAGCCACTCCGCACCGCGGTCGCGAACTCGCGGCGCAGGACCGGCCAGCACTCCTCGTGGTCGAGGTCCGCGGTGTCGTAGACCAGCTCTCCCTCGGGGGCGTACAGCTCGATACGGGTACGGGCCCGGGGCAGCGCGACCGCGCCGGAGAGCGAGGCCTGGCTGACGGCACCGTTCTCGTGCTCGCAGGTCAGCTCGGTCCAGCGGCGCGGATCGCCGGTGGCGCGTACGGCGGTGACGGGGCCGACCGCGAGGTCGAGCAGGTCGAGAAGGTGCGGGCCCAGGTCGAGCAGGGCGCCGGCTTCCAGTCGCCAGGCGGTGGCCTGGTCGCCGCCGAGGAACGCGCCGTGCAGATAGCAGGAGCGGGCCCCGGTGACCGTCAGCTCGCGGGCCCGGGCGAGGAAGTGCCGGGTCGCCGGGTGGTAGCGCTTGGTCAGCACCAGCTGGGAGACGACGCCGCTCTCCGCCACCGCGTCGGCGACGGCGCGGGCAGCCGCCAGGTCGGGCCCCAGCGGCTTCTCCAGCAGCAGCGCCCGGCCCGCGCGGGCGGCGCGCGGCGCCAACAGTGCCTGGACCGCGGGCGGTACGGCGAAGGCCACGGCCTCGCACTGGTCGAGGAGTTCGTCGAAGGAGGCCGCGGTTTTCGAGCCGCGTTCCACGGCGACCTGTGCTGCGGCTTCCGGTCTGCGCGCCCAGACGGCGGTCAGCTCGGTCTCGGGCCCGGCGGCGAGCATCCGGGCGTGCATGGTGCGGGCCCACGGCCCGGCGCCGACGAGCCCGACACGTATCGGAGGGCCGGGCCAGGGTGGGCTCACGGTGCGGTCTCCTTCGAGGTGGGACGGTCGTACGCGGACGCGGCCAGCCGGGCGTCGGCGCGGTCGGGGGCGTAGCGGTCCTCGACGACCATGCCGGCGGCGCCGATCAGGCCGGCCCGCTCGCCCAGTTGGGAGGTGACGACGTTGAGGTGCGCTGTGGTGCGGGGCATGGCGCGCTGGTACAGCAGCTCCCGTACGCCGGTCAGGAACGGGGTGCCCGCCAGGTCCCCGGCGATCATCAGGACGCCGGGATTGAGCAGGGTGACGACGGTGACCAGCACCTCCCCCACGCGGCGCCCGGCCTCGCGGGCCAGCCGTACCGCTTCGGGCCGGCCCGCGGCGAGGTGGTCGCGGACGCCGGAGCCGGAGGTGGTGGGCACGCCGGCGGCGGTGAGCTGGTTGGCCAGCGCGCGCCCGCTGGCGACGGCGGCGAGGCAGCCGTAGTTGCCGCACATGCACAGCGCGTCCTGGCAGTCGTGCAGCCGGATGTGTCCGATGTCGCCCGCACCGCCGTCGATGCCGCGGTAGGGCTGCCCGTCCACGACAACGCCCGCACCGATGCCGGTGGCCACCTTGATCAGCAGAAAGGCCGCACAGTCGGGGTGGCCGACGCGCTGTTCGGCATAGGCCATGAGGTTGGCGTCGTTGTCGACGAGGACGGGAACGGACGGTCCCGCCTGGACGTGTGCCGCGTACGCCTCCTGCATCCGCTCGCGCAGCGGGTAGCCGTCCCAGCCGGGCATGATCGGCGGCTGGATGACCAGTCCGGAGTCGAAGTCGACGGGCCCCGGCACCGACAGACCGATACCGCAGACCCGGGACGGGTCCGTGCCCTGCTCCTTGAGCAGCCCGGCGAACCACTGGCCGAGCCGGTCGAGCACCCGGTCGGGTCCGTCGCCGATGACCATCTCGCCCGAGCGTTCGGCCAGCACGTTCCCGGCGAGGTCGAGCACGCCGACAGTGGCGTGCCGGGTACCGAGGTCGGCGGCGAGCACCACGGCGTGCCCGGCGTCGAACTCCAGGCGTGCCGAGGGGCGCCCGCCGGTGGAGCCCGCCGCCGGCGTGGCCTCGCCCTCGCGCAGCCAGCCCGCCGCGAAGAGCTGGTCGAGGCGGTGGCCGACGGTGGACCTGGACAGCCCGGTGGCCTGTTGCAGTGCACCGCGGGTGGTGGCCCGGCCGTCCCGGATGAGCTGCAACAGATGTCCCGCGCTCGACTGGTTGCCGGTGGTACCGGTCATGCTCTCCTCAGCTCTTGTCCGCCGGGCGGCTCCAGGCCGCTCAGCTCTTGTCCGCGCCGCTGGTCAGGCCCTCGGTCAGGAGCCGTTCGGCGGCGAAGAACAGCAGGACGACGGGGATGGTCAGTACCACCGATCCTGCCATCAGCACCGTCTTGGAGACCTCGACGCCGTTGGCGAGCTGCTGGAGGCCGAGCGAGACCGTCCAGTTCTCCGGCTGCGCGGCCAGGAAGAGCAGCGCGAAGAGGAACTCGTTCCAGGCGATCATGAAGACGTAGAGCCCGGTCGCCATCAGCGAGGGCGCGGCGAGCGGCAGGACCACTTTGCGCACGGTCTGCAGCCGGGTACAGCCGTCGAGGGCGGCGGCCTCCTCGATGGAGTAGGGGATGGTGACGAAGTAGTTCTTCATCATGTAGATCGACACCGGCACGGTCTGTGCGATGTAGACGATGGCGAGTCCGACCAGGCTGCCTTGGAGCCCCATCTTCGCGAACATCACGAACAGCGGCACGGCCAGCAGCGTCGCCGGGAAGAGGTAGACCGCGAGGAAGAGGACGCTCACCTGCCTGTTGCCGAAGAACTTCAGCCGGCTGACCGCGTAGGCGCCGGGAATGGCGGCGAGCAGGGTCAGCACCACCGCACCGAGAGAGACCAGCGCGGAGTTGGCGAGCATGTGCAGAAAGCCCTGGCCGCCCTCGGCGGTGGGCTTCAGCACTTCCTCGTACGTACTGAGGGTGAAGTCCTCGGCGGAGACCCACAGTTGGCCCGGATTCAGCAGCAGCGCGTCGATGGGCTTCACCGACAGCAGCAGCATGTAACCGAAGGGCACCAGGGTGATCAGTGCCAGGAAGGCGATCACCACCCGCCGGAGCACTCCGAAGAGCCGCTCCTCGAACTGCGCGCGGCTCGGCAGGGACGTACGGATGCCGCTCATCACGCCTCCTCCTCGACCTTCTTGGCGAAGAACTTGAAGTACACGCCCAGCAGCACCATCAGCACGACGGCGAGCACCAGTGCCTGGGCCGCGGCGGCACCCACGTCGAAGCGTGCTGTGAGGAAGTCGTAGACCCGTACGGCCACCACGTCGGTGCCGGAGCCGCCGCCGGTGAGCAGATAGATGTCGTCGAACTTGTTGAACGTCATGATGAAGCGCAGTACGCACAGCAGCGCGATGACCGGCATCAGCTGGGGCAGCAGGACATAGCGGAAGCGCTGGGTGGGCGTGGCGCCGTCGACCGTGGCGGCTTCCTCCAGGACGTCGGGGACCGCCTGGAGGCGGGCCAGCAGGAAGAGGAAGGCGAACGGGAAGTAGCGCCAGGTCTCGAAGGCGATGACGGTCAGCAGCGCCAGCGGCACCTCGAAGTGCAGCCCGAGCAGGGAGACCTCGTAGGAGCGGGTGGAGAGGAAGGCGATGGGGTCGTCCCAGCCCAGCAGCTTGCCGCCCCACTCGTTGACGATGCCGAACTGTGGGCTGAGCGCGATCTGCCACACGAAGGCGACGGCCACCACGGGCGCCACGTACGGCAGCAGCATCGATCCGCGCAGCAGGCCACGGCCGCGGAAGGGCCGACGCAGCGCGAGGGCCGCGACCAGACCGAGCAGCACGGATCCCGCGGTGGAGCCGACGGTGTACAGCAGCGTCGTCCACAGGCTGGTCCAGAAGCCGGGCGAGGAGAAGACCCCGGCGAAGTTGTCCAGCGACCAGTTGCCGAACAGGCTCATGCCCTGGATGTCCACCAGCCGGGCGTGCTGGAAGGCCAGCAGCACCGTCCAGAGGATCGGCAGGACGACGACCACGAGGACGACCAGGAAGGTGGGGGTGACGAAGGCCAGCCCGGCGCGGTTCTCCCGTGCGGCCCCGGTCAGCGGGCGCCGGTCGGGACGACGGGACCCCGATCCGCCCTCTTTGTCATTAATGCCTGTTTTGTCGGGCTTTGGGGATTGGGTGGGCGCAGCGCTCGACGGAGTGGGGGATGTGGTGCTCATCGCAGGGACCTCCGCAGTGCGCCGACTTCCTCGTTGACCTTGCGGGCGGTCTCGCCGGGCCCTGTCTGTCCGCTGGTCAGCTCGCCGACGGCCTTGGCGACCGGCAGCTCGCCGTTGGTGGCGCCGACCAGGGCGCCCTCGCCCTCGGTGATGCCCCAGCGGCGCAGGTGACCGACCCCCTCGGTCAGCTCCTCCAGCAGCTTCTCGGGGTAGATCTCGTCGAGCCGCTTGCGGTGGGTGGCCTCGACGCCGAGCCTGCTGCTGCGCCAGGCCCGGGTGTACTTTTCCGGGTCGTCGGCGGTGCCCTCGCGGACCGGGATCTTGCCCTCCGGGGCCATGCCGTACCAGTCCTGGTATCCGGCCCCCATCATGTACTCGATGAAGCCGCGGGAGGCCGCCGTCTCGGCGGTC
This sequence comes from Streptomyces sp. 8N114, assembly GCF_052245835.1. Classification (NCBI taxonomy): domain Bacteria; kingdom Bacillati; phylum Actinomycetota; class Actinomycetes; order Kitasatosporales; family Streptomycetaceae; genus Streptomyces; species Streptomyces sp. 8N114. Next base: position 284,309 of record NZ_JBQQBT010000002.1, on the reverse strand, counting down.
CTGGTCACCGTCCAGGAAGTGATCTCCCCGAACTGGGCGGCCTTCGCCGCGTCCGGGCCCTTGAGCGCTGTGGTGATACCGCTGTGCTCGGCGAGGAAGCCGGGGTCACGTTTGCACTGGGCGCAGCTGGGGCGGGCGTCCGCGCGCTCCCCGGCCAGCTCGTCCAGCAGGAAGGAGGACCACATCACCATGGGTGAGCGGCCCGCGAAGTAGGTGGCGCGGGTCGAGTCGACCGTCTGGGTGCCCACCGGCCCATGATCGTGGGCGAGCGTCCGGTACGTGGCGAAGGCACGGCGGCAGGCGGGCGAGTCGAGCGCCACCTCGCCCTTGGTGATCAGTTGGCAGTCGTCGGCCAGCGCAAGGTTCTCGAAGCTCTGCTGGGTGAAGGCGTCGCCCGGGTCGGTGGCCAGCGAGATGCCGTCCATCCGGCCCTTGTCGAGCTTCCTGGCGGCCTTCGTCATGGTGGCGTAGCTGGTGGGCGGCTCGAGGCCCGCCTTCTTGAACAGATCCTTGCGGTAGACGAGCAGCTGGAGCCAGGCGTCGGAGGGGACGGTCAGCCGGGTGCCGCCGTCGGCGGTGAGCCGGAGCGCGTTGGCGTTGAAGGTGCGAGGGCCGAGCTCCTTGACGATGTCGGCCGGGATCTTGGTGTTGAGCAGGTCGTTCTCGTACATCTGCCAGACCTGGCCGAGCGGGAGCGCGGCGATCACGTCGGGGAGGTCACCCGCGGCGGCGGCCGACATGATCAGCTGCGGCAGCTGGCCCTCGTCAACGCCGACGAGCTTCACCTGGACGCCGGTCTTCCGCTCGTAGCGGGAGACGATCTTCTCGGTGGCCGCCATCCGCGCCGGCATGTTCTCAAGCGTCCACACCGTAAGTTTTTTGTCCGGTTTGTCCGGGCCTGCCGCGGCATTCCCGGAGCAGCCAGCGAGGAGACCCACCCCGAGCACTCCGGCGAGCCCGGCCGCGGTCACCTTCGACCGCCGCGTCCACGTCTGCATGCCTCACCCTCGGTTCCGACTTCGGTTCGTTCCGAATTCAGCTTGTGAGTTACGCATCTCAACACCAGTTCTGTCTGTTCACAAGACGTAACCCCGATGTATCTTCTACGAAACCGCCGAAGCCGAGCCGTCCGGAGTCCCTTGTGGAGCGAGTTGTCCAGTTCACCGGCCCGCGAGCGGTCGAGGTGGCCGAGCACGAGAGCGCACCGCTGCCGCCCGGCCACTTGCGCGTCCGCACCCGCTGCTCGGGCATATCGGCGGGCACGGAACTGACCGCGTACCGGGGCACCAATCCCTATCTCACGCGCAGCTGGGACCCCGAGGCACGACTCTTCCGGGAGGGCGCGGCGGGCATCGCGTACCCGGTGACAGGCTGGGGCTATTCGGAGGTCGGCGAAGTCACGGAGGTCTCGCCCGAGTTGGCCGACACGCCGGACATCCCCCGCGTGGGCGACCTGGTGTGGGGCATCTGGGGCCACCGCAGCGAAGGCATCGTTCCCGCCGAGCGGATGGCCGGGCACACCCTGCCGGACGGACTCGACCCGCTGGCCGGAGCGTTCGCGCGGGTCGGTGCCATCGCCTACAACGCCGTTCTCGGCGCCGACATCCACCTCGGCGAGGACATCGCCGTCTTCGGCCAAGGTGTCATCGGCCTGCTGGCCACCCGGCTCGCCCAGCTCAACGGGGCCCGCGTGACGGCCGTCGACGCGCTGGACGTACGGCTGGAGCACGCGAAGCACCATGGCGCGGAGCAGCTGCTGAACGCCCGTACCGACGCCGTCGCGGAGCGGATCCGCGAGGCGACCGACGGGCGCGGCGCGGACGCGGCGATCGAGATCAGCGGTGCGTACCCCGCGCTGCACGAGGCGCTGCGGTCGGTCGCGGTCGGCGGGCGCGTGGTGGCCTCCGGCTTCTACCAGGGGGACGGGACCGGGCTGCGGCTCGGCGACGAGTTCCACCACAACCGGGCCCAGCTGGTCTGCTCGCAGATCGGCGGCGTCCCGCAGGCACTCTCCGGCCGGTGGACCGTCGAGCGGTTGCAGCGGACCTTTCTGCGGCTGGTCGCCGAGGGACGGGTGGACGTCAAGTCGCTGGTCAGCCATGTGGTGCCGGTGACCGACGCGGCAGACGCGTATGTGCTGCTGGACGAGCGGCCGGAGGATGCGTTGCAGGTGGTGCTCGAGTTCTGACGGCCCCTCTTGTCAGGGCCCCCTGGTGCTCCGCACCGAGCCCCACCGCGCAACCACCCTCCGACCTCCCGAAAGGCGAACCATGTTCAAGACGGCCTGCCAGGAGCAGCTGCTCCCGGGCGAAACCCTCCAGCAGAAGTGGGAGTTCGCCCAGGAGGCCGGATACGACGGCATCGAGCTGCGCGGCAAGGGCGACTTCCACTTCCGCGACCGGCTGCCCGAACTGCGCCGGGCCAAGGCGGACGGCGTGGTGATGCCGACGGTCTGCGTCGACATGCTGCACTTCTTCGCGGCGTTCGACGCGGACCAACGCCGCGACGCGCTCGCCCAGTTGAGGTCCCAGCTGACCGTCATCGCCGAGCTGGGCGGCGTGGGGGCGCAGACCCCCGCCTCGTACGGGATGTTCTCGCGCCGGCTGCCGCCCTTCACCCCGCCCCGCAGTGCGGAGGAGGACCGCGATGTGCTCCTCGACGGGCTGACGACGCTGGGCGAGCATGCCCGGGCCGAGGGCGTCACCCTCTTCCTGGAGCCGCTGAACCGCTACGAGGACCACATGGTCAACCGGCTGGAGCAGGCGGCGGAGCTGATCCGTACCGTCGGCCTGGACTCCGTCCGGATCGGGATCGACAGCTACCACATGAACATCGAGGAGGCCGACCCGCCCGCGGCGATCCTGGCGGCGGCCCCGTACATCGGGCACGCGCAGGTCAGCGACTCCAACCGGTACCAGCCGGGTGCCGGGCACCTGGACTGGTCCGCATGGCTGGGCGCCCTGGACAGCGCCGGCTACAGCGGCTGTCTGGCCGTGGAGTGCCGGCTGTCTCCGGAGTCGGACCCCGCGGAGGCCCTCAGGTCCATACCACCGTTCCTCGCCGCCCGCACCGGTGGAGTGGCACGGTGACGCCTCCCTCAGCGCCGGCCGGCACCGCGTCCACCTCCGCGTCCGACTCCGCGCCGTCCCGCCCCCCGGAGTTGCCGCAGCTGCCCGAAGCGCGCCGCGCCCTTCGCCGCGCCGCCTGCCAGGTGCTGCTCGGCAACTGGACCGGCAGCTCCACCGTGCCGTCCCACGGGCTGTATCCGCACCAGTGGAGCTGGGACTCGGCGTTCATCGCCATCGGGCTGCGCCATCTCTCCCCCGTGCGGGCGCAGCAGGAGGTGGAGACGCTGCTGGGAGCGCAGTGGGGAGACGGGCGGGTGCCGCACATCGTCTTCAACCGCGCGGTGCCGCTCGACGCGTACTTCCCCAGCCCCGACTTCTGGCGCTCGTCCTCGGCGGGCGCCGCCGCCGGTGCGCCGCGCACGGTGGAGACGTCCGGAGTGGTGCAGCCGCCGGTGCACGCGCTCGCCGCCTGGCTGGTGCACAGCGCCGATCCGGGTACGTCGGCGCGGCGCGGCTTTCTGGCCCGGGTGTATCCGCGGCTGGTGGCCTGGCACCGCTATCTGTCCGACCAACGCGACCTGGGCGGGCACGGGCTGGCCGCCGTGGTGCACCCCTGGGAGCCGGGGATGGACAACAGCCCGTGCTGGGACGGTCCGCTGGCCCGGATCGAGCCCGCCGCCGCCGGTACGTTCCGGCGCGCCGACCTGGTGCATGGAACGGCGGCCGACCGGCCCACCGACCTGGATTACGGGCGCTATGTGCGGCTGGCCGCCGAGTACCGCGACCACGGCTACCACGACGCCGGGGCCCCGCACTCCTTCGCCGTGGAAGACCCCGGGTTCAACGCCCTGTTCATCGCCTCCGAGTACGCACTGGCCCGGATCGCCGAGGTGCTGGACGGGGGCCCCGGCCCGCACCGGCAGCGGGCTGCGGCACTGACCGAGGCGCTGGTGGAGCGGCTGTGGTCGCCCGAGGCCGGGCAGTTCCTCTGCCGCGACCTGCGCGCGGAAGCCGTCGGCGACGCGGCGGGGGACGCCGCGCGGGACGGGCATGGCGGGCGGCTGGTGGCCGAGCGCAGCGCCGCCGGGCTGCTGCCGCTGGTGGCCCCGGAGCTGCCCCGGCACATCGTGGAGACGCTGCTGCGTACGGTCTCGGGCGAGCACTACGGCCTGGGCACCACCGTGCGGCTGCTGCCCAGTTACGACCTGCGCGGCGCTGCCTTCGACCGGTGCCGGTACTGGCGCGGTCCCGCCTGGTTCAACGTCAACTGGCTGCTGGAGCACGGACTTCGGCAGCACGGTGAGAGCGCGTGCGCCGACGCGCTGGCCGCCGAGGTGCTGCATGCCGCGGCGGCCAGCCGCTTCGCGGAGTACCTCGACCCGTACACCGGGCAGGGCCGTGGTGCCCGCGACTTCAGCTGGACGGCTGCGCTCGCCCTGGACCTGCTCGCCCGGGACCCGGCCTGCGCGGCGCCCGCTCCCCGTACGGCCGTTCCAGTGGCGGCGTCCGGCGCCGCACCGCACATTCCGGCGCCCGCGCCGGTGCCCGCGTCCGAGAAGGGGCCGTGAACCGATGACGGGGACCGAGCACCGGTTGCTCGTGCACGACGGCACCTTCGCGGTGCTGGCCCCTTCCGGGGACATCGCCGGAACCCCGGCTACGACGACGCCGGACGGGCTCTTCCGCCGTGACACCCGCCATCTGAGCCGCTGGCAGCTGACGCTCGACGGGTCGGCTCCGACGGTGCTCGTCCCGGCACCGGAGCCCGACCGGGGCGCCGACCCGGCCGCCGCGGTACTGACCCCGCGCGGTACCCGCGAGGCGCCGCCCGGGTGCACTCTCTTCCGCGAACAGGCCGTGGCGGACGGGGTGCTGACGGAGCGCATACGTGTCGTCAGCAACCAGGGCTCGGCGGCGCCGGTACGGCTGAGCCTGACCGTTGACGCCGACTTCGCCGACCAGATGGAACTGCGCTCGCCGCACCACGAGTACCCGCGCCCTGACGCCGTACGCAGCACTGTCAGCCGCCCGGACGGGATCGAGTTCCACTACCGGCGCGGCGCTGACTGGCATGCCCGTACGGTCATCACCGCCGATCCCGCACCCGTTGAGACCGTGGCCGCCGAGACGACGGAGACCGACGGCACGGCACGCAGGATGAGCTGGCTCCTGGAGCCGTCGCCGCACGGCGCGGTCGAGCTGCGGCTGCGGGTGGCGGCGCTGCCGCACGGCGCGCCGGAAGCCGACTCGGCCACCGGAGCGGACGGAGCCCGGGACCCGGCGTCCATACGCTCCGAACTGGCCGCCGCGCGGCATGCGTTCGTGGCGGCCGAGCCGTGCCCGAGCCGGCGTACCGCCCGCCCTGAGCTGGCCCGCGCCTGTGAGCAGGGGCTGGCCGACCTGGCCGGGCTGTGCATCACCGTCCCGGGACCGGCGGATGTGCCGCTGCGGGTACCGGGTGCCGGAGTGCCCTGGTTCCTGGCGCTGTTCGGCCGGGACTCGCTGCTCACCTCCTTCTTCGCCCTCCCCTTCCGCCCTGAGCTCGCCGAGGCCACCCTGCTGGCGCTGGCAGCCACCCAGGCCGAGACGACTGATCCGGCGCGGGTGGCCGAGCCCGGCAAGATCGTGCACGAGGTGCGGCACGGCGAACTGGCCGCCTTCGGACAGGTGCCGTACGGCCGCTACTACGGATCCGTCGATTCCACCCCACTCTTCCTCGTCCTCCTCGGCGCCTACGCGGAACAGCAGGGCACCGAAGGCCAGAAGCTCGCCCGCCACCTGGAGCCGCAGGCGCGGGCCGCGGTGCAGTGGATGTTCGCTCATGGCGGTCTGGAGGACCTGGGCTACCTCGCCTACCGGCCGGACAACGGCGGTCTGGCCAACCAGAACTGGAAGGACTCCCCCGGCGCGATCTGCGCGGCCGACGGCACCCTGCCGACCGGCGCCGTGATGGTCGCCGAGGTGCAGGGGTACGCGTACGACGCGCTGTGCCGCACCGCCGAGCTCGCCCGTACGGCCTGGGACGACCCCGGCTACGCGGGCCGGCTGGAGCGGGCCGCGGCCGGGCTGCGCGAGCGCTTCGGGGCGGACTTCTGGCTGCCGGACCGCGGCTTCCCGCCGCTCGCGCTGGACGAGACCGGACGCCGTCTGGACGCGCTCGCCTCCGATGCGGGGCATCTGCTGTGGTCGGGCATCCTGGGACAGCGCCGGGGCGAGACGGTGGGACGGCGGCTGCTGGAGCCGGACTTCTTCTCCGGCTGGGGCGTACGCACGCTGGCCGCGGGCCAGGCCGCGTACCACCCGCTCTCCTACCATCGCGGCAGCATCTGGCCGCAGGACAACGCGCTGATAGCGCTCGGTCTGGCCCGCTACAGCCTGCGGGCCGAGGCCGCACGGCTGGCGGAGGGGCTGCTGGCCGCTGCCGCGCGATGCGATCACCGGCTGCCGGAGGTGCTGGCCGGGTACGACCGCGAGGACTTCCCGGAGCCGGTCCCCTACCCGCACGCCTGCTCACCGCAGGCATGGGCGGCGGCCACCCCGCTGGCGCTGCTGACAGCGCTGAGCCGCTGACCGGGGGCGTTCCCGCGGCGTAGTGTCGCGGAATGGGTGAGGTGACACATGGGTGAGGCGAGGCAGCGCGGAGGCGGCGCCGGGGGCGTGGTCGTTCTCGGCGGCGGGGTCATCGGGTTGACGACGGCCGTGATCCTGGCGGAACGCGGCATGGACGTACGGGTGTGGAGCCCGCAGCCGCCCGGTGGCACGACCTCCGCAGTTGCGGGCGGCCTGATCTGGCCGTACCGCATCGAGCCGGAGAAGCAGGCCCTCGACTGGGCAGTCCGCTCGTTCCGGCACTTCTCCTGGCTCGCCGAGCAACCGCCGACCACAGGGGTACGGCTGGTGCGCGGACGGATGCCGGGCAGCACCCCGCCCCCGGAGTGGAGCGCGCTGACCGGCACCCCTCCCCGGGCTCCGCTCGTCGACATGCCGAGCTATCTCCGTTATCTGGTGGGCCGGTTCGAGGCCGCGGGCGGGCGTTGGGAGCAGCGCGCGGCCCGCTCCCTCACCGAGGCGGCAGCCGCGGCGCCCACCGTCGTGAACTGCACCGGACTCGGCGCCCGCGAACTGGTGCCCGACCCGGCGGTGCGTGCCGTACGCGGTCAGATCCTCGTCGTCGAGAACCCGGGCATCGAGGAGTGGTACGTCGCCGCGAGCGACAGCGCCAGTGAGACGACGTACGTCCTGCCGCAGCCCTACGGGCTGGCCCTCGGCGGTACGGCGGAGGACGGCGCCGAGGAGCGGGAGCCCGACCCCTCGACCGCTGCGGCGATCGTGGAGCGGTGCGCCGCGGTCCACCCGGAGCTGGCCACCGCCACCGTCCTCGAACACCGGGTTGGGCTGCGTCCGTTCCGGCACAGTGTCCGGCTGGAGGCCGAGCAGGTGCCCGACGGGCGGGGCGGTACGTCGCTTTGCGTGCACAACTACGGGCACGGCGGCGCGGGCGTCACCGTCTCCTGGGGCTGCGCGGTGGACGCCGCCCGGCTGGTCGGGCCGCCGGGCTCTGCCGCCGGGTGACCGGCCCGAGCCGCGCTCAATCGCACTGCGCCACCGGTGTCCCCGCCGTCAGCCCGAACTTCGCGCGTCCGTCCAGCAACAGCGGTACCAGCGCGCGCTGCGACTGGCGCAGCGGCACGAACGCGCCGTCGCCGCGCCGCTCGGCCCGCACGCCGTGCAGCTGGAGCGTTGAGCTGACGTCGTGCCACTGCTCGGGGGTCAGCGCATAGCCGCAGGGAGGGTCGGTCAGCACCTGGTCGTCGGCGGGCTCATCGTTATCCGCGCCATCGAGGTAGACGGGCCCACGGTCGGCGAGGCCCTCGGCGCGAGCCCGGTCGGTGGCCGCCTCGATACGGCCGCGGTGGGTGTCGGCGAAGTCGAACGCGCCCTTGAGCGCGGCCAGATGGGAGCCGACGCGGCGGCGGTTGTTGGTGGCGTCGTCCGACTTCTCCTCGTCGGTGAGGGGGTCGGTGCGGGTCTCGACGAGCAGGCCGACGGAGTGTTTGACGCCCACGGTGTTGCGGAGAATGCGCTCCTGCCCGTCACCCGCAACCTGTTTGACGGGCTCGCCGGTCTCCGGGTCGGTCCAGATGCCGTAGATGCCGGTGCTGTAGCCCGCGTCCTGTGCGGCGGGGCGTACATACCTCTCGGACAGCGCCGTGGACTCCCGGTGCAGAGCGCGCGCGGTGTTGAGGTTGCGGGGCCACAGGGAGAGCAGGTCCTTGATGTAGTACGGCTCGTGGGCGCTGTATTCGTGCAGGTCGTAGACGGTGTCGGGGCGCCGGTCGCGGAGGACGGCCGCCATGGCGCGGGCCTCGGCGGTCTGGAGGGCGAGGTGGTCGCGGTTGATGTCGGTGCCCGTGGAGTTGCCACGAGTGTCCGCGGCCCGGCCGTCGGGGTTGGCGGTGGGGATGACCAGCAGTGTCGTACGGGAGAGAAAGCGCCGGGTGGCGCGGTCCTCGGCGAACGCCAGATCCCGCACGGTGCTCAGACACGCCTCACGGCCCGCGGGCTCGTCGCCGTGCTGGGAGCAGACGAGCAGCACGGAGTTGCCGCCTCGCGCCGTCTCCGGGCTCAGCGGCGCGGGGGCGCCGACGCTGATGAGCTGGAGGGGGCGGCCCTGCTCGGTGCGGCCGATGGTGTCGAGGGTGACGCGGCTGCTGGCCCGGTCCACGGTGCGGAGGAAGTGCTGTTCCTCGGGCTGAGTCGTCCAGCGCGCACCGTGGGAGCGCTCGAATCCGGTGCGCGGGGCCGGGGAGTTCGCCGCGGAGCCCGGGGTGGCCCGCGCGGAGGTGGTGGCGAGCAGCGGAACGAGCAGCGCCGCCGAGGTCAGGGCAGCGGTCTTCCACCGGGAGCGGCCGGGCCGCGGGCGAATCACCATATGAGGGACGGTAGTCGTACGAACTCCCGTGCAGAAGGGGGCGTATGTCGTCAGGATGACGGCCGGATGACGAGGGTTGCTGTGGACATGCGGTGTGACGCGTGAGTACATACGCTCCGGACGAAGTGACTCCTGTCGCGGAAGAAGTGGCTCCTGTCACAGAAGAGTTGGAGGACTCGTGCGTCACAGACTGATCGTCCCGGGTGCGATAACGGCGGCCTCACTGCTGCTCGCGGTCCCGGCCTCGGCGGCCGAACCGACCCCGGGAGCCCCCGGCGTGGGCGACCCCTACTACCCGGACTACGGGAACGGCGGCTACGACGTCTCCCACTACGACCTTCGGCTCACCTACCAGCCGAAGACGGACAAGCTCACGGGCACCGCCACACTGCTGGCCACCGCGGAACAGGACCTGTCGCGCTTCAACCTGGACTTCGCACTGGACGTCAGCGAGGTGCGGGTCAACGGGAAGAAGGCCCGCTTCGACACCTCGGGTGCGCACGAGTTGGAGGTGACCCCGGCCGAGCCGCTGGCCAAGGGCGAGAAGGCGACCGTCGTGGTGCGCTACCAGGGCGTCCCCTCCCAGGTCGAGGTGAACGGCTTCACCTCGTGGCACCGCACCAAGGACGGCGGCGTCGCCGCCAACGAGCCCGAGTCGGCCTGGTGGTGGTTCCCCAGCAACGACCACCCCACCGACAAGGCGAGCTACGACATCAGCGTCGCCGTGCCGGACGGCACCCAGGCCATCAGCAACGGCACCCTCCAGTCGCAGCGCTCACAGGCCGGCTGGACGCGCTACAACTGGCGCTCCCGCGCACCGCAGGCCACCTACCTGGCCACTCTCGCGCTCGGCAAGTTCGACATCACCAAGTCGAAGACCGACTCCGGACTGCCCGTCATCAACGCCTACAGCAAGGACCTTGGCGAGCACGAGGGCGCGGCACGGGCAAGCATCGAGCGGACCGCCGAGCTCACCGAATGGCTGGAGGGCTACTTCGGTGAGTATCCCTTCGAAGCGCTGGGCGGCTATGTGCCGGCCACCGACACCACATACGCGCTGGAGACCCAGACCCGTCCCTTCTACAGCCCCGACGACTTCGCGGACGGCTCCAACACCTCCGTCGTCGTCCACGAGATGGCCCACCAGTGGTACGGGGACAGCGTCTCCGTGAAGGGCTGGAAGGACATCTGGATCAACGAGGGCTTCGCGCGGTACGCACAGTGGCTCTGGTCCGAGGAGCAGGGCGAGGGCACGGCGCAGGAGCTGGCCGACTACGCCTACGCCTCGCGCCCGGCCGACGACCCCTTCTGGAAGGTCAAGCCCGGTGACCCCGGCCCCGACAACCAGTTCCACCGCGCGGTCTACGACCGGGGCGCCATGACCCTGCAGGCGCTGCGGAACGAGATCGGCGACAAGGACTTCTTCGCCGTGCTGAAGGGGTGGCCGCAGAAGCACAAGGGCGGCAACGCCGCCGTGGGCGACTTCGTCGACTACGCGGAGAAGGTTTCCGGCAAGCCGCTCGACAAGCTCTTCGACACCTGGCTCTACCAGCCGTCGAAGCCTTCAGCGGGGGCCGCGTCCTTCGCTGCCGAGAGCACCCCGAAGCAGCCCCGCTCCTGGAAGCAGATCCACACCGCGGACCACCACCGCCACTGAGGCGGTCCCCGTCGCGAGTGGGGGTGTCCGCCCCCACTCAGCGGCGGGCCGCACGCGCCTTCCGTGCGTACGGGAAGTAGCGGAGACGCTCCGGAACCAAGGGCAAGGTCCAGGCGAGGACGCGGCCGAGGCGGCGCAGCCGGCGTTCCTGACGCGGCGTCCAGGGCAGCCGCAGCACCTCACGTGCGTCGGGCGGCATCAGTCCGACGGTCATGAAGCGCTGGAACCGGGCGAACCCGGGAACGACGAGCGGCCAGACCACCCGCAGCGCCCACCGCACGGCCCGCGGCCCGTAAGGCGGCGGCGGAACGTCGGTGTTCACCGTGGTGAGCTCACCGACGACCTTGGTGGGCTCGATCTCCTCGGCCAGCATCCGCCGCCAGTAGGGCCAGAACTCTTCCCGCGTACGGGGCATGTCCCTCTCGTGGATGCCCAGGACGCGGCCGACCTGGAGCCACTCGGCGTACAGCCTGCGCTCCTCCTCGTCCGTGTAGGGGCGGCGGCCGAGATACCGCTGGGCGTTCTGATAGGTGGGGAAGCCGGTGGCGTGCACCCACGCGTAGTAGGCGGGTGTGAGCGCGTGGTAGCGGCGGCCGTGCGCATCGACGCCCTGGATGGTCTTGTGCAGCCCGCGCAGCCTGCGCCCCTCGGCGATGCCTTCCTCGCCGCCGTAGACCCACAGCAGAAAGCTCCGCAGCGAGCGTTCTCCGCGGCCCCAGGGGTCGGTACGGAAGACGGAGTGCTCGTCCACTCCTGCACCCACGGCGGGGTGGGCCACCTGGAGAGTGAGCGCGGCGGGCAGCATGAGCAGCTGGCGGACCTCCCCGACGACGTCCCACAGGATGCCGTCCGGGGGCGGGGGCTCCGGCCCGGTGCGTGCCAGGCGGTCTCGTTCGCTTGCTTGCACTCTTCTCATGATGCCTCTGCGGCCCTCATGATGCCTCCGGTGCCCCTTCCGGCGCGGCGCGCGGCGATTCTGTGCGGAACCACCACACCCCTCGGCTGCTTAGTGATCACTAACTGGCCTATATTGGTGCGACGTTGATCGGAGGGCTGCGGCTCAGCTCTCGCCTCTGCCCGGTTCCGTCCCCTAGGACCTGATTGATGACCTCCCCCGAGATATCACCGCCTCCGGCCACAGGCACGGGCCAACCGGCAGTCGGCACCGCTCAGCCGGTCACAAACCCCGCACAGCCGGTCGGGAACGCCGCACAACCGGTCGCGAACGCCGGTCAGCCGACCACGGGCACTCGGCCGGCCGCCGCCGGTGGTGGTGGGACCGCCACCGGCACGGCGCTCGCGCTGCTGATCTCCGTCGCGGTTGCGGGCATCGCGTGCCTGATCGCCGTCTACGCCAGTGCCGAGTCGGCACGCATCGCGGTCGCCTGGAGCGCCGGCGCGGCCGGTGCGGTGCTGTGCGCGGCTGTCACGGTGGCGGCGCACGCCCGGCTCACCAGCCGCTCGCTGCGTGCCGCGGTGGCCGCGGGCCACTCCCGGGCGGCCGAACGGGACGCGACCGACAACTACTTCGCCGACGCGACCGTGCCCGCACTGGTGGAGCGGCTTCGGCACGGCGGCTCGGCCGAGACCGCGCTGGCCGAGGCGCCGCCGGTGGCCTCCGAGGCACAGCGCCGGGTGCTGATCACCGTGGCGAACGAGGTCCACAGGGGCGAGAACATGCGTGCCGCGGCGATGTCGGCGTGCGCCAACGCGGCGGGCCGGGTGCAGGCGCTGGCCACCAGCATGGCCGCCGACCTGCGCGAGATGGAGCACACGCACGCGGACGAGGATGTGCTGGCCGACCTGTTGCAGCTGGACCACAGGAACGCGCAGATGGGCCGGATCGCCGACTCGATCGCCGTCCTCACCGGCGCCCGTTCGGGCCGCCGCTGGGCGAAGCCGATCGTGATGGAGTCGATTCTGCGCGGCGCCATGGGCCGGATCAGCGGCTACCAGCGCGTGCGGCTGCACTCGACGAGCGAGGTCGCCATCGCGGGCCATGCGGCCGAGGGCGTCATGCACCTGCTGGCCGAACTGATGGACAACGCGGCGAACTTCTCCCCGCCCACCTCCGAAGTGCACGTCTACGTCGAGGAGGTGGCCGCGGGCGTGGTCATCACCGTCGAGGACGGCGGCCTGGTGATGGGAGAGGTCGCGCTGCGCCGCGCCCAGCAGGCCGTCTCCGCCGACCACGGTGACCTGACCACGCTGTCCGGTACCCGGCTGGGTCTGGCCGTGGTGGGGCGACTGGCCCGCAAGCACGGCCTGTCCGTCTCCTTCCGGCCCTCCGCGCACGGCGGCACCGGCGTGCTCGTCCGCGTCCCGCGCGAGCTGCTCACCGAGCCGCGCCGCGAGGAGCCCGCGCCCCCGGTGGCCGGGTCCACCCGGGCAGCGACCCTCCCCCAGCCTCCGGCCGGTGGGACCCCCACCTCGCTGGGCGCCACCCAGAGCGCCCCACTGCCGGCCGCGGAGCAGACCCGCCCGGCCGTGGGCCAGGCCCGTACGACGGCGGAGCAGGACCGCCCGGCGGCGGATCACGTACGTGGCGCCGCGGATCACATCCGTCCGGCCGCCGATCACACCGCGCAGCCGGAGTCCGCCGTCCCAGCCCAGCAGGGCGCCCAGGGCCACGACCAGCGGGAGAGCGGCGCCTACGCGACCGCGGCCCCACCGCCCCAGCAGTACGGCGACAGCGGGCTGCCCAAGCGGCGGCGGGGCCAGACCCTCGCGGCCGTCGCCCGGGCCTCGGCCGCCTCGTCGCGGACGGGGAGCTCCTCGTCCGGGGCGGAGCGCGAGGCCGCCGAGGAGGCGACCGCGGACGGCAAACGCCCGGCGGCCGGCCGTACGAAGCGTCCCTCCGGCACCCGGTTCGGCGACTTCCGCCGGGCCGTCCAGGGCGCCGGCGACTCGGAAGAAACCGGCCAGAACGCCATGCCTTCCGCCTCCTCCCCCTCTCCCTCCTCTTCCCTCTCGGAGGACGACACCGAATGATCACTGACAGCAAGCTCGACTGGCTGCTGGAGAACCTCCTGGAGCGCACCCCCGGGGCCCGGCACGCTCTCGTGCTCTCCCGTGACGGCCTCAAGCTGTGCCGTACACCGGAGCTCTCCATCGACCAGGCCGACCAGCTCGCGGCCATCTCGGCCGGTATCCAGAGCCTGTCGCACGGGGCTTCCGTGGAGTTCGGCGACGGCAACGGCGGGGTGCGCCAGGCGATGGCGGAGTTCTACGGCGGCATCCTGTTCGTCGTGGAGGCGGGCGCCGGTGCGCATCTGGCCGTCGTCGCCGAGGAGGACTCCGACGTGGGCCTCATCGGCCACAACATGAACGAGCTGATCGAGCAGCTCAGCGAATACCTCAGCGCCCCGCCGCGCAAGTCGGCCGCAGGCGACGTCCGCAGCGGCGTAGACGGAGGCGGAGCAGTATGACTCGGCCGGGCCGGGACGAGGACCCGGACCGGCTGTACACCGTGACCGGCGGGCGCAGCCGTTCCACGACCGGAGCCGACACCTTCGACCTGGTGACGCTCGTGGTCAGCGAGAGCGCCCCGGTGCGTGGCATGCAGTCGGAGCACGCCGCGATCCTCCGTATCTGCCGCTTCCCCACGGCGGTCGTGGAGCTGGCCGCCGATCTTGGACTGCCGGTGAGCGTCGTCCGCATCCTGCTGGGCGACCTGCTCGCCCAGGGGAAGATCACCGCTCGCCATCCGCGGCGGGCCCAGACCGCTGACGCACTGCCCGATCCCGACCTCCTGAAGCAGGTGCTCGTTGGACTCCGCAACATCTGACGCGAACTCGGTGACGACAGCCGGCACCGAAGCCCGCCCGCCGCTGCTCAGTACCGCGGCCCAGGGGCTGAAGATCGTGATCGTCGGCGGCTTCGGTGTCGGCAAGACGACCATGGTGCGGGCCGTCAGCGACATCCGTCCGCTGAACACCGAAGAAACGATGACCCGCGCCGGCGAGGGCGTCGACGACCTCTCGGCCGTGCAGGGCAAGACGACCACCACGATCGCCTTCGACTTCGGCCGGATCAGCCTCAACGACGAGACGGTGCTGTACCTGTTCGGTGCGCCGGGCCAGGAGCGGTTCTGGTTCCTGTGGGACCGGCTCTTCTCCGGCACCCTGGGCGCCGTCGTCCTGGTGGACACCCGGCGGCTGGAGGACTCCTGGTACGCCATCGACCGGCTGGAGGCGCACGGCACCCCGTTCATCGTCGCCCGTAACGACTTCGGCGGACCCCAGCACACCGCCGAACAGGTGCGCGATGCCTTGGACCTGCCCGAGGACGTCCCGCTCGTCGAGTGCGACGCGCGCTCCCGCGAGTCCAGCAAGGAGGTGCTGCTCGCCCTCGTCCAGCACCTGTACACCCTGTCCACCGCGCGTTCCGCCCCGGAGAACACCCCTTGACACCCGCTCAGCAGTTCAGCACCGCCTCCGCACCACCGCCCGGCTGCCCCGCACACCCGAGTCCGGACGCCGTTCCCCTGATGGGTCCGCGCTTCCAGAACGACGACCGTGCCCGGCTCTACCGGGAGATGTACGAGCAGCACGGGGCGCTCGCGCCGGTCGTCCTGCCTGGCGACGTGCCCTGCTGGCTGGTGCTCGGCTATCGCGAACTGCACCAGATCACCTCCGACCCGGCGCTCTTCAGCCGCGACTCGGGGCTGTGGAACCAGTGGCCGAACATTCCGGCGGACTGGCCGCTGCTGCCGATGGTGGGCAAGCAGCCGTCGATCCTCTACACCGTCGGCGAGCGGCACCACCGCCGCGCGACGCTGATCAGCGACGCGCTGGCCGCCGTCGACCCGTTCGAGCTGCGCGAGAACTCCGAGCGGTTCGCCGACCGGCTGATCGACGAGATCTGCGGACGCGGCTCGGCCGACCTGATCGCCGAGTACGCCAAAGTGCTGCCCGCGCTGGTGCTCGCCCGGCTCTACGGCTTCTCCGACGAGGCCGGGGCCGACCTGGTGCCCAGCATCAACGCGCTGGTCGACGGCGGGGCCGAAGCGCTGGAGGGCCGCGACCGGGTGAACTCGGCGATGCGCTCCCTGCTCGCCTCCCGGCGCGAGGCACCGGCCGCCGGGGTGGCCTCCCGGCTGCTGCACCACGACTACTCGGACGACTTCTCCTTCGAGGAGATCGTCGAAGACATGATGGTGACCTTCGTCGCCGGCCACCAGCCGACCGCCGACTGGATCGGCAACTCGCTGCGGCTGATGCTCACCGACGACCGCTTCGCCGCCTCCCTCTCCGGCGGCCGGCACAGCGTCGCCGAGGCCATGAACGAGGTGCTGTGGGAGGACACCCCCACCCAGAACATCGCGGGCCGCTGGGCGACCCGCGACACCCAGCTGGCCGGGCGGCACATCGCCGCCGGCGATCTGCTGATGCTCAGCTTCGCCGCGGCCAACGGCGACCCCCAAGTGCGTCCGGACCGTACGGCGTTCACCGGCGGGAACAGCGCCTTCCTCTCCTTCGGGCACGGTGAACACCGCTGCCCCTACCCGGCCCAGGACATCGCCGAGGGCATCGCGCGTACCGGCATCGAGGTCCTGCTGGACCGGCTGCCGGACGTGGATCTGGCGGTCGGTGCGCAGGCCCTGGTCTGGCGTCCGTCGCCGTTCCTGCGCGGTCTGGCGTCGCTTCCTGTGCGCTTCTCCCCGACCCCGACCAGCACCGCAGGAGGCCACGGATGACGTCGTGTCCCGTCACCGGCACCGGCTCGGGCTCGGACCGCGAGGGCGCCGCCGGCGAGGTGATCGTGCTCGACCCGCTGGTGCGCGACCTGGTCGGCGAAGGTGCCCGGCTGCGTGCCGCGGGTCCCCTCGCCCCCGTCGAACTGCCGGGCGGCGTACGGGTGTGGGCGGTCACCCACCACGCGGAGGCCCGCAAGCTGCTGACGGACAGCAGGCTGGTCAAGAACATCGACCACTGGGCCGCCTACCAGCGCGGGGAGATCCCGCAGACCTGGCCGCTGATCGGGCTGGCCGACCCGGGCCCCAGCATGCTCACCTTCGACGGCCCCGAGCACCGCAGGCTGCGGACGCTGACCGCGCAGGCGCTCACCCCGCGCCGGGTGGCGGCGATGCGGCCCCGTATCGAGGAGATCACCCGCGAGTTGCTGGACGGCCTGGAGGCGTCGGCCGACGCGGCGGGCCGCGTCGATCTCAAGGCCGGCTTCGCCTACCCGCTGCCGATGGCCGTCATCGGTGACCTGCTGGGCATCGACACCACCCAGATCCCGCGGCTGCGCACCCTGTACGACGGCTTCTTCAGCAGCGTCACCCCGGCCGAGGAGGTGCAGGGCATCATCGCCGAGCTGGGCTCGCTGTTCAGCGCCGTTGTCGCGCAGAAGAAGGAGTCCCCCGGCGACGATCTGACCAGCGCCCTGCTGGCGGCTGCCGAGGAGGGCGACTCGCTCAGCGACGAGGAGATCGTGGCCACGGTCCAGGTGCTGATCACCGCCGGGCACGAGACGACGATCAGCCTGATCGTCAGTGCGGTACGGGCGCTGCTCACCCACCCCGGACAGCTCGCCCTGGTCCGCTCGGGCGAGGTCAGCTGGGAGGCCGCCATCGAGGAGACGCTGCGCTGGGACGCGCCGACCACCCATGTGCTGGTCCGCTTCGCCACGGAGGACATCGATGTCGGCGGCACCGTGATGAAGCAGGGCGACGCGGTGATCATCGCCTACGGCGCCATCGGGCGCGACGAGCAGCAGCACGGGCCCGACGCGGAGCGCTTCGACGTCACGCGTACGCCGCCGACGCGGCACCTGGCCTTCGGACACGGTCCCCATGTGTGCCCCGGCGCGCCGCTGTCCCGCCTCGAGGCCCTGGTCGCCCTCCCCGCGCTCTTCGACCGCTTCCCCGGTCTGGGCCTGGCGGTCGACCCCACGGAATTGCGGAACAAGCCCGCCATCACGCAGAACGAGCTGTACGAGTTGCCTGTGCGGCTGCACTAGCGCCGGTGAGGGGGTGCCCCTGTCCGACGTACGCGGTCTGCGGGCTCGTCGTGGCTGGTCGCGCAGTTCCCCGCGCCCCTGACGGGGCGCTCCGCCCCCACCCCCGGGAGGGGGCAGGGGCGGCGGCAAAACGTTACCGCTTCAGTTGATCTTCGGCGGCCAAGGCGCGGACGCGCCCTCGTACGGCGAACCAGCCACCCACCAGCGCGGCGGCGATCAACGGCAGCAGCATCACCGTCTTGCGTCCCACATCGGGGTCGTTCCACATCAGGGCGATGACGCCGACGAGGAAGGCGATGGTCACCCACTCGGTGACCGGCGAGCCCGGCAGCTGGAAGGACGGCCGCTCGACGAGCCCGGCCTTGGCACGCCGCACGAACACCCAGTGGCACAGCATGATGGTGCACCAGGTGCTGACGATGCCGAGTGCGGCGATGTTCAGCACGATCTCGAACGCCTTGCCCGGCACGACGTAGTTGAGCCCGACGCCGATGACGCAGACGGCGGAGGTCAGCAGGATGCCTCCATAGGGCACCTGGCTGGCGTTCATCCTGGCGGTGAACTTCGGCGCCGTGCCGGCCATCGCCATGGAGCGGAGGATGCGCCCCGTCGAGTACAGCCCGGAGTTGAGGCTGGACATGGCGGCCGTGAGGACGACGAGGTTCATCACGTCGCCGGCGCCGTCCACGCCGAGCTTGGACAGCACGGTCACGAACGGGCTCTGCCCGTCCTGGTACTTGTCCCACGGCAGCAGCAACGCCAGCAGCAGCACGGAACCGACGTAGAAGAAGCCGACGCGCCACATGATGGCGTTGACGGCCTTGGGGACGACCTTCTCCGGCTCGGCGGTCTCGCCCGCCGTCACGCCCACCAGCTCGACGCAGGAGTAGGCGAAGACGACGCCCTGCATGACGATGATCACGGGCATCAGCCCGTTGGGGAAGACGCCGCCGTGGTCGGTGATCTGGCTGAACCCGGGCGTCTCGCCGCCGACGGGGTGCTGGGTGGCGAGCAGCACGATGCCGATGACCATGAAGACGACCAGCGCCGCCACCTTGATCACGGCGAACCAGAACTCCAGCTCACCGAAGATCTTCACGGAGATCATGTTGATGGCCAGCACCACGGCCAGCGCGATCAGCGCGAGCACCCACTGCGGGATGTCGGTGAAGAAGCTCCAGTAGTGCGTGTAGAGCGCGATCGCGGTGATGTCCGCGATGCCGGTCGTCGACCAGTTCAGGAAGTACATCCAGCCGGCGACATAGGCGCCCTTCTCCCCGAGGAATTCCCGCGCGTAGGAGACGAAGGAGCCGGAGGAGGGCCGGTGCAGCACCAGCTCGCCGAGCGCCTTGACGACGAAGAACGCGAAGAGTCCGCAGACGGCGTAGGCGATCGCGAGGGCCGGTCCCGCGGAGGCGAGGCGTCCGCCTGCACCGAGGAAGAGCCCGGTACCGATCGCCCCGCCGATGGCGATCATGTTGATATGACGTGCTTTGAGGTCCTTGCTGTAGCCGGCGTCACCGGCGTCCGCAGCCGACCCGTGCGGGGACGGCGGTGCGACCTGGTCGCCTCCGCCGGATTTCGACGGGATGGCGTCCTGGACGACATCGTTGCTCACAGTTGGTCCAACTCACTCTTGAAATGGCTTGTTGGGTCGGCGGCCGCCGTGATCACGGCTGCGGACCAAGGCGTCACCTAACTCCGGAGGGCCCGTCTACGCGGTGATGGATCTCACAACTGGAGGTTTCTCACACATGATCTTCATATAGCCCGTCAATGACCTGCTGGTAACGGGAGCGTACGACCTCCCGGCGCAGCTTGAGCGAGGGGGTCAACTCCCCCGTCGCCGGGGTCCACTCCCGCGCCAACAGCCGGTAGCGCTTGACCTGTTCGGTGCGGTTGAGGCGGGCGTTGGCGGCGGCCACGGCGCGGTGGGCCTCGGCACGTACGGCGGGGTGCCTCGCCAGTTCGCCGGGCGGTACGTCGATCCCGTTGCGGGCCGCCCAGGCCGGTGCCGTCTCGCCGTCCAGGACCAGGAGGGCGACCAGATACGAGCGGCCGTCCCCGTGCACCAGGGCCTGGCCGATCAGCGGGTGCTCCTTGAGGGCGTTCTCCACCAGCGCCGGTGAGACGTTCTTGCCCGTGGAGGTGACGATCATCTCCTTCTTGCGGTCGGTCAGCCACAGGAAGCCGTCCTCGTCGATCCGGCCGATGTCCCCGGTGGCGAACCAGCCGCCGGCGTCGGTACCGGGCTCGACCGAGCCGTCGGGGCGCAGATACCCCGCGAAGAGGGTGCTGCCGCGCACCAGGATCTCCCCGTCCTCGGCGGTACGGATCTCGGTTCCGTCGAGCGGACGCCCGACGGAGCCCAGCCGGAAGGCGGCGGGACCGTTGACGGTGAGCGCCCCGGTCGTCTCCGTCAGCCCCCAGGCATCCATGATCACGATGCCGAGGCCCGCCCAGAAGTCGAGCACGTCCTGCGGCATGGGTGCCGAGGCGCTGGCCGTCCACACCAGCCGGTCGAAGCCGGCGGGCGCGAGCAGCGGCCGGAGGACCTCGCTCCGTGCCTTCTCGTACGCCGCTGCCAGCTCGGGCCCCGCCGGGATGCCGCGCTCCCGGCAGCGCACATGGGCGCGGGCCACCTCCGCCGCCTCGGCCACGGCGGCCCGCCGCTCCTCGGGCAGCGCCTCCAGCCCGGCGCGGACGGCGGCGGCCAGCTTCTCCCACACGCGCGGCACCCCGAAGAACTCGGCGGGGTGCAGCTCGCTCACGCGCGCCGCGATCTTCGCGGGGTCGGCGCACAGATGGACGTGCGAGGCGCGGAAAACGGGCAGGTAGATGCCCAGCATCCGCTCGGCGATATGGGCGAAGGGCAGGTAGCAGATGTGGTCGGCGTGGTCGGGCAGTTCGGCGACGCCGTCGAGTGCGACGCCGTTGAGGACCACGTTCCGGTGACTGATCACCACGCCCTTGGGGTCACCGGTGGTGCCCGAGGTGTAGACGACGGTCACCGGGTCGCCGGAGCGCACCCGGCGCCACCGCTCCTCGAAGACGGCGGACTCGTACGGGCGCGGCAGGGCGTGCCATGCGGTGTGCGGGCCGACGGCGTCCTCGTCGGCCACCACGAGCTGCCGGATCCGTCCGGGAGCCTCCCCTTCGGCCGCCAGCAGCGGCTCCCAGAGCGCCCGCTCCTCCGCTCCTCCGACGACGGCGAGGCGGGCCCGGGAGTGCCGGACGATATGGGCGATCTGCTCGGGCGCGGCCGTGCCGTACACGGAGACCGGGACGGCGCCCAGGTGGACGAGGGCGAGGTCGGTCAGCCAGTGCTCGGGCCGGTTGGCCATCATGAGCATTACGTGTTCGCCCGGGGTGACGCCCAGCGCGTCGAGACCGGCGGCCAGTTCGGCGATCCGGTGCCGGGCCTCGGCCCAGGTGAGGGTGGTGCGCTTGCCGTCGGCGTCGTTTCCGTCATCGGGGTACCAGGAGAGCGCCGGGAGGTCGCCGTGGTCCTGCACATTGCGCAGCAGCAGATCCGGGATGGTCAGCTCGGACGGGTCCTTGGGGAGTCGCAGGATCGTCGTCATGGGACCTCCGTCGGCGAACGTTCCCGAAGGTTTCACAGGAGTGGTGAGACAGCAATACTGTTGAACATGATCGGTACGGACGGCACCCCGGTGGTGCCGCGGTGAGAGGGGCGCGGCAGATGGAGCGACAGGACGGGGCGGTGGGCGAGCCCACCGACCAGCTCACCGTCGACCAGCTCGCGGCCCGCGCAGGTGTGACCGTACGTACGGTCCGTTTCTACAGCACCCGGGGCCTGCTGCCGCCGCCCACGATCGGCCCCCGCCGTGTCGGCCGGTACGGCCCCGAGCACCTCTCCCGGCTGGCGCTGATCGAGGAGTTGCAGAACCAGGGCATGACGCTGGCGGCCATCGAGCGCTATCTGCAACGGCTCCCCGACGACATCAGCGCCCACGATCTGGCGATCCACCGTGCGGTTGTCACCTCCTGGATGCCGGACACGGTGGACGAGACGACGCGGGCCCAACTGGAGGGCCGTGTCGGCCGGGAGCTGACCGACGACGACCTCGAGCGGCTGGCGGCGATGAGCGTCCTGGCCCGCACGGACGACCCGGACGTCTTCCGCGTCGATCCGGCGCTGGTGCAGCTCGGGGTGCGGTTGCTGGACGTACCGATCTCGCAGGAGGCGATCCTGGCGGCGCGCGAGGTGATGATGGAGCACACCCGCTCGGCGGCGCGGGAGCTGAGCCGACTGTTCAAGCAGGAGGTGTGGGACCCGTACCGGGAGCTTGAGTCGGACCCGGAACGGCTGGAGCGGATGAAGTCGCTCTCCGCGCATATGCAGCCGATGGTGGTGCAGGCCCTGGTGACCGCGTTCCAGCGCTCGATGAAGGAGGAACTGCGGGAGGTCTTCCCGCTGGAGCGCGCCCCGCGGACGGGCTCGTCCGGAACCGGCTCGTCCGGAACCGCAAACGGCTCGTCCCGGAACGGCTCGGACCCCGCGCAGGAGTGACGCGGGGTCCGTCGAACCCAATACCGACCGGTCAGTCGGTGAAGGTCTCACCCCTGGCGGCCTTCTCCTCCAGCAGCGCGGGAACCGCGAACCGCTCCCCGTACCGCTCGCCCAACTCCCGGGCGCGGGCCACGAAGCCGGGCAGTCCGCCCTCGTAGCCGTTGATGTACTGGATCACACCACCCGTCCAGGCCGGGAAGCCGATGCCCATGATGGAGCCGATGTTGGCGTCGGCGACGGTGGTGAGCACGCCCTCCTCGAAGAGCCGGACGGTGTCCAGCGCCTCGGAGAAGAGCATCCGCTCCTGCATGTCCTTCAGCGGGATCCCGGCGTCGCCCTCCTTGGTGCTCGTGCCTTCCTCGACGCTCGTGCCTTCCTTGCTGAAGTGCTCGCGCAGGCCCGGCCACAGCCCCGCCCGCTTGCCGTTCTCGTCGTAATCGTAGAAGCCCGCGCCACCGCTGCGCCCGGTGCGGCCGAACTCGTCGACCATCCGGTCGAGTACGGCGTCGGCCGGGTGCGCGGGCAGCTCCTTGCCCTCGGCGCGCAGGGCCTGCCGCGTCTCGTCGCGGATCTTGCGCGGCAGGGTGAGGGTGAGCTCGTCCATCAGGGCGAGCACCTTGGCCGGGTAGCCTGCCTGCGCTGCGGCCTGCTCCACGGTGGCGGGGTCGACGCCTTCGGCCAGCAGCGCGACGCCCTCGTTGATGAAGTGGCCGATGACGCGCGAGGTGAAGAAGCCACGCGAGTCGTTGACCACGATCGGCGTCTTACGGATCTGCCGTACGAGGTCGAAGGCGCGGGCCAGCGCCTCGTCGCCGGTCTCCTTGCCCTTGATGATCTCGACCAGCGGCATCTTGTCGACGGGTGAGAAGAAGTGCAGCCCGATGAAGTCGCCCCGGCGCTCGACCCCTTCGGCGAGCGAGGTGATCGGCAGGGTGGAGGTGTTCGAGCACAGCAGGGCGTCGGGCGCGACGATGTGCTGGATCTCCTGGAACACCTTGTGCTTGAGCGCGGGGTCCTCGAACACCGCCTCGATGACGGCATCGCAGCCCGCCACGGCCTGCGGGTCGGCGGTGGGGGTGATCCGTGCCAACAGGGCGTCCCGCTCGGCCTCGGTGGTCTTCCCGCGCGACAGCGCCTTCTCCAGCAGCCCCGCCGAGTACGCCTTGCCCTTCTCGGCCGCCTCCTGGCTGACGTCCTTGAGGACGACCTCGATGCCCGCCTTGGCGCAGGAGTAGGCGATACCGGCGCCCATCATGCCCGCACCCAGCACGGCGACCTTGGCGACCGTGCGCCCGGCGATCCCCTCCGGCCTGCTGCGGCCCGCGTTGACGGCCTGGAGGTCGAAGAAGAATGCCTGGATCATGTTGGTGGAGATCTGCCCGCAGGCCAGCTCCACGAAGTAGCGGGCCTCGATCACCTGCGCCGTCTCGAAGTCCACCTGGGCACCCTCGACGGCGGCGGCCAGGATGTTGCGCTGCGCCGGGTAAGGCGCGCCGCCCGTCTGCTTCTTGAGGTTGGCGGGGAAGGCGGGCAGGTTCTCCGCGAACTTGGGGTGCGCGGGCGTACCGCCGGGGATCTTGTACCCCTTGACGTCCCAGGGCTGCTGCGCTGCGGGGTTGGCCTCGATGAAGGCGCGGGCGGCCGCCAGCATCTCCTCCGGCGTCTGTACGACCTCGTGGACCAGGCCGATCTCCTTGGCCTTGCCCGGGTGGTACTGCTGGCCTTGGAGCAGCACGTTCAGCAGCGCGTCGGTGATGCCGAGCAGCCGTACCGTACGGGTGACACCGCCGCCCGCCGGGAGCAGCCCCAGCGTGGCCTCCGGGCAGCCGATCTTGGAGCCCCGCGCGTCGAGCGCGACGCGGTGATGGCAGGCCAGCGCGATCTCCAGCCCGCCGCCGAGTGCGGCCCCGTTGATCGCCGCCACGACCGGGATGCCGAGGGTTTCGATACGGCGCAGATCACGCTTGATGCGCATCCCGTTGTCGAAGACCTCCTGGGCGTTCTCGGGCCGCGCCTGGATGAGCAGCCGCAGATCGCCGCCCGCGAAGAACGTCTTCTTGGCGGAGGTCATGATGACGCCCCGTACGCTCTCCCGCTCCGCCTCCAGCCGGTCGGCGACCGCGGTGAGGGAGGTCTGGAAGGCCGCGTTCATGGTGTTCGCGGACTGGTCCGGGTCGTCGAAGGTCAGCGTGACGATGCCGTCGCTGTCCTTGTCCCAGCGGATGGTGGTGGATTCAGGCATGGGTGGTCTCCTCCTTTTGCCCGCCGCAACGGCGAGCAACAACAACGGCGTGGGTACGGCGGCTGCAGCTACACCCGCTCGACAACGGTGGCGATCCCCATGCCACCCCCCACGCACAGCGTGACCAGCCCGTACCGCTGATCCGTCCGCTCCAGCTCGTCGATGCACGTACCGAGCAGCATCGCGCCCGTGGCCCCCAGCGGATGCCCCATGGCGATGGCGCCGCCGTTGACGTTCACCTTCTCCAAGGGGAGGTCCATATCACGCGCGAACCGCAACACCACCGCAGCGAACGCCTCGTTCATCTCCGCGACGGCGATGTCGTCGGCCGTCAGCCCGGCCTTGGCGAGGGCCTTACGACATGCCGGCGCCGGGCCGGTCAGCATGATGGTCGGGTCAGCACCGGAAACAGCAGCGGAAACAATCCGCGCACGGGGGCGCAGCCCGTACCGCTTGCCGACCTCCTCGCTGCCGATGGCAACCAGCGCCGAACCGTCCACGATGCCCGAGGAGTTGCCGGCGTGGTGCACATGGTCGATCTTCTCGACCCAGTGGTACTTCTGGAGTGCGACGGCGTCGAACCCGCCCATCTCCCCGATGGTGGCGAACGACGGCTTGAGGCCCGCGAGGGTGTCGGCGGTGGTGCCGGGGCGGATGTGCTCGTCGTGGTCGAGGACGGTTAGCCCGTTGCGGTCCCGTACCGGCACCACCGAGCGCTCGAACCGGCCCTCCTTCCAGGCGTGCGCGGCCAGCTCCTGCGAGCGCGCCGCGTACTCGTCCACGTCCCGGCGGCCGAAGCCCTCAAGGGTGGCGATGAGGTCGGCACCGATGCCCTGGGGGACGAAGCCGGTCTCGAAGCTGGTCATCGGGTCGTTGAACCAGGCGCCGCCGTCCGAGCCCATCTTCACCCGCGACATGGACTCAACACCGCCCGCCAGCACGAGGTCCTCCCAGCCGGAACGGACCTTGGCGGCGGCCATGTTGACCGCCTCCAGGCCGGAGGCACAGAAGCGGTTCTCCTGGACGCCGGCGACCGTGTCGGGCAGCCCGGCGGCGATGGCGGCGATCTTGGCGATGTCCGAGCCCTGGTCTCCGACGGGGCTGACGACGCCGAGCACGATGTCGTCGACGGCCTGCGGATCGAGGTCGGGCATCCTGCGGCGCAGTTCGTCGATGAGGCCGACGACGAGGTCGACGGGCTTGGTGCCGTGCAGGGCGCCGTTGGCCTTGCCGCGCCCGCGCGGGGTGCGGATGGCCTCGTACACGAACGCTTCTGAGCTCACGAGGGGATGCCTTTCGTGCGGGTGCGGGAGGTACGGGTTGCGGGGGGCTCGGCGGCCGGCCGGCGCGGCGGGTCAGTTCAGCAGCGACCGTCCGATGATCTCCTTCATGATCTCGGTGGTCCCGCCGTAGATGGTCTGGACACGGCCGTCGGTGAACGCCTTGGCGACGCGGTACTCGTTCATGTAGCCGTAGCCGCCGTGGAGCTGGAGGCAGCGGTCGGCAGCACGCTTCTGCAGTTCGGTGGCCCACCACTTGGCCATGGAGGCTTGTACGGCGTCCAGTTCGCCCCTGGCGTGCTCCTCGATGCAGCGGTCCAGGAAGGCGCGGGTGACGGCGCACTCGGTGGCCAGTTCGGCGATCTCGAAACGGATGTGCTGGAGCTTGGCGAGCGGCCGGCCGAACGCGGTGCGCTCCTTGACGTACTCGGTGGTGAGCTCCAACAGCTGCTCGGCCCCGGCGATCCCGGCGACGGCGATGGCCATCCGCTCCTGCGCCAGATTGGTCATCAGGTGTGTGAAGGCACCGTTGAGTTCACCGAGCAGGTTCTCCTTGGGCACGCGTACGTCGGTGAAGAACAGCTCGGCGGTGTCCTGCGCCTTCTGGCCGATCTTGTCGAGGTTGCGGCCGCGCTCGAAGCCCGCCGTGCCGCGCTCGACGACGAGCAGGCTCAGCCCGTGCGCGCCGCCCTCGGGGGTCGTTCTGGCCACGACGACGACCAGGTCGGCGAGGATGCCGTTGGAGATGAACGTCTTCGAGCCGTTCAGCAGCCAGTGGTCGCCCTTGTCCTGGGCCGTGGTGCGGATGCCCTGCAGATCGGGGCCGGCGCCGGGCTCGGTCATGGCGATGGCGGTGATGGTCTCGCCTGTGCAGAAGCCGGGCAGCCAGCGGCGCTGCTGCTCCTCGGTCGCCAGCCCGGTGAGGTAGGGGCCGACGATGTCGTTGTGCAGCCCGATCGCCAGCCCCGGGGCACCCGCACGGGTGAACTCCTCGGCCAGTACGGCGGCGTAGCGGAAGTCCGGCTCTCCCCCGCCGCCGAACTCCTCGGGGACCGCGATGCCGAGCAGCCCCTGCCGGCCCGCCGCCCGCCACACGTCGCGGGAGACGACGCCGTCCCGCTCCCACTGCTCGTAGTACGGCTCCACCTCCTTGGCCAGGAAAGTGCGCACGGTCTGCCGGAACGCCTCGTGGTCCTCGGTGAAGATCTGCCGCTTCATCTGATGCTTCATGAGGTGGGGTGGTCTCCTTCGCGCGGTGCGGCGGGGGCGGTGGGTGCGGCGGCTGGGGCGGGTGCGGCGGAGGATGCCCGGTCGGCTGCGGCGAGCTCTGGAACGTCCCAGTCGCGGGCGACCTCTGCTGTGTGCGCGCCGGGTCGGGCCGGGCCGGAGACGACGCGGGTGGGCGTCGCGGAGAACCGGGGCGCGGGCGCGGGCTGGGTGATACCGCTGTGTTCGAGGTAGGTGCCGCGCGCCGCCAAATGCGGGTGGGACGGCGCCTCGGTCAGGGAGAGCACGGGGGCGACACAGGCGTCGGTGTCCTGGAAGATCTCCGTCCACTCCGCACGCGTACGGGAGGCGAACCGAGCGGCGATCAGCTCCCGCAGCTCCCCCCACGCGGCGAGGTCCTCACGGGGCGGTGCCTCGTCGGCGATACCGAGCAGGCGCACGAACTCCGTGTAGAACGCGGGCTCCAGGGCGCCGACGGCCATGAAACCGCCGTCGGAGGTGGCGTAGGTGCCGTAGAAGGGGCAGCCGCCGTCCAGCAGGTTGGCAGCACGCCGGTCCCGCCAGCTGCCCGCCGCCAGCAGGCCCTGGATCATCGCTGTGAGGTGGCTCGTGCCGTCCACGATCGCCGCGTCCACGACCTGTCCCGCGCCCTGCGGGCCGCGCGCATGGTGCAGGGCCGCCAGGATGCCGATGACGAGGTAGAGGGAGCCGCCCGCGTAGTCGCCCAGCAGATTGCCGGGTGCGACGGGCGGCCCCTCGGCCGGCCCTGTCATGCCCAGGGCTCCGGTCACGGCGATGTAGCCGATGTCGTGCCCGGCCCGGTCGGCCAGCGGCCCGTCCTGGCCCCAGCCCGTCATCCGGCCGTACACCAGGCGCGGGTTGCGGGCGAGACAGACCTCGGGGCCGATGCCGAGGCGCTCGGCGACGCCGGGCCGGAACCCCTCGACGAGCACGTCGGCGCGCTCGGCGAGCGAGAGGGCCGCGGCAACTCCCGTCTGCTGTTTGAGGTCGAGCACCACGGAGCGCTTGTTGCGGTTGGTGACGTCGTATTCCGGCGCGACGGCGAGCGCGCCGCCCCCGGGCCGGTCGACGCGGACGACGTCGGCGCCCAGGTCGGCCAGCGTCATGGCGGCGAACGGCCCCGGTCCGATCCCGGCCAGCTCCACGACGCGCACCCCGGCCAGTGGGCCCCCGGCGGCGGCTCCGGCGTGTTCCTCCGCTGCTGCCATCGGGCCCCCAGCACTGTGACACAACTGATGTAACACCGGCGATGCTATGGACAGCCCCGCCAATCCACAAGCCCCTACGAGGGCCCCGGGGAGTGGCGCCGACCCGCTCGGCACCCGCTGAACGCCACGGCCGAAACCCGCCAGCGCCCGACCCGCCACCGGCGCAGCCTGGGACACATGAACAGCAGTTACGAGATACGAGCAATCCCGCCCCGGACGCTGGACGAACTCCGCACACGGGACGACGCGGGCGCCCCGCCGCGCCGGGTGGTGGACGAGGAGGGCGGCAACCCGCTGCGCTGCTGCCTGGAGCGGAGCAAACCGGGCGAGGCCCTCGCCCTCGTCTCGTACGCGCCGTTGCGCCGCTGGGCACGCGAGACGGGCGCGGACCCCGGTGCGTACGACGAGGTGGGTCCCGTCTTCATCCATCACCACGACTGCGGCGGCTGGTCGGGCGCCCCGGACGGCAGCTACCCGGAGGCCATGCGCGGCGCACGACGCACGCTGCGCGCCTACTCGACGGAGGGCCGCATCCTCGGCGGCCTGCTGCTGGACCAGGGGCGGGAGGGGGCGCCGACGCTGGAAGAGGGGCTGACCCGGCTGTACGGCGACCCTCGGGTCGCGGTGGTGCATGTACGGGCGGTCGAGTTCGGCTGCTTCCACCTGGAGACGCGGAGAGCCGTCACGAGCTGAGCCGCCCGGAGGGCGTTCACCCGGGAGTGGGATGGACAGCCACGGCTGGCAGTGCGTAAAGTTGCGTGAAAGTCAGAGATTTCATGCAGCTTTACGCACCGGGCCCCAGGGGCTACGGTCCAGGAGGGGGTCCCACGCATGGGCGAGACGGCATACATGGAGCAGGAGTTGCGCAGCCAGCCGGAGACATGGCGGGCAGCCGCGAAGATCGGCTCCGGCGCCACCCCCCTCCCGGCGGCGGGCGCACGCGTGGCCGTGGTCGGCTGCGGGACCTCATGGTTCATGGCCCAGTCCTACGCGGCGCTGCGCGAGCGGGCCGGACTGGGCGTGACGGACGCGTTCGCCGCCTCGGAAGCCTTCCTCGGCGAGGCCCGGGGGTACGACGCGGTGGTCGCGATCACCCGCTCCGGCACCACGACGGAGGTGCTGCGCGTGCTGGAGGCGGTGCGGGGCCGGATCCCCACCGTCACGGTGCTGGGCGACCCCGACACCCCGGCGACGTCACTGTCGGACGAGACGGTCGCGCTGCCGTTCGCCGACGAGAAATCCGTGGTGCAGACCCGTTTCGCCACCTCGGCCCTCGCGCTGCTGCGCGCGCACCTGGGCGAGGATCTGGCGGGCCCGGTGAGCGACGCGGAGGAGGCACTGGACTGCCCGCTGGAGCAGCAGTGGCTGGACGCCGAGCAGTTCACCTTCCTGGGCACGGACTGGACCTTCGGCCTGGCCAACGAGGCGGCGCTGAAGATGCGGGAGGCGTCTCAGAGCTGGACGGAGTCCTACCCCGCCATGGAGTACCGGCACGGGCCGATAGCCATCGCAGCGCCCGGGCGGGTCACCTGGCTGTTCGGGGAAGCGCCGGAGGGGCTGGAGGGCGAGGTGATCGCGACGGGTGCCCGGTTCGTGTGCCACGCCCGTGACCCGCTCGCCGATCTGGTGCTGGTCCACCGGGTCGCGCTGGAGCGGGCCCGGGTCCGCGGGCTCGACCCGGACAACCCGCGCAGCCTCACCCGCTCGGTGATGCTGGACGGCTGACGGGAGGGCGGCACGGGATGGTGCGCCCCCGATGGCCGCGCCCTCTCGTCCCCCGCTCTTCTGCCTCCTCTGCCCTCCCGTCGCTCCCGTCCTCCCTCTCTCCTGCCCTCCCGTCGCTCCCGTCCTCCCGTCGCTCCGGTCCCCCCCGGTCCTCCCGTCCTCCTCCTGGTCAAGGAGCCCCCGATGCCCCTCGTTCCCACCGCCTCGATCCTCGCCGACGCCCGTGCGGCGGGCATCGGCGCCGCCGCCTTCAACGTCATCCATCTGGAGACCGCCGAGGCGCTGGTCGCGGCCGCCGACGACACCGGCCTCCCACTCATCCTCCAGATCAGCGAGAACTGCGTGCGGTACCACGGCAGTCTGCTGCCGATCACCCGCGCGACCCTCGCGCTGGCGGAGGCAGCGCGGACCGATGTCTCGGTGCATCTGGACCACATCACCGAGGCGGAGCTGGTCCGCCAGGGTGTCGCGGCCGGGGTCGGCTCCGTGATGATCGACGCCTCCACGCTGCCGTACACCCAGAACGTGGCCACGACCGCGCGGCTGACCTCCTGGTGCCACGACCGGGAGGTGTTCGTCGAGGCGGAGCTGGGCGAGGTGGGCGGCAAGGACGGGGTGCACGCGCCAGGGGTGCGGACCGACCCGGAGGAGGCCCAGGCATTCGTCGCGGCCACAGGCGTGGACGCACTGGCCGTCGCGGTGGGCTCCTCGCACGCGATGCGGGAACGCACGGCGAAGCTGGATCTGGAGCTGATCGGGCAGCTGCACGAGAAACTGTCGGTGCCGCTGGTGCTGCACGGCTCCTCGGGGGTTCCGGACGAGGAGCTGCGAGCCGCCGTCGCGGCGGGGATGACCAAGATCAACATATCGACGCATCTCGTCTCGGTCTTCACCCAGGGCGTGCGTAAGGTACTGGAGGCCGACCCCGCGCTCATCGATTCGCGCAAGTACGTCGCCCCGGCGCGGGAGGCGGTCCGGAGCGAGGCGGCGCGGCTGCTGCGCGTACTCGGGGGCGAGGGGCGGGAGAAGGAGAAGACCTCAGGTGAAGCGCCATGAGCGGATGAACGCCCTGCTCGAACTGCTGGGAGAGCGCGGCAGCGTGGAGGTCGAGGAAGCGGCCACCGCACTGGAGGTCTCGGCAGCCACGATGCGGCGCGACATGGACGCGCTGGCCGAGCAGCAACTGCTCACCCGCACCCGGGGCGGTGCTGTGCTCAGCGCGGTGACCTACGATCTGCCGATCCGCTACAAGCGCGGGCACCACGTGGGAGCGAAGCAGTCGCTGGCCCGGGCCGCCGCCGCGATGGTGGAGCGCGGCAACGTGGTCGGGCTGAGCGGCGGCACCACGACCACGGAGATCGCCCGCGCCCTGACCACCCGCCCAAACCTGGCCGAACCCGGTCCGCAGCCGCATCTGACCATCGTCACCAACGCGTTGAACATCGCCTATGAGCTGGCCGTGCGGCCGCAGATCAAGACGGTCCTCACGGGCGGGGTGGCGCACTCCCGGACGTTCGAGCTGACCGGCCCCTACAGCGAGCTGGTACTGGGCGAGATCACCGTGGACATAGCCTTCATCGGCGCCAACGGTATGGACCCCAAGGAGGGTGCCACCGTCTACGACGAGTCGGAGGGCCGCATCAACGGGCTGATGGCCGAGCGGGCCGGGCGGGCCGTGGTCGTCACGGACTCCTCGAAGGTCGGCGTGCGCTGCTTCGCCCGGATCGGCGGCCCGGACCTGTTCGACACCTTCCTCACGGACAGCGGCATCCCGGACGCCGCGCGCCGGGAGTTCGAGGAGCAGGGGCTGACGGTGGCGCTGGCGGAGCCGGACCCCGACGACTGACAGGCCGGGGCCGGGCGTCGCACTCGGCATGGAAGACGCGCCCCGAAGGGGCGCGGGGAACTGCGCGCCCAGCCACGGCGCAGCCGCAGCCGCAGCCCGCAAGCGACGGACAGGGCACCCCCACCCCCTCACCGGCACAACGAAGGGCTCCGGACACGGCCTATTGGTGACTGACGACATTGACGATGCGCCCGTCGGGGTCGAGGGCAAAGAAGCGCCGCACTCCCCAGGGCTCGTCGCGGATGTCGTGCACGATCTCGGCACCGCTGTCGACCATCGCGGCGTAGGCGGCATCGACGTCGTCCACCTCGACGCTGAAGTCGGGCTGTACGTCGGCCGTCCGGTCGGCCGTCATCAGGATGATCTGCGCGGTCGGGTTGCTGGGGGAGGCCAGGTTGATGACCCAGCCCAGGTTCATCACCTCCTCGAAGCCCAGCCGGGCGTAGAACTCCCGGCATTTGTCGAGGTCTTCGGAGGTGAGGTCGGGAACGACTCGGCGAATGGTCATCACAGCTCCAGAATTCGGCCTGATGTTCGATTACCAGTGAGCATAGAGCAAGGTGGCGCCTGAGGGGCGGAAGCGCCGTGGCCCCATGTACGGGTAGCCGGGGCCAGGGCGGCAGTCAGCACGACCTCCCCCAGCCTCCGGCCGGGAGGTGCCCCCAGCGACATCGGCCACGTCGACGAGGACTGCTATCTCTTCCTCACCGACCGCAAGGCGTTCACCATCATCTCCGGCGGGGTGAACATCTACCCGCAGGAGATCGAGGACTGTCTGACGCTGCATCCGAAAGTCGCCGATGTCGCGGTGATCGGCGTGCCGGACGCGGAGATGGGCGAGTCGGTGCACGCCGTCGTCCAGCTCGAACCGGACGCGGCCCGCACGGCGGACCCGGCGGACCCGGCGCTGGAGCGCGAACTGCGGGCGTACGTCCGGGAACACCTTGCCGGGTACAAGGTCCCGCGTACCGTGGAGTTCACCGATCGGCTGCCCCGCACCCCCACGGGCAAGCTCGCCAAGGGGGTGCTGAAGCGCCGGGGAGCGGCTGCGGTGGTCAGCCGTTGACGAGGGCGGCGAGGGCGGCGCGCAGCGGGGTGGTGGGACGGCCGATCAGCTGGGAGAGGTCACCGGGGGTGTCGGCCAGGGTGCCGGCGGCGGTGTCGGCCTCCAGCCGGCCGAGGAACTGCGCTGTGTCCTCGGGAATTCCGTTGTCGGTGAGTGTGCGCACGAACTCCTCGGTCGGCAGGTCGCGGTAGACGACCTTGCTGCCCGAGACATCGGTGAGGGCCTCGGCGAACTCCGTCCTGCTCCAGGCGGTGTCGCCGGACAGTTCGTGGACCGTGTTCCGGTGGCCGTCACCGGCCAGCACGGCTGCCGCGGCGGCGGCGTAGTCGGCGCGGGTGGCCGAGGCGACCCGGCCGGCACCGGCAGCCCCCACGAACTCACCGGTGGCCAGGGCCTGCTGGACGGTCTGGGCGTAGTTCTCGGTGTACCAGCCGTTGCGCAGCAGGCTGTAAGGCAGCCCGGACGCGCGCAGGTACTCCTCGGTCGCCTTGTGCTCGGGGGCGAGGGAGAGAGTGGTGGTGTCGGCGTGCAGAACACTGGTGTAGGCGAGCAGTCCGGCACCGGCGGCCTTGGCCGCGTCGATGGCGGCCCGGTGCTGCGCCACGCGCTGACCGACCTCGTTGCCGGAGATCAGCAGCACCTTCTCCGCGCCCTGGAAGGCGTTGTGCAGCGTTTCGGGCCGGTCGTAGTCGGCCTCGCGTATCCGCACTCCCCGGGCGGCGAGATCGGCGGCCTTGTCGGGCGTACGTACGGCGGCGACGATACGCCCGGCGGGCACATCGCGGTCGAGCAGAGCGTCGATGACCAGGCGGCCGAGCTGGCCGGAGGCCGCGGTGACAACAAGCATGATCCGTTCCTCGGCTGTCCCCGGAAGGGGCTGCGCCGGTCCGGTCCGGGGGTTGCCGGGCCGACGTCGTCGGTTGAAGAGGCAAGCAATTTCCTCGCCGCTTCATTCCCACGCGCGGCAGTCAGCCCCCGACCCCGGCCGCCAGGGCCACCGCCAGCGCGGCGATGATCGCGCTCGAGGCCAGTCCGGTGACGGCACGGCCTCGCGGCCCGGTGAGGGCGCGGCCCAGCGCCGCTCCGCTGGAGGCGAGCAGAAGCTGCCAGGTCACCGAGGCGAAGACGATCCCGGCGACGAAGGCCACCTGGCTGGGCCCTCCGGTCCCGCCGAGTCGCTGGTTGCCGAGCGTCAGCGCGGAGAAGTAGATGATCGCCCAGGGGTTGAGCAGGGTCATACCGAGCAGCCCCAGGAAGGCGCGGGAGGGAGTGCCCAGCGCCGCTTCGCCGGGGAGGACCGACCTGGCGGCCTCGGGCGCCGGACCGCACGGCCCGTCGCGGAACCGGTCAGCGCACCCGTCGACGGACTGGTCACTGGGGCCGTCGACGGACTGAGCACCGGACCCGTCGACGGACTGGTCGCTGGGGCTGCCGACAGGACGGTCGCCGGACCCGTCGACGGACTGGTCGCTGGGGCTGCCGACAGGACGGTCGCCGGACCCGTCGGCAGGACGGTCGCCGGACCCGCGGTCGAGTCGGCCGCCGCCGGGCGGCGCTGTTTGCGGCTGCAGCCAATCCGCCCGCGTCCGCTGCCGCCGCCGGACCGCCCGCGCCTGCCGCAGCGCCCGGACGGCCGTACGGGCCGAGCGGGCGGCCATCAGCACCAGCACCGCGGAGGCCGTCCACCGCAGCGGGTCTGCGATCGGCTCGACGGCCCGGGCAACGGCGGCCCCGCCCAGCACGGCCACGGTGGCGTAGGCGCCGTCGGCGACCGCCACTCCCAGGGCGCCCGCCACGCCCACCCGCAGCGAGGTCCTGGCGGCCAGGCTCACCAACAGCACGGCGAGGGCCCCGACCGGAACGGCGACGGCGTACCCGGCCACCAGGCCCGCGACGGCCGCGTCCGACACAGAGGACACGGAGGACACGGAGGACAGGGGGGACGTTGCCGAGGCGGCCCCGGCGTCCGCCGAAGAAATATGCCCAGATGAAATAAGCCCATGAGTCATGTTCCGCAGCGTCGCGGTCGCACACCGTACGAGTCCATCGAAAGTTTCCGCACCGGATCGTTCGGCTGAACGACATGATGGAGAAATGATCGATCCCCGTCTCCAGACGCTTCGGGTGCTGCACCGGTGCGGCACGGTCACGGCCACCGCCGAAGCGCTGCATCTGACGCCGTCCACCGTCTCCCAGCAACTGCGCCAGCTCGCGGCCCGGTTGGACCTGCGGCTGCTGGAGCCGGTGGGCCGCCGGGTACGGCTGACTCCCGCCGCGCTGGCGCTGCTGGAGCACGCCGACGCGCTGCACGCCCACTGGGAAGCTGCGGCAGCCGAACTGGCCACGCACCGGCGCGGCGGCGCCGGACGGCTGCGCTTCACCTCGATCTCCACCGCACTCGCCACGCTGGTCGCACCTGCCGCGGCACGACTGCGGCAGGAGTGGCCCCAGGCGGCGGTCGAGATCTCCGAGGACCCGACGGAGGACCGCCACGGCCTGCTGCTGAGCGGCGCTGCCGACATTGCCGTCGTCCTGCCGTCGCCCGACAGCCCGTCTCCGGACGACCGCCAGTTCCGCCAGCACCCGCTGCTCACCGAGCCGCAGGATCTGCTGGTGCCCGACGACCACCGGTTCGCACGGCACTCTCCGGACGCCCGGGACGCCCGGGGCGCCCAGGGCACCGCCGGGGTGACGCTGGCCGACGCCGCAGAGGAGTCCTGGATCCGGGCGGGCGACCCGAACGACCAGCACCAGCTGCTGCAGGCCGCCTGTGCGGCGGCCGGATTCACACCCCGGGTCGCGCAGGCGGCCGTCGACTGGACGGCGGTCGCCTCCCTCGTCGCGCACGGCTTCGGTATCTGCCTGATCCCCCGGCTGGCCCGCGTACCCGCAGGGCTGCCGGTGACCCGCGTCCCGCTGTCCGGGGTGCAC
Organism: Streptomyces sp. 8N114; assembly: GCF_052245835.1. NCBI lineage: Bacteria > Bacillati > Actinomycetota > Actinomycetes > Kitasatosporales > Streptomycetaceae > Streptomyces > Streptomyces sp. 8N114. The sequence continues at coordinate 248,606 of NZ_JBQQBT010000002.1, read as the reverse complement.
GCCCCGATACGCCGCATCCTGACCTGCGTACGCAGAGGCGCGGAGCAGCAGCCCCTCATCGCCTACGGCCTGGCCGCGCTCCAGGAAGCCGCCGCGGAGTACGCCACGACGACGCAGCCGGAGTGAGTGACAGCGCAACCCAAGGGCTACCGGCGCGCCTCCAGTCGCGCCACCCGTCCCTTTTCGCCCGCCGCCCAGCATCCGAGGTCCGGGGCGCAGTCGACCGTGTCGTAAGAGCCGCTGCCGAACGTGCGCCAGCTGCGCCCGCCGTCGAGCGTGAGGTCCGAACCGGTCGGGCCGACAGCCACCGCGGCCCGCCTGGTGTGCGGCAGCCAGGCGACGCCCGAGCGGTAGGCGGGAACGGGGCGGGCGCTCGCCGTCCAGCTCGAACCGCCGTCCCCCGTCGCGGCAGAGGCCCGCGGAGCCGGCTCGCCGGGCTCGTAGTCGCCCCCCACGGCCAGCCCGCGCGCAGGGTCTCGGAAGGCGAGCCCGAAGACGCCGCGGGCGGGTTCGGCGGCGGGCACGGGGGTCTCGGCGGCTTGCCAGTGCCGTCCCCGGTCGGCGGTGCGGAAGACGCGTGAGGCATCGGCACCGCCGGTCGCGAACCACGCGTGCCGCCCGCCCGCGCTGGTCAGGCACTGCCCGCTGGCGGCGAAGTTCGCCTCACCGCGCAGTGCCGCGGGCATGCCGTCCGAGGGCAGCAGCCGCCAGTGCCGGCCGCCGTCGCGGGTCGCGAGGACCTGGAACTTGCCGTCCACCGGGTCGCCGACGATCAGGCCGTTGCGGCGGTCGAAGAAGGTGACGCAGTTGTAGAAGGCGGCCGGGTCGGCATTGCGGAAGGTCTCCTGCCAGTGCGCCCCGCCGTCCTGGGTGCGGAACACCCGGGAGGCGTCGCCCTCCCCGATCGCCAGCACCACGGCGCCACGCGTACCGAACGTCTCGATGTCGCGGAACTCCAGCCCTTCGGCGCCCGGCGGGGAGACGTCGCGCCACGTCCGGCCGCCGTCCCCGGTGCGCAGTACGGTGCCGCCGGTGCCCGCCACCCAGGCAGCGGGCCGGCTGACGGCCGACAGCCCGCGGAACCGGGCCGTGCTGCCGCTGTCCTTGCCGGACCAGCCGAACCCGGCCGGCTCACCGGTGGCGGCCTTCGGGCGGCCCGCACGTGGCAGGGAATCGCCGACGAGGGGTGCCGACGCGGCCTGCTCACCGCCGTCCCGCTGCCCGGCCGTTGCCGGCCCGCCGCTCACGGCCGTACACACGGCCACCCCCGAGAGCACCAAGGCCCACGCCCGCCGCATCGTCCCCACCCGCCTCCGCCATCTCGACGACCGTCCGGCCGGCCAGCAGTCCGACGTTCCGACAACCGGCCGCCGCAACCTAAGCCCATCACCGCCCCGCCGTCACCCGATCCGGTGCCGACGGGTGCCAAAATGCGCGCTATGGATCAGTTTTCTGCGGCTGGGAAGCCCAGGGAGGCTCGGGATTTCGCCGCGCGCGACTCCGCGAGCACCCCGAAGCCCGACACCGAGTTCGTACCCGGCGAGTTCGAGCACCGCGGCAAGCCCGGCGGAGGCCGGTCCGGCGGGACCGCGTCGGCCACCGGCCCAGCGGCATCCGCCACCGACGGCCCGCCGGCCCTCGAAGGCACGGCCGCCGCCGGGCCCGCCGTACAGCAGTCCGGTACGGCGCAGGCGTGGACGGCGCTCGGCGGGGATCCGGCGCTGCTGGCCCGCGTCTCGCGGGAGCGCCGGCCGGGCCTGATCCCTTCCGCGCTGCCCGTGCTGGAGCTGGCCTCCGCCACCGTGGCGGCGTGCTCGCTGGCGGCGGCCGAGTTCTCGTGCGTACGGGCCCGCAGCGCGCTGTTGCCGCCCGTCCGGGTGGACGACGGTGCCGTGGCCACCGCCTTCCACAGCGACCGGCTGGTACGCATCGACGGCCGGGCTCCGCTGACCTTCGCGCCGCTGTCCCGGTTCTGGCGTACGGCCGACGGCTGGGTACGCACCCACGCCAACTACCCGCACCACCGTGCCCGGCTGCTCTCCGCGCTCGGCATGCCCGACCACGGCCCCGCGGAGGACGAGGCGGCGGCCGGCCGGGTGGCCACCGAGCTGGCGGGCCGTCAGGCGCTGGACGTCGAGGAGGCGGTCTACGCGGAGGGCGGGCTCGCCGTCGCGGTCCGGACCCCCGAGGAGTGGGCGGCGCACCCGCAGCGGGCGGCCGTCGCCCCCACCCCGCTGGTGGCCCTCAGCAGGCTGGACGGGGCCCCGACGCTCCCGCTGGACGGCCCGCCCGGGCCGGGAGGGCTGCACGGCCTGCGCGTGCTCGACCTCACGCGGGTCCTGGCGGGCCCGGTCGCCACCCGTACGCTCGCGCTGCTCGGCGCGGACGTGCTGCGTATCGACGCGCCGGAACGGCCGGAGTTCCTGGACACACACGCGGACACGGACCTGGGCAAGCGCTCGACGCTGCTCGACCTGTCCAGCCGCGCGGGGCAGGCCACCTTCGAGGAGCTGCTGGCCTCCGCGCATGTGGTCGTGACCGGCTACCGACCCGGCGCACTGGACCGGTTCGGGCTGGCGCCCGAGTCGCTGATGGACCGTCGGCCCGGGCTGGTGGTGGGCCAGCTCAGCGCGTGGGGCGCCGGCGGGCCGTGGCAGCGCCGACGCGGCTTCGACAGCCTGGTGCAGGCCGCCACCGGTATCGCCTGCCTGGAGGCGGCGGGCAAGGCCGGCCCGGCGGGCAAGGTGACGAGCTCACCCGATCTCGCCCCCGGCGCACTGCCGGCCCAGGCGCTCGACCACGGCTCCGGCTATCTGCTGGCCGCCGGACTGCTGCGGGCCCTCACCGAGCAGCGCACCGGCACCGCCGGGTCCCGGCTGGTGCGGCTCTCGCTGGCCCGTACCGCCCACTGGCTGCTGCACGACTTGCCTGCGGCCGAAACCGCCGAACCCGCCGCCGAGCCGGGCGCACTGGAAGCTCCAGGTGCGGAGCAGTCCCCGTTCGACCAGGCACCGTGGCTGACGGAGGCCGACAGCCCGCTGGGACGGCTGCGGTACGCGCTCTCCCCGGTGGGCTTCGGTCCGGCTGGCTTCGCGGCGCCGAGCACGGCAGGCAGCCCTCGCGACTGGGCACGGATCACCGGCCAGGTGGGCGGCGACGCCATCGAGTGGATCTGAGGGCGCCCCGGCCGACGCCCTTCGGCGGATCTTGCCCCGGCCCTCCCGTGTTCCGGTTGGGGGTGCCCCTGCCCGAAGTTCGCAGATTGCCGGTACGTTGTGGCTGATCGCGCAGTTCCCCGCGCCCCTTTCGGGGCGCGCCTGCTCGCGTTCGGCGTCCGGATCAGGGGCCGCCCGAGAAGCCCAGCAACCACTCGCCGAACACGACGAGGACGAAACCGAGCGCCAGTACCGCCGTCGCCACCCGGGTGCGGCCCCTGCGGCTGAGCGCGATGGCCGTACCCGAGAGGATCAGCGCGACGCCGTAGAAGCCGACGGTGAGCACCGAGGGCGCCGAGCCCAGCCGGATGACCAGAGCGACGGCCACCGCGAGCATGACGACGGCGGAGACGACTATGCGTATGCGCCGCGCCTGGCGCGGTGTCAACGCCGGCCGCTCCGCCTCGCCCTCGTCCGGCCTGTCCTGCTGGTTCGACCCGTGCGGTTCGGGCGCGGTCGCGGGGTCGTCGGTACGAGCGTCGTCGTCGGAGCGGGCGGCGCGGGCTGGGGAGGAGGGGGAGTTGGCTTCCGGCATGCACGGGAGCGTAACCCTCCCCGGTGCCGGGCGGGAGCCCAGGCCGTGTCCGGCGGATCTTGCACCGCCCCTCCGTTGTGCCGGTAAGGGGGTGCCCCTGCCCGAAGTTCGCGGGCTACAGGTTCGTTGTGGCAACTCGCGCCCACGCGGCGGAGCCGCACATGAACACAGCCCCGCGCCCCTTCGGGGCGCAGCCTCCCCACGAAAACCGCGCCCTGCTCACTTCTCGTCCGAGTCGCCCTTTTTGCCGCCCGCCCAGGTGCGCAGCGCTTCGCGGCTGTCGAACTCGCCCAGGTTGGTGTCGATCGGGTCGCTCGTGTACTGGTGGAAGCGCCAGCGGTGCTTGATGTCGGGCTCGCCGGGCTTGCCGTTGTACTGCGCGATCCACAGGCCGTCGCCTGCGAACGACGTCTTGTCACGGTTCAGCCAGAAGTCGCGGTTGCAGTACAGCAGGACCTTGTGGCCGTCGGCCTTGCCCTGCACGTACTTGATCCACTCGTCCTTCTCGTCGTTGCTGACCTTGGGGTCCTCCCAGTCCAGCGCGAGCATGTCGCCCGCGACGAGGTTGATCTTCGAGAGGAAGTAGTCGGCCTGGGCCTTCATGCTCCCCGACCTGACGAAGTGGTAGAAGCCGGTGACCAGGCCCGCGTCGCGGCCGGTCTTGCGCTGCTCGACCCACTTGGGGTTGGTGTAGGACTTCCCCTCTGTGACCTTGATGAAGACGAACTCGATGCCCCGAGTGCTGTAGTCCTCGGGCTGGTACGAGGAGACATCGATCCCCTTGATCATAATTGCGCGCCACCCACTCTCATTTCACTCTCTGCACGACGTTGATTACTTTTTGATACCCGTTGAATCCCATACCGTACCCCCGCACGGGCCCTCGTCCGGCCGGAAGTTGTTGAACGGGTTGAGCGGGATCCGGGCGCCCCGGCGCGTCAGAAGGTGCGACGGGTGTGGTGGGAGCGCAGGATCGGGTACTGCGACACTTGCGGGACCACCTGGCACTGTTGACATCAGCGTTACGGAGAGAGATCACGATGGCCACCACACGCACCGCCCACACGGTCTGGAACGGCAACCTGACGGAGGGATCGGGCACCGTCACCTTCGACTCCTCGGGCATCGGCCAGTACCCGGTCTCGTGGGCGTCGCGCGCCGAGGAGCCCGGCGGCAGGACCAGCCCGGAGGAGCTGATCGCCGCCGCGCACTCCAGCTGCTTCTCGATGGCGCTCTCCAACGGCCTCAACAGCGCGGGCACCCCGCCCACCCGGCTGACCATCAAGGCCGCCGTCGACTTCCAGCCGGGCACGGGCATCACCGGTATCCATCTGACCGTGGAGGGCGAGGTGCCCGGCATCGACCAGGCCGCGTTCGCCTCCGCCGCCGCGGAGGCCGCCCAGAACTGCCCGGTGAGCCAGGCGCTGAAGGCCACTCCGATCACCCATGAGGCCAAGCTGGTCTGACGACCCGCGTCCCGGCCGGGTCGCGTCCCGGGAGGAGACACCATGCCGGAGCTTCCCGAAGTCGAGGCGCTGCGGGGCTTTCTGGCGGAACGGCTGACCGGACGCACTGTCCGGCGCGTCCTGCCGGTCGCGATCAGCGTGCTCAAGACGTACGACCCGCCGCTGGACGCGCTGGAAGGCCGGGCCTTCACCGAGGTCGTACGGCATGGAAAGTTCCTCGACCTGGCGCTGGGCGGGGAACTGCATCTGGTCGTCCATCTCGCCAGGGCGGGGTGGCTGCGGTGGCAGGATGCCCTGCCCGCCACGCCGCCGCGCCCCGGCAAGGGCCCGCTCGCGCTCCGTCTGGAGCTGGCCGGCGAGCAGGCCGAGGGGTTCGATCTGACCGAGGCGGGCACCCAGAAGCGGCTCGCGGTCTATGCCGTACGGGACCCGGAGGAGGTGCCCGGCATCGCGCGGCTCGGCCCCGACCCGCTCTCCCCCGCCTTCGACCGCGAGGCGTTCGCCGCTCTGCTGGCGGGCCGACGCCAGCAGATCAAGGGCCTGTTGCGGGACCAGTCGGTCATCTCGGGGATCGGCAACGCCTATTCGGACGAGATCCTGCACGCGGCGAAGATGTCGCCGTTCCGGCTCGCCGCCGAGCTGTCCGACGCCGAGACCACCACGCTGTACACCGCGCTGCGGGAGGTCCTCGTCTCCGCCGTGGAGCGGGCGCGGGGGCTGTCGGCCACCGAGCTGAAGGCGGGCAAGCGGCTCGGGCTGCGGGTGCACGGCCGCGCGGGCGAGCCGTGTCCGGTGTGCGGGGACACCATCCGCTCCGTCTCGTTCCGTGACTCGACGCTGGAGTACTGCCCCACCTGCCAGACCGGCGGGAAGCCCCTCGCGGACCGGCGGCTGTCGCGTCTGCTGAAATGAGGGCCGTACCCGAACTACCCGTCGGTAAGGCCGGTAAGGGCTCCTGGGCCCGGAGAGGTTTCTGTGGTTGACGCCGAGGCAGCGGAGCGAGACCAGCGAGAGTTCGATGTCGTCCTGTACGGGGCGACCGGATTCGTGGGCGAACTGACCAGTCGGTATCTGGCCGCACATGCGCCCCGTGCCTGCCGCTGGGCGCTGGCCGGGCGCAGTCAGCAGAAGTTGAAGGCTCTGCGCGACCGTCTGGCCGCCGCGCACTCGCACACGGCCGATCTGCCCTTGGTGACCGCCGACGCCGACGATGCCCGCTCCCTGGCCGAACTGGCGGCCCGCTCCCGGGTGGTGGCCAGCACCGTGGGCCCCTACCTGCGGTACGGCACCCGGCTGGTGGCCGCCTGCGCCGAAGCCGGTACGGACTATCTCGATCTCACAGGCGAGCCGGAGTTCGTGGATCTGATGTACCTGCGGCACCAGTCCCGCGCCAAGGAGACCGGTGCGCGGCTCGTGCACGCCTGCGGCTTCGACTCGGTACCGCACGACCTGGGCGCCCGCTTCACCGTGGAACAGCTGCCGGTGGGCGTGCCGCTGAGCGTGGACGGCTTCGTACGCTCCAACGCGGCCTTCTCCGGCGGTACGTGGGGAAGCGCGCTGCTGTCCTTCTCCCGTGCCGACCGGATGCTCCGCACCGCCAAGTCCCGCCGCGCCGCAGACCCACGCCCTGCGCACCGTACGATCCGCACACCCACCGGCAGGGTGCGGCGCGAGGACGAGCTGGGTCTGTGGGCCGTGCCGCTGCCGACGATCGACCCGCAGATCGTGGGGCGCTCGGCCGCCGCGCTGGAGCGGTACGGTCCCGCCTTCACCTACCGCCACTACGCGGCCGTACGGCGGCTGCCGGTCGCCGTCGGCGGCATCGCGGGTGCGGGCGGCGTGTTCGCCGCGGCGCAGCTGCCGCCCCTGCGGCGCTTCCTCGCCGCGCGGCTGGCCCCCGGCGAGGGACCGGACGAGCAGCGGCGGGCGCGCAGCTGGTTCTCGGTGCGCTTCGTGGGCCGGGGCGGCGGGCGCCGGGTGGTCACCGAGGTCGCGGGCGGCGACCCCGGCTACGACGAGACGGCCAAGATGCTCGCCGAGGGCGCGCTCTGCCTCGCCCACGACGACCTGCCGCCCACCTCGGGCCAGGTGACGACCTCCGTCGCGATGGGCGAGGCGCTGACCGGCCGACTGATCCGCGCCGGACTGGAGTTCCGCGTACTGGAAGACTCCGAGGACTGAGCTACCGAAGGGTTACCGATGAAGGTCAAGGACTTCGACCACCTCGTGCTCAATGTGCGTGACGTCGAGCGCGCGCTGGAGTTCTACTGCGGGCCATTGGGGCTGGAGCCGGTCCGGGTCGAGGAGTGGCGGGCCGGTGAGGTCCCGTTCCCTTCGGTACGGGTCAGTCCGACCACGATCATCGATCTGCTGGACCGCCCGCGTGGGGGCGCCTCCCGGCCGGAGGCCGGGGGAGAGTCGAACGTCGATCACCTCTGTCTGGTCGTCGAGCCGCTCGACTGGCAGACGGTCATCGACTCGGGTGACTTCGAGGTGCTGGAGGGCCCGGTCAGCCGCTTCGGGGCCCGGGGCTCTGCCCAGTCGGTCTATGTGCGGGACCCGGACGGCAACACCGTCGAGCTGCGCTGGTACCCGCAGGACGTCGCGGGGGACTGACACCGGGCCTCAGGCCACGCTTCCGCCCACATACATCCAGACACCGTCCACCCGGATGAACCGGCTGCGCTCCTCCTGCACGCCGGGCTCGCCGCCGGCTCCGAGGTAGTGGGCACGGAAGGTGACCGTTCCCTCGTCGTGGAAGGCGCTCCCGCCGGAAGTGGCGAGGATCTCCAGTCCGGTCCAGCGGGGGCCGCCGCTCAGGTCGAGGGTCGCCGGGCGGGTGTCCGGGTGCCAGGTGCGCAGCAGATACTCCGTCTCCCCCAGCGCGAAGGCGGCGTAGCGGGAGCGCATCAGCTCCTCCGGGGTGGCGGGCGCCGCATCGCCGCGGTGGAAACGGCCGCAGCACTCCTCCCTCAGCGTCCGGCCGGGAGGTGCCCCCCGGCGGGCGGCTCCGCAGGGGCAGGCCGAGGGCGGGGCGGGGCGGCGTACTGGGCGGGCGGGTTTGCGTCGGGCCATACGTTCATGATGCCGGACCTATGGACAGCGGGCTGTTCTCGAACCAACCTTGCGGAACGATCAGTTCGGGACGCACCTGTTCGAGGGCGAGGGTGAGACATGTACCGTCCGGACCTGTCCCCCGTGGCCGACAGCCTCGCGCTGTCCGCCTTGGTGGGAGCGCTGCCCCTGCTCACCCTGTTCGTGCTGCTGGGGGGTCTGCGGCTGAAGGCCCACTGGGCGGGGCTCGCCGCGCTGGGCACCTCGGTGGTGGTGGCGGTGTGGGCCTACGGGATGCCGGTGGACCTGGCGCTGCTGGCGGGGACGGAGGGGGCGGCCTTCGGGCTGTTCCCGATCATGTGGATCGTGCTCGCCGCGCTGTGGGTGCACCAGCTCACCGTCACCAGCGGCCGGTTCGCGGATCTGCGGCGCGCGTTCAACCTCGTCAGCGACGATCCGCGGATCCAGGCCCTCATCATCGCCTTCTGCTTCGGCGCGCTGCTGGAGGCGCTGGCCGGGTTCGGCGCCCCGGTGGCGATCACCGGTGTGATGCTGATGGCGCTCGGCTTCTCGCCGGTGCGGGCCGCCGTCACAGTGCTGGTGGCCAACACCGCTCCGGTGGCGTTCGGGGCGATCGCGACGCCGATCATCACCGCGGGCACCCTGACCGGCATCGACTATACGGACATCGGTGCGTACGTCGGCCGCCAGACGCCGCTGCTGGCGCTGTTCGTCCCGCTGCTGCTGGTGGCGCTGGTGGACGGGGTGCCGGGCCTCCGGCAGACGTGGCCCGCCGCGCTGGTGTGCGGAGGGGCGTTCGCCGTGGCGCAGTTCGTGAGCGCCAACTACATCTCCGTGGAGCTCACCGACATCATCGCCTCACTGGTCGCGTTGGGGGCCGTCGTCGCCTTCCTCCGCGTCTGGCGGCCGGCCGAGAGCGAGCGGGTACGGGAGGAGCTGCTGCGCGCGGCGGAAAGCGAGCGCCGGGAGGCGGCGGGCGACAGCGCCGGGCCGTCCGGCGCGGGAGTGCCCGGCGAGGGGTCGCCCGACGGGGTGGAGCGGGACGGCGGGGGCCGGCCGCTGTCCGGGGCCCGGATCGTGCTGGCCTTCGTTCCCTATCTCATCGTGATCGCCGTCTTCTCGGTCGCCAAGCTCTGGGAGCCCGCCAAGGAGTTCCTCGCCGACAGCGATGTGTCGGTGCCGTGGCCGGGGCTCGACGGGGAGGTGCTCACGGCCTCCGGGGAGCAGTCCTCCACCACCACGTACGTCTTCCCGTGGCTGTCCTCCCCCGGCTCGCTACTCGTGCTGTGCGGGGTGCTGGTGGCCGCCGTCTACCGGGTGCGCGCGTGGGACGCGGTGCGGGAGTTCGCCCGTACAGTGCTTACGTTGCGTTGGGCGCTGCTCACGGTGGGTTCGGTGCTGGCGCTCGCGTATGTGATGAACCTGTCCGGCCAGACCATCACCATCGGCACCTGGATCGCGGGCGCGGGTGCGGCGTTCGCCTTCCTCTCACCGGTCCTCGGCTGGCTCGGCACCGCCGTGACCGGCTCGGACACCTCGGCCAACGCGCTGTTCGCCACCCTTCAGCAGACCGCGGCCGACGAGGCGGGGCTGGACCCGACGCTGCTGGTCGCCGCGAACACCTCAGGCGGGGTCGTCGGCAAAATGATCAGCCCGCAGAATCTGACGATTGCGGCTACCGCGGTGGGGTTGCTCGGCAAGGAGGCCGTTCTTTTCCGGAAGGCCATCGGCTGGAGCGCGCTGCTTCTCTTGGGCGTCTGCCTTTTGGTGCTGCTCCAGTCGCATGCGCTGGCGTGGATGTTGCCGTAGCCGGTCGGCCCGGGACACCAACTGGGGCCCGCACCTTGACGGTGCGGGCCCCAGTTGGTGTTGCTATGCGTCAAGCGTCAGCTTCACGCGGGGGTGATGTTCTCCGCCTGCGGGCCCTTCTGGCCCTGCGTGACGTCGAAGTTGACCTTCTGGCCTTCGTGGAGCTCACGGAAGCCCTGGGCCGCGATGTTCGAGTAGTGGGCGAAGACGTCGGCGCCGCCGCCGTCCTGCTCAATGAACCCGAAGCCCTTTTCCGAGTTGAACCACTTCACGGTGCCGGATGCCATCTTCTTCTCCTTCAGGGTGGCTGGGAGTCGCACACCTCGTACGCTCCGCGTCGCCGCAATGACCCCTTCCAGAAAGGCTCCGGAAGACAAAACACGCCCGAGCTACAAAGCTCAGGCGCGCATAAGTTATGGGTACCAAAACTGCAACAACTTCACCCTACCACGCCCGGCGCGGCGGTGCGTTGTCGCAGTTCAGCGGCCTCGGCGCGCAGCCGTCAGTGATGGCCCCCGTGGTCCCCGTGGCCCGGCACGGTGCCGTCCGGTTTGGCGATCAGCAGCAGGCCCGCCATACCCATGTCGGAGTGGCTCTGGACGTGGCAGTGGTACATCCACGCGCCCGCTCCCACGCCCTCCCCCGCGATGAGCTGGAAGCCGAAGGAGTCCGCGGGGCCGGTGATCTTGTTGTCGATGATCCGGCTGGTGTCCTCGGGGCCCTCCAGCAGTCCGGTGCGGTTGTCCGCCCAGCGGTGACCGTGCACATGGAAGGTGTGGTAGTACTCACCGTGCGTGATCATGATGATCTCGATGCGGTCGCCCACCGTCGCCTTGAAGTCGGGGCCCTTCTTGAGATTGTTGGTGGTCATGTCGTTGAAGACGATGGTGAACTGCCGGTCGGCGTCGGGCAGGATGTCTCCCTCGCGACGCACGATGACGGGCCCGTAGAGGCCGTTGCGGATTCCTCCGGTGCCGTGCTCGGTGCCGACGACGTGGTCGTGGTAGTGCCAGTAGCCGGCGCTGCCGGGACGCCAGGTGCCGTCCTTGCGGCGGCCGGGCTTGTGGGTGCGCCAGGTGTAGGTGCGCTTGCCGCCGGGCTCGACGTGGCTGTTGTTCATCTTGGTGCCGTCGTTGGCGATGTCGTAGTCCACGCCGTGCGGGTGGAGGCTGGCGGCGACATCCATGGTGTTCTCGAACTCGATGTGCAGAGTGTCGCCCTCGATGAGCTCGATGAGCGGGCCGGGGACGGTGGCCTTGCCCTTCTCCAGGCCGTAGCCCATCTGCCCGTCGGAGAGCTTCTCGGCGTACATCTTGATCCGCCGGGTCTCGCCGCCCTTGCCCGCCCGGCGTACAGCCGAGGAGCGGACGGGTGCGGCCGTGGACGACGTGGTCGCGGCAGTCAGCGCGCTGCCGCCGACCGCTGCGACGGCGCCTGAAGCCAGCAGACCTCTGTTGAAGGAACGGCGGCTCGGGGTGCTGGGGTTTCCGCTCATCGTTCTCGTTCTCCCCGGAGACGTGAGGCGTGAGTCGTGTGGCGTGGGGTGTACGGGGGGTGCTGAACGGTGCGCCGTACGAAGCGAGTTGAGGACGGTCGAGGGGGACGGTAGCGCCGACGGGACTGTTTATCCACACTCAGGACAAAGTTCGTCGAGTTGTGGTCATAGACCTTGGCGAACCGCCGAAAGAGGTCTAGCTTCTGCCACGTTTCTGTGACGGAAGAGGGGTGGATCACGCATGCGGCTCCAACCGCACCCAAAACGGGCGAGACCCCGGCGCAGAAGGATTGCCGCGCTGCTGGCCGGTGCGCTCGCCGCCGGGCTGCTCGGCGCACCGGCGCTCGCGGCGCCGCCACCGGGAACACCCGCGCCCAAGCTTGCGCTGCCGAGCCCGCCGGGCAGCGAGGACGTACGCGTCCTGGTCTTCCACGGCGCGACGGGCGAGGAGTCCCCCACCGTCGACGCCGCGATCGAGGCCATCGAGAAGATCGGGCAACAGGGCCCGGCCCAGGAGCGGTTCACGATCCAGGCCACGGACGACCCGGCGATCTTCACCAAGCCGCGGCTGGGCCGCTTCAACGCCGTGGTCTTCCTCACCGGTGACGGCGATGTGCTCGACCCCGAGCAGGAGGCCGGGCTGGAGAGCTTCATGGAGGCGGGCGGCGGCTTCCTCGGTATCCACGATGCGGCGCGCGCCGAACCGTACTCGGACTGGTACTCCGGGCTGATCGGCGCCCGGCCCGCCGAGCACAGCCCGGCGAAGGTGCAGCGTGCCGTCGTCGAGGTCGGCGACCGGCAGCACCCGGCGACCAAGGAGCTGCCCGTCGAGTGGAAGCGCCCCGACAAGTGGCTCAACTGGCAGGAGAACCCCTCCGGCAAGGTGCACACGGTCGCACGGGTCCGTACCAACAGCTACGACCCGGGCCAGGACGCGGGCAGTTGGGACCACCCCGTCTCCTGGTGCCGCGACTACGACGGCGGGCGCTCGTTCTACACCGCCATGGGCGGCACCAGGTCCAGCTTCGCGGAGACCGACTTCCGCAGCCATCTGCGGGGTGCGCTGATGTGGACGACGCGGCTGGCGCGGGCCGACTGCCACGCGGCGATCTCGTCCAACTACGAGGCGAAGCGGTTGACCAAGCCCAACCAGCCGGGCCAGTCCGACCAGATCGGTGAGCCGCACGGTGTGGTCACGGCGAAGGACGGCCGGGTCTTCTACATCGGCCGCGGCGGCGGCGACGCCGACCAGCCGGTGGTCACCGACTGGAACGACCCGGACATCGGCAAGGGCAAGGGCCAGGTGCACATCTGGAACCCGAAGACGGAAAAAGTCACCCTCGCGGGCGAGCTGACGGTCTTCGGTAACAAGGGCGGCGGCGACGAGCTGGTCAAGAACGAGGAGGGGCTGCTCGGCATCGAGCTGGACCCGGACTTCGCCGAGAACGGCTGGGTCTATCTGCACTACACGCCGCACAGTGAGATCGACCGCGAGACGCATATGGCCGAGCGGCGGGTCTCCCGCTTCACCCTGGACAAGGCGACCGACAAGCTGGCCCTGGACTCGGAGAAGGTGCTGCTCAAGTGGCCGGTGCAGATCCACAGCTGCTGCCACGCGGGCGGCGGCATGGCCTGGGACTCCGAGGACAACCTCTACATCGCCACGGGTGACAACAACTCCTCCCGGTTCAGCGACGGTTACTCGGGCAACAACCCGGAGCCGTCCTTCAAGGGTGTCTCCTTCGCCGACGCGCGCCGCACTGCGGGCAACACCAACAACCTCAACGGCAAGATCCTGCGTATCCACCCCGAGGACGACGGCACCTACACCCTCCCCAAGGGCAACCTCTTCACCGGCAAGGAGACCGATGAGGGCGGCGGCAAGACCCGCGGGGAGATCTATGTGATGGGCGTGCGCAACCCGTCACGGATCGCCGTCGACAAGAAGACGGACACCCTGTACGCGGGCTGGGTCGGCCCCGACGCGCAGACGCCGAGCCCGACCTGGGGGCCGGCGAAGTACGACACCTTCGCCAAGATCACCAGCGCGGGCAACCAGGGCTGGCCGTACTGCATGGGCAACAAGCAGCCCTACCGCGACCGCAATCTGCCCGACCCGAGCAAGCCGCTGGGCTGGTACGACTGCGACCATCTGAAGAACGAGTCGCCCAACAACGACGGCCTGGTCAACATCCCGCCGGCCCGCAACAACAACATCTGGTACTCCCCGCAGGGCGGAGGTCCCGACTTCCCCCGCGACGAGAACGGCGTCCCGAGCTACAAGCCGGCCGAGCAGAAGCTCACCCTCTCCTGGCTCAAGGGCGGCGGCCAGGCGGCGATGAACGGGCCGCTGTACCGGTACGACGCCGACAACCCGTCGCAGCACAAGTGGCCCTCCTACTGGGACGGCAAGTGGTTCGTGGGCGACTTCTACGACGGTGACCAGCCACGGCACGCGCTGGTGATGCCCGAGGGCGACACCGTGGGCGCGCTGCCGGCCCACCCGGAGAGCCTGGACCAGATCGTCCCCGTCGGCGAGGGCGGCATCCGCAACCTCATGGACTGGAAGTTCGGTCCGGACGGGTCGCTGTACGTCCTGGACTACGGGCGAGGGTTCTTCACCTCCGACGACAAGTCGGCGCTGTGGCGGGTGACGTACAAGGGCGGCGAGCCGACGCCGAGCCCTGAGGACATGGCCGAACCGGCACTGCGGAAGGGGACGGGCCGATGACGGCGAGCGCACGGGTGAGGCGCCGGCAAAGACGGGAGCGGCGCAGACTGCTGACGGCCCTGCTGGCGGCGCTGTTGATGGTTCTCGGTCTCACCTCCGCCACGGCGTGGGGCAAGGGCACGGCTCCGGCCGGGACCGCGAGCGCCCAGCGGGGCGGGGCCGGGGCGGCCGAGCAGGTGCTGACCTGGACCGCCGACGACGACATGACGAAATACGCCTCGGCGCCGACGACCGCGGTGGCGGGCAAGGCGACGATCGTCTTCGAGAACAGCGCGGCCACCGGCAACACCTCCGGTATGTCGCACACCCTCACCTTCGTCACCTCCGACCCGGACTACAACCAGGACGTCGACCTCAACATCCTGGCCTCGCCCAACGACTCGCAGGGCGGCAAGCACACGGCGGAGGTCACCCTGACCCCGGGTACCTACAAGTACCACTGCACCATCCCGGGGCATCAGCAGATGCAGGGCACCCTGGTGGTGACCGGCGGCGATCCGGGTGAGGACACCACGCCGCCGCAGACCTCCGCCACGGTCGAGGGCGACAAGGACGAGGCCGGCAACTACCTGGGCAGCGCAACGGTCACGGTGACAGCCTCGGACGCGGGCTCGGGCGTCGACACCGTCGAATACGCCCTGGACGGCGGCGACTTCCAGCCCTACACCGCACCGGTGACGGTCACGGACGCGGGCGAGCACACCGTCCGCTACCGGGCCAGGGACAAGGCGGGGAACGCGGCGGAGGAGAAGTCGGAGAGCTTCACCGTCGTCGAACCGCCGGATGTGGACACCACCCCGCCCACGACCGAGGGCAAGGCCGAG
This sequence comes from Streptomyces sp. 8N114, assembly GCF_052245835.1. Classification (NCBI taxonomy): domain Bacteria; kingdom Bacillati; phylum Actinomycetota; class Actinomycetes; order Kitasatosporales; family Streptomycetaceae; genus Streptomyces; species Streptomyces sp. 8N114. The sequence continues at coordinate 233,456 of NZ_JBQQBT010000002.1, read as the reverse complement.
GGCAGCAAGAACTCGGACGGCAACTTCGTCGGCAAGGCCACGGTCACGGTGACCGCGACGGACGACAAGTCCGGCGTGGCGAAGATCGAGTACTCGCTGGACGGCGCGCCGTACGTCACCTACTCCGGGCCACTGGTCGTCGACCGGGCCGGCTACCACGCGGTGACGTACCGCGCCACCGACAAGGCGGGCAACACCTCCGAGCCGCAGAAGGTGTCCTTCCGCGTCGTGGCGGGCGGCGGAGTGCCCGCTCCCGACTGTCCGGAGTACGACGAGCGGGAGACGGTGATCGTCGGCACCGTCGACACAGGCGTACCCAATCGGATGACGAAACGCCGCTGCACCATCAACGAGCTGATCGAGGACGAGAAGGAGTGGACGTCACAGGCACTGTTCCTCAAGCACGTGCGCGGTGTCACCGCGCAGCTCGTCAAGGAGGGCGTGATCGTCGCCCGCGAGCAGAAGCTCATCAACCGCGCCGCCAAGAGTTCCGGCATCGGTACGCCGGGTCAGAACACCGGGTATCGCGACCTGTTCGACGGCAGCAAGGAGTCCTTCGCCAACTGGGAGCAGGTCGGCGGCGGCAGGTTCGGGCTCAACGACGACGGCACCATGACCAGCGACGCGAAGGTCGACGGCATGGGGATGCTGTGGTATCCGAAGCGGAAGTACGCGGACTTCTCGCTGAAGCTCCAGTTCCGCGACGACGCACCCGGTGAGGGCAGGGCCAACAGCGGCGTCTTCGTCCGATTCCCCGATGTGCACGACCACCCGGAGGAGTCGCGACCGGAGTGGGTGGCCATCAAGTACGGCCACGAGTTGCAGATCCTGGACCGCCCGGACGGGGACATGTACAAGACCGGCTCCGTCTACGGGTTCGACCGCGTCGGCCTGGCCGGCGCCGGCGTCACCCCGAAGGGCACCTGGAACGACTACGAGATCCGCGTGATCGGCCAGCACTACGAGATCTACCGCAACGGCAGGCTGATCAACGAGTTCGAGAACGACCGCGGCCAGGTCTTCGAACCGCCCCGCGGTGATGACCCCGGCACCGACGGTCGCCGCTACGCCTCGGGGTACGTGGGCCTCCAAGTCCACGGGGCCACTGACGTGGTGTCTTTCCGGAATGTGCGGGTCAAGGAGTTGTAGGGGGGTTCCCCCTACAACTCCCCCCGCTGCGCTTGGCGGCGCGGCGCTTGCTGCGCGGCGCAACCCTTAGCTGCGCTTGGGCGGCGCGGCGCAACGCTTGGCGGCGCTTGGGCTGCGCGGGCCGCAACCCTAAGCTGCGCTTGGGCAGTCTGCTCCCCCAAGCTCTTCGAGCAGGGGGTACCCCCAGGGCGCAGGGTGGGCAAGCGCAGCGGCCACCGGGCCGCAGACGGCAACGAAACGGCCCGCACCCGGGCGGCGGCCGCCCCTCGCAGGGGCTGGCGCATCGTCGCCGGGTGCGGGCCGGTGCGCTGCGCTTGCCAGCCCTGCTCCCCCAAGCTCTTCGAGCAGGGGGTACCCCCAGGCGCAGACCTCCCAAGCACAGCACAGCACAGCAACGCACTGCTGCAGCGCAGCGCAGCACGCGCAGCGTGGGGCGGCGCAGCGCAGCACGCGCAGCGTGGGGCGGCGCGGCACAGCGCGACGCGGCACGGCGCGGCGCGGGGGTCAGGGCTGGCGCTGTTCCGGGATGCCCATGTGGGAGGCGAAGTCTTCGGGGGCGCCGTCATAGCCGCGGAGCACGACGGTGTGGTGCCATTCCCCGCTGTCGCCCCGGACGAACTCGGCGACCGTCGCCGCCGTGGAGCGCGCGACGCCGGAGAAGTCGGTCGTGGACAGCTCCTCGTAGCCCTCGCGGATCTGCACCGCTGTATTGGGCACCTGGTCGAACGTCTTGCGGCCCTCGCCCTGCTGGATGGCGACCCCCACGACGACCCGTGCGTAGTTGTCTGCCAGGCGCTCCAGTTCGAGGATCATCACCTCGTCGGAGCCGAACCCTTGGCCCGTCTTGCTGTCCCGGTTCAGGGTGATGGTGCCGTCCGGCGAGCGGCTGTCGAAGTGAACGAGGTAGGCGGGCTCACCGTAGGGGGCGTCCGCGGTGTACGTGGCGGCCACGATGTCGAGGTCGTGCGGCGGCTCCCCCATGGCGCTGGGGTCCCATTTGAGGGTGACCTCCACCTTGCCGATCCCTTTGTTGAGACTGCTCATCCTGCCCCCTCCTGCTACCGGGTCGCGCGCTGCAACCGACCGAACGTGCACGGCAGTTCCATCCTGCCATGTCGATCGTGTCCCGCTCAGGGCCGCTTCCGGGTGACACGGGAGCGCTCGAAGCCGGTCCACACGGCGTCGACCGCGGCCGACACCACCTTTTCGCGGGGGACTTCGGAGCGTTCGTGCCACCACAGGGCCAGCCCCTGGAGCACGCTGCGGCACACCTCCCAGGCCATCTCCGCCTCGATCCGGGTCTCTTCATCGGGGGCCCTGTCGGGGTCCTCGTGGAGGGGGATGCCGACCAGCCGGGCGAAGAAGGGGAGCAGCGCGTCGCGGCTCTCGGCGATGACGGCCTGGTGGTCGGCGCGGACCGCGGCGTCCCCCGTGGTGTCGCGGAAGAGCATCCGCCATGCGTAGGGGTGGGTTTCGATGTAGCGGAACCAGGCGTCGAAGGCCCGGGACACCTCCTCGGTGCCCAGTTCCTCCGGCGCACCGCCCGAGCCGGGGTCGGGGAGCCGCTCGCGCCACAGTCGGCGCAGGTCGGCGAAGTGCCGTTCCAGCAGGCGGCGATGGAGCTGGCGCTTGGAGGAGAAGTGGTCGTAGACGACGGGCACGGAGACGCCGGAGCGGCGGGCGATCTCCTCCATCGAGGCGCGCTGGTAGCCGTGCGCGGCGAAGACCTCGGTGGCTGCCTCCTCGATGACGGTACGGCGCTGCTCCGCGCTCATCCGCTTGCGGGGCTTGTCGGTTGACAACCTAGCGATCCTTAGGTTTAGTCGGACCAGATGAACCTAGCAACGACTAGGTTACTGGTCCGGCTACGGCACGCGCAGCACGCGGACGAAACGCGAGGGGCAGCGATGAGCAGCAGTGACGAGCAGTACGACGTGGTCGTGGTCGGGGCCAGATGCGCGGGGGCACCGCTGGCGACGCTGCTGGCCCGGGAGGGGTTCGAGGTCTGCCTGGTGGAGAAGGCGGAGCTGCCCTCCGACACCCCCTCGACCCATGTCTTCGAGGCCGACGCGCTGGCCTTCCTCGACTCGCTCGGCGTGCTGGACGAGCTGCGCGCGACGGGTGCCCCGATGATCGCGCGGGCCGACGCGCGTGTGGGCGATGTGCGCTGGCCCGCGACCTGGCCGGTGCGCCCGGGCGATCCCGGCGGAGTGATGTCGGTGCGCCGCTTCCGGCTCGACCCCGTACTCGTCAGGGCCGCCCAGGACGCGGGCGCCGCGCTGCTGACCCGTACCGCGGTGACGGACCTGGTCAGGGCGGAGGACGGCAGGGTGACGGGAGTCCGGGTCTCCACTGCCACGGGGGACGGGGAATCCCGGAGCGGCACCGGGACGGCGCCCCGGGGCGGCGCCGGGGAGGAGCGGGTGCTGCGGGCCCGGCTGGTGGTGGGCGCCGACGGCCGCGCCTCCACCGTCGCGCGGCTGGCGGGCGCCCGTTCCTACCATGTGACGCCCAACCAGTTCGCCCTGTTCTGGAGCTACTTCGCGGACGCCGAGATCGGGGATCCGACCTTCGTCTTCCACCGCTGGGCCGACCGCGTGGTGCTCGGTCTGCCCACCGACGACGGGCTCTACCAGGTGCAGGTGGGGGTCGACCCGGCCCGGCTGCGCGAGTTCCGCGCCGGACTGCCCGGCAGCCTGCTGGAGTACGCACGGGCCTCCGAGCCGGTGGCCAAGGCGCTGGCCGGCGCCCGGCTGGTCGGCGAGCCGCACGGGACGACCCACTGGAAGGGATACTTCCGCGAACCGACCGGCCCCGGCTGGGTGCTGGTGGGCGACGCGGGCCACTTCAAGGACCCGACAGCAGGACGTGGCATCGGCGATGCCTTCCTCCAGGCGGCTCGGCTGGCGGAGACCGTCACTGGGCAACTCGGCGGGGGCGGCGGAGACGCGGCAGAGCTGGACGAGGCACTACGCCGCTGGGGCGCCTGGCGGGACGCGGAGTTCGTGGAGCCGTACTGGTTCGCGACCGACATCGGCAGCCTCGCACCGCTGCCCGCCGTCCTGCCCGAGGTGCTGCGCGGGATGCGTCGCGCGGGCGTGGCCGACGGTCTCTTCGAGATGGTCAACCATCGGGCGAGACCCACCGACATCCTGACCCGGCCCCGGCTGCTCGCGGCCGTTGGCCGACTGCTGGCCCGCGGCCGGTTGGGCGTCCTGCGGGAGGTCGTCCAACTGGCCGCCGTCGACCGCCACCGGCGGGCCCTTGGCCGCCGCCCCCAGTATGAGGCCCCTTCGTTGCCCCGGTGAGGGGGTGACGCTTCCTGAAGCTTGCGGGATGCGGGTTGGTTGTGGCCGATCGCGCAGTTCCCCGCGCCCCTTACGGGGCGCGTCTGCCCTCCCTCAGGAAAGCCAGCAGTTCGTCCTCCGTCGGCTCCTCGTGGAGGACTTGGTGGCCCGCGACGAGGAAGACCGGGCCGGTCGGGCTGCCGAGGGGCTGGGTGAGGGCCAGCTCGGCGTCGAGCTCGTCGCGGAGATCCGGTTCCTGCCGTACGCCCTCCTCGGCTGCCAGCCCGGCCAGCACCGTGGGGTCGGCGATATGCAGGCCGTCGGTGAAGTAGGCGCGGAAGAGGCGGGCGGCCATCCGGAGCGCGCGACCCTGGGTGGCGGCCTGGGCCGTCAGGTGGTGGGCCGCGTAGGTGTTGGTGAAGACCGCACGGTCGAAGCGGAAGGTGAGACCGTCGGCGGCGCCCAGGGTGCGGTCCGCGCGGATGGCGCGGGCGATCTCCTCGCCACGCTCGCGGCGGTGCACCTCGAACAGCGGCTCGCCCTCGGCCGATGCCTCAGGCCGGATCCGGGACGGGCGCAGGACGAGTTCGGCCGCGCCGCCCTCCGCGCGGTGGCGCTCGACTGCCCGCCGCAGCCGGGTGAAGCCCAGGTAGGAGCGGGCGCAGACGAGGTCGTGGACGAGCTCGACACGGGTCACGTTGGGCGTCCCCCGGCCGCTCACCACGGCAGTGCTCCGTGGTCGGCGAAGTAGCCGCCGGTGGGACCGTCCGGACCGACGCGGGCCATCCGCACGATGATCTCGGCGCCCTCGGAGACCGTCCGCCGACCGCTGTGGCCGTTGAAGTCGGTGGCGGTGAAGCCGGGGTCGACGGCGTTGATCCGGAAGCCGGGCAGGGCGTGCGCGTACTGGGCCGTGAGCATGTTCAGGGCGGCCTTCGACGAGGCATAGGTGAGCGCCGGCAGCCAGTCGGGCACGGCGACCTCGCGGACCTTCGGGTCGCCCACGGCCCCGATGCAGCCCAGCCCGCTGCTGACGTTCACCACCACGGGTGCCCGCGAAGCGCGCAGCAGCGGCAGGAAGGCGCGGGTGGTGCGGACGACGCCGAAGACGTTGGTGTCGTAGACCGTGCTCATGTCGGCGGCCGTCGTCTCCTCGGCCGTCATGACAGCTCCGGGGACGCCCGCGTTGTTGACGAGGACGTCCAGGTGCTGCTCGCGTGCGCCGAGCAGTTCGGCGGCGGCTCGTACGGACTCCTCGCTGGTGACGTCGAGCGGCAGCAGGCGCCCGCCCGTCTCGCGTGCCGCGCGCTCGCCGCGTTCCGGGTCGCGGGCCCCGAGGTAGACGATGTGGCCCAGGGCATGCAGCCGGCGGGCCGTCTCCAGACCGAGGCCCCGGGTGGCGCCGGTGATCAAAGTGATCGGGCCGGTCGGTGTTGTCGGTGTGTTGCTCATGGCTCCCACCCTGGTGCGGGGCGGCGATCACCGGGAGTAGCCGGTTCTTCCTGGGAAAAGCAGTACCAGGACCAGCCCTTGCCCTCCACCGTCCGGCCCGCAGACTGGACGCATGAGCGAGCTGGGCCGCACGTTGCGGCGGTGGCGGGACCGGGCGGACCCTGCCGACTCCGGGCTGCCCACGGGCCGGGCGCGCAGAGCGGCCGGGCTGCGGCGCGAGGAGCTGGCCGGGCTCGCGGGCATCTCGGTGGACTACGTCGTACGGCTGGAGCAGGGCCGGGCCGCCTCGCCGTCCGGACAGGTGCTCGCGGCGCTGGCGCGGGCGCTGCGGCTGTCGGAGGACGAGCGGCGTCACCTCTTCCTCCTGGGGGGCCGCGTGCTGCCGGACAGCGGACAGCTGCCCAGCCGGCTGTCGCCGGGCGTGCGACGGCTGCTGGAACAGCTGGCGGGCACGCCGGTCAGCGTCTACGACGCGGCGTGGACGCTGCTGGAGTGGAACTCGCTGTTCGCCGCGTTGATGGGTGACCCGTCGCCACTGCGCGGGCGGGAACTCAACGTCCTGTGGCAGCACTTCACCGGGCGGCCCACGCGAGTACGGCACACCGCCGAGCAGGCGGCGCGATTCGAGGTGGCTGCGGTGGCCGACCTGCGCGCGGCGACCGCCCGCTATCCGTCCGACCCCGGACTGCACGGCCTGGTCGCCGAACTTTCGCAGCGCAGCCCCGCGTTCCGGCAGCTGTGGGAGGACGGCACGGTCGGCAGGCACACCATGGACACCAAGACGGTGGACCATCCGGAAGCCGGCGCGATCGTGCTGGACTGCGATGTCCTGGTAGCGCCCGACAGCGATCTGCGGGTGGTGCTCTACACGGCGGCGCCGGGTACGGACGCGGCGGAGAAGCTGGCGCTGCTGAGCGTGGTGGGTATCCAGCCGCTTTGGGCGTAACAGACGGGAGGGAAGATCCGCCCCGGCGTCCGGCCACCCCGCCAAGAGCGGTAGCGTGACCGTTCGATCATGGTCAGGGCCTCGGCGCGGGAACGGCGGGGCCGGGAACGGGGCGCGAGGGTGTACGCGGTAGGCGAGCAGGACGATCACGACGACATCTTCCCCGTGATCGAGTACGAGGGTGACGAAGGCTGTTGGAAGGCCCCGGCCGATCTGGAGCGGCGGCTGTACAAACTGCACGAGGTCGACGAGAGCTACACCTATCTGCGCGTCCTCGCCGAGCACGGCGTCTACCATCCGGTGCCGATCGAGCAGGCCGACCGGAACCCCGCCGAGCGGCAGGTGCTCACCAGCGAGATCACCGGTTCCGACGGCATCGCCAGGACCATCACCCAGGTCTACACCGACGGCGTGCTGCCCCGCCCGCACCCGTACGTCGTATACGAGTTCATCACGCTGGGCACCCTCGCCGACATCCTGCCGCCCGAGGTGGATGTGCTGGTCGTCAACGCGGCGACGCCCTGCCAGGAGATGTTCCAGGTGGACGACGAGGAGCGGGAGGTGTGGTCGGACCTGCACGAGGAGCTGTTCGACCCGCACGCGCTCACCGACCGGCTCGTCACCCGCCGCACCGGGGCCCCGGAGCAGGGCCCGTTGCTGCACGGCCTGGCCTGCGGGGCCCACCTGTGCTACGGCAACGGCGACCCGTGGAACACCCTGGACTGGCACGGCGCCGGCTACAGCGCCGAGGTCGAGCGGCTGGAGGAGAGCTGGGGAGTCAGCAGCAGGGAGGACTGGCTGGAGACCCAGCAGCGGCTGCTGGAGTGCGAGATCAGCCCCTGGTTCTGGGACTTCGTGCTGGGTGCCCGGATCGCGCTGCAGAAGGAGCACGGCGGTCGCGGCCCGGTGGACGCGGGGCTGTGGCGGGACAGCGTCGAGGCGACACTGCGGCACGTCATCGACGCGCCGCCCGGGCCGGAGTTCGAGACGTTCATCGCGGACATGCGCGAACTGGTCGGCAAGGTCCTGCGCTACGAGGCCCGGTTCCGCGCCGACGAACTGCTCGGCCCCGACGAGGTGGTCCGTACGATCGCGGCCTGGGACCTGGGCCGGGCCTCCAAGATGGCCCGCTGGGGCCGTGGCGCCCGCTATGCGACCCGCGCCGAGATGTACGACGCGATCGAGCGGGTCAGCGCGGGTGTGCGGAGCACGTACCGCTCCTGGGCGGAGTTCTCGGCGGCGTATGTGATGGGCCGCTGTCTGCACTTCGACGAGGAGCGGTTCGGCGAGTGGTACACCGAGGTGCTGGTCGCGCACCGCGCGCTGCTGCGGGCCCCGGCCGGGCCTTGGAACACGGTGCCGTTCCAGTTGCCTGGCTGAGCACCACCCCGGCTGCGGGTGCGTCGTGGCTGGTCGCGCAGTTCCCCGCGCCCCTTACGGGGCGCGCCCCCTGCTGTGCTTGGGAGGTCTGCGCCAGAGGCGCAGGGCTGGCAAGCGCAGCCCCCGCGCCGGGTGCGCAGCGAAGTGGGGCGCGCCTGGTCAGTCGCGTACTGCCGCTATCGCCTCGATCTCGACCAGCTGATCGGTGTAGCCGAGTACGGTGACGCCCATCAGTGTGCTGGGGACGTCGTGGGCGCCCATGGCGTCGCGGTAGACCTCCCAGGCCGCCACCAGGTCTTCCTGCCGGCTGGAGGCGACCAGCACCCTGGTGCTGATCAGGTCCTGGAGGTCCGCGCCCGCCTCGCCGAGGGCGGTGCGCAGGTTGTCCACCGCCCGGGCCGCCTGGCCCGCGTAGTCGCCCACGGGGGTGACGGTGCCGTCGGCGGCCAGCGGACAGGCCCCCGCGAGGAAGATCAGACGGGCTTCGGGCGGTGCCGAGGCCGCGTAGGCGTACTCGGCCACATCGGAGAGGGTTCGGGAGCGGATCAGGGTCACGGCTCGCGCCACGAGGGGTCCCTTCGGGGGCGTCAGTTGGGTCCTCCGGTACCCCAGCGCAGGGCCGCGGCCCGCGCAACCGGTTATTCGCCGCGCTTGAGGCGTCCGATCAGTTCCGCGTCGCAGAAGTCCAGGAAGCCCCTGGGGTCCGGGCCCGCGTTCATCAGGACCAGACGGTCGTAGCCGGCCTCCGCGAAGGGCTTGGCGACCTCCAGGTAGCGCTGCGGGTCGTTGCCGCAGGCGAAGCGCTGCCGGATGTCCTCCTCGCGGACCTGCGCCGTGGCGGCCTCGAAGTTGACCGGGTTGGGGAGTTCGCTCATCACCTTCCAGCCGGCCAGCGCCCAGCGGAAGTACTTGAGCGCCGACTGGGCGCCCTCGCTCTCGCCCTCCGCCCAGGCCATCGGCACCTCGGCATAGCCGGGCCCGGTGCCGCCCGCCTCGCGGTAGTGGCGCACGATCTCGGGTTTCTCCTCGGTGGCGAAGAGCGCGTCGCCGAGTTCGGCCGCGATCCGGCAGGAGGCGGGGCCGCTGGCGGCGACCGCCATCAGTGGCGGTTCGGGAGGCAGGTCGAAGACGCGGGCGTCCTCGAGGCGGAGGTACTTGCCCTCGTAGGAGCGGTAGCCGCCCTGCCACAGCAGCCGGATGATCTCCAGGGCCTCGCGGAACCTGGTGTGCCGTTCGGATACGGCGGGCCAGCCGGTCCCGATCACGTGCTCGTTCAAACGTTCCCCGGAGCCGACGCCGAGTACGAAACGGCCCTCGGAGACGAGTGCCATCGTCGCGGCGGCCTGGGCGACGATGGCCGGGTGGTAGCGCATGCTGGGGCAGGTGACACCGGTGACCAGCCGGATGCGCTCCGTCTTGGCGGCGACGGCGCCGAGCACGCTCCAGGTGAAGGCGGAGTGGCCCTGGTCGTCCAGCCACGGATGGTAGTGGTCGCTCATCTCGACGAAGTCGAATCCGGCGGCCTCGGCGGCGATGGCCTGGCGGATCAGTTCCTGGGGACCGTACTGCTCGGTGGCGAGCTTGTAACCGATCTGCATGTGTGCTGCTCCTTGGTCGCTCTCCCCCCTCGGGTACCTCCACTTCCTCTCGCACACTCGCACCGTCCCACTGCCTGCGACGGGTGTGACACGGAGCATGCGGGGAACCGCCGGGTACCGACACCTCCGTCCGAAGGAGAGCGGGCATGGACACACTCTCGGATCTGTCGGTGCTGGTGACAGGCGGCTCACGAGGGCTGGGGCTGCTGCTGGCCCGGCAGTGCGTGGAGCGGCGCTGCGACGTGACTGTCGCGGCGCGGGATGAGGAAGAGCTGGACCGCGCCGTCGGACTGCTGCGCCGCAGGGCACGCGGCACCACCGTGACCAGACGGGTGTGCGACGTGACCGACCGGGCGGCCGTCCATGAGCTGGTGGAGAGCACCGCGACCGACCAGCGGGGCCTCGACGTGGTGATCGCCAACGCCGGGAACATCCAGGTGGGGCCCGCGGAGGAGTCGGGCACCGAGGCCTTCCGCAGCGCGATGGAGACGATGTTCTTCGGCTCGCTGCACACCGCGATGGAGTCGCTCCCGCATCTGCGGGACAGCCCGGCGGGCGGACGGCTGGGGGTGATCGGCTCGGTGGGCGGACTGCTGCCGGTGCCGCATCTGCTGCCGTACTCGTGCGCGAAGTCCGCCGTCGCGGCACTCGCGGACGGGCTGCACGCCGAGCAGGCCGAGCACGGGGTCAGCGTCACCGCCGTCCATCCGGGCCTGATGCGGACGGGTTCGCACCGCCAGGTGGAGCTGTCCGGCGACGAGGGCAAGGAGTTCGCCTGGTTCGCCACCCTCGCCGGGCTGCCCGGCCTGTCCATGGACGCGCTGCGCGCCGCCGAGCGCATCGTCCGGGCGCTCGAGCAGCGCCGGACGCGGGTGGTGCTGACGCCTGCGGCGCACTTGGGTGCCAAGGCGTACGGGGTCGCCCCGACCCTGGTCACCCGCACCAACGAGTTGGTCTCCCGGCTGATGCCCGAACCGGACGACTCCGGCCGGGAGGGCCGCTCGCGCTGGCAGTCCGCGGTCAGCGCGCTCAACGACCGGGCAGCGCAGCGGTTGAACCAGACACGTGCGTAGTGGCTGCGGCCGTCGCACGTTCCGCCGGACCCTCGCCATCGTGGCGCGCCACCGTTCCGGCGGGAAGATTTTCTCCCTCGCTGCGGAGGGCCGCCGAACCCCGCCCGCAAAGAACCTGGAGGACACATGCGAGCTGTCACCTATCAAGGTAAGCGGAACGTCAGCGTCGAGACGGTGCCTGATCCGGAAATCACGGAGCCGGACGACATCATTCTGCGGATCACCACAAGCGGGATCTGCGGATCGGACCTCCACCTGTACGAGGTGCTGGGGCCATTCCTCGCCGAGGGCGACATCCTGGGGCACGAGCCGATGGGGGTGGTCGAGGAGGTCGGGCCCGAAGTCGCGGAGCTCTCCCCCGGGGACCGGGTGGTCGTACCGTTCAACGTCAGCTGCGGCACGTGCTGGATGTGCCGACAGGGGCTCCAGTCGCAGTGCGAAACCACGCAGGTACGCGAGTACGACAGCGGCGGCGCGCTGTTCGGCTACAGCAAGTTGTACGGCCAGGTGCCGGGCGGCCAGGCGGAGTTCATGCGGGTGCCGTTCGGCAACCATCTGCCGGTGAAGGTGCCGGACGGGCCGCCGGACGAGCGGTTCGTGTATCTGTCCGACGTGCTGCCGACCGCGTGGCAGGCGGTGGCCTATGCCGACATCCCCAAGGGCGGCAGCGTCACCGTGCTGGGGCTGGGCCCCATCGGCGACATGGCGACCAGGATCGCACTGCACCAGGGCGCCGAGCTGGTCATCGGCGTGGATCTGGTGCCCGACCGCCTGGAGCGGGCCCGCGCGCACGGCGTACACACCCTGGACCTGCGCGAGCATCACGATCTTGGCGCCGCTGTACGGGAGTTGACGGACGGTCGGGGCACCGACGCGGCCATCGACGCGGTCGGCATGGAGGCGCACGGCGCGCCGCTGGCCAAGGCCGCGCACCAGGCGGTCGGCCTGTTGCCGGATGCGCTGGGCGCCAAGATGATGCAGCGCGCCGGGATCGACCGGCTGGCAGCGCTGAACGCGGCGTTCGACGTCGTACGGCGCGGCGGCACCGTCTCGGTCTCCGGCATCTACGGGGGTGCCAACGACCCGCTGCCGATGCTGAAGCTGTTCGACAAGCAGATCCAGCTGCGTATGGGCCAGGCGAACGTGCGTAACTGGGTGGACGACATCCTCCCGCTGCTGAGCGACGAGGACCCGCTGGGCGTCGACCACTTCGCGACCCACTCGCTTCCTCTGGAAAAGGCGCCGGGTGCCTACGGCACGTTTCAGCGCAAGGAAGACGGCATGGTCAAAACGCTGCTGAAGCCCTCAGCGACCTGACGCCCCGCGAGGGCCGGCGCTTATCCGCTTGCGTACCCGGCATGGGGGCTGCGCTTGCCAGCCCTGCGCCCTGGGGGTACCCCCTGCTCGAAGAGCTTGGGGGAGCAGACTGCCCAAGCGCTCAAGGGAGACGCGCCAGGGGCAGCCCCTACCCGCGCAAATCCCGGATCCGGCGAAACTTGCCGATTGACCGCTCGATGGTCTCCGGATCGACAACGCGGGCCTCAACCGTCACGCCGATGCCCTCCTTGACGCGGCGGACAATGGTTTCCGCCGCATCCTCCCGCTCCGCGGTCGTCGCCGTGGGGCGGGCTTCCACCAGGACGGTGAGGTGGTCCAGTCGGCCGTGCCGGGTGAGCTGGAGCTGGAAGTGCGGAGCCACCGCGGGGATGTCGAGGACGATCTCCTCGATCTGGCTGGGGAAGACGTTGACGCCGCGCAGGATGATCATGTCGTCGCTGCGGCCGGTGATCTTCTCGATACGGCGGAACGCCGGGCGCGCCGTGCCCGGGAGCAGCCGGGTCAGATCGCGGGTGCGGTAGCGGATGACGGGCAGCGCCTCCTTGGTGAGCGTCGTCAGCACCAGTTCGCCCCGCTGCCCCGCGGCGTACGGCTCCTCCCCCAGCGGGTCGACGATCTCCGGGTAGATGTGGTCCTCCCACAGGTGGAGGCCGTCCTTGGTCTCCACGCACTCCTGCGCCACCCCCGGCCCCATCACCTCCGAGAGCCCGTAGATGTCCACCGCGTGCAGGGCGAACCGCTCCTCGATCTCCCGCCGCATCGCCTCCGTCCACGGCTCGGCCCCGAAGATGCCGACTTGCAGCGAGGTGCCGCGCGGATCGATGCCCTGCCGTTCGAACTCGTCCAGGAGCGTGAGCATGTAGGTGGGCGTCACCATGATGATCTCGGGCCGGAAATCCTGGATGAGCTGCACCTGCCGTGCCGTCATCCCGCCGGATGCCGGAATGACGGTGCAGCCGGCGCGCTCGGCGCCGTAGTGCGCCCCCAGTCCGCCGGTGAACAGCCCGTAACCGTACGAGACATGCACCTTGTGCCCGGGCCGGCCGCCCGCAGCGCGGATACAGCGCGCCACCAGGTCGGCCCAGGTGTCGAGATCGCGCTGAGTGTATCCGACGACCGTCGGGCGCCCGGTCGAGCCGCTGGAGGCGTGAATACGGCGCACCTCCTCCATGGGCACACCGAACATGCCGAACGGGTACGTGTCGCGCAGATCCGCCTTGGTCGTGAAGGGGAACTTCGCCAGGTCGTCCAGCGTGCGGCAGTCCTCGGGCCGCACCCCTGCCGCGTCGAACTTCTTCCGGTACAGCTCCACGTCCTCGTACGCGTGCCGCAGCGTGGTCTGCAGCCGCTGCAGTTGCAGGTGGCGCAGCTCGTCGGTGCTCAACCCCTCGCCCGGATCGAGCAGTTCGTCCGTCATCCCCGAGCCCCCGTTTCGGCGGTGATCCGCATTCGCACGGCCGCAAACCCTTCGCCCACCTCGACCGGTCCGCTGCCCGGCGCGGCGGCGGCCCGGTCGGCACCGAGCACCGCCTCCGCAGGTCCGCACTCGGTTCCCGTACCGTTCCCCACCTGCGACCTCCCGCTCCTCGGCGGACACCGACCGACCATTCGGTGAGCCCAGTAATCCAGCGCGAGCTCCGGCCTGTCAAGGGAGCTGCAGCGACCTCCTCGGCAAACTGATCGTTTTCGTCCGCGATCGGGAACCGGGCAGACGTCGAGCTGCGTGGATGGTCACGTTCAACTATTCGAGCGATTAGCTTTGATGTCCGTGGAATCAGGTGGAATCAGAAGGTGCTGCGAACATGCCGAGGCATCGGTTGCGGGAGGGCGGAGGGGAACGACGGGCGATGAAGCGCGTCGACGCTTCGCTGCTGCACCGTAACGTGCAAGTCGCGTATCTCGACCTGGACACGGAAGAAGCCACCCGGCGCTGGGGTGACCCCGAAATCACCTGGGACGACCTCGGCCCCTGGAACACCTTCGTCTTCCGGCTGGCGAACGGCACCCTTGCGGGGCTGGTCCGCGAGGTCGAGAACGCCCCCAAGCCCGGCTACTTCCTGCTCGCCAGCAATGAGCAGACCGGTACCCCGGAGGGCATCGAAACCACTGACGCCCTCGCCGCCTTCCTGAGGGAGGCGGATTTCCCCGAGGCGCGGGTGCTGGAGCGGTACCCGAACTGACCCGCAGCATGGAGGCCCGCACCGATCGGTGCGGGCCTCATTGCGCTGCCCTCAGTCGCGGGCCGCGTGCGCGATGAACGCCGACCATGCGGTCGGGGCGATGGAGAGGGAGGGGATGGAGGTGTCCTTGGAGTCGCGGACGTGGATCGACGCGGGGGTGGTGGCCACCTCAACGCAGGCGTCCGCACCATCGCTGCTGTAGCTGCTCTTGGCCCAGTCCAGTGCGACCTCCACACAGTCGTCCCCCTGGGAGCCGCTGTAGCTGCTTTTGAACCAGTTCAGCTCGGCTGGGTTGCTCATAATGCTCCTCGCATTCGCTTCAGCAGGCTCAGAGAGTCCGCCGGGGTCAGAGCCTGTGAGCGCAGTTTTGCATACACCATGTGCAAATTGCTGAGCGCTGTGGGATCGGAGATTAGTTGGCCCGTTTGCTGGCCCTCGGAGTAGGCGAACCACCGGTGCTCAGGCGTCTCCAAGAGCCGCAACGGACCGTCCAACCCGGCGTGTTCCGGCTGCACCAGCGGCATGATCTGCAACTCCACATTGTCCAGCCCGGCACACTCGATGAGGTGGTCCAGCAGCTCCCTTGTGACCTCCTCCCCACCCGTTCGCCGCTCCAGGAGGGCCTGTTCGATGATGAAGCTGAACATCACGGGCTTCTTGCGGTGCAGCAACTCCTGCCGGTCCAGCCGGAGCGCCAGCCGTTCCTCGAACTGCTCTGCCGTAGGCGTCGGCGGCACCTGCCGCATCACCGCTTTCGCGTACGCCTCCGTCTGCAACAGGCCAGGGATCACTCGGCACTCGTAGGTGTACAGGCTGAGTGCCGTCTGCTCCATCTGAGCCCACTGGCGGAACCAGGAGGCGATGCCATGCGTTCGGGACAGGTGCTTCGACGCCTCCCGCAGTGCGCCGCCCGCATCAAGCTCCAGTTCCGCTCGCTCGACGAACCGAGGGGGCGGAAAGCGGCGGCCCTGCTCAACTCCCGCGCAAGTGCTCAGCGAGTAGCCGGACTTCTCGGCCCAGACCTCCTGCGTTAACCCAGCCCGCTTGCGCAGCTGCTTCACAACGGCGCCGAAGGTGCGGAGACTGTCGGAGCGTTCCGGCTCCTTGCCGCCGCAGCCGCGCTCCTCTTCGTCTTCGTCGTAATCGGCCACTTCCAGCCACCTCCCTGTGGCGGGGGAACATCCCCAACTCACCCAGGGTTACGGGTCATTGACAGCCGTGTCCACACTCCGCACCCCTACGCTTGCGCAGCGTAGGGGTTGCTGAACTGGTCACAGGAGGAGGCCGAGCATCAGCGTGACGCTCATGCATCAGCGTCAGCCACTCTCCCCGGTTCGCTCGGCCGCTACCGAGCGTATGTTCGCACAGCGGTTCTCCGCCACCCGGCGCGGCGCCCGTCTGGCGCGACTTCTCGCGCTGCACCAGTTCGACGCGTGGGGCATCCCGTACGGGAGCGAGCCGTCCGACAACGCGGCAGCGATCGTGGCGGAGCTGGCCGCGAATGCGGCGCTGCACGGCCGCGTGCCGGGGCGGGACTTCGAGCTCGCGCTCACTCTCCCGGAACCGGGCGCCCTGCTCATCGAGGTGACGGACACGCGGGGCGAGGCCACTCCGCCGGGCGCCCCAGTGGCGCCGGGACCGTACGAGGAGTCCGGCCGCGGCTTGCTGCTGGTCGCTGCGCTGGCGAGTGCCTGGGGCGTACGAGAGCGCACCCCGGCCGCGCCCGGCAAAACCGTCTGGGCGCGTTGCCACGCCACCTAGGTTCTGGAGAGGGGGTGCCCCTGCTCGACGTCCGCAGACTGCGGGTTCGTCGTGGCTTGTCGCGCAGTTCCCCGCGCCCCTTCGGGGCGCGTCCCCCCTGCTGTGCTTGGGCAGTCTGCTCCCCCAGACTCCGTCCGGGAGGTGCCCCCAGGGCGCAGGGTGGGCAAGCGCAGCCCCCATGCCGGGCACGCAAGAGGCGCCGGACAAGCGCTAGGCCGCCCGTCGCCGCGAGCGCCAGTACACCGCGCCGACTGCCGCCAGCACCACGGTGCCGCCGACCGCCCAGGGCACGGTGTCGGCGGCGATACGCCGGGCGCGCAGGCCATTGGTGACCCCGGTGACATGGAGGGCGAAGGTCTCAGTGTCGTTGGCGCGGTCGGGATCGTGGGCGGAGAACTTGTGGCCGTGGTCGATCCGAACACGGCCCTGCGCTCCGGGGACCTTGTGGTCGATGCGGAGTTGGAGCTGCTCGCCGTCCATGTTGCCCGGGCAGACGACGGTGCGGCGGTGGTCCCGCACGGAGCACATCGGTACGCCCGAATCCTCGGGGACGCCCACCACTGTGGTCCCCTGCGGGGCGGTGAACCGATAGGAGTACTCAATGTAGTTGGGGCTCGCCCGGCGGCCGTCGGGCCAGCGTTGCCGGATACGGATCGGTACCTCGACCGTCTCGCCCTCCCGACCACGTAGTGCCGTGCCGAGCGCCGAGACGTCCAGCTGGTTGTCCACCTTGATCCAAGTACTCACGTTCTTGCGGAAGGCTCCGAGCCCGTCGGCCTTCCCCGGGCGGAGCCCCAGCGCGGGGGCTTCGGACTTGCCGTCGTGCCAGTCGTGCCAGCGCTTCCGCCTCTCGCGGTAGGAGCCGCCCGGATTGAGGTCGGGGTCGCCCGGGGCGCCGATGGCGTAGGCGCGGAAGTCGAGCTCCGTGTACAGGATGTCGGCGGGTATGCGGAAGTTGATCGGCCGGTCGACCGTCGCCGTCTCGCCGGGGTCCGGCGCTCGGCCGTCGAGCCTGCACAGCGTGACCTCGTGCGTGTCAGGGGTGTCGCCGCAATTCCGGTACAGCCGCGAGAGGCCCATGCTGTCGCCCGGTTCCAGGGTGAGGCCGACGCCGTTCTCCGCCCGTACGGGTCCGGAAGCGCGGACGCTGAGCCGCAACCGTGCTGTGCCGCCCGGCTCCTGGCGCTCGCGCTCGAACTTGCCGCTGACCTGGAAGCGGGGCACGCCGACGACGAGCTCGGTCGTACGCTTAGCCGCCTCACTGTCGTCACCGGCCTGGGCAGTGACGGTGAGCTTCGCCCGGTCCCCTGCCTTGCTGCCTGTCGCGGCATGGATCGCGAACGGCTGCACAGCCGTGCCGGACTCGCGGGCGCGGTAGGAGCACTCGATCCGCTCGTTGCCGCTGCGGCGGCAGTGCTTGCTCAGCTCGTTCACCTCGGCGACGCCGGACAGCTTGCCCGTGTCGATCCGTACGGTGACGCGCCGCGCGCCTCCCGCCGCCCTCAGCTTGAACCCGAAGTCCTGCTCCGAGTCGTTCAGATACCGCGTACGCTGCGGCCCTTCCAGCGTCACGGCCGCCTTCCCGTCGTCGCGCGGCGCCGCGCCGGCAGGCGGGACGGCAGACAGCACGACGGACAGAACGAGCAGCATGCCGATTCTGAAAAGTTGTAGCCGCATACGGGCTACGACTCCGCACGGCAACGAACGGTTCAATCGCAGCGCAACGCGCCCCGTCAGGGGCGCGGGGAACTGCTCCCCCAGCCTCCGGCCGGGAGGTGCCCCCACCAGCCACGAGACACCGGCAGCCCGCGTCGGACAGGTAGGGACACCCCCTCATCGGCCTAGCGGCGCCTGTCAAGCGCGGCGGCGAGCAGGACGAGCAGGCGTAGGCCGATCACTACGGGTGGGAGTACCAATGCCAGCGTGTGCCATACGCTGCCGCGTTCCAGCCGGTCCGTGGGCTTGGGGTCGATCCGGCCGCGGGGGTCGTAGGTCACATTGATGTGCTCGCCCTGGTCGGCGTACTTCTTGTCCAGCGTCATCGAGTCCGGCCGCCTCGCCGCGCAGCGGAGCTCGTGCTTGTAGTCGACGCGGGTGGACGTGTGGGTCACGCCGTTGCTGTCGGTGTAGGTGGTGGTGTGCTCCTGGCGGTCGACGTCCAGCACCCGGCAGCCGGTGGACTCGCCCCGGGTGCGCAGGGTTTCGTCGTCCACCTTGGCGGCCACCGCGAGGACGCTCCCCGCCAGCAGCACGCTGGTCACGATTGCCACGAACGGCTGGAAGGGATGGTCCGGGTCGAGCAGGAAGCCGGTGCTGAAGGCGAGGAGAAACGCGGCCACGACCAGCGCGTTGCCGAGGAACACACTGCTGCCTGGCCCCCCGTCGACGGCGTACGTGGCTCCTCCGTAGGCCATGCCCAGGACGAGCAGCGGCGCACCCACAGCCCCCATCACATGGAAGACCACCATCGGCCATGTCCGACGCCGTCGCTTGTACACGTACACGGCAACCACCCCCTGTCGCCAAGGGTTTACCCTCTGATCACACCCGACCACCAGTCCCGGACAGTTTTTCGGCGGCCTCGGTCAGCCGCTCCTCCTCCCAGCGGTCCCGCTGCCAGGAGTGCTCGACCCGGCGCCACCGGAAGGCGACCAGCAGCGGCAGCACGTCCGCGACGGTGTACTCGGCGCGGCCGAGCACCTCGCGGGTGACGACCAGTGCGCCCTCGGGCTGTACGTACGGAGAGAACAGCCGCTCCAGCACGGCCGGCAGCCCGTCCTCGGAGAACGTCGTACGGCACTCGTCCGTCAGCGGGGCGAGCCAGCGGGCGAACTCCAGGTAGCGGACGGGCTCACCGGTGCTGTCGTCGTCCAGTGCGAAGGTGGGCGCGAGCGCGTTGGCGAGCCGTCGCCCCCAGCCGCGCTCGGGCACGGTGAGGTGCGGGTACTCCTTGGCGAATTCGGACCAGTCGGTGCTGTCGGCCACGTGGTGGGTGAGCCAGTCGAGGAGCAGCGGATTGCGGTCGTGGTAGCCGTAGTCCACCCCGCGGAAGGCCGCACGCAGCAGGTCGAAGGGGAGTGAGACCGTCTCGTCCTCGGCGAGCAGCACGGCGTCGTAGAGGTCCTTGGCCTCGGGATGCATGTCGCTGACCAGCCACAGGACCTTCCAGGCGAGGGAGAGTTCGCGGGTGGCCGCGCGTACGGACAGCGGTGCGTCGCCGTCGGCTCCCTCCGGGCGGGGAATCGCGGTGCGGGCGGCAGGCGCCGGGAGTGATTCGTTGAAGACGAAGTCGAGCTGGATCGTGCCGCCGGGCACGCCTTCGGCCGCCCACGGGACGACCAGGCGGCGGCCCGGGACCCGGTCGTACGTCCAGATCTCGTCGCGCACCGCGGCCCGCGAGTCCAGCCGGACGTCCCCGCCCGCCTTCCGGGAGCGGAGATCGGCACGGCGCGCGAGCCCGTCCAGCATCCGCTCGGTGCGCTCGTCCTCCAGCTGCCAGGTGACCGGCTCCACCACGAAGTCGAGGTCGCCGGGCTCGCGTGCGGCCTCCCCGTACCAGGCACGCAGCAGCACGCTGCCCCGCAGCACCAGGTGCTCGGCCCAGGGCGAGTCGATGACGGTCGCCAGGACGAGATCCAGCGCCCGACGGCGCGCCGCGAACCAGCGCTCACCCGTCTCCGCGTCGGCGAACTCGGGATTCCCCAGCCGCATCGCCTTGGCGTAATGGAGTGCCGAGGGGTCGAAGACGGGGCGCTGGACCACGGCTTCCCCCTGCACGGGCCGCAGGGTGGGCGGAAGTTCGAGGGCCCTGCGGGTCGCCTCGTCCAGCTCCTGGTGCGGCACGGTCTTCTCGGCGGGCCAGGGGCCGTGGCCGAGCTTCTGCCACGCGGATTCACTCATGACCGCACCGCCCCTTCCGTTTCGGCCCGCTCCTCGGCTATCCACCCGGAGTCCAGTGCCTCCGCACTGTCGTACACCACGAACTCCCTCTCCACCGAGAGGATTTCGTACGGGAGGGAGGAGAGCGCGGTGAGCAGCGCGTCCAGCCGCCGCCCCGCCGTCGCACTGCCGACCTCGCGACAGCGCTGCGTCACGAACTGCTCGCGCTGCCCGTCGTCGCGGACGCGGCGGGCGTTGCGGGAGAGGTGCGCGGCGTGTCGGACAGCGAGCCGGGCCAGCCCCACCGTCTGCGCATCCGGCGGCAGCAGCAGCTTCACATGGTGCTCGAAGTAGTACGCGGGGCCGAGTGCCGCTCCCTCCGCGTCGGTGGCCGGTACGCCCCGCGCCCCCGGCGCCGCCTCCACCTTGACGCGGACGACCGGGCAGCCGACAGCGGCCAGTTCGTCGGCCGCCGACTGCGCTGCCGCCCGCGCCGTACCTAGCGTGCCCTCAGCGGTGAGCGTGACCATCGGCTGGACGGGCGTGCGGCCCCGGTCCAGCACGATGTGCGCGTACTTCCAGCCCTGTTCGGCCGCGTACCCGGCGAGGGCGCCGGAGCGCACGGCGGGGCAGGAGCCGTCGACGGTCAGATGGATCTCGAAGTCTCCCGCGAACGCGTCCGCGGGCATTTGGGAGGGATCGGATGCGTGCACGCGTCCGATCCTCTCAATCCCGCTGCACCCCGCAGGGGGCGAGGCGGCTACTCTCCGACAAGCTTGAGCTGATACCTGTCGGTAAGTTCGGCGATCCATTCGTCCGAGAAACCGAGGCCGTACTGCTCGGCCAGTTCGGCGCGCCGCTCGACGAATTCGGCGGGATCGGCCGCCGTCTCGGAGACCGTGCCCAGCTCGTCGAAGAACCGCTCGAAGCCGGAGGGGGAGAGGATCTCCAGGATCCTGGCGGGTTCCGGTCCGGCGTTCCAGAAGGTGTGCGGAATGCCTCGCGGCTTGAGGATGTACGAGCCGGGACCTGCCGTGGCCTCCTGGTCGCCCACCCGTGCGCCGACCCGGCCCTCGAGGACGTAGGAGAACTCGTCCTCGCGGCTGTGCACGTGCGGCGGCACGAGACGGCCCGGCTCGATGGGGTGCTCGACGACCGAGAACTGGTTGCCGGTCTCCTCAGCCGAGATCTTGAAGTCGACTCCTAGCCCGGCGAGCCAGATCGACTTGCCCTCGTCCGGATCGACGACGAAGCGGGGAGCACCCATAGCAGCCTCCCAGGTGTCGGAAATGTCGTCTTCTTCTAGCCTATGGGGAGTATCTGGGACGCGCTCGGCGGGAGCCCGTGGTCCCGCAAATACGTATGCAGCAGGCCGGAGCCCTCCAGCATGGCGGTTGTCCGGGCCGTCAGCTCCTCCTCGCGGCGGGCCAGCGCTGCCCATAGCTCCGCCGTGCTGCCGGACTCGCGCAGGCCGTCCAGGACGGTACGGATCTGCAGCAGCGGATAGCGGCTCTGGCGGAGCAGGGCGATCAGACGGGCGTCGCGGATCTCGGCGGGGCCGAAGCGGCGGTAGCCGGTGACCGGTTCCCGGCGCGGGGCCAGCAGCCCGGCCGACTCCCACACGCGCAGCGCGGAGGGCCGCACCCCCAGCTGGTGTGCCAGCTCGCCGATGCGCAGGACGGTGCGGGGCGGCTCCGCTCCCTCGGGGGCTCGCTCGGCCACCGCCGCCAGCGCCTCGCCGGCCACCCGCAGGGAACGGCGCTGCTCGTGCAGGGCGGCATGGCTCTCGTTCACCAGGGCCAGCGCGGCGGGTACGTCGCCCGCGTGCACGGCGTGCAGCATGCGCTGGGCCGGGCCGGTGCCGTAGCCCTTCGCCAGCGCGCGGTAGGTGAGCAGTGCGGCACGGTGGCGCGGGGTGAAGGCGCGGTATCCGGAAGCGGTGCGGGCGGCGGGCGGCAGGATGCCCGCCTCCTCGTAGTTGCGCACCTGCTGCGTCGAGATCCCGGCGGCCCGCGCGAGATCCACGGAGCGCAGGACCCGCCGCCGCCCCTCCTTTGCCTCGTCAGCAGCCATGCCCCATTGAAACCCTTGACGGCATGGATGCCGTAACCGCTGCAGGCCCTGGGCCGAGGGCAGTGGGGCCCGTCATCCAAGTGGGGGATTTGTGGGGTGCGTTGAGGCGGCTCCGTTCCCCCGGGCCCGCCGGAAGGCGGACGATGCGGTCACCGGTTCTCATCCGGGACAGCGCCGACAAAAGAGGTGTCCGCATGCTCCGTACCACCCGCGCCACACTCCGTACCACCCGTACCCGTAGTGTCCTCACGCTGTCTGCCGCCGCGGTGGCGGCACTGGCGCTGTGCGTGCCGGCCGCACAGGCGGCGCCGACGGCAGCGGCGCAAGCCGCGGAGGCGAAGCCCGCCGCGCAGCCGGCCGGGCCGGTGGTCAAGCACCGGCACACCGGCCCCGAGATCCACCGCTTCCTCAGCCGGTTCTACGGCGACCATGGGCCGAGCGACTCCCAGCGGGAGCACTTCGTCTCGGACTTCCTGAAGCAGAAGCAGGCGGAGAACCCCGACCACGACGTCATCCTGTGCGCCCAGAACACGCCGCAGAACATCGAGGTGGGGCCGGTGACGACCGCCCAGTCCGCCGGGTTCGGCTGGGCGACGGTGACCGCTTACTGGGCGGACGGCACCACCACCACCTTCACCGCCTACGTCGATCTAGACTCCCACCCGATCGAGCTGCACGACGTCGTGTGTGCTCAGTGAGGTCCTGCGACAGCGGAGTGACATGGGTGTAGGGGCGGAGGCGGAGCCGGAACCGGACGGCTGGCCCGCCGACGAGGCGGAGGCGGTCGCCGCGCAGGAACGGCTGCGTGAGGCCGCCGACCTGGTCGGGCCCGGACCGGAGCCCGACCAGGTACGGACGGTGGCGGGGGTGGATGTCGCCTATGCGGACGACGGTGGCCTGGTGGCCGCCGCCGTCGTGCTGGACGCGGCCACGCTGGCGGTGGTGGACGAGTCCGTGCACATGGGACGTACGGACTTCCCGTACGTCCCCGGGCTGTTGGCGTTCCGCGAACTGCCGTCCGTGACGGCCGCGTTGCGCGGGCTGTCGCACAAGCCCGAGGTGATCGTGTGCGACGGCTACGGCGTCGCACACCCCCGGCGCGCCGGACTCGCCGTCCACCTCGGGGTGTTGACCGGCATCCCCTGCTTCGGGGTCGCCAAGACGCCGTTCCTCTTCGACTACGCGGAGCCGGGGCCGGAGCGGGGCGCGTGGACGCCGCTGACCATCGACGGCGAGCAGGTGGGGCGTGCGCTGCGCACCCAGGACGGGGTCAAGCCGGTCTTCGTCTCCGTCGGCAGCGGCATCGGCCTCGACAACGCCACCGCGCTCACCTTGCGGCTGGCCCCCGACTACCGCCAGCCCGAAACCACCCGCAAAGCTGACCACCTGGCGCGTCAGCGGCTGGCCGGACGGAGCGCCTGAGACCCCTCGCGCCCTGGGAGTGCCCCCTGCTCGAAGAGCTTGGGGGAGCAGACTGCCCAAGCTCGCAGGGAGACGCAGAGGCGCCCCGTAAGGGGCGCGGGGAACTGCGCGAGCAACCACCACGCAACCCGCAGCCCACATACAACGGACAGGGGCACCCCCTCACCGGAGCAACGGACACATGCGCCAATCGCACAGGAGAGTGCAAGGTCACACAGATGAGCTGGTGCTACTCACGGGTCACCTCGCCTAATCTGCGGCCATGACGGTCCCGCCTGAAGAAGGGCTCTCCCTCGCGCAGGACTTTCCGGAGGCTACGTACGAGCAGTGGCAGCAGCTCGTTTCCGGGGTCCTGGGCAAGACGGGAGCGAAGGTCCCGGACGCATCCGTGCCCGAGTCCGCCCTCACCACGACGCTTGCCGACGGCATCGAAGTACGCCCCCTCTACACGAGGACGAACGGGGACGGCGTTCCGCGCGGTTTCCCCGGATTTGCCCCGTTCACCCGAGGTGCGCGCCCCGAAGGGAACGCCGCGCGGGGCTGGGACGTACGGCAGCGGCACACGCGTGCCGACGCCGCGGGGACCCGTGAGGCCGTGCTCGGTGACCTGGAGAACGGCGTCACCTCGCTGTGGCTGACGGTGGGCGAGAGCGGGCTACCCGTCGGGGAGCTGGAAGGCGCGCTGGAGGGCGTCTATCTCGACCTCGCACCGATCGCGCTGGACGCGGGTGCCGAGTTCGGGCAGGCCGCGGCCGAACTGCTGCGGCTGCGCGGACAGCCGGCGAACGGTGCCGAGCCCGCGCCCGGAAGTGTGCTGGGCGCCGACCCGTTGGGGCACGCCGCTCGTACCGGCGCACACGGCGCGGCGCCCGCGCTGCGGCAGGAGGCCGCCGCGTTGGCGGCGCAGTGCGCCGGTGAACACCCGGGTCTGCGTACCTATGTGGTGGACACGCTCCCGTACCACGAGGCGGGTGGCACGCCCGCGCGGGAGCTGGGGTGCGCGCTGGCGACCGGGGTCGCGTATCTGCGGGACATGACCGAGGCGGGGCTCCCGGTCGAGGCGGCCTGCGGGCAGCTGGAGTTCCGGTACGCGGCGACCGCCGACCAGTTCACCACCATCGCGGCGTTGCGTGCGGCGCGCAGGCTGTGGTCGCGGGTGGTGCAGGCGTGCGGGGCTCCCGCGCACGCGGGCGCGCAGCGGCAGCACGCCGTGACCTCGCCGGTGATGATGACCCGCCGCGACCCGTGGGTGAACATGCTACGTACGACGGTCGCCACGCTCGCGGCCGGAGTCGGCGGCGCGGAGGCGGTGACGGTGCTGCCGTTCGACGACGCGCTGGGCCTGCCGGACGCGTTCGCGCGGCGCATCGCGCGCAATACCTCCACCATTCTGCTGGAGGAGTCCCATCTGGCCGGGGTCATCGACCCGGCGGGCGGCTCCTGGTACGTGGAAGAGCTCTCGGAAGCGCTGGCGCGCACGGCCTGGTCCTGGTTCCAGGAGATCGAGGGCGCCGGCGGTATGGCGGCGGCGCTGCGCGGCGGGCTGGTGGCCGAGCGGCTGCGCGAGGGCTGGGCGGACCGCAGTAGGGCGCTGGCCCGCAGAACGGAACCGGTAACCGGGGTGAGCGAGTTCCCGCTGCTGGACGAGCGTCCCGTCGAGCGCGAGCCCGCGCCGCAGCAGCCCGGCGGCGGACTGCCGAGAGTGCGGCGGGACGACGCGTACGAGGCGCTGCGGGCCCGCTCGGACGCGCACCTGGCAGCGACCGGCGAGCGCCCGAAGCTGTTCCTGGCGGCGCTGGGCCCGGCCGCGGCACACACGGCGCGGGTGTCGTTCGTCGCCAACCTGGCCCGGGCGGGCGGCATCGAGCCCGTACACGATCCGGTGACGGTGGACGCTGATGGCGCGGCGGACGCTTTCAAGGACAGCGGCGCCCGCGTCGCCTGCCTGTGCTCCAGTGACGCCCTCTACGCCGAGCAGGCGGCCGGGGTTTCCGCCGCGCTCAAGGCGGCCGGTGCCGTACGGGTGCTGCTGGCGGGGAAGCCGAAGGAGGCCGAACAGCGCGCGGAGTACCAGGGCTCCGGGGTCGACGAGTTCGTCCACGCGGGCGGCGACGCGGTCGCCCTCCTCACGTCCCTTCTCGACTGCATGGGGGTCGACGCATGAGTTTCCCGGACTTCGGCATCCCGGACTTCACGGCCGTCAGCCTGGACCCCGAGCAGCCCGCGGAAGGCGCAAGCGCCGAGGGCACGGCGGAACAGTGGAGCGAAGCCGTCAAGGAGCACTCCGGACACAGCGTGCCGGATCTGGCCTGGCACACCCCCGAGGGCATCGCCGTCAAGGCGCTGTACACGGACGAGGATCTGGAGGGGCTCGACTTCCTGGGCACCTACCCGGGCATCGCCCCGTATCTGCGCGGCCCGTATCCGACGATGTACGTCAACCAGCCGTGGACGATCCGCCAGTACGCGGGCTTCTCGACGGCCGAGGAGTCCAACGCCTTCTACCGGCGCAACCTGGCGGCCGGGCAGAAGGGCCTGTCCGTCGCGTTCGACCTGCCCACCCACCGGGGCTACGACAGCGACCATCCGCGGGTGACCGGCGATGTCGGCATGGCGGGCGTGGCCATCGACTCGCTCTACGACATGCGGCAGCTCTTCGACGGCATCCCGCTGGACCGGATGACCGTCTCGATGACGATGAACGGCGCCGTGCTGCCGGTGCTGGCGCTCTACATCGTCGCCGCCGAGGAGCAGGGCGTACCGCCGGAGAAGCTGGCGGGGACCATTCAGAACGACATCCTCAAGGAGTTCATGGTCCGCAACACCTACATCTATCCGCCGCAGCCCTCGATGCGGATCATCTCCGACATCTTCGCGTACACCTCGCAGAAGATGCCGCGCTACAACTCCATCTCCATCTCCGGCTACCACATCCAGGAGGCCGGGGCCACGGCCGATCTGGAGCTGGCGTACACCCTGGCGGACGGGGTGGAGTATCTCCGCGCCGGGCTGGACGC
Source organism: Streptomyces sp. 8N114 (assembly GCF_052245835.1). NCBI lineage: Bacteria > Bacillati > Actinomycetota > Actinomycetes > Kitasatosporales > Streptomycetaceae > Streptomyces > Streptomyces sp. 8N114. The sequence continues at coordinate 206,901 of NZ_JBQQBT010000002.1, read as the reverse complement.
GGGGATGGACGTGGACGCGTTCGCGCCCCGGCTGTCGTTCTTCTGGGCGATCGGCATGAACTTCTTCATGGAGGTCGCCAAGCTGCGCGCGGCGCGGCTGCTGTGGGCGAAGCTGGTGCGGCGGTTCGACCCGAAGAACCCCAAGTCGCTGTCGCTGCGCACACATTCGCAGACCTCGGGCTGGTCGCTGACGGCGCAGGACGTGTTCAACAACGTCACCCGTACGTGTATCGAGGCGATGGCCGCCACCCAGGGCCACACCCAGTCGCTGCACACCAACGCGCTGGACGAGGCGCTGGCGCTGCCGACCGACTTCTCGGCCCGGATCGCGCGCAACACCCAGCTGCTGCTCCAGCAGGAGTCGGGCACCTGCCGGGTGATCGACCCGTGGGGCGGCAGCGCATACGTCGAGCGGCTCACCCACGATCTGGCGCACCGCGCGTGGCAGCACATCGAGGAGGTCGAGGCGGCGGGCGGCATGGCCAAGGCCATCGACGCGGGTATCCCCAAGCTGCGCGTCGAGGAGGCAGCGGCCCGCACCCAGGCCCGGATCGACTCCGGGCGGCAGCCGGTGATCGGCGTCAACAAGTACCGGGCGGCGAGCGACGAGCAGATCGACGTGCTCAAGGTCGACAACTCCGCGGTCCGCGCCCAGCAGATCGAGAAGCTGCGGCGGCTGCGTGCCGAGCGCGACGAGGGCGCCTGCCGTGCCGCGCTGGACGCGCTCACCCGGGCCGCCGAGGCGGGCTCCGGGACCGGCCTGGAGAACAATCTGCTGGCGCTGGCGGTGGACGCGGTGCGGGCCATGGCCACCGTCGGGGAGATCTCGGACGCCTTGGAGAAGGTGTACGGACGGCACGCGGGGCAGATCCGTACGATCTCGGGTGTGTATCGCGAGGAGGCTGGAGTGTCGTCGTCCCTGGCGCGCACCCGGGAGCTGGTGGACGCCTTCGAGGAGGCGGAGGGCCGCAGGCCGCGGCTGCTGGTGGCCAAGATGGGGCAGGACGGGCACGACCGGGGCCAGAAGGTGATCGCCACCGCCTTCGCCGACCTGGGCTTCGACGTGGATGTCGGCCCGCTGTTCCAGACCCCGGCCGAGGTGGCGCGGCAGGCCGTCGAGGCGGACGCGCACATCGTGGGCGTCTCCTCGCTGGCGGCCGGACACCTCACGCTCGTACCGGCGCTGCGGGACGAGCTGGCCGCGGCGGGGCGGGACGACATCATGATCGTCGTCGGCGGGGTGATCCCGCCGGCCGATGTGGAGCCGCTGCACGAGGCGGGCGCCACGGCCGTCTTCCCGCCGGGCACGGTGATCCCGGACGCGGCGTACGACCTGGTGCGCGAGCTCGCCGCCGCGCTCGGGCACGACGAGCTCGCCGGTCCTGCGGACGCCGAGGGCTGAGCGCGTGCCCCGGACCATCGACCTGGACAGCTATGCCAAGGGTGTCCTGGAGGGCTCCCGCACGTACATCGCCCGCGCCATCACCCTGGTGGAGTCCCGCCGGGCCGACCACCGCGAGCTGGCCCAGCAGTTGCTGACGACGCTGCTGCCGCACGCGGGCGGCGCCCGGCGGGTGGGGATCAGCGGAGTGCCCGGGGTCGGCAAGTCGACGTTCATCGACGCGCTGGGCACGCTGCTGACCGGGCGCGGACACCGGGTGGCGGTGCTGGCGGTGGACCCCTCCTCCAGCCGTACCGGCGGCTCCATCCTGGGCGACAAGACCCGTATGGAGCGGCTCGCGGTCAACCCCGACGCGTTCGTGCGCCCCTCCCCCACCGCCGGGACGCTCGGCGGCGTCGCCAAGGCCACCCGCGAGACGATGATCGTGATGGAGGCCGCCGGCTACGACGTCGTCCTGGTGGAGACGGTCGGCGTCGGCCAGTCGGAGGCGACCGTCGCGCAGATGGTCGACTCCTTCCTGCTGCTGAGCCTGGCCCGCACCGGCGACCAGCTCCAGGGCATCAAGAAGGGTGTGCTGGAGATCGCCGACGTGCTGGCCGTCAACAAGGCCGACGGGCCGCACGAGCGCGACGCCCGCTCGGCCGCGCGTGAACTCGCGGGCGCACTGCGGTTGATGCGGGCCGCCGATGCCGCCTGGGCTCCCCCCGTTCTTACGTGCAGTGGGCGGGAGGGCACCGGCCTCGACGAGGTGTGGGACCGGCTGGAGCGGCACCGCGCCGTGCTGGAGTCGACCGGGGAGCTGGCCGCCAAGCGGCGCGACCAGCAGGTCGAGTGGGTGTGGTCGATGGTCCGCGATGATTTGTTCCGCCGCCTTGAAGAGCACCCCGCGGTGCGGCGGCTGGCGCCGCTGCTGGAAGAGCGCGTGCGTGAGGGCTCTTTGACGGCAACGCTTGCCGCCCAGCGCATCGTTGAGGCGTTCGGCCTGGAGTGAGGGCCGGGCCTATGCCCGGTGGCCGGTGCGGGTGGCTGCGCGTCTGCGGGTGCTGCGCTTGCCCACCCTGCGCCCCTGGCGCAGACTGCCCAAGCGCAGCGGGGGGGGGAGAGAGGCGACGTGCCCCGAAGGGGCGCGGGGAACTGCGCGATCGGCCACAACTCAGCCGCAGCCTGCGGTGTCGAGCAAGGGGCACCCCCCCTTAGCAGAAGGGGGAGGACATCACGTGTTTCCGTGATCCGTATGGCGGGCCCGGAGGGCTACGTTCGCGGCGTGGACAAGCGGCAGCGCTCCGCGCCGCCACGTGCTCGGGAACGGAGGCCCACATGATGGACCGCAGGAGATTCATGGCGCTGGGCGGGCTCACCGCCGCCGGCACCCTCGGCGCTGCGCCGCTGGTGTCGACGGCGACCGCCAGGCCCCATGGCTCCACCCGCGGAAAGCCCGACTGGAACGCGCTGCGCCGCAGCGTGGCGGGCACCGTACTGCTGCCCGGCGACGAGGGCTACGAACTCGCCCACGGCACCTACCTCAGACGGTACGACGCGATCCGGCCGGCTGCCGTGGTGCAGCCGGCCCACGCGGAGGACATCTCCGAGACCGTACGGTTCGCGCAGCGGTTCGGCGTACGCTCCGTCGCCCGCTCCGGAGGACACAGCTTCGGCGGCTACTCGACGGGGCCGGGCATCGTGGTCGACCTGTCCTCGATGAACAAGACGGCCCTCGTGGAGGGGCGGGCCCGGGTGCAGGCGGGCAGCAAACTCGTCGACATGCAGGACGCGTTACTTCCGCGCGGCGTGACCATCAGCGGCGGAATGTGTCCCACCGTCGGCATCTCGGGGCTGACGCTGGGCGGCGGCTTCGGAATGGCGGGCAGGCGGCACGGGCTCACCTCCGACCGGCTCACCTCGATCAAGGTGGTGCTGGCCGACGGCCGGATCGTCACCTGCGACCGGCACCACCATCCGGACCTGTTCTGGGCGCTGCGCGGCGGCGGTTGCGGCAGCTTCGGCTTCGTCAGCGACTTCGAGTTCGAGACCTTCCGGGCCGACGACCCGACGATCTTCGAGCTGCACTGGCCCTGGTCCAAGGCGGGCGAGGTGCTGCCCGCCTGGCAGCGCTGGGCACCGGAGGCGCCGGACGAGCTGAGCGCGGGCATGTTCGTCCGCACCCCCGATCCGGCCGTCGAGCCGCAGCTGTACGCCTTCGGCCAGTGGGCGGGCGCGCCCGGCGATCTGGACCGGCACCTCGACCGGTTCACCGCCATGGTGGGGACCGACCCGGTCAAGGTGGTGCGCAAGACCATGTCGTACATGGACGCGGTCATGCACTGGGCGGGCTGCTCGGAGTTCACCGTCTCGCAGTGCCATGGGGAGGGTCAGACACCGGACGGGAAGCTGCACCGCTTCGAGTACGCGCTGACCAAGTCCAGCTTCTTCACCGACGTCATGCCCGAGCGGGCCGTCGAGACGCTGAAGGCCAAGTTCACCGCACCCGGACCGGGCGCGCAGCTGCGCGGGCTGGAGTTCCACGCCTTCGGCGGCGCGTACAACAGGCCGCGGCCGGGGAAGACCGCGTTCGTGCACCGCAGGCAGCGCTTCTTGGTGCAGTACCTGGCGCAGGTGCCGGTGAGTTCGCCCGAGGAGCACAAGGCTGGCGTCACCGACTGGGCGCGGCAGCTGCACGCGGCAATGCTGCCGTGGGCCTCGGGCGAGGCGTACCAGAACTACACCGACCCCGACCTGCGGGACTGGCGACGGTCCTACTACGGGAGCAACTACGGGCGGCTCGTAGGGGTCAAGCACCGCTACGACCCGGGCCGTTTCTTCGACTTCCCGCAGGCGATCGGCCACTGACGACGGCCATGGCCCATGGGCCCGCACCCGGCCGGGTGCGGGCCCTTTCATGGGCGCGCTGCGCCGGGGGCCCGCATGGTGACGACCTCGCCGTGGGTGCCGTAGGGCAGGACCTCCTCCTCGTACATCGACTCGTCGAAGGTGACCAGGAGCCAGTCGTCGCTGCCGGGCCGTGGGTCGGGGAAGACCTGCGGGAAGGGCGTGCCCGACGGATAGGGGGCGTCCAGGGTGCCACGCTGCCGCATCGTGAGATCCAGTCGCGGATACGTCCTGCGGGCGCGGTCGCTCACCAGCAGATACGGCCGCCCTGCGAACCACTGCCAGCGGCAGCCCTCCGTCTGCGCCGGTCCGGCGGGCACCGGGAGCCGGGCGATACCGTCCGCATAGTCGCCGCCGCGCTCGGCAGCCGCCAGCACCGGGCGGAAGCGCAACTCGGGCTCGTGCTCTGTGACATCGGCGTACGCCCACAGCCACCGGCCACCCGCGCGCAGCAGGGCCGGGTCCCAGGCACTGCGGGTGACCGGCGCGGCCAGCGGCCTGTCGTGCAGGACGTGTACTCCGCGCAGTACGTCGGCGGAGGTGGTGGTGTGGTAGAGCCGTACTCCCGGAGTGGGCAGATTGCCGCCGACGGCCAGGACGATGAACCGGTCGCGCGCCGGGTCGTGCACGATCTGCCCGCCATGGTCGCCGACGAGCAGCCCGTCCCGGGAGAAGAACACCTTGGCCACCTGTTCCAGGCTCCCCGGGTCCGCCGGGTCCATGGCCCACACGCCGGTGTGCGCCTCCTGTGAGAAGCCGGCGCCCGCGCATCCCGCGGTGAAGAACACTCTGCCGTCCCGTACGTAGGGGCGTCCCTCCGCCTCCCGCACCAGATGCAGATCGCGCAGCCCCAACTGCCCGAAATGCCCGCCGCGTACTCGGCGCAGGACAGCGCCCTCGCTACGGCACGCGTAGCGCAGCCGGCGCACGAGCGCGGGCTGCCGCAGATCGAGCAGTCCGGCAACGGTGCCCTTGTCGGTGAGCAGGGGCCGCCAGGGCAGTCCGGGACCTTCGGTGGCGGCGAAGACGGCGACGGTGCGGCCCGTCACGCTGCAGGCAAGTCGGAAAGGTGCCTGGAGCCGCGGCGCTGCGGTGGCGACCACCGTGGTGCCGCCTGCCGTACGGACCTCCAGCGATACGGTGCCCTCCGCGTCGCACCGGGCCCGCACCGCCTGACTGCCGTCGGCCGTCTCCAGCCCCGGCGCGACGGTGCCGCCGGGCCGCAGAGCGGTGACCTCCGCGACGACGGTCGCGAACGGCGCGGCCGGTCCGACGGGGGCCAACAGCCGTGCGGGCGTGGTGGCCAGCGGCCCGGTGTCGTGGTCGACGAAGCGCGGCGCGATCAGATCGACGGGCCGGTAGCGGCGGGTCACGGTGAAGTGCGGGTCCGGCAACGGGTGTTGCCGTTGCCGGTCTCCCGGGGCGCCCGATCGTGCTGCCGTCAGCGCGGTGGCACTGGCCGATGCGGCGAGCGCGGCGAGCGCCTGCCGCCTGCGGGGCCGCCACTCAGCGCTCACCGCTGGGGCACGGCAGGCAGTTCGGGCGCGCTCTCGATGGCCTGCCGGTCCATCCGGAACTCCGCGGGAAAGTGCTCCGCCGTCGTCCTCTCCGGCGGCTCGGTGCTGCGCCACGCATACCAGCAACAGGTGCACTGCCGCACCTCCCACGCCCCATCCGCCGCGACGGTAACCGTCTCGACGCGCTCGGACTGACACCTGGGACAGCTCATAACTGTTCTCCTTTCATTTGGGAATTGAGCAGAGCAGGGGGACGCGCCCCGAAGGGGCGCGGGGAACTGCTCCCTCAGCCTCCGGCCGGGAGGTGCCCCCACCAGCCACAACTCAGCCGCAGCCTGCAGCGTCGAGCAAGGGGCACCCCCTCACCAGAACAGGCGCTCCCCTCAACAATCACGTTCGCCCTCCCCGGTGAGCACGCGGAGCCGCTCCAGCCAAGCGACGGCCTCCGGCAAATCGCGGACCGGGGTCTCATGCCGACCACGCCGGTCCGGAGGGACCGGCGTGGTGGCGTCGAGCACGATCTTGCCGCTGACACCGGTCGGGTCCGAGGACGGATCCAGCGGCAGGATCGACATCTTCGGCAGGTGGATGACGTCGTCGCTCGGGTTGAACTTGGTGGACAGCGCCCACATCACCTGCGGCAGATCGAACGGATCGACCGTCTCGTCCACCACGATGACGACCTTGCAGTAGCCGAGGCCGTGCGGGGTGGTGGCGACCCGCAGCCCCACCGCACGCGCGAAGCCGCCGAGACGGGAGCGGGTCGAGACGATCGCGACCAGGCCATGGGTGTACATCGCGTTGACGGCGACCACCTCCGGGAACTCCGCGCGCAGTTGCTTCAGCAGCGGCACACAGGTCGCGGGGCCCATGAGGTAGTCGATCTCGGTCCACGGCTGGCCGAGATACAGATGCTCGAAGAGCGGGTCCGTGCGGTGGGAGACCCGGTCGATCCGGACCACCGGCATCCGGCGACCGCCCGAGTAGTGGCCGGTGAACTCCCCGAAGGGTCCCTCGATCTCCCGGACCCGGGACTCGATCACCCCCTCCATCAGCACCTCGCAGCCCCACGGCACGTCGAGGCCGGTCAGTGGCGCCCGGGCGATCGGCGCCGGCGCCCCGCGCAGCGCGCCGGCCAGCTCGTACTCGGACTCGTCGTAGGCCATGGGCGTGGCGGCGACGACGGAGGTCACCGGCTCGTTGCCCAGCGCGACGGCGACCGGCAGATCCTCGCCGCGCTCCTCGGCGATCCGCAGATGGCGCGCGATGTCGTGGATGGAGCCCGGCTGGATGCCGAACCGTCGTCTGCCCTTGCACTGGAGGCGGTAGATGCCCACGTTCTGCTTGCCGAAGTGGTCGGGGTCATCGGGGTCCCGGGTGACCACGGCGGCCTTGTCGACGTAGCAGCCGCCGTCGTGCGCGTTGAGCCGGAAGAGCGGCAGCACGCGGTAGAGGTCGATGTCGTCGCCCTCCACCGTGTGGGCGAGGAACGGCGGTGCCGCGCGGCGCTCGGGCGGCACCGGGAAGGACTCCCAGCGGCGGCTGAACTCCGCCACCTGCCGGCGGACCGGGGTGGCGGGCGGCAGGTCGAGCGCGATCGCGTGGTTGGCCCAGGAGCCGTGCACATTGAGCGCGACCCGGCCGGTGGGGTAACCGGTCACCTGCTCGAAGCACAGCGCCGGCGCTCCGGCACCCAGCCGGGCCGCCGCATTGGCAGCGGCGGCCAAGTCGGGCTCCGGGTCGACCGGTTCGGTGAAGCGCAGCAACTGGCCGTGTTTGTCGAGGACTTCGAGGAAGCCGCGCAAATCGTCGTAGGGCACGGATCGCCGCCTTCCGGCAGAGAGGTCGGTCAGGGACGGTGGTGCGCGAAAAGGGACGGTGGTACGCGAAAGCGGTCAGGACGTGGCGCGCAGCCGGGCGGCTCGCATGCCCTCCCAGCGGTGCGCGGGCGCCGGAAGCCCGACGGGCGCTTCCAGCCCGAACTGGTCCAGCACCCGCGACACCAGATGGGCCACGAGCTCGTCGATGGTGCGCGGCCGGTTGTAGAAGGCGGGCACGGGCGGCATGACGACGGCGCCCATCCGGGCGAGCGTCAGCATGTTCTCCAGGTGCACCTCGCTGACCGGCGTCTCGCGGGGCACCAGCACCAGTCGGCGGCGCTCCTTGAGCGTGACGTCGGCGGCACGCGCCACCAGGCCCTCGGTGTAGCCGGTGCGGACCGCCGCGAGCGTCTTCATGCTGCACGGCGCGATCACCATGCCGTCGGTACGGAACGAGCCGCTGGCCACGGTGGCGCCCAGGTCGTCGGGTGCGTGGCAGACGTCCGCCAGCGCGGTGACCTCGCCCGCCGTCCACTCCGTCTCCAGGCCGATGGTGGTGCGGGCCCACCTACTGAGTATCAGATGGGTCTCCACCTCGGGCACCGCGGCCAGCGCCTCCAGCAGCCTGATCCCGTAGACGGCGCCGGTGGCCCCGGTGATCCCGACGACGATCCGCCGTGCGGGCTGCGTACGGCCGTCCGCCGGCTCAGCCCGCACGGCCGGCTCCGGCAGCTGCCCGCTCCCCGGCGCCTCCCCCGGCCTCCGGCCGGGAGGTGCCTCCGGGCCGCGCGTCGTGCAGCGCGTGCAGCAGTTCGGCGGTGGTGGGGGTGGCGGCGCAGCGGTCGGTGGCGTAGTCGAGGGCGAGGTCGTGGAACTCGGGCGTGAAGTCGGCGACCGCGTCGGCCACCAGGAAGGGCTGGATGTCGTTGGTGAAGGCGTCCACGGCGGTCATCAGGCAGCCGATGTGCGCGTAGACGCCGCAGATCACCAACTGGTCGCGCCCCAGCCGGGCGAGCCGCTCCAGAAGGTCGGTGCGGGCGAAGGCGCTGTAGCGCCACTTGGTGAGGACCGGCTCGCCCTCGCGCGGCGCCACCTCGGGGAGGATGGCCCGGTGGACGGGGTCGGCGGACATGCCGGGCCCCCACACGTCGTACAGCAGCCCGCGCTGCTGCCGGGTCATATCGCCCGGCTGCGCCGTGTAGAGGACGGGCAGGCCCGCGTCCCGGGCCGCTGCGACGAGCTGCGCGGTGTGCGCCACCAGCTCCCGGCGGGGCGAGCTGCCGGGCGGGAAGAAGTCGAGGAAGTAGCGCTGCATGTCGTGCACAAGCAGCGCGGCACGGCCGGGGTCCGGCCGCCACAGGCCGCCTGAGGCAGCGCCCCGTACGTCGCGGGGCATCGGGTAGGTCACGTTGTCGGGTATCCGCACCGCGGAGCCTCCTTGGGTGAGTGAGCGGCGGCGCGGTCAGCGGCCGAGCGCGGCGCCGCCGTCCACGAACAGGTCGTGCATGGTGATCTGGGACGCCGCGGACGACAGCAGGAAGACCACGGCGTCGGCGACGTTGTGCGGCTCGGCGATCCGGCCCAGCGGGATGCCGACGCGGTAGGCGGCCGGATCGCCGTGCAGGGTGGCCTGTTCGCTCTGCTCGTCCTGCCAGAGGCTGTGCAGCATGGGGGTACGGGTGGAGCCGGGCGCGACGATGTTGCAGCGCACCCCGTACGGGGCGAGTTCGAGCCCGAGCGTCTTGGTGAACGAGGTGGCGGCGGCCTTCGAAGCGCCGTATGCCGCCATCTGCGAGCGGGGCACGGACGCGGCGTTGGAGGCGACCGTGACGATGGCGCCGCCCCGCCGCCGCGCCATCCGGCGTCCGACGGCCCGGGAGACGTGGAAGACGCCGGTCGTGTTCACGGCGAAGGTGGTGGTCCAGTCCTCGTCGCTCAACGCGAGCGCCGGCGCCGCGCGCAGCACGCCCGCGACGTTGGCCAGCACCTCCACCGGGCCCAGTTCGTCCTCGATCCGCGCCACGGTCGCGTCGACGGCCACGCTGTCGGAGACATCGAGCGGGTAGGGGTGTGCGTACCCTCCCGATTCCGTCACCTCCTTGACCAGTGACGTGAGCGGCTCGGCCGCGGAGTCGGCCGCCGCGACCTGAAGGCCGCGCGCCGCGAGTGCCCGTACGACGGCGGCACCGATGCCCCCCGCGGCACCGGTGACGAGCGCGACGGTGCCGCGCCCCGGATCGTCGGGCGTACTGTCCTGCTCCGCATTCGTGGTGTGCGTGTGGTTCATCGGTTCCCCCTAGGACGGGCCCGAGGCCGGCGCCTCGGACCCAGGTGTGTTCGGGCCCAGGAGCGTTCGGGCCCAGGTGCCTTCAGGCCCAGGTGTTCAGAAAGCGGCGGGCCTGTTCCGGGTTGAGGCGTGGGTCGCACAGCGTGGTGTACCGCTCGCCGAGACCCTCGGCGGAGCCGACGGGCCCGCCCACGCATTCGGTGACGTCGGATGCGGCGACCTCCAGGTGGACACCGCCCGCGTGCCGACCCTGCCGGTCCAGCACGGTGCGGAAGGCCGCGGCCTCGGCGATGAGGTCGGGCAGATAGCGCGTCTTGAGCCCGTTCGCAGCCCGCACGGTGTTGCCGTGCATCGGGTCGCACAGCCACACCACGGGGTGCCCCGCCCTGCGGACCGCCGCGACGATCGGCGGCAGCGCCTCGGAGATACGGGACCGTCCCATCCGGACGATCAGTGTGAGCCGGCCCGGCACGCGGTCGGGGTCGAGCAGCCGGCACAGCAGCAGGACCTCGTCGGGGGTGGCCGTCGGGCCGAGCTTGCAGGCGACGGGGTTGGCGACCGACGCCAGCAGCGCCAGGTGCCTGGACCCGGGTCCCCGGGTACGCTCCCCCACCCACGGCAGATGGGTCGAGGTCAGCAGCGGCTCGTCGACGTCCCGGTCGACGCGGCTGTCCCGGCCCTCCCAGTCACCCCGTCCGCCCCTGCTGTCCCGCACCAGCGGATGCTCGTAGTCCAGCACCAGCGCCTCGTGGCTGGCCCACGGGCCCGCGGTCCGTGCTCGCCGGCGGTCCCGCAGCGCTTCGAGGACGGTGGCGGCGGCTTCGTAGGCGCGGAGCATCCGGCGCGGGTCGGGGCGGCGTGCCAGTACCGTCGGCACCTCCGAGTTGACCATATGGCCGCGGAAGACCGGCAGTTCGCGGTCGCCGACCCGTTCGGTGGGCTGCGAGCGCGGCTTGGCGAACTGGCCCGCCAGCCTGCCGATGCGTACGACGTGCCGCCCCGAGCTGCGCTCCAGGTGGTCGCCGAGCTCGTCGAGGACCGCGATACGGTGCGCCGCCTGAGCGGGCCCGCACTCGTCCAGGCTCTCCGCACAGTCACCGGCCTGGAGCACGAGTCCGTCACCACGCGCGACCGAGGCGAGCGCCTGGCGCAGCTGCCGTACCTCGTCCACGTGCACGAGCGGCGGCGCGGCGGCGAGCCGGGCCGAGACCTCACCCAGCGCCGGGTGGTCGCTCCACTGCGGCTCTTGTCCGTGCCGGCCGGGCTCCGGTCCGTGCCGCCCGGGAGGGACCAGGTGCTGGACGCCGAGGGGGGCCTCCGGCGCCGCCGGCCGGCCCGCTGTGCCGTTCATGTGCTCCTCCGTGCATTGCTCAGGGTCGGGTCCGGGGTCGCCAGCGCGGTGCGGGCGAGCTGTGCCACCAGGTGGATGCCGTTCCTGGTGAGCACCGACTCGGGGTGGAACTGGGCCGAGACGAAACCGGTCCCGCGCAGCGCGTGCACCTCGCCGGTCTCCGGGTCCCGCGCGACCTGCACCTCGCCGGCCGTCCCGGCACAGCGCACACGGGACGAAGCGGAGTGCGCGGCGTAGGAGTTGTAGAAGCCGACGTGTTCCCGGCGGCCGAAGAAGTCGATCTCCTGCTGCACTCCCTGGTGCGGTACGGGACGCGGGCGCAGCTCGAAGCCGAGCAGCCGGGCGAGCACCTGGTGGCCGAGGCAGACGGCGACGAACGGCGTCGGCCCGTCGAGCAGCCGCGCCACGGTGGTGCGGACGGCCCGGATACGCGGGTCGGTGTCGTCCCGCGGGTCCCCCGGGCCCGGGCCGACCACGACGAGAGCGCCGGGGCCGGAGCGCGCGAGGTGCTCCGCCGCCCGGTCGTGGGGCACGACGGTGGTGTGCGCGCCGAGTTCCCGCAGTTGGATGGCGAGCATGCCGGTGAAGGAGTCCTCGGCGTCGACGACGCGTACGTCCACCCCCGTGAGCGGCTGGGTGCGGCGGCCGGCCGGCCCCCGGTCCGGTGCGGGCGGCTGCGCCAGCCAGAAGTCGGCCAGTGGGGCGTTACGCCGCTGCAGCGCCTCCCGTACCCGCGGGTGCCCGGCGAGCAGCGCGTGCGCCGGACGCAGCCGCGGGTGGGGCGGGGTGACCGGGCCCGGGACCGCCGGACCGTGGACGGGTGTGGGCTGTGGCTCCCCCGCGAGCCGCAGCCCCGCGGCGTCGAGCAGTCCGGCTGCCTTGGCCCGGGTCTCGGCGGCCTCCGAGTCCGGGTCCGAGTGCCGTACCAGGGTGGCTCCCACGCTCAGCCGCAGCGTGCCGCCGGAGTCGATGTGCGCGGTACGGATCAGGATCGAGGAGTCCAGCGCGGGACGCCCCAGGTGGTCGTTGTCGATGAGCGCGGCGACACCGCTGTAGTAGCCGCGGCTCTCCCGTTCGTGCCGTGCGATGACGCGGCACGCGTTCTCCAGCGGGCTGCCGGTGACGGTGGGCGCGAACATGGTGGCCCGCAGAATGTCCACCGGGTCACGGTCGCTCTCGCCCTCCAAAAGGTACTCGGTGTGCGAGAGGCGCTCCATCATCTTCAGGTACGGCCCGTGTAGCCGGGCCCCGCGCTGGCACACCCCGGCCATCATCTTGAGTTCCTCGTCGACGACCATGGACAGTTCGTCGGTCTCCTTGCGGTCGGACAGGAACGAGAGCAGACCGTCGAGTTCGGCTCCCGAACGCGGGTGCCGGTAGGTGCCGCTGATCGGGTTCATCACGGCACGACCGCCGTTGAGGCAGATGTGCCGCTCCGGCGTGGCTCCGACCAAGGTCTGGTCGCCGGTGTGGATCACGAACGTCCAGTAGGCGCCCGGCTGGCGCAGCAGGCGGCCGAACATGGCCAGCGCGCCCAGGTGGGCGGGACCGGGCAGCTGCGCGCTCAGGGTGCGGCAGATGACGAAGTTGGCCCCGGCTCCGGTGGCGATCTCCTCGTCGACGACCTGGCGTACCCGCTGCGCGTACTCGGTGTCGTCCAGGTCGAAGGCGGCCTCGGCCGCCGTGGCGGGCAGCCGCTCCAGCAGCGGCAGCACGTCCTGCACGGCGGCCTCCGCCCGCTCTTCGACCAGCATGGCCAGCACGGGCTCCTTGCCGTCGTGGCAGGCGAAGCCGCGTTCGGTGATCTGGCGGAAAGGCAACAGGGCGAGCACCGCCCGGGAGGCCGGCATCCCGGTGCAGTGCCACGACAGTTCGCCCAGTTCCCGTAGTTCGGCCACGGGCCCGGTGAGGAGCTCCAGGGCGTCCCGGCCGTGTGCGGCCGGTCGCCACAGCAGGGCGAAGGGCCCTGGGTCCGGCCCCAGGAGGCGCTCGATCGTCCTGGTGGTGGCGGAGCGCTGTGTCCGGGGCGCGGAGTCGGCGGATGCGGATGGTAGTCCCACGATCGTTCCCTCCAGCGAAAGGAGGCCCCCTGTCCGTCGCGCGGCCGGTGCGGCCGCGGGCAAAGGACCACGCGCGGCGCGCTGTCAGGGGCGCCGCTGCATGGTCACTCTCTCCTGGCCCGCACCAGGGACACATCACGTGTTCTCGGGATCGTCGGGAGTGTGGTGTTCCAGCACGGCTCGTGTCAGTTCCACCCGGTTGTTGACGGCGAACTTGGCGAAGCACTGGCGCAGATGGCTGTCGACGGTGTGCGGGGAGAGGAAGAGCCGCTTGGCGACCTCGCGGTTGGTCAGTCCCTGGGCGACGAGCATGCCCACGCGGCGTTCGGACTCGGTCAGCGACTCCCAGCCGGGAACGGGGGCCTGCGGCTGGTTTCCGCCGGTGCGCGCCGGCTGCTCCTTGAGCCGGCCGCGGACCCTGCGCGCGAGCAGGCTGGCGCCGGCCTTCTCGTAGAGGCACAGCGCCTGGCGCAGCCGGGTCGTCGCCTGCTGGCCGGCTCCGGCGGCGCGCGCCAGCAGACCGCTGTCCTCCAGGGCCGAAGCCAGCGCGAGCGGCCGGGCCGCCAACCGCTGCTCCTGGTGGGCCAGTTCCACCAGCCGGACGTCGTCCCGCAGCACGCCCTCCGCGTGCATGGCGGCGCCCTGCAGCGAACGCACGGCCGGGTGCCGGCCGGTCAGGTCCCGCATCACCGCCACCACCGTCGCGGCCTGTTCCCGGGCTCCGGCGCAGCGGGCGATACGGACCAGTGCCGCTGCGGCCTCCGGCTCGCGGCCGAGCAGCCGGGGGCGGGTCGGCAGCGTTCCGTAGAGCGGGCGCAGGGTGCGGAAGGCGCCCGGGGTGTCGCCCTCCGCGTGCTGGAGCAGGCCGCGTCGCCACAGCAGGTCCTCGGGGGCCGAGTCCATGGTGTCGAACGGGCCGAGCGCGGCGCAGCGCAGGTGGTAGCGGGCGGTTGGCACATCGTCGCGCAGCAGGGCGAGATGGCTGAGCAGCGCGAGCGTGGTGGAGCCGACCGGGCTGTGCGGCTCCGCGCAGGCGACGGCGGCCTCGGCGGCCTGCTCCGCCTCGAACAGCCGGCCGGCGGCGAACCGCACCAAGGCGCGCTGGAGGTCCCACATCGGCCGCAGCCAGGTGTCTCCCTTGCGCCGGGCCTGCTGCTCCCCGAGCCGCACCATGGTTTCGGCCTCGGCCAGTTCGTCGTACGCGGCGAGCGCTGCAGCCATCATCAGATGGGGGTAGTGGTGGGCCGTCTCCCGGCCGCCGAGGTGTGCGAGGTGCATGGCCTCGCAGGCCCGCGTCACGGCCTGGTCGAGGTCGCCCGCGTTCAGCGCGCACCGGCTCAGCGTCATGTCGGCGACCAGCCGGGTGAGCAGGTCGGCGCTCTCCTCGCCCGCCCGCAGCGCCCGGCGGCCGGTCTCGACGGCGGCGTGCGGCTGCATGTCGCACAGGTGGGCGACACTGCGGGCGGCCAGCAGCCGAGCCTGCTGCGCCGGAGAGTGCACGGACTCGCCGAGGAAGCCGACGGCCTGGCCGGTCAGTCCGTCGTTCCGGCCGGTGTAGAGCCAGGCCGAGGCGACGGCCAGCAGGGTGCGCACCTGGACGGCGCTGTCCGCGGCCTTGGTTCCTCCCTCGCGCAGCACACTGGCCACCAGGGCACGGGCCTCCTCGTGGTGCCCCGCGGTGGCCAGCAGCCGCACCGAGTCGGTGACCCCGTGCGGTGAGTTGCTGGTGCGCTCGATGAAGGCGAACAGCCGGCCGGAGGTGTCCTCGCCGGGTCTGCTGCCGAGCGAGATGTGCCGGGCGACCTCGTCGGCGGCGGCCCCGTCGTGCTGGAGCAGATTGGCGGCCTCCCGGTGCAGTGCCATCCGGGTGGCGCCGGGCAGGTTCTCGTAGACCGCGTCGCGGACCAGCGGGTAGCGGAAGTCGATGCCCTGCTCCCGTTCGACGAGCACACCGTCGCGCAGCGCCTCGTGGGCTGCGGCGGCCACCTGGAGCGCCGGCCGGTCCAGGAGCGCACTGGCCTCGTGCAGGGTGCCCGGCCGGTCGAAGACGGCGAGCGCCGTCACCAGCAGCCGGGCATCCTCGGACAGGTCGTTCAGCCGCAGCGCGACGGTGTCCAGGACGCGGCGCGGCAGTTCGTCGCTGCGCAGTCCCGCACGTTGGGAGCGGACGCGCACCAGGCCGTCCTCCGTCAGCGCGTCGAGCAGCAGTTTCACCAGTCCGGGCGCGCCCCCGGTGCGGTGGACGAGCTCGGCGAGCCGGGGCTCCATGGTGGCGCCGAACGCCGTGGTGGCCATCTCGTCCATGGCGGCCACATCCAGCGGGCCCAGGCTCAGCCGGGTGGCGTGCCGGGCAGCGACCTCCTCCAGCACCGTGCTCGCCGCGCTGATGCGGCCACCGGTTCTGCGGGCCAGCAGCCAAAGCACAGGCAGCTGACTGGTGCGCCGCAGCAGCGCGGCCAGCAGCAGGGCCCGCGCTTCGGGTAGCCGTTCGGTGTTGTCCAGTGCGACGGCGAACGGGTCGCCGCAGGCGCTCAGTTGGCGGAGCCGCTCGTCCGGATCGCGCTCCGCGATCACCTCGTCGCCCCGTACGAGACGCAGCCCCAATTGGGCGGCCTCGGACCGGACGGTATGCAGCAAGTGGGTCTTGCCGATACCCTCTGGCCCCTCGATGCTCACGCAGCCGCCGGTGCCGCTTCGTAACTTCTCCAGCATGCCGCGCAGCACGCCCCGTTCTTCGTGGCGGCCCGCCGTGGGCGCTTCGCGCGGCACTGTCAGTCCGGTCAAGGACACGTCCCATCTCCCTCGGAATGACGACGGTGCCTGCCTCGATGGACGTCGACGTACCGCCGCTGGGGGCGGCACCGTGCCGGGACGCGTGGGCACCGCGGCCTGGCACGCCGTACGTCGGCGGTAGGGAGGCTTGCCAAAGGGTCACTTGTCGTGGACCGCACAGCAGGACCGGGGACTCCTGATGCGCTGCGAGTCGGCACAGTCGTGGTCGAATCAGTGGTCGAATAGATCGGCTGATTCCTGTGACGCTGTCGGCCACCGACAGCACGGCAGCGGCGTCCGCTGATCCACCCCCCGTGGACTTCCGCTCTCACTCAAGCTCTTGGCGCACTCGAGCAGTTGGTGCCCTCCAGCTCTGCACGCGCCCGGAGCTTTCCTGCGCTTCTCAAGTCGTACGCGAGCGTGGCGCTCAGAGCCATGCATACAGGAATCCCGGGGCGGAAGACAGCACTCCCCTTCGGCTCGCGGAGCCTCGCAGACGGCCCTCACGAACGGCCCCCCGCAGGCGGCCGCACGCGGCCCGGCCGCTCCCCCGCCGCCTCGCATATCCCGCGTTCGCGTGAGGTGATCGCGGCTCCCTCCGTACCAGGCTGGCCGTGGCTGACACAGCCACGCTTCGCCGATCGCCGGTGCCCGCAGCGGTTCCGGCCCATCCAAGGAGGCAGCCGGTGCACCGACGTGCCCTGCTCACGGGAACGGCCGCCCTTGTGGCCACGGGCGCCACCACCCCGGCCTTGGCCCGTACCGCGCGGGAAACGCCGGGGGAAACGCAGCCCCGGCACCGCCCGGTGGCCCGCACCTCGGCGGGTGCGGTGCGGGGCACGGACGAGGACGGGATCGCCGTCTTCCGGGGCGTGCCCTACGCCCGGCCGCCGCTGGGGCGGCTGCGTTTCGCACCGCCCGCACCGCCGCTGCCGTGGACCGGGATACGCGAGACGGTGGAGTTCTCCCGGCCCTTCCTCTCGCCCGGTGCGCGCGACGGTACCGAGGATGCGCTCTACGCCAACGTGTGGACGCCCGACCTCACGGGCAGCAGCCCCGTTCTCATCTATGTGCACGGCGGTGCCTGGCTGTACAACACCGCAAGCAACCCGACGTACGACGGAAGCGGCCCCGCGCGGCGCGGCGGACTCGTCGTTGTGACCTTCAACTACCGGCTGGGCTGCTTCGGCTGGGGACTCCACGAGGGCTTCGGCACCGGCGACGCGGCGGCCAACTGGGGGCTCCAGGACCAGGCGGCGCTGCTGCGCTGGGTGCACGAGAACGCCCGGGCCTTCGGCGGGGACCCGGACAACATCACGCTGTGCGGCACCTCGGCCGGCGGCTCCAGCGTGTGGCAGCTCGCCCTGCATCCGCGGACCCGCCCACTGGTCCGCCGTATCGTCCCGATCAGCGCAGCCCATGTGTGGACCCCGGCCGGCGCCCTGACCCCGCGCGACGCGCACAGCACGTACGAGAGCACGGCGCACCGGTTGGACAGCACCGTGGCCGGGCTGCGCCGGCTTCCCGCACCGGCGGTGATGGACGCCTGGGAAGGCCACTTCGCGGGCGCTCCGGACACGCGCGAGGTAGGCAGCGGCCGGATGTTCCGCGGCCCTGTCATCGACGGCCGCTGGGTGCGCGGCTACGACCACGAGCTGCCGACGCCGGCGCTGCCGGCCATGGTGATCAACACCCGTACAGAGGGCTCGTTCTACACGGATGCGACCGCGCCCGCACCGCGCACCGAGGCCGAACTGCGGCGTATGACACGGGAGTACCTGCTGGTGGGCGCACGCGAGGTGCCCGACGCGCTGCTGGACGGCGCGCTGGACGCCTACCGGGCCGCAGCGCGCGCCGACGGACTGCCCGACGACCCGCTCTCGCTCTACACCGAGATCTACGGCGACGGACTGTTCCGCTACCAGATCCTGCGGCTGGCCCAGCGCCGCGCCCGCGAGAGCGGACTGCCGCAGTACCACATGGACTTCGCCCATCCTGTGCTGCCACCGCGGCACGGAACGCCGCACGAGGCGACCTCCCCGTTCCTCTTCGGCACCTACGGCATTCCGCAGAACGCGCCGGTGTACGGGGACGGCCCGCTGGAGCGCCGGATCTCGCACACCTTCATCGACCTGGTGGCCTCCTTCGCCCGCACGGGAGTGCCGCTCAGCCCGAGCGTCCCCCGGTGGCCAGTCTTCGCGGCCCGCGCTCCGCACTCCCTGGTGCTGGGCGGCGAGCGGGTGGCGCACGTGGCCGCCACGCCCAAGCTGCGCCAGCTCGCGTTCTGGGACCGGGCCGGCTGGGTGCCCAGGCCCTGACGCGGCTTCGCGGTCTTCCCGAGTCCCATCTCCAGGACCGGCCCCAGCCCCACCCCTTGGACCCCCTGTCCCCGACCCCGGCCACAGGCCGACAGGAAGGAACACCATGTCCGACGCACAGCAGGAGCGCTATCTGGTGATGGGTGCCACCGGCGCCCAGGGTGGCGCGGTGCTCAGGCAGTTGACCGCACAGGACCGCACCGTGGTGGGGATCGCCCGGGGCGCGACCGGGGCGGGCACGATGCCGGCCGCCGCGACCGGGCACCCGGTCGACCTCGCGGACCGCGACGCGCTGTGCCGCGCGTTCGACGGGGTGACGCGGGTGGCCGCGAGCCTTCCGCTGGTCTACGACGAGGATGTGGCCGCGGCGTACGCCAAGAACATCGCGTACGCGGCAGAGACGGCCGGGGTACGCCGGATGGTGTTCAACACCAACCTGCCGGTGCCGGCGGAGCCGACCGGCTACCCGGCGTTCGAGACCCGGCGGATCGCGGAGGAGACACTGCGCGCTGCGGACGTGCCGGTCACGGTGCTGCGCCCGCCGCTCTACCTGGACAACCTGTTCGGTCCCGGGCACGCCCCTGCGCTGGTCAACGACGGGGTGCTGGCCTTCCCGCTGCCCACCACGCTGCCGGTCAGCTGGATGTCGCTGGACGACATGGCCGCGGCCACGGTGGCGGCCCTGGAGGGCGCCGACGAACTGGTCGGCTCCGCGCTGCGGATCGGCGGCCCGGAAGCCGTCACGGGGCCGCGGCTCGCGGCGCTCTTCGAGGACGTACTGGGCCGGGATGTGACCTTCCGCCCGATGGCTCCCGGCGACTTCGAGGCCGCGGTGAGCGCGGTGCTCGGTCCGCAGCTCGGCGCCGGCATCGCGGGCGGCTACCACTGGGCGTGCGCCTCGGCCGGAGCCGACGCCTTCACCGCCGACGCGGCGGCCACCGAGAAGCACCTGGGCGTCCGGCTGACCCCGCTGCGCCAGTGGATCGCCGCCCAGCCGTGGAGCCGGTGGGCCGCACCCGCCGCACCCGCCGCACCCGCCGCACCCGCCGCACCCGCCGCACCCGCCGCACCCGCCGCACCCGCCGCAGCGAACGAGGAGGACGCGCAGTGGAACTGAGGACGTTGGGCCGCACCGGTATGCAGGTCAGCCCGCTGTGTCTGGGCACGATGATGTTCGGCGTCTGGGGCAACCCCGACGTCGAGGAGTCGGTCGGCGTGATCGAGGCGGCGCTGGACGCCGGGATCAACTTCGTGGACACCGCCGACGTCTACTCCTGGGGCGGCTCGGAGGAGATCGTCGGGAAGGCGCTGGCACGCCGCAGGGACGAGATCGTGCTGGCCACCAAATTCCACTTCCCGATGGGTGACGGGCCGCACCGGTCGGGCAACTCCCGGCGGTGGATCACCCGCGCGGTGGAGGAGAGCCTGCGTCGGCTGGGCACCGACCGGATCGACCTGTACCAGGTGCACCGGCCCGACCCGGAGACGGATCTGGAGGAGACCCTCTCCGCGCTGACCGACCTGGTCGCCGCGGGCAAGGTGTGCGCGGTCGGCACCACCACCTTCCCGGCCGAGGAGATCGTCGAGGCGCAGTGGGTCTCCGAGCGGCGCGGACTGGTCCGGTTCCGTACCGAGCAGGCACCGTACTCGCTGCTCAACAGGGCTGCGGAGGCGGCCACGTTCCCCACCTGCATCCGGCACGGCCTCGGGGTGACGACGTGGAGCCCGCTCAGCGAGGGCTGGCTGACCGGCAAGTACCAGGGCGAGATCGATCTGAGCCAGGGCCGGCAGGCCGCGCACCGGGCCAACTTCGACCTGGAACTGGCCGGGAACCGGCGCAAACAGGCCACCGTGGGCCGGCTGGCCAAGCTCGCCTCGGACGCCGGGCTGACGCTGATGCAGCTGGCCCTCGGCTTCGTACGCAACCACCCGGCGGTGACCTCGGTACTGATCGGGCCGCGCACCCGCGAGCAGCTGGACGGCCTGCTGGCGGCGGCCGACACGGTGCTGGACGCCGACCTGCTCGACCGTATCGACGACTGCGTGCCGCCCGGCACGGTGCTCAACCCCGCCGACGCGCACTACACGCCCGAGGCGCTGGCCGACCCGGCGCTGCGGCGCAGGAACGGCGTCGGCGCCCCCGTGGCCCCCTCCTGGGAGCGCCGCGGGCCCTCGGCCCCGCCGAACGCGTGAGGCCCATCCGTCGCAACTGCTGAGAGGAAACGACACGTGGACAGCACGGACAGCACGGACACCCTGACCGACATCAGCGAGGAGGTACGCGGCGCGATCGCCGAGGGGCGCCCCGTTGTCGCGCTGGAGTCCTCGCTCATCGCCCACGGGCCCGGCTACCCGGCAAGCGTGGAGATCGCGCTCGCGCTGGAGAAGGCCGTACGGGACGCGGGCGCGGTGCCCGCCACCCTGGGCATCGCCGACGGCAGGTTCGTCGTCGGCATGGACGAGGAGATGATCGAGAGGTTCGGACAGAGTAAGGGCACCCCGAAGGTGAGCGCCCGGGACATCGGCCGGGTCATGGCGGGCGGCGGCCTCGGCGCGACCACCGTCGCCTCCACCATCGTGGGCGCCGAGCGCGCCGGGATCCCGGTGTTCTCCACGGCGGGTATCGGCGGTGTGCACCGCGGGGCGCAGGAGACCTTCGACATCTCGGCCGATCTCCAGCAGTTCACCCGCAGCCGGATGACGGTGGTGTGCGCAGGCGCCAAGTCGATCCTGGATCTCGAGCTGACGGCCGAGGTGCTGGAGACCGCCGGAGTCCCCGTACTCGGCTACCGCACCGACTCCCTGCCCGCGTTCTACGTACGTGAGTCGGACGTCCCGGTGCCGCGGGTGGACGACCTGGCGCAGGCCGCGCGTTCGGTGCTGCTGCACTGGGAGGTCAACAAGGGCGGCTCGGTGCTGCTGACCGCGCCCATCGACGAGCAGGACGCACTGGACGGTACGGAGATCGAGCGGGTCATCCAGCAGGCGCTCGACGAGGCCGGCCGCGCCGGGGTGGTCGGCAACGCGGTCAGCCCGTTCCTGATGCGGGCCGTCGGCGAGGCCACCGCGGGCCGCTCGGGTGCCGCGACGCGCTCGGTGCTGATCAGCAACGCGCGGCTCGCCGGCGAGTTCGCCGTCGCGCTGTCCGCCGTGCGGGAGGAGAGCTGAGATGGCCGTCTCCACCGGTCCCGTACGACGGGGCGTGATCTTCGATCTGGACGGTACGCTCGCCGACACCGCGCCCGCCATCACCTCGGTCACCGCCAAGATCCTGAGCGCGATGGGGCGTTCACCTGTCGAGGCGGAGATCCGCGCGACGGTGGGCAAGCCGCTGGACCAGAACTTCGCCTTGCTGCTCGGCGTCGATCCCGGCCACCAGGACGTCGGACAGGCCATGGCCGAGTACCGCCGGCTGTTCGGCGAGCATGTACGCGCGGAGGGGCCCAGGCTGCTCTTCCCGGGCGTCGCCTCCGGGCTGCTCCAGCTGCGGGAGGCCGGCAGGAAGCTGGGCATCGCCACCTCCAAGGTCCACGCCGCAGCCGTCAAGACCGTCGAACTGACCGCGATCGCCGAACAGTTCGACGCCATCGCCGGGCACGACAGCGTGCCGCGCGGCAAGCCGCACCCGGACATGGCGCTGAAGGTCGCCGAGGAACTCGGCCTCGCGCCCCAGGAGTGCGTCGTGGTGGGCGATGCGACCGGTGACATCGAGATGGGCGTCGCCGCCGGGATGGCCACCATCGGTGTCGGCTACGGGGTCGCCGAAGCGGCGGAGCTCACGGCGGCCGGTGCCGATACCGTCGTCGACTCCTTCGACGCGGTGGTCACGGCGGTACTGACCGGTGTTCCCGTCGGGGCCTGAGCGGCGGACCGGGCGCCGGGGCAGCACTGCCCCGGCCCCCGGCCGTGTCCGGAAGACACGCGATTCCGGAAGACACGCAATATCCGGAAGCGGAAGCTACGCAGACATCCAGCGAAGGAGAACGCCATGGCAGAAGACGCCATGACAGCGCAGGAGGCCGCCGAGCGGCGAGCACTGCTGGTACGGATGACGTACGGCTATATGACCTCGCAGATGATCCGTACCGCGGTGGAGCTGCGCATCCCCGAACTGTTGCGCGAGGGACCGCGCACCGGCGCCGAACTGGCCTCGCTGACCGGCACCCATCCACCGTCGCTGCACCGGCTGCTGCGGGCCCTGGTGACGTTCGGCGTACTGGCCGAGCCGGAGCCGGGCACCTTCGGCACCACGCCCACCGGCGGGCTGCTGGACGCCTCGGCCCCCGGCCATCTCGTCGACATCGCCGCGCTGTTCTGCGGGGAGGAGTTCTGGCGCTCCTGGTCGTATCTGACCCACAGCATCACCACCGGCGAGGCGGCTTTCGACACCCTGCACGGCACCGACTTCTACTCCTACATCGCCCAGCATCCCGGATTCGCGCAGACGTTCCGTGCCGCGATGGCCGCGAACGCCGCTTTCGAGGCGCCGTTCATCGTCGCCGGATACGACTTCTCGCCGTACCGCACCCTGGTCGATGTCGGAGGCGGCGACGGGACGTTGCTGGCGGCGATCCTGGAGCGCTGCTCCGGCCAGGCGGGCATCGTGCTGGAGACGCCCGCCATGGCCGAGCAGGCCCGCGAGCGGCTATCCGAGGCGGGGCTGGCGGCCCGCAGCGAGGTGGTGGCGGGAGACTTCTTCGACAAGGTGCCCGAGGACGGGGACGGCTACCTCCTCAAGAGCGTCCTGCACAACTGGGACGACGCCCGGGCGATCGACCTGCTCCGCAGCTGCCGTGCCGCGATGGACACTTCGGACACCCTGCTGGTGCTGGAGCCGGTGCTCCCCGACACCGCCCGCGAGTCGGTGTGTGTGGAGACCGCGTTCAGCGATCTCAACATGCTCGTGCTGACGGCAGGCGGCTTCGAGCGGACCGAGGCGCAGCTGCGGCACGTCTTCGCGGAGGCCGGTTTCGAGCTGGCCGGAATCTCCCCGACGATCGAGGCCACGGACTTCCGCGTGGTACGGGGACGGCCGGTGCCGCGATGAGAACCTCGCAGACCATGGCGCGCCCGGCTGCCGCCGGTACCGGGCCGCCGCGGGGGCGCCGCCCGGGACTGGTCGTCCACAAGTACGGGGGCAGCTCGCTGGCCACGCCCGAGCTGATACGGCACGCCGCCGGGCGGGTCGGCGCGGCACGGGCCAGGGGCGAGCGCGTCGTCCTGGTCGTCTCCGCGCAGGGCGACACCACGGACGAGCTGCTCGCCCGGGCCCGGCACTTCACGCCCGGCGGGGCAGCTCCTGGCACGAACCTGCGCGAGGCCGACCAGCTGCTGGCCACCGGGGAGATCGCCTCGGCGGCCCTGATGGCGATGGCGCTGCACACACGCGGCACCCGCGCCCTGTCGCTGACCGGCGGCCAGGCAGGCGTCAGGGCACTGGGGCGGCACGGCTCCGGACTGATCGACCGGCTGGCGCCGGGCCGCATCCTGGGGCTGCTCGACGCCGGTGTCGTTCCGGTCGTCGCCGGCTTCCAGGGCGTCAACTCCAGCGGTGACACGGTGACCTTGGGCCGCGGCGGCTCGGACACCACCGCGGTCGCGCTGGCCGTCGGCCTGGGGGCCGAGCGCTGTGAGATCTACACGGATGTCGCGGGCGTCTTCAGCGCCGACCCCCGGGTGGTCGCAGCGCCGCGGCTGCTGCCGCACATACCCGTCGACGTGATGGCCGAGATGGCGTTCACCGGCGCCCGAGTACTGCACTCCCGCGCCGTGGAACTGGCCGCCCTGCACCAGATGCCCACCCATGTGCTGAGCTCCGCCACGGAAGGACCAGGAACAGTGATCACCGGTACGTACGAGACGGCGCTGGAGACCGCGCCGGTCGTCACCGCCGTCACCCATGACACGGACGTGGCCCGGGTGCTGGTGCGCTGCGCGGGCGCGGGGCGGGACATCGCTCCCGATGTCCTCCGCGTACTCGCCGAGCACGCGCTGCCCGTCGATCTCGTGGCCCGGTCAGGGCCGCAGGAGGAGGAGTTCCGGATGGGCTTCTCCACCCGGCGCGGCGAACTGTGCGGGGCGCGGGATGCGTTGGAGCGGTTGGTTGGGGCGCTCGGCGGTGAGTTGCGGGTCGATGAGGAGGTCGGCAAAGTCACTGTCGTGGGCACCGGGCTGCTCAACCGTCCGGAGTGCACTGCACGGATGCTCAGCGCCCTCGCGGACGCCGGAATCCCCACGACGTGGATTCTCACCACCCAGATGCGGGCCTCGGCCCTCGTTCCTGCCGAGCGCCTCGCGGAGGCAGTACGCGTCCTCCACACGGCGTTCGCCTTGAACGCCGCGCGCGTTGGCGGCTAGGGCTTCTCCGGCGCCTCTTGCTGCGGCCCTCCTTTGTGCCGATGAGGGGGTGCCCCTGCTTGTCGTCCGCGGGCTGCAGGTGCGTTGTGGCTTGGCGCGCAGTTCCCCGCGCCCCTGACGGGGCGCGGGTCCCCTACTGTGCTTGGGCAGTCTGCTCCCCCAAGCTCTTCGAGCAGGGGGTACCCCCAGGGCGCAGGGTGGGCAAGCGCAGCCCCCATGCGGGGTACGCAAGAGCCGCCGGGCACGCACCTGGCCGCCGCAGCGGTGTTCAGCTGCAGCGGCAAGGGGTCGGCGGGCTCAGCCCGAATGTTGGGGCGATCCCTCAGGGGTGCCGCCGCGAGGGAGCAGGGACGTCAGCGCGGTGACGACGACCAGCAACCCGACGTCCCACCACAGCGTGCGCTGCATCGCGTTGGTGTAGGTATGGGCGCGAGCCTCATCCGCCGCGGTGGCCAGCGCCCGGCCGGCCTCCGCGCGGGCCGGCCCGGGAACAACCTCCAGCGCCGCGGGGCAGCCCCGCGGCGCTGCCGCACCCTCCTGATCTGCCATCTGCCGCTCGTGGCAGGCGGTGAAGGCGCCGACGACCCGATCCTGTGCGGTGCCGGTGATGGCGGCGGCGCGCAGGTCGCGCCGGAGTTCGGCGACCACCGCGTCGGAGCCGGGGCCCGCCTGCGAGCCGACGGCGCCGAAGAACAGCACCCCGATGACGGCGACGCCGACCACTCCGCCCGCCTGCATCACCGCGTTGAAGACTCCGGAGGCCGCTCCCGAGTCGGAGCCGGGCACTTCGAGCAGGCTGACGTTGGTCGCCTGCGCCATCACCAGGCCCATGCCCAGGCCGCCGACGAGCAGCGAGGGGATCAGATACCAGCCGCTGAGGTCGGTGCCGGCCAGCTCGATGGTGCCGATCAGCAGCAACAGCCCGACGACCATACCGACGGCGCCCAGGGTGACCACGATCCGCTTCGGCGCGGTCCCGGCGTTGCTGATGAAGATGGCGGCGAGGGTGACGCCGATCGGCCAGGCCAGGCTCGCGGCACCGGCGGCCAGCGGTGAGTACCCGAGTCCGCGCTGGAGGTAGAGCGTCATGATGAGGAAGAAGCCGATGATCGCGGTGAGGAAGCTGAGCATCACCACGAGCCCGGCATTGAAGGCACGCAGCCGGAACAGCGAGGGCGGCACCAGCGGCGAACCGTCCGCCGCCTGCTTGCGGCGCTGCCACACGACGAAGAGGCCGATCACCGGGAGCGCGGCGACCATCAGGCCCCAGCCCCAGCCGGGCCAGCCCAACTCCCGGCCCTGGAGCAGCGGATAGAGGACGGCGAGCAGCGCGCCGGTGATCAGGACGACACCCAGCGGGTCCAGCCGCAGCGGCTTCTCGCTCCGGCTCTCCGGCAGCAGCCGCACCGCCATGACGAAGGCGCAGATACCGACGGGCAGGTTGACCAGGAAGATGGGCCGCCAGTCGAGCCCGAACAGATCGGCCTTGAGCAGCAGCCCGCCCAGGATGGGACCGCTGACGTTGGCGGTTCCCGCGATCATTCCGTAGAGGACGAAGGCTCCGCCGCGTTTGGCGGGCGGAATGGTGGCCGCGATGATCGAGAGCACCTGAGGCACCATCATGGCCGCCATGGCGCCCTGCACGACGCGTCCGGTGATCAGCATCCCGGGCGAGACTGCCGTACCGCATAACACGGAGGCCGCGGTGAAACCCGCCATGCCCAGCAGGAACAGCCGCCTGCGGCCGAAGATGTCACCGAGCCTGCCGCCGGTGATGAGCATGAGGGCGAAGGGGAGGGTGTAGCCGATGAGCGACCACTGGATGGCCGAGTTGGTGGCTCCCAGGTCGCGCTGGATGGCGGGGATGGCGACGTTGACGATGTTCGCGTCCAGGACGTCGACGAAGACGGCGATGAGGACAACGGTGAGGACGCCGCGCGAACTCCCGCTCCGCGGCGGGGCTTCGGGCGGGCCGGTGGCCGTCGTTGCTTCACTGCTCATGCTGCTGGTCCCTTCGAGGCAGATCAGTGCTAGCTTGGTTACCTTAGTTCCTAAGATATTTACGACGTGAGGGAAGTGCAACCGCATTGGGCAACACACACGCACACTCAGGAGGCCCGCACCGCCGGGAGCTGACGCGGGCGATCTACCAAGAGGCCCGCACGGTGGCCACCCGGCAGGCACTGGCCGACCAGGCCGTCGCGGCGCGGCTCGGCATCGGCAGCACGGACCTGCTCTGCCTCGGCGTGCTCGACCACGCGGGCCCGCTCACCGCAGGCCGGCTCGCCGAACTCACCGGGCTGACCACGGGCGCCGTCACCGGCGTCGTCGACCGGTTGGAGCAGGCCGGGTTCGCCCGCCGCAGCAAGGATCCGGCCGACCGGCGCAAGGTGATCATCCACCCCGAGAGCGCCCAGCGGGAGCGGACCGGCGCGCTCTACTCGCCCGTCCTCGACGCACTCGACGCCTGGTGCCAGACCCACTCCGAGGACGAACTGGCAACGGTGCTGGACTATCTGCGCTCCTTCAGCGAAGCGCTCCCTGTATTGACGGAGCGCCTCCGCTCGGAGAAATGAATCCCCCGGTTGTGGGCATGACGGGGCACCCCGCAGGGAATCGCACCCCGCGGGGAGTGGCGTGATTGCGTGACGGGATCGCGGGATGTGCTCCGGCGGCGGGCCCGGCAGGGTGCGGGGCATGGGAAAACGGCATGCTTCGGCCGAACGGCCCGTCCCCGTCCTGATCGTCGGGGCCGGCCCGGTCGGCTCGACTCTCGCACTGGAGCTGGCGCACCACGGCGTCGCCTGCCTCCTCGTCGAACGGCACGGCGCACCGTCGCCGCATCCGAAGATGGACTTCGTCAACGGCCGGAGCATGGAGCTGTTCCGGCGCCTGGGCGTGGCCGACGAGATCCGCGCCGGCGGCGTACCCGCCCGGCACTCGTTCAACTTCCAGTGGTTCCGCAGCTTCGCCGAGCCGCCGGTCGACGAGTGGACACACCCCTCCGTCGACGAGGCGTTCGCCCACATCGCGCGGACCAACGACGGCACCGCGCCGCTGGAGCCGTACCAGCGGCTCCCGGGCAACGTCCTGGAGGAGCTGCTGCGCCGCCGGGCCGGTGAGCAGCCGCTGGTCGAGCTGCGCACCGGCACCGCCTTCCGGGAGCTGACCCGGCAGCGGGACGGCACCCTGGCGGCGACGCTGACCGACATGGCCACGGGCGAGGAGTACCAGGTTCGGGCCCAGTACGTGGTCGGCTGCGACGGCGCGGGCAGCGCGGTACGGCGCGGCACCGGCATCGCCATGCCCACCGTCGGCCCGGAGACCGATCACTGCGATGTCTACTTCCGCAGCACGGACCCGCGGCTGCGCCCGTACGGCAGATACTTCCTGGGCATCTCGGCGGGCGGCGCGACGCTGGTCTCCCGGGACGAGAAGGACACCTGGACCGCCTTCTTCCCGGAGCTGGACGACACCGACTTCGAACGCGACCCCATCGGGGTGCTCAGCCGTCGGCTGGGCACCGACATCACCGTCGAGGAGGTCCTGAAAGTCACCCGGTGGCGGGGCCGGATGCGGGTGGCGGAGCGCTACCGCGAGGGTCGTGTCTTCCTCGCCGGCGATGCGGCGCACGAGTTCTACCCGATGGGGGGACACGGGGCGAACACCGGGCTGGCTGACGCCGTCGATCTGGGCTGGAAGCTGGCGGGGGTGCTGCACGGCTGGGGCGGTCCCGCGCTGCTGGAGTCGTACGAGGCCGAACGGCGGCCGGTCGCGCTGTTCAACCGCGAGATGTGCTTCAACCTGCTGGAGGTCTGGCAGCGCTTCCCGCAGCTGGCGGCAGCAGGCGCACCGCCCAGTCATCTGGCGGGCTATCTCGCCCAGGAGCGCTACCAGATCGAGAACACCGGCATCCACTTCGGCTACCGCTACAGCTCCTCGCCCCTCGTCCTGGCCGAGCAGACGGACACCGGCGAAGCGCCGCCCACCTGGCGGTGGACCGGCATCACCCCCTCGACCTGGCCCGGTTCCCGGGCGCCCAGCGTGCGGCTGCCGGACGGCACACCGCTGCTCGACCGGCTCTCCCGGGGGTTCACGCTGGTCGACTTCTCCGGGAAGGAGCTCGGCCGGGACGCGGCCACGGCCGCCGACAAGCGGGGCATCCCGCTGGACGTACTGGCCGTGGACGACCCACACGCGCGGGGGGTGTGGGAACGGTCCCTGGTCCTGGTCCGTCCCGACCAGCACATCGCCTGGCGCGGCGAGACGCCGCCCGCCGACTGGAGCGAGGTCCTCGATCAGGTCAGCGGCAACGTGACCGAAGGGCGGCGGCCGTGACCCTGGCCGACCCACCCTCCGCAACGTCACCTGCCAGAGCGGTGACGCCCGTGATGACAGCAGGCCGACTGCCCGGCGGCGGCGCCGCGTTCGACTTCCGGGTCCGGCTGCGGCCGGGAGCCGAGGCCGCCGCCGCGCTGCTGGCCACCATGGACGCGCACGGTATCCGGCGGGCCCTGGTGACGGCGGGCGGTACGGCGCCGCTGGAGCGGATCTCCCGGCAGTTCCTGGAAGGCGGCGGGGTGACGGACGACGCCGGCAACAGCGCGCTGCTGGACGCCTGCGAGACCCACTCCGACCGGCTGGTCCCCTGCTACTTCGCCAACCCGCACAACCCGCGCGCCTACGCCGAGCAGGCCGCGCGGTACGCCGCCATGGAGGTGTCGCCCGCGGTGCACGGCGTACCGCTGGCGGATCCGCGCACTGAGCAGCTGGTGGAGACCGCGGGCCGGGCAGGGCACAGCGTCTACACCGTCTGTCTGCCCCTGCCCGGCTCCGGCGTCCCCGACCTGGTGCATCTCGCCGCCGCTTTCCCCTCGGTGACGTTCGTGCTGGGCCACTGCGGCATCGGGAACATCGACGTGTACGGCATCGAGCTGGTACGCGGGAGCCCCAATGTGCTGGTCGAGACGTCCGGGGGCTACACCGTGACGCTCCGTGCGGCGCTGGAGCGGCTCGGCGCCGACCGCGTGCTGTTCGGTTCGGAGCATCCCCTGCAGGACCCCGGCGTGGAGCTGGCCAAGTTCGCCGCACTCGGCCTCGACGCCACCGCCGTGGCCCGGGCCGTCCGGGAGAACGCGCACCGCATACTCGGACTCGGAAGGACCTGACATGAACGCGCACCTGCCGCAACTGGGAGACTGGACGAGCGCCGAGGAGCTGCTGGCCGGGCAGGAGAAGCAGCTCGCCCTCACCCTCTCCTGGGCCGCCCGCTCCCCCTTCTACGCCCAGCGCTTCGGCTCCGGGCCGACCCCGGCCGACCCCGCCGACCTGGCCGGGCTGGAACTGACCAGCAAGCAGGACCTACGCGACAACTACCCGTTCGGCCTGCTGGCGGTGGAACGCGAACGGCTGGCCACCTACCACGAGTCCAGCGGTACGGCGGGGCAGCCCACCCCCTCCTACTACACCGCCGAGGACTGGCAGGACCTGGCCGAACGCTTCGCCCGCAAGCACGTGGGCATCACCCCCGCCGACACGCTGCTGGTCAGAACCCCCTACGCACTGCTGCTGACCGGTCATCTCGCGCACGCCGCCGCCCGGTTGAACGGCGCCACGGTGGTGCCCGGCGACAATCGGTCGCTGGCGACGCCCTGTTCGCGCATCGTGCGGGCCCTGCACGATCTTGAGGTCACCCTCACCTGGTCGATGCCGACCGAGTGCCTGCTGTGGGCCGCCGGTGCGCGGGCCGCGGGGTACGAGCCGGGGCGTGACTTCCCGGCCCTGCGTGCGCTGTTCGTCGGCGGCGAGCCGCTCAGTCCCGCGCGCCGCAGCAGGATCAGCCGGCTGTGGGGCGTGCCCGTCGTCGAGGAGTACGGATCCACCGAGACCGGGACCCTCGCCGGTGAGTGCCCGGCGGGGCGGCTGCATCTGTGGGCGGACCGGGCCCGCTTCGAGGTGTACGACCCGGCGACCGGCCGGTGCGCACCGGAGGGGTCCGGCCAGCTGGTGGTGACCACCCTCTTCCGGGAGGCCATGCCGCTGGTCCGCTACAACCTGGAGGACACCGTCGAGGTGTCGTACGAGGAGTGCCCGTGCGGCTGGCAGCTGCCGACCGTCACGGTGCTGGGTCGCTCCGCCTTCGGGTTCCCGGTGGGCGGGCGTACGGTGACCCAGCACCGGCTGGAGGAGCTGGTCTTCGGGCTGCCGGACGAGGACGAGGTGCTCTTCTGGCGGGCCCGCGCCGAGCCCGATGTGCTGCGCGTGGAAATCGAGGCCGCTCCGGACCGCGCCGCGGGCGCTGCGGACCGGCTGGACCGGGCCATCCGCGACCGGTTGGGGGTGCCCACCCGGGTGACGGCACTGCCACCCGGCGGGCTGCTGCCCACCGAGCTGCTGCGGGCGATGCCCGACGTGGTCAAGCCCCGCGGCCTGTTCGGACCGGACGAGGACTGGGACAAGGCGCTGCTGTACCAGTGACCCGCGTCAGCCGGCCGAGTCTGCGCCCTCCTCGGCGAGGGGGGCGTAGTGCTCGATGAACAGCTTGCCGACCAGCTCGCCGCGGCTGGTGACGCCCACCTTCTCGAACGCCGCCTTGATGTGGTCGCGCACCGTGTGCGGCGAGAGGTACAGCTTGCGGGCGATGGCCTCGGTCGACATGCCGCGGGCGACGCACCGGGTCACCTCCAGCTCCCGTACGGACATCTCGTAGGCGCCGGCCACCAGCGGCATGATCTCGCCCAGACCGGCCGGCTCGATGACGACGGCGAAGGACTGCAGCGTTCCGTCCGCCGAACGCAGGCACGAGGCATGGCAGATCAGCCACTGTCCCGCGGTGGTGCGCAGCCGGATCCTGGCGTCGCCGCGCTCCCCGGACCGCGCCAGGGCCCGGGCCTGCATGGCGGTGCTGTGGATCCAGACCGGGATGCGGTAGCCGAGCCCGGAGGGGGTGGTGGGCACGTCCGGGAGGTCGTTGAGGTAGCCCAGCGCGGCCTCGTTGACGGAGACGAGCGAGCCGTCGGTGTCGAAGAGCAGCAGCCCCGGCTGGTCGGCACGGTGTGCGGCGGGCCTCTCCAGCGGCAGGTGGAACGCGCGCAGCCGACGGGCCAGCGGGGTGACGAGCGAGCCGACGAAGCGGCTGTCGGCAGCGGTGAAGGGCGCCCGGCCCCGCTCGCGGAACAGACTGATGTAGCCGTGCGTCGTACTGCCGACGCGCAGCACGGCACGCAACTCGTCCTGCATCCCGCGCGGGTTCAGGAAATCGTGGTAGAGCGCGCTGCGGGTCGGCCGGCCCTGCGCCGACTCCCACAGCCCGGAGACGGGCAGCGGGGCGCGGGCCAGATCGCGGAAGCGGTTGATCTGTTCGTCCAGGAGTTCGCACTCCCAGTAGGCGGCGCACTCCGCATCGTCGATGTTCTCCGCGTGCACCGGCGCCGTCATCATCCCGTTCACCGGGTCCGTCACCCGCCACACCCCCGCATCGTGCGGCACCGCCCGGCGCAGCCGCTCAGCCGCGAGGGCGAACAACTCCCCCGCATCCGCTGCGCGGGCCACACCGCTGAGCAGCCCGTCCCTCTCCCGCGCCGCCCTCCGCGGACCAGCACCACTCATGACCCCTCCTTCGCTCTACCCGGCATGGGGTGCTGCGCCCCGTCAGGGGCGCGGGGAACTGCGCGACAAGCCACAACGAACCCGCAGACCGCAAGCGACAGACAGGGGCAACCCCCTTACCGGCAACCTCCGGTCGCTCCCTCAAAACGTAGCCGCGTCAATGACAAAGCGGTACCTGACATCCCCGCCCTCCATCCGCGCGAGGGCCTCATTCACGCGGGCGGCATCAATGAGTTCGACCTCGGCCCCGATCCCGGCGCCCCCACAAAAGTCGAGGGCCTCCTGAGTCTCGCGGAGCCCACCGATCATGGAACCGGCGACCGCTTTCCTGCCGTACACCAGAGAGAAGGGGCCAACAGAGGCAGGCGCGTCGGCGATACCCACATGCACCAGCACGCCATCGACGGCCAGCAGCGACAGATACGCGTCCTGGTCGACGCGGGCAGGCGCGGTGTTGAGGATGAGGTCGTAGGAGCTGGCCAGCGGGGCGAAGTCCTCCGGTCCGCGCAGCACATGGAAGTGCTCGGCGCCCAGCCGGCGCGCGTCCGCCTCCTTGCGGGGGCTGCCGCTCAGCAGCGTCACCTGTGCCCCCATCGCCCGTGCCAGCCGGACGCCCAGATGCCCGAGCCCGCCCATGCCGACGACGGCGGCCCGGGTGCCCCGCCGCACCCGCCAGCGGCGCAGCGGCGCGTACATGGTGACCCCGGCGCACAGCAGCGGTGCGGCCCGGTGCAGCGGCAGCTCGGCGGGGAGGCGCAGCACATGGCGCTCGTCGACGACGATATGGGTGCTGTAGCCCCCGTACGTCGGCCGCCCGTCGGCGCCGACGGCGTTGTACGTGGAGGTCATACGCGGGCAGAACTGCTCGGCGCCCGCAGCACAGTTGGCGCAGCTGCCGCAGGACTCGACGTAGCAGCCGACGCCGACCCGGTCGCCCACGGCGTGCCGGGTCACGCCCTCGCCGACCGCGGCGACCACGCCCGCTATCTCGTGCCCGGGAACCATGGGGTAGATGCCCGGTCCCCAGTCGCCGCGCACCTGGTCGAGGTCGGTGTGACAGATGCCGCTGTAGCGGATCTCGATGAGCACATCGTGCTCGCCGGGTGGGCGCCGGGTGATGACGGTCGGTTCCAGCGGCGCTCCCGCCTTCGGCGCCATGTAGGCGGGGACCCGGTCGAGCCGGGTGGTGAGGGATGGCATTGCGCGTCTCCCGGTCAGGTCAGTAGTAGTGGACCGCGCGGCCCCAGTCCTCGTCGGCCGCGAAGACGGTGCGCGGTTTGACGAACTCGCGTGAGCGGCACAGCTCTTCGCGGGAGACGAGGCCGCCCGGCGGCAGCGCCCGTATCCGGGAACCGACCCCGAGCACCGAGCGCAGGGCGTGTGTCAGCCGGGCCGCGGCTGCCGTGCCCCGGCCGTCGGCGGTCTCGATCTCCATCTCGACCGCGTCGGGCCGCACCCGGGCGCGCCAGAACAGCACCCCGAACTCCACGGGCAGCCGGTAGACCAGCTCCTCCAGTTGCTGCGGGGTGACCTTGCGTCCGCCGACCGGGTAGCCGTCGCCGGAGCGTCCGGCCACCCGAACGGTGGGCAGCTGCCAGCCGCAGGGGCAGTCGGCGGCGGAGATCTCCACGGTGTCCTGGAGGTCGTAACGGACCAGCGGCATCGCCTCGCGGTAGAGCGTGGTGATGACGAGCCGGCCGCGTCCCTCGCGGGCGCCGGTTCCGGTGGCGGGGTCGTGGACCTGGGCGAGGAAGCGGTCGGCCCACAGGTGCAGCCGGCCGGCCGGACACTCGCCCGCCAGGCTGCCGGTCTCTGTCGATCCGTAGTCCTGGTGGACGGGTACGCCGCCCCACAGCTCGCTGATCCGGGCGCGCCGGGCCTCGCTCAGCGGTTCGCCCGCGACGAGGAAGGCCCGCAGTGCCGGGAAGTCCCGCTCGGGCCGGTACCCGGCCTCGCGGGCTGCCGCGGCCCACAGCAGGGCCTCACTGGGCAGGCACCAGGCGACGGTGACGCCCAGGTCGTGCAGGACGCGGACGACCCGTGCGTAGGGCATCACCAGCGAGCGGTTGTCGGCGGGGATCACGGTCGCGCCCCGGCTGCGGGCCGCCTGGTGCGCCTGGTGGGCCGTGGTGAGCATCGCGTACGGGGTGCGTACCAGGACGGTGTCGTCACAGCCGAGGCCGACGGCGTTGCGGGAGAAGCGGTCGGTGACGTCGTGCCAGTCGCGCTCGGAGAAGTAGGAGGGCGTGGGCTCGCCCGAGGTGCCGCTGGACTCGTGGTAGGTGGCCAGGTCGCGGCGTTCGAGGGCGAGCATGCCCCACGGGTACTGCGCCCGCAGGTCGTCCTTCGTGGTCAGCGGTAAGCGCTCGAGGTCGGCGACGGTCGCCCCGGGGCCCAGGTGCGCCAGCCGTCGCCGGTTGAAGGGCGAGCGCCGGGCCAGCTCGACGGCTGCCGGCAGGCGCGCATCCTGGAACGCGTACAGGCCGGCGAACGACTCCCAGGCGCCGAGCGGCGGCGGCAGGGCGAGGGCCGGGGTGGTCTCCACTGGGTTCACGGGACGTCTTCTCCTATGAGTCGGCAGGTGTTCTGCCAGGTCACGCGGTGCCACACCGCGTCCGGAAGCTCCAGCGCCCGGTACTTGGCCAGCTCGACGGCCGGGTGCTGGAGGGGGTACTCGGTGCCCAGCAGCACCCGGTCGAGGCCCAGCCGGTCGAGCGCCGTCCGTACGACGACGCTCAGACAGCCGGAGGTCTCCAGCAGCACGTTGGCCCGGGGCCGGATCAACTCGACGCCGTACAGGTCCATGTCGCCCACCCCGCCGTGCCCGAGCACGAAGGTGACGGTGGGGAACTCCGCCGCGAGCCGGACCAGTTCGGCCACCCCGAAGCCGGGGCGCTGGAGGCAGTGCAGATAGACGCCGTGCCGCCGGGCGTCCGCCAGCTCGACCAGTGCCTTGGTCCGCGGGTCGAGCAGGCCGACGCCGTGCACGGAGGGCGCCAGCTTCAGCCCGCGGAACGCCCCGGCCGCCGCCCGGTAGTCGGCGCAGTGCCGGTGCGGGTTGGCGAAGAAGAACGGCACCAGCCGGCCGCCGGAGCGGGCGCATCCGGCAAGCACGGCGTCGTTGTCGGCGTCGTCGACGACGTGGCCGCCCTCGATGATCTGACGGGAGAGCCGGTCGGGATCGACAGCGCCGCCCGCCACGACGACGGCACGGCTGATGCCGTTGCTGCCCATGGTCCGCAGCAGCCGTTCGGTGGCTCCGTCCGCGCCCGCGAGGTGCGCATGGGAGTCGAACACCGGCGTGTGCTCCGTACCGGTCACGGGATCACTTCTCGATACAGAACTCGTCGATGGGGTAGCCCACGTGACGGTCCTCGCTGGGCAGATAGCCCAGTACCCGGTCGCCGGGCTTGAGCTCAGTGCTGTTGAGCACGGTGCCGCCCGGGCCGAGCACCCTGACGTGCCAGTCGTCCTGGAGGATCAGATTGACCCGCTGGCCGCCCGGTGCCACCGCGTCCACGGAGATCAGCGGCCGGGACTCGATCTTGACGCGGCCGACGGTGACCATCCGGGTGCTGCCCTTGATGTCCACGGCCATCACCTTGCTGCCCGCCTGGAGTTCGCTGAGGTAGTTGGTGCGCTCGTCCTTGGAGAGCGTGTAGGAGTGGATGGCGCCGGCGTTGACCCGGAACGGGCGGGTGGGCATGTAGGGCAGCGGGTGGGTCTCGCTGACGCACAGGATCATGCCCTTGGAGTGCGAGCCGACCAGGATGCCCTCGTCCTCCCGGAAGTGGCTGCAGGTGTCGACGCAGGCCCGCTCCCCCATGCCGATGTGCTCGGTGCCCACCACCTCCAGCTCGGTCAGCTGGAGGTCGGGCACCTCCGCCTGTGCGGCGGCCTTCAGCTTCGCGGCGTCACCGACCCGGCGGGGCGCCATCATCACACCGTCCGAGCCGTGTTCCAGGACCCCGAAGATGATCTCGGCCTCCTCGACGTCCTGGGCGACCGTCACCAGGCTCCCGGTGGAGCGGGCCGCCGCGGCGATCACGATCTCCAGCGGGATCTTCGTCGGGTCCCGGAAGAGCAGTACGCTCCACCGCTCGGTCCTGGCCGCGTCGCACGCCTCTTCCAGGGTGGGCGCGTCGATGATCTCGACGAACCGGCCGAACTCGATCTGCGGGTGTTTGAGGGCGAGTTCGGCGGGGGCGATGCCGTGCCGAGCCGGGTCGACGATGACGATCGTGGCCTCGCCGAACTCCTCGGGCAGCGCACCGCCGGCCGGGAAGTAAATCTTGCTGAGCGTGGGCGGCAGCTCCGCGAGGTCGGCGAGGTCGTCGGCGACCACACCCTCCACCCGGTAGTGCAGCGCTTCTTGCAGGACGGCTTCCTTGAGCTCACCGAGGCCGCGGATGTCCAGCCAACTCAGCTTCATGACAGCACTCCTTGAGGGGTGGGAACGGTTGCGCGGACCGATACTTGATCAACACGGTCGGCGTGGATGACGGAGGCGAGCCGGGCCGCGAGCGCGCCCGGGTCGGGGGCCTGGAAGATGTTGCGCCCGATGGCGACGCCCGCAGCGCCGCCGCGCAGCACCTCCTCCACGTAGGCCACGACGTGGCTGTCGTCGGCGGCACGCGGGCCGCCGACCGCGACGACGGGCAGCGGCGCCGCGCGGGTCAGATCGCGCATCTCGGCCTCGGAGCCCACGTACATCGTCTTCACCAGATCGGCGCCGAGGTCGGCGGCGAGGCTGACGGCGTGTGCGACCAGCTCCGGGTCACGCGGATTGCGGATCTTGGGGCCGCGCGGGTACATCATTGCCAGCAGCGGCACGTTCCAGCGGTCGCAAGCCTCGGCGACGGCGGCCATGTCCGAGATCTGCTGGCGCTCCTCGGTCGCGCCGAGGTTCACATGGACGCTCACCGCGTCGGCGCCCAGCCGCACGCTCTCCTCCACCGTTGCCACCAGGTACTTGGCGTTCGGGTCGGCGGCGTGCACCGTGCTGGCGCTCAGATGGACGATCAGCGAGGTGTCGCGGAAGACGCCCGGGCGGACGGCGCGCAGGCTGCCCTTGTGCAGCACCACCGCGTCGACCTGGCTCGCGGCCAGCTCACCGACGAGGTCGTCGAGCCGCCTTCCGCCGGTGACGGGCCCGTCGGTCACGGAGTGGTCCAGCGGCACGATCAGCAGCCGCGCGGAGTCACCTCCGTACAGCCGCCGCAGCCGCAGCCTGCGGCCGAACGGCGTGTTCAGTTCCGTTGCCATTCCTTCTCCTGCTCGAGAACGGGAAGCGGCTTCTCCTGCTTCAGGACGGGAAGCGATATGCCGTGAGCGTGGCCGTACGGTCTATCGCCGTACTTTCGGGCACCTATCGCATTTCCGGCGCCTCCGGTCGATACGGCGCGTACCACTCGTTCACGGAGGATGGCGCCTTCGAGGGCACGCAGCTGCTCGCCGGGTTCGAGACCGAGCTCGTCGGTGTACCGCAGCCGCAGCTCGCGGTAGACCCGCAGCGCATCGGCACGCCGGCCCGACTGGTAGAGCGCCAGCATCAACTGGGCGCACAGCCGCTCCCGGAAGGGGTGGTCGGCCACGTGGCTCATCAGCTCACCGACGACGCTGTGGTGCCGACCCAGATCCAGCTCCAGGTCGAAGCGTTCCTCGGCGGCAGCGACCCGCTCCTCCTCCAGCCGCGCGGCGGCACCGGCGACCAGCGCGCTGTCCAGCCCCGCGCCGAGCGGGCCGTGCCACTCCGCTTCGGCGGCGCGCAGCAGCCGTACGGCCTCCTCCGCATGGCCGTCGCGCGCCGCGTTCCTGCCGCGGGCCGCCAGTTCGCGGAAGCGCAGCAGATCCACCTCGCCGCGGCCGGCCCGCAAGGCGTACCCGGCCGGGTGCGTCTCGACGACCTCGCCCGCACCGGCTTCGGCGAGCCTGCCGCGCAGGTTCGAGACGCAGATCCACACCTGTCCCTTGGCCGAGGCGGGTGGCCGCTCGCCCCAGATGCCGTCGATCAGCCGGTTGACCGGCACCGCCTGGCCGGCCTCCAGAACGAGCAGTGTCAGCAGGATCCGCTGCCGGAGCCCGCCCACCCGCACCGCCCGGCCCGCGTGTTCGACCTCCAGCGGCCCCAGCACCCGGTACTGCGTGTCCCCCATGTGCCCTCCCCATCCGCGTAGGGCTCCACCCTCGCGGCCGGCCCTCTGGGGACACATCACGTACATCCGGGATAGCCGGACGCGGCGGGCCGGGGGTTTCAGGGGCGAAGCCCCTGAAATTTGTCCCCGCCGCAACGGCGACAAGCCACGACGGCGAGGGGCCGGCGGAAGACCGACGGGCTGGGCCGCAACGCCCGGTCACGCGTAGCGATAGAACCGCGTGTGGTCCAGGAGGTCCGCCGGGGACATGGTGCGCCACGGCGGCAACTTCATGCGCAGCGATGGGACGTCAGCCGTGTCATCGCTGGGCAGATAGTGGGGCACGTCGGGGTGGAGCCGCATCCAGTCGGCCCAGATCTTGTCGATGAAGCAGTGGTGCAGGAAGAAGACGGGGTCGTTGGGCGAGCCGATGTAGAGCATGTGGCCGCCGACCCAGGTGTGCCCGGCGCCGTGCAGCTTCCCCAGGTGGGCCTCCCACGGGAACTTCGCGTATCCCTCAAGGTGGTTGCGGAAGCTCTCGTAGGGCGCCTCGGAGCCGGAGGTGTAGTTCCAGGGCGGGCAGTCGTAGACGGTCAGCGCCATGGTGTCCGCCAGCTCCTTGGGCGTGGGCAGCTCGGGAATGAGGCTGCCCAGCTCCCGGACCAGGAAGTCGCGGTCGTCCTGGGTGTAGTGGCCGTTGAGGGAGGGGTGTTCGTCCCCCACCGGGACCACGCTGTTGCGCAGCACCCAGCCGTTGTCCCGCGCGAACGGCCCCGTCATCACCCGCCGGTCGCCCGGGCGTCCGTCGCCGCCCATGAACTCCTCGTCCCACAGCGGCGAGTCGGCGCCGTGGTCGGTGGTCCAGTCCCAGTACGGCAGGGTGACCCGGGGGTCGACGCGGCGCAGCGCCCGCTCGAAGAGCAGCAGGTACTGGCGGTGCCAGGGGAAGAACCCCGGGTTGATGTGCCCGAGCCGCTTGCCGGTGTCCTTGTCGATGTAGTCGGTGGAGTTGATCCGGATGTGGATGCGCACGAGTTCGTCGTAGTAGCCGCGGCGCTTGATCTCCTTGACGGCGGCGACGAAGCGGCGCTTCTCCTCGCGCGACAGATCCAGGTGGTTCCTGCGTACGTGTGTCACGCCTACGCCCCCCGGTGCCCTGAGTGGCCCGCGCCGTGTTCCAGGGGCAACAGCTGTGCCCCGCGCAGTTCTTCGACCGCCCGGCGAGCCGCGGCCAGCGGGCCGGCGGCCGGCCCGTAGTGGCACATCGCGCTGAGGTAGGCGTCCTCGCCGAGCTTCATCAGATGAAGCTCACGGCCGTCGATACGGACCGTCTGTGCGCCCTTGTGGCCGGTGATCTCGATGTTCCGGCCTCGGTAGGTCTCGGTGTGTACGGGCGCTGCGGCTGCCTCGGTGTCGGCGGCCGCCTTGCCGGGCGCGTCCTCGGCCGAGACCATCACCCAGCCCGCGGCCCCGGACAGCGCCATCGCCGTTCCGAGGCCCGTCGTGGCCTTCACCATCTCGCGTCGTCTCATCTTCTTCCCCGTTCTCTTCCCCGTTCGGACTTCGAAGGTCAGGGCAGATCGCCGACGACGCCTTTGGGCTCCAGCAGGAACCCGGTGAAGCTGCCGTCGTGCGGAATGCCCGGGGCGGTGTGCCAGGGCGGTACGGCGCCCGTGGTCACCTTGCGGACCGTGGGCTCGGCGACCGCGTCGGCGACCAGGCCGGTACGCGCGGTCAACAGGTTGAGGGCCAGCGAATCCCGCAGCGGCGCCGTCCCGTCCCGCGGCTCCCACGGGGCCACGACCAGGAACGGGAAGGGCAGTTCGGTGCCGACGGCCGGGTGGTCGTGCCGCGGTGCGGACAGCACGACCGGACGGGGACAGTACGAACCGTCCGGCAGCCGCACCGCGACCGGACGGGGGTCGAAGCGCGCGCTGTGGTCCTCCAGCCCCTCCGCCAACCGCGCCACCTGCCGGGTGAGTTGCCCGGCACGTTCGGCGCCGACGGCCGGAAGCACGGCTTCGGGATCGGTCACCGGCAGCGCCGGGATGCGGCTGAGCCGCTCGGCAATACGGTCGGCGGTCTCGGCCGGCGGCCCGTTGACCAGCAGCACGGACAGGTTGGTGCAGCGCGTACCGCCGTCGAAGGACACGGCGTGCACGAGGTGGTCGAGCACCTGGTCGGTGA
This sequence comes from Streptomyces sp. 8N114, assembly GCF_052245835.1. NCBI lineage: Bacteria > Bacillati > Actinomycetota > Actinomycetes > Kitasatosporales > Streptomycetaceae > Streptomyces > Streptomyces sp. 8N114. The sequence goes on along the minus strand of NZ_JBQQBT010000002.1, from coordinate 166,202 downwards.
GCGGGGTGTCCAGCAGCGCCTTGGCCCGGCCGGGGCCGCGGACGGCCACGGATTCCCGGCCGCGCCACCGGCTCACTGCGCTCTCCTCGCCGTAGACGATGCCCACATCGGCAGCCTCCAGCAGGAATTCGCCCACTTGGTGCTCGCTGGGCAGCACCGCCAGCCGTCCGGCGGGCAGCCCGGCGGCCAGCAGTGCCGCGGCCAGCCGCGCCGGCGTCCACGGGTCCCGACTGCCGGGCCGTACGAGCACTCCGTAGCCATGGAAGAGTGCCTGTGCCCAGGCGCCGTGCGGCGAGGGGTGGTTGCTGGCCATCACCGCGGCGAAGACCCGGCCCCGGGGCACCCACCGGGTGCGCAGGCCCTCGCCCAGCTCGCCCGAGGGCAGCTCCGCGGCGGTGACCTGGCGCAACTCGGCCAGCTCGGCGGCCAGTTCGTCCAGCGACCGGCGTACCGCGCAGGAGGCGAGGCCGGTGCTGAGCGCCACTCGCCCGACGTACCGTTGCGGCGTCTCCCCGGCGAGCTCGTCCTCGGTGAGCAGCTTGGCCGCGCGGGCGAAGAGCGCTGGATCGGGGGCGGGGCCGGGTACGGCGGCGCGCACCGTGTGCACGGCGCCCTGCGCCATCAGCCGCGGGGCGAGCCCCACATCGGCCAGCGGCTCGCCGTGCACCCCGCTCAGCTCGGTGCGGTCGGCGCTGGGCTGCGGCCTGCCGTCGATCAGCGGGTCCAGGACGGGGAGCCGGTCAGGAGCGGAACGCGCGCGTGCCGCCATCAGTAGACCCCTTCGATGAGGTCCTGCCCGTCGGCCGCACGGTAGGGCGCCAGGTCGGCCAGCCCGTCCTGTCCACCACCGGGCGCCGGCGGTACGCGCACGGCGGTGTCCCGCTCCAGCACGTTGGGCAGCAGCATCTCCTCGCTGACCAGATGCAGCCGCACCCTGCCCCGCTGCCCGTACGGCACCACCGCACCGGACTCGTCGACGGGCTGGACGAGGGTGGTGTGCGGGTGCGTCTCGAAGACACAGGCATGGCTGTCCCCGGGCGCGGGCGGGCGCTGCGGCGCGAGTCCCATCAGGGTGTTGCCGTAGACGCCGATGAGCCGCGCCTCGGGGAGGAAGACCTCGTCCAGCTGACGCAGCGTCTCGGCCGAGGCCGAGGTGCCGCTCCAGATGACGGCGCGTACCTGACGCCGCACCCGCTCCAGCAGCGCGGGGCGCCCGCACAGGCTCTCCAGCAGCGGCGGTGTGCTGCTCAGCACCTCGATGTGCTGGGTGGCCAGCACGTTCTCCGCCTGGTCCAGCAGATGCTGGACATACTCCTCGGCGAGGTCCTTGCGGCCCTGCGCCACGGCGCGTTTGACCCAGCGCGGGTCCAGGTCGACGGTGTGGCACAGGCCGCCTCCCATGGCCGCGTGCCGCAGTACGTCGGCGCCCACGACGTGCGGGCCGCTGGGCGCCAGGCAGAGCCAGTCCCCGGCCGGGGGCAGCCCCGCCGCCAGCAGCCGCTCGCGGGCCCAGCGCAGCATGGGCAGCCGCCCCTCACCCGACACGATCCGGGCGGGTGCGCCGGTGGTGCCGCCCGACTCGTGCACCCGGAACTCGCGCCCCGCCAGACCCCGCGGCACGAGGTCGCGTACGGGCACGGTGCGCAGCTCGTCGCTGACGTCGGGGAAGCGCACCAAATCCGCTGCTGAGCGGATGTCGGCAACGGGGTCGAAGCCCAGGCCGGCGCGTTTGCCGAGCCAGAACGGGGAACCGGTGTCCGGATCGAAGTGCCAGGCCAGAAGCGTACGCATCCGGCTCTCGAAGTCGGTGCGTTGGGCGCTGTTGCTGGCTGTGCTGTCTGTGCTGGCGACGGACGCCGCCGGGACCGCATTCATGCTGGGAACCTCCGCTGTTCCGCTGTGCCGATCAGGGTGCGCGGGGCGCCTATCCACAGGTTTTCGTCCGGCTATCGCGCCCCGTCAGGGCGTGTCCGGCGGATCTTGCGTACCCGGCATGGGGGCTGCGCTTGCCCACCCTGCGCCCTGGGGGCACCTCCCGGACGGAGTCTGGGGGAGCAGACTGCCCAAGCTTCGCAACAGGGAGAGCGCCCCGAAGGGGCGCGGGGAACTGCGCGACCAGCCACAACGAACCCGCAGCCCGCGGCGGCCGGGCAGGGGCACCCCCTCATCGGCACAAAGGAGGGCCCCGCAAGATCCGCCGGACCAGCCCTACCGCGCGGCCCCCGGCAGAGCCGCAGGCCGCGGAAGAGTCAACGCAACCAGCGCGCCGACCAGCGGCAACAGGCCGATGAGCCCGAGCACGGTGGTGAGCGCGTAACTCTTGGCGAGGGCCCCGGCAACCGCCGAGCCGACACCACCGCCGACGAAAAAGGTCAGGTTGAGCAGCGCGATAGCGCCCCCGCGCCGCATCGGCTCGATCAGCCCGGACAGCAGGCCCGTGGTGACCACCTGGGTGACGGCGAAGGAGGCGAACCCGAGCGAGGCACCGGTCACGATCAGGGCCGGTCCGCCGGAGGTGAGGCCGGTCAGGCCGAGCGCCACGGCTGCCGCCGTCGCCGTGCCCGCCAACAGCACATTGCCGCGGCTGCCGGTGGTGAACCGGCTGGCGAAGCGGGAGAGTACGGCGCCGACGACGGCTCCGGGCAGCAGCCACAGACCGACCGCCAGCACGCTCCAGCCGTGCGAGCCCACCAGCGCCTGCGGTACCGCGTACATGGCGCCGAACAGTCCGGCGTAGACCCCGGCGCCGACCACGGCCGCGCGCAGGAAGGCGCCGTTGGTGGCCAGTTGCCGGGGCACGAACCCGTCGGGCTCGCGGGCGATACGCAGGACGAGTCCGACGGCGCCGAGCACCAGCAGCGCGGCGATGCCCACGGTGAGCGTGGCGCCGAGCTCCAGTGCCGAGGACTGGACGAGGAGCAGGAAGGAGGCGGCGGTCACGGTCAGCAGCGCGGCGCCGGTCAGATCGGGTGCCTTGCCGGTGCCCGGGCGTGCTGCCGCCTGCCGCAGACAGAAGGGGACGGCGAGCACCGAGAGCGCGGGCAGGATCAACGCGCCCCGCCAGTGCATCCACTCGGTGACGAGCCCGCCCGCGAGAGTGGCACCGGCGGAGAACAGCGCCATGGTCGCGCCGAAGATCGCCAGAATCCTTGGCCGCGAAGCGGGTTCGGAGCCGGCGGCGAGGGCCAGCGCGCTGGAGGACATCGCGCCGGAACCGGCCGCCAGTACGAACCGCCCGGCGACCAGCGTGCCCAGATTGGGTGCCGTCAGACAGATCACCGCGCCCAGCAGCAGCGCGACGGTGCCGGCGAGCAGTGTGGTGCGGATGCCCCAGGTGTCGGAGAGCCGTCCGGACAGCGCGGTGCCCACGCCGAGCGCGAGGGCGTGCGCGGTCAGCACCCAGGCGGCTCCGCCGGGGGTGGCGTGCAGCGCGGCCGCGACGTCGGGGAGAGCGACGCCCGCGGCGGTGACGCCGAAGATGGCGGGGCCGAAGAGCGCTCCCAGCCGGACGCCGGCGGACCGGGCGCTGAGCGTGCCGGCACCGGTGGCAGGCTGTGCCTGGCCCGGCGCCGAGGAGTTGGTCGTCATCGCTGAGTCCTCTGCTGAGTGGTCAGGGTCGCTCGGTGGTGGCCGGAGCGTGGGGATCATCGACGGCGCGGCCCGGCGCCGGCGGGATGTTGTGGTTGAGCCGGAAGAGGTTCTCCGGGTCCCAGGTGGCTTTGAGCTGTCCGAGCCGGGCGTAGGTCTCGCGGTCGTACGCCGTCCCGGCGGAGCCCGCAGTCCCGGGCCCGGCAAGGAAGTTGACGTACTTCAGCCCGGTGCCCCAGGGCGCGAGCGCGTCCACGAGCGGGGCGGCCGGGGCGGTGCCGGGTGCCGTCGGCGGCGAGATGGTGGTGAGCGCGAACCGCGCTTCGCGGTGTCCGACGGCGTTCGGCTGTGCGGGGGCCCGGCCTGCCGCGCCGCCCAGGTGCCGCAGCTCGATCACGTAGTCGTCGCAGTCGGCGCTCTCACCGGCCAGGGCGAGGAGGCGTGCGACCGCGTCGTCGCCGAGGTCGGCGAGCATGAGGGAGTTCTGGTGGTACTCCTGGGGCCCGTCGGGGTCCATGTGGATGTCGCCGACGGCGGTGTAGGGCATGTCCCCGACGGTGTCCAGCATCGGGTGCAGCTCGCGCAGCGGCTCCACCAGCCGTTCCCCCTCCTCGGGCGGTCCCGCATGGGCGACGCGCACATGGACGGTGAGCCGGCCGCGCAGCGGTTCGGGGGTCTCCGGCAGATCGGGCAGCCGCAGCAGGGCGAGCGATGAGGTCATCTCCTCGGGCACCGTGTCGGTCCACTTCCGCCACACCCGCAGCGCCCGGCCCGCCTGCTCGCCCGGGTAGAAGAGACCGCCGCCGTACAGCCGCGACACGGGCACGAGGCCGAACTCCAGCGCCGTGACCACGCCGAAGTTGCCCTTGCCGCCACGCAGCGCCCAGAACAGCCCGGGGTTCTCCGCCGGGCTCGCCACCCGCGGCATCCCGTCGGCGGTCACCACCTCGATACGGGTGACATGGTCGGCCGCGTAGCCGTACTTGCGCGCCAGCAGCCCGAGCCCGCCGCCCAGTGTGTAGCCGACCACGCCCGCCGTGGGGGACGAGCCGTTGAGCGGCGCCAGCCCATGGTGCGCCGCCAGGGTGATGACCTGGTGCCACTGTGCGCCGGCCGCGGCCCGCGCGGTCCTGGTAACGGGGTCGACCGTGACGGAGCGCAGGTGCCGGGTACTCAGAAGCAGGCCGCCGGCCGAGGCGGCGGCCGGGCCGTGACCGGTGGCCTGCACTCCGACCGGCAGCTCCCAGGTTCGTGCGAAGTCCACGGCGGCGCGGACATCTGCGTCGCACAGCGCGACGACGATCAGCGCCGGCCGGTGTCCGGAAATCCGGTTGTAGCCCGCGAGTTCGGTTTCATAGGCGGCGTCCCGCGGCAGCAGCACCTGTCCGCGCGTCTGCTCGACGAGCCGCCCGACGGCTTCGGGCGGTGGTGCCTGCGGTACGTGGTGCTCCCAAGTGGACGTCACAGGGCCTCCTGCGGCATGGGTCGAGGTGAACGCCGTCATCCTGCGGGAGCTTCACGGAGCGTCACATCCCTCATCTGAGGGGGTCGGCCTAGAACAGAGGCACATGCCCGGCCCTGGTGGGCATGCAGGAGCGTGGAAACGGATTCCGCTCGCGACGTGCCGCGTTGACGAGTCCCGGCTGCCAACGAACGGGTCCGGAACGGATTTGGACACACTTCCGCATACCGGACAGGAGAAGCATCGATGGGAGACGCTGCGCCTCTGGTGCATACGGCCATCACCATCACCGCGGTGGTCCTGCTCATTCTCAAGGCCAAGGTCAACCCCGCGCTTGCGATCGTGCTCAGCGCCATCTACCTCGGCATCGTCTGCGGCCTGGGTGCCGAACACACCCTGGAGATCGTCAACAAGGGCTTCGGCGACCTGATGGCCAAGGTGGGGCTGCTCATCGTGTTCGGCGTCCTGCTGGGCACGCTGCTCTCGGCGCTCGGTGCCATCGAGAAACTGATGGAGCTCCTGCTGCGCATACTCGGCCCGAAACTGCTGCCGTACGCCTTCGCCCTCCTGCTGGGAACGGTCCTCCAGTTCATCTTCACCGATGTGCTGTTGGTGGTGTCCGCGCCGCTGGCCCGGTCCCTGGGCGCCCGTATCGGGCCGGGCGGTGCGGCGCGGATGGCGGCGGCCCTGGCCCTGGGCCTGGAGGTGGGAGTCGCGCTGTCGGTGCCGGGCATCGGCACCATGGCGCTGGCCGGACTGCTGGACATCCCGCTGGGGGTCATACTGCTGTACGGCCTGCCGGTGGCTGCCGTAACGATCGTGCTGACGCTGCTGCTGTTCAGCGCACTGGTCAAGCGGGGCTTCTGGGACCCGGAGCGGGACGAGAGCCCGGAGCCGCCCGCGGAGACCGGCTCGCCGGGGGTAGCGGATGTGGGGCAGGGCCCGGCGCCGTCGAGTACGCCGTTGCTGCTCTCGCTCTCCCCGCTGCTGCTCGCACTGGTCATGATCGCGGCCGGCGCCGTCGCCGAGATCGCCGGATGGCGTTCGCCCGTCGTGGGCTTCCTCTGCAACCCGATCGCCGGGCTGTTCATGGGCCTGATCTGTGCCTCGCTGATCGCGCGGCGCCGCCTGCCGCGGGGCGCGGTCGGCGAAATGTTCGCGCAGGGCTACCGGACCAGCGGCCCGATCCTGGTGCTGCGGGGGGTGGGTGGCTCGCTGGCCGCGGTGGTCGGGGCCGTGGGACTCGGGGACATGGTCGAGGACTGCGTCTCGGCCGGCACCTGGGCACCGCTCGTGCTGGTCTGGCTGATCGCCGCCGTCCTGCACATGGCCATCGGCTCCGTCATCACCGCCGCCATCACCGCGGCGAGCATTCTCGCCCCGCTGGCGCCGGACCTGGACGTGGAACCGGTGCTGGTGGCCCTCGCGGCGGGCGCAGGCTCGCTGTTCGCCATTCACGCCACCAGCAACACCTTCTGGCTCCTGCAGACCCTGCTCGGCCAGACGACGCGCGGAGCGCTGAAGACGGTGACGATGACCGTCTCGGCTGCCTCCGTGATCGCCCTGCTGCTGATCCAGGCGGTGAGCCTGGCGGTGTGAGCGAGCAGTGAGGGGACTGAAAACCTCGAGATCGTGACTACGGTTTCCTCACCCGACCGGAATCCGTTCCACGAGGGCGCATTGACCCTCAAGAACAGCAGCCACCCATCTTCTTGACCACGGATTTCGTCGAAAAGAGGGTCTTGACTCCGCATCGCCTGAACAGCTTGTATGCGCTGACCGGAACGGTGCTTCCGTCACTCGGACTCCCCCCACCGCGACGCGGTGTCTCACCGGAGGCGATACCCCTCCCCGCCCAGTACGCACAGTACGAACGGAACAGCATGACCGACACCCTCGAAGAGAACAGCAAGCCCAAGCTCACCCGCTCCATCGGCGTGGTGGGCGGCACGCTGCTCACCCTGTCCTGTCTGACCCCGGCCTCGTCACTGTTCGTGATCGTGCCGGACTCGTTCAGCACGCTGGGCACCGGGACGGCACTCACCATCACCGTCGCCGCACTGCTGTGTATCGGCGTCGCCTGCACCTACTCCGAGCTGGGCACCCTCATCCCGAGCTCGGGCGGTGAGTACGCCATGGTCGGCACCCTGATGGGCAGGCTGGCGGGCTGGCTGGTCTTCGTCCTGTCACTGATCGTTGTCATGATCGTGCCGCCGATCATCGCGTTGGGCACCGCCGACTATCTCGAACCGCTCGTACACCTCGATCCGCAGTTCGCAGCCGCCGCCGTGATGCTGCTGTCCACCGCCATGGGCCTGCTGGATCTGCGGGCCAACGCCTGGATCACCGGTGTCTTCCTCGCCCTGGAGGTGGTGGGGGCCGCCATCGTCGCCTTCCTGGGCTTCACCCACACCCAGCGCTCCGCCTCCGTACTGGTGAACCCCGTCATGGACGCCGGCCACGGCCACTCCACGCCGGTCACGGCCGGTCTGATCGTCGCCGGGCTCGCCACCGCGCTGTTCATCCTGCAGGGCTTCTCGACCGCCGTGTATCTCGCCGAGGAGATGGAGAACCCGCGCCGTACCGTCGCCCGCACCGTGCTGTGGACGCTCGCCATCGGGTTCGCGGTCGTGATCGTCCCCGTCGTCGCGATCACGCTGGGCGCCCCGGATCTGCACGCCCTGGCCGGCGGCGACATCGCGGGCATGGTGCAGCAGTGGAGCAATTCCGCCGTCGGGACGTTCATCAGCCTGTGCATCGCGCTGGCGATCATCAACGCCGCGATCGTGATGGTCATCCAGAACTCCCGGGTCGTCTTCGCCTCGGCCCGTGACTCCGCCTGGCCGGCCCCGGTCAACCGCGCCTTCTCCCGGCTCGGCAAGCGCTTCGGCTCCCCCTGGGTGGCCACACTGATGGTCGGCGTACCCGGCGCGATGCTGTGCTTCGTGAACCTCGACATGCTGAGTGAGGTCACCGGGGTGGCCGTGGCGGGGATGTACGTCTTCGTCGCGCTCGGCGCCCTCGCGGCACGCCGTACGGCGTACAAGCACCGGGCCGCCTGGCGTATGCCGCTGTGGCCGGTGCTCCCCGCGCTGCTGATGGCGGTGCTGCTGTGGGTCCTGTGGCAGCAGAGCGCCGAGAGCCTCGCCATCACCGGCGGCATCATCCTCGCCGCGGCCGCCTACTGGGCGCTCTACCTGCGCCCGCGCCGGCAGACGCACTGGGTCATCTCCGTCCCCGAGGACGACCAGGCCCCGACCCCCACCCAAGAGGACAACCGGGACACTCTCCAACCTGTCTGACGCGGCCCGAAGGGGCGCGCCCCGCGGGGAACTGCGCGAGCAACCACAACGAACTCGCGCCACCCGCAACAACCCCAACGGTGCTCCCCTCCCCCGATGCACATGCTGACCTGCAGATCTGTGACCTAGCCGAGACGAGGGATCGATCGCGCCGTCGGCAACCGTGGCCGATAGTGTTCCTACGCAAACGCGGGGGCACGCGCGTTAAACGAGCGAGCGCAGACGTCTCCCCCCGCACCGAGGAGGGGAGCCATGACCTACCCGAGCCCGCCCGAACCCCCCGGCAACGCCGGGGGGTTCGGTCAGCAGCACCCCGGCCCACCCCCAGCGGCGCCCCCGCCGATGCCGCCGGGCCCGCCGGGAACGCCCCCGGGCCAGGGCGGCGGCCTCCACCCACAGTGGGCGCCCGGACAGCACGGCGCACCCGGCATACAGCCGGGGATGCCGCCCGGCGGAGTGCCCGGCGGGATACCCGGAGGCGGCATGCCCGGCAATGGGCTACCGCTGCCGCTGCCGCCGAAGAAGAACACCGGCCGCAACTGCCTCACCATCTTCCTCAGCATCGTCGGCGCCCTCGCCCTCCTCGCGGGCGGCGGACTGACCGCACACACCATCTCCAACGCCAACCAGGACATCCCCAACCGCTCCGGCTTCGGACCGGACATGTGGCGCAACGAGCGGGTGGACACGCTCTTCCCCAAGACGCTCGGGCCGAAGACCAACTCGCAGTCCGGCGCGGACGACCCGAAGATCGCCGAGTGGCACCGTCTCGGCATATCCGAGAAGACCGACTGCGCCGGCGCGCTGACCGGAGCACTGGCCGCCGAGGCGGAGAAGCGGGGCTGCAAGGCGGTGCTCCGCGCCACGTACATCGATCCGACGGGCAACCTGGTGGCGACCGTCGCGCTCATCGTCCTGCCGGACGTCGAGGATCCCGCGGACGGGATGACCACCTTCTTCGACGCGGAGAAGGACAAGCGCACCGCGAGCCACGGCGTCAAGGCGCTCCCGGTCCCGGACACGGCCGCCGCCGGTTGGAAGGACGCCAACCGCAACGGCTCGGACGGCGTACAGGTCACCGACCTGAACCTCCCCTACGCCGTCGCCGTCTCCGCCGGCTCCGCCGACGGCCGCAAGGCGGGTCATCTGCCCGGCGAGTGGGGCAGGACGGACCTCGACGCCAAGTCGGACCGCATGCCCTGGCGGGAGGCTGCCCACTCCCTCGCCAGCGACCTCAATCTGCATCTCGGCGACCTGCTGCTCAAGGAGACGTCTTGAACCGGGGCCTCATGAACCGCCGGCGCATCGGCACGGTGATCGCCACTGCCGGACTGAGCGCACTGCTGTGCACGGTGACCGCGACCCCGGCACAGGCCGACACGCCCACCAGTTGGGAGTCCCGGGCCCTCGGCCTCTCCTCAGCGCAGCGCACCACCCAGGGCGAGGGCGTCAAGGTCGCCGTCCTGGACAGCGGCGTGGAGAAGGACCATTCGGCCCTCGCGGGCAAGGTGACCACCGGCCCCGACTTCCTCAAGGACGGCCTTCAGCCCGGCGATCCGCGCTGGGGCGGCCACGGTACGGCGATGGCCTCGGACGTGCTCAAGGTCGCCCCGAAGGCCGAGATCCTGTCGGTGCGGGTGATCGACGACAAGAAGGAGCACGACGCCGACGACTGGAAGACCGGGCCCAGCCCCGTCGCCCAGGGCATCGAGTACGCGGTGAACCACGGCGCCGACGTCATCTCCATGTCGCTGGGAGGCGACTCCTTCGGCTCCAGTTTCAACGAGGAGGAGACCAAGGCCCTTGCCCACGCCGCGCACAAGGGCGTGACGGTGGTGGCCTCGGCCGGCAACGACGGCGATGTGTTCAACGACTCGTCCTATCCCGCCGGCTATCCCGGTGTGATCGCCGTCGCCGCCGTCAAGCAGGGCGGCAGCCGGGCGGAGTTCTCCACCGTGCGGACGTACAACACCGTCGCGGCGCCCGGAGTCGGCATCGTCAGCGCGAAGAACACCGGCGGCTACGAGCCCGTCAACGGCACCTCGCCCGCCGCGGCCCTCACCTCCGGTGTGGTGGCCCTGATGCTCGGCAAGGACGACAAGCTCAAGCCCTCCCAGGTCCGCGCCATCCTCACCAAGACCGCAGCGCACCCGCCGGGCGGCTACAGCCCGCTGGTCGGCCACGGCGTGATCAACGCCGCGGCGGCCGTACGCGCCGTCTCCAAGCCGCCCGCCGACCGAGCGGCTCCCGCCGAGTACAAGGGCAAACCGCACCTGGCCTCTCGCACCAACGTCAAGCCCACCCAGCACCCGCCGATGGACACGGCGCTGCTGACGATCGGCCTCTCGGCGGCGGGCGTCGGGCTGCTGCTGGTCGTCGGCGCGGTCGTTGTCAGCCGCATGGGCCGCCGCCGCACCTCCACTACGCCGCCCCGCCACGGCCTCGCCTAAGGGGGTGCCCCTGTCCGTTCATCCCGGACTGCGAGTGCGTCGTGGCTTGTGGGGGCACCTCCCGGCCGGAGGCTGGGGGAGCAGTTCCCCGCGCCCCTTCGGGGCGCGGGGTCTCTTTCCGGTCAGGGCGCCATGCGCAGCCCGTCCTGCTTCGCGCCCCGGCTGAAGACCACCTTCCGGATCGACCCGTATGCCTCGTCCTGCGCCGCGTCGCCCGCGCCGCGGCTCGCCTTCGAGGCGAGGTTGATCAGGGTGTGGCGCGGCGAGGTCTGCATCATGAACGGGGTGAATTCCGCCTTGTCGACGGTCCATTCGCCCGTGCCACGCTGCGCGCTCCTCGGGGGCACGAAGTGGAACCGGGCGGCAGTGCCCATGCTGCCGCGCGGGTCGTTCATCTTGCCGGCGATCTGGTCACCCATCCCGTAGACCACCCAGGTTCCGTTGACCTTCTCGTAGGCCTGGGGAATGTGGGCGTGGGTCCCCAGGATCAGGTCGATGTCCCGCCGTCCGTGCGAGCGGGAGGCGGTCAGCTTCTTGGCGACGGAGCGCTGGAGCTGGTCGGGGTTCTCCTGCCACTCGGTGCCCCAGTGCAGGCTGGCCACCACCACGTCGGCGCCTGCGCGACGCGCTGCGCGGGCGTCCCGGATGATGCGTTCGGGCTGGATCAGGTTGACGAGCCAGGGCTTGTCCTCGGGGATGGAGATGCCGTTGGTGCCGTAGGTGTAGGAGAGCTGCGCGACCTTGGCGCCGCCCGCACGCAGTATCGCGGGCCGGCTGCGCTCCCGGGCCGAGCGGGCGGACCCCACATGCTTGAGACCCGCGGTGTCCATCGCCTTGAGGGTGCGGGTCACACCGTCGGCGCTGTCGTCCAGCGTGTGGTTGGAGCCGGTCGAACAGGAGTCGTATCCCGCGTCCTTGACGGAGCGGGCGAGCTGCGGCGGCGTCTGGAAGAGCGGGTAGCCGGTGAACGGCCCGCCGTCGGGGCCGTAGATGGTCTCCATATGGCAGATCGCCAGGTCGGCTTCCCGGGCCGGCGGCTTGGCGGCGGCGATCATACGGCTGAAGTCGTAGCCGGAGCCGCCCGCGTCCGCACGCGCCTGCCGGATGATCGAGTCGTGCACGAGCAGATCGCCGGTGGCGAACAGCGAGAACCCGCTCCGGGCCCTCTCGGCGCGCTGCCCTCGGGCCTGCGCGGCCTGCTCCCCCTTGCCGTGTCCGGCCCGGGCACCGTCCCGGCCGGAGCCTGAGCCGGAGCGCGAGCCGCTGTCCGAGTCCCCGCACCCGGCCACGACGCCGAGCAGCGCGGCGAGTGCGAGTGCTGCCGAGGCGCGGACGCCGGTGCCGCGGACGCCGATGCGGCGGACGCGGGCGCCGCGGGGGCCGGTGCGGCGCGGGCAGGTGCGGTTTCTGGTGTGGTGGGGAGCGTGGCCGGGGGCGGTGTTGGAGATCATCAGAGCTCCTCCGTGGCGAGTAAGTCATATAAGTCCGATTAATGGCACTGGACGATGACTCACCACGGGCCCCCGGCAGCGACACCGCACCTACGGCCGAACGGCCCACAAAATGCACCCGGTCCATCGTTCGCTGTGCTCGCGGATCACCCTGCGCTGTCCCTCCCCCGGTTCCGGCAAGGGGGCGGCCCTGCCCGCAGCCCGCGGGCTGCGGGTATGTCGTGGCTGTGGGGGCACCTCCCGGCCGGAATCCCCCAGCCTCCGGCCGGGAGGTACCCCCAGGGGGAGCAGTTCCCCGCGCCCATTACGGGGCGCGTCTCCCCTGCGAAGCTTGGGCAGTCTGCTCCCCCGGCACGCCTGGAGGAGCGCCCGGGACGGGCCCGGCTCAGGCGCGGGTGACGATGTGCCGGAAGAGGGCGCGGAGGGCGGCGTTCGAGGCGGGCGGGAGGGCTGCCTTGTCCAGTTCGGCGTACGCCTCCGAGAGCTGCCAGGCGGATATCTCGTGCGCCGCGGCCCGCCCGCCCGCGTTCTCGATGAGATCGGCCAGTTCGTCCGGGGGCGGCGGGCAGGCCGGGCCGCCGCCCAGCGACCGGGCGAGGGTGCGCGCTGCCGGGTTGCCCGCCCGCAGCGCGGTGATCAGCGGCAGGCTCGGGCCGCCCTCCCGCAGGCCGCTCATGACGGGCCGTCCGCTCAGCCCCGTACCCGACCAGAGGTCCTCGATGTCGCGGGCCGCCTGCACGGCTATGCCCAGGTGGTGACCGGCGCGGGTCAGCACCTCGACGACCCGCTCCTCGGCGCCGCCCAGCAGTGCCCCGCCCGCCAGCGCGCACTCCAGCAGCGAACTGGTGCGGGCCGCCGCGACCGCCGCGTACTCCTCCACGCTGATCCCCTCGGGTGCGCGGCGGCGCAGCGCCAGTTCGGCGGAGCGGCCACTGATCAGCCGGGACGTGGTACGGGTCAGCAGCCGCAGCACGGCTGCCCGCTCCTTCCGGGCCGCCGCGCCGCCAGGCGCCATGGCGCCCGCCAGCCCCTCGGCTCCGGCTGCCCCTAACCCCTGCGTGCCGGTTGCCGTCAGGTCCTGGGTTGCGGTCGCCGTGAAGTTACTGGTGGCTGCGATCGGCTCCGCGCCGTCGGGCCCGGTGCGGGGTCCGTCCGGGCCCGCGCTCTCCGCCCCGGGCCGGGCTCCGTCCGCCCCGGCCGGCTCTCCGGACAGCAGCAGGCAGCGGGTGGCCGCGCCGAGCAGCGCGTCACCGGCCAGCACTGCCCAGCCCGTGCCGTAGACCGCCCACACGGCTGAGCGGCCCCGGCGGAGCGCTTCACCGTCCATGACGTCGTCGTGCAGCGCGGCCCAGTTGTGGACCAGTTCCACGGCCGCGGCCCCCGGCAACGCCGCGGCCGTGGAGGACTCCGGCGCCCGGCCGTCCCGCTCCGGCTCGCCCGCGCCCGCCGCGTGCAGGGTGAGCGCCGCGTGCGGGTACGGCCCCGGGGTGACGCCGTAGGTGGGGCTGCCGTCCGGCCGGGTCCAGCCGAAGTGGTAGCCGCAGACCCGCCGCAGCTCCGGCTGGAGCGCACCGACGGCCTCCCTCAGCACGGGTTCTGTCCGCTCGTGCGCGTACGCCAGCAGGGAGGGTGCGGCGGGGACGTCGGAGAGGTCGTGAGTCGTCATACCGGAGCGGCTTCTCCTTCCTCCGGCCCAGGCGCGCAGAGCAGCGCGAAGCGTGTGGGAATGGTGCGCTCTCAGTAATCGGCTTTCCCTCCCCCCGGCCCTGTGACTCCCGCTCGGTGGGTCCGGTACGAAGCACGCGGGGGCGCAGGGGGCGGTAGAGCGCGACAAGGGGCAGCACGGCGCAGGCAAGGGGCAGCAGGACGGAGCCCAGCGCGTGAAATGCGAGGTGTGAGCTGCTCGCGGCGTGCAACCCGGGACACATACGCACCGCTCCCGGATGCGGGTGGGTACGCCAGGGGCGAGAGTGAGAGCGCATGCGCCCGCGCTCGGCGGGGTCGGCGGGGCAGCTGAGGTCTGGCATGTACGAAGGGTCACGAAGGGGCAGGAGGAGCGATGGCACGTCCGGTCTGGAGCGGAGTGATCACCTTCGGGCTGGTCACGGTTCCGGTGCGGATGTACGCCGCGACCGAGGACCACACCACCCACTTCCGCCAGTTGCAGCGCGGCACCAACGACCGGGTGCGCAACAAGCGGGTGAACGAGCGCACCGGCAAGGACGTCGAGTACGACGACATCGTCAAGGGGTACGAGATCGCCGACGGCGAGTACGTCACCGTCGAACGGGAGGAGCTGGCCGAGATCGCCCCCGGCAAGTCGCAGGTCATCGACGTCAGCGGGTTCGTGGAGGCGGCACAGATCGATCCGGTCCACTACGTCCGCGCGTACTACCTCTCCCCCAGCGGCGACCAGTACGGCAAGCCGTACGAGCTGCTGCGCGCCGCACTCGCCGAATCGGGGATGACCGGCATCGCCACGTTCGTGATGCACAGCAAGGAATACCTGGTGGCCCTCCGGGCAGGCGACGAGGCGCTCACGCTGCACACCCTGCACTGGGCGGACGAGGTACGCGACCCCCGCGAGGAGCTGCCCGTGCTGCCGGCCCACGAGCGGTCGGGCAGCAAGGAGCTGAAGACGGCACGGCAGCTGATCGAGAGCATGAGCACGGCGTTCCGGCCTCAGGACTACACCGACACCTACGAGGACCGGGTGCGGGCGCTGGTCGAGGCCAAGGCCAAGGGAGAGGAAATCACCCCGGAGGAGGGCCCGCCCGAGGCCACCAACGTCGTGGACCTCAGCGAAGCGCTCAACCGCAGCATCGAGCGCGCCCGTTCCGGCAAGCGGGAGACCAGGCGGGAGACCAAGGACAAGGGCCGCAGCTCCCGGCGCAAGGGCCCGGCCCTCGCCGAGCTCAGCAAGGAGGAGCTGTACCAGCGCGCCACCGAGCAGGGCGTCAAGGGCCGTTCGAAGATGAGCCGCGAGCAGCTGCTCGATGCACTCGGCGGCTCCCGCAAGGCCGCCTGAGCCGCGGCCGTCGCGTTCTCGATATCAGGGACGGTCACTCCGAGGTGGTCGATTCCCCGTGACACATTCTCCGGGGTCCATGCGCGGGCTGCATATGCGCTCCATTCGTTCTCGATGATGACGCGAGAACGGGCAGTACACATACGGGAGTTCAGCATTCGGCCGCCGCCGCGCAGCACCGCGGCTGCGCCTTCGCAGCCTCTACAGCGGAATATCCGCGCAAATGATCTTTCCGCTGCCGGGGTGCAGCCGAATGGTGACGTCGCGGGCCAGATGGCAGACGATGGGCCAGCCGAACCCGCCGCCATCTCCGTCGGCGAAATCCTGCGGAGTACGGTCCCGGGGAAGCGTCGAACTGGAATCTCCGACTTCGACCGTGACGGCGTCGTGCCCGGCGGTCAGCCGGAAGTCCCGGACCCCCTTGCCGTGCCGGAGCGCGTTGGTCACCAGCTCGGATACGACCAGCAGAACTGTCTCTGCGGCGTCGGACGAGGGCGGCGACGAGACCGTGGCCAGGAAATTCCGAGTGACCCGGCGGGCCTGAAAACTGCTGCGCAAATAGCGTGTCCGCACTGTGTCCGCCGCAACACTCTCCTCGTCGCGGAGGGCCGCTGCCTGTTCCATGCCTGTCTCCCGTCTCCGCAGGGCTGTTGCCGCCGAATGCGACCGGACCCGCGAATGTGGGGGTCTTTCCTCTTCCGGTGAGGACTCGCACCTGGGCGAATACCTCTCCGTCCGCTGAACGGTGCCCCGTGTGAACGCTCGAACGGCTGAGGGGTCAGTTACCCGGGGCTTTCGTCTTCATGCATAGTTCGTCGCGGAAGGTACGGACCGGGAAAGGTCAGACCATTCCGGGGGCAGTTGACGATCATCTCGGCCGACGACCGCCCACAGGGAGGCCGCACGGCCCTCGGGATGCGCCCGCCGCAGCACCTGGAAGGTGTCACCCTGCCGGGCGGCAGGACGTACGATCACTGTGCAAGGGGGGCACTGGCGGACGAGTCGCGGGCAACCGCTCAGGCGCCGGGTTTGGGATACTCGGAGACCGCAAGTCCGATCAGGGCGGGACGCGCAGAACACCGGCTCCGTGCCGGGGGACGGAGGCGGAGTGAGGTCGCGGGAGAACGACCGTCTGGCCATCACGCCGCTGACCGTCAAGGACGAGTGCGCGGTGCTCCGCTTCAGCGGCGAACTGGACCGTGCGTCCGAGGAGTTCTATCTGGACCGGATCGGCGCCGTGGTCGCCACCGGGTACCGCCACTTGGTGCTGGACGTGACCGCCCTGGTCTTCTGCGACTCCCGGGGCCTCAACTGCCTGCTCGCCCTGCGGTGGCTGCTCCAGCGGCGGGAGGGCAGTCTGCTGCTCGCCTGTGTGGGGCGGCGACTCGCCGCGGTCCTCGCCCTCACCGGGAGCACGGAGATGCTGCCCGTCTTCTCCAGCGTCAGCGAGGCACTCCGCTCCCTCCCCGCCGACCAGCGTCCCGACTGGCCTCCTACCGAATCCGCGGAGCTGGACATTCCGCTGCACAGCCCGGAGCCCCTCGAGACCTCCTGGCAAAAAGACGCCAACCCCCACCTCCCCATGAACCCCGAGGGCATGGACTCCTAGCGGCAGAACACGCGCACCCGGCAGGGGGACGCGCCCCGAAGGGGCGCGGGGAACTGCGCGCCCAGCCACGACGGACCCGCAGCCCGCACGCTTCCCAGCAGGAGCACCGCGGTGTCGCGGCGGCACCGGACGAGACCCGGGCGAGGATGGAGGGCCCGACCCGCACGCCCTCCCAGCAGCGCAGCGCCCTCGCAGCGCAGCGCCCTCGCACACTAGGAACGGTCCATGGAGCAGCAGCAACAGCCCAAAGCACTGTCCACCCGGGCGTTCGTGCTGTGGGGCCTCGGCCTCACCCTGCTGGTGGTCGGGCTCAGCCTCGCAGCGGGGTCCGAGGTGCGGCTCGTCGGCCTGCTGATCTTCCTCCCGGCCATCGCGGCGAGCGTGGGCACCGTACGGCAGACGCAGGCCGCGTCCGTATGGGCGACTGCCGGGGCCGTGGTGTCCGTCGCGATCCGGCCCGGCTACCACCTCGACGACGCCATCGCGCTGGTGCTCACGCTGCTCTTCGCCGGGCTCGCCGTCATCGGGGTGCGCTGGCGCATCGCGCGGGACACCGAACTGCTGCGGCTGCGCTCGACCGCCGCCGTCATCCAGCAGCACATCCTGCACCCGCTGCCCGAGCTGACGTCCCAGGTGCGGGTGGACGGGGTCTTCGAACCGTTGCAGGAGGACAAGCTGTTCGGCGGCGACATCTACGACGTCGCCGCCACCCCGTACGGCACCCGGGTGCTGATCGGCGACGTTCAGGGCAAGGGGCTGTCGGCGGTGGGGTCGGCCTTCGCGGTGCTGGGCGGGTTCCGCGAGGCGGCCCACCGGGAGCCGACGCTGACCGGCCTGGTGGACGTGCTGGAGAAGTCCGTGGTCCGCCACAACGCCTACGCCCGGCACTCGGGTGAGCCGGAGCGGTTCGTCACGGCGCTGGTCCTCTCGGTCGACCCGCTCGACCGGGGGACCGGGCAGGCGGTCAACTGCGGCCATCTGCCGCCGTTCCTGGTGCGGGACGGCCGGCCGCCGTGCCAGGTGGGACTCGGGGAGACGGGGGTGCCGCTGGGGCTGGCGTCGCTGGTGGGCGAGGAGCGCTCGGCGGCCGGTTTCGGCTTTCCGCCGGACTCGACCCTGCTGCTGTACACCGACGGTCTCTCCGAGGCCCGGGACCGGGACGGCGCCTTCTACCCGCTCATCGAGCGCCTCGCCTCGCTGGTGGAGGCCGCGGGGTCCGCTCCCGGCGACCCTGCTCCGGAGCTGGCCCGTGCGCTGCGCGACGACGTACGCAGCTTCACTCACCCTCATCAGCAGGACGATCTCGCGATCCTCACTTTGCAGCGGCTCCCCGCCTCTTCCCAGGCCACCGCATCCGCCCAGCTGCCCTGACCGGTGCGCTGCTCGCTGCTCGTAGCGGGACCGGTCCGCGGATGACGGGGACGACCGTTATCGTCGGTGCGGACGGGGACGGTGGAAGCGCCGGGGCGTGCCGCCGAGGGGGATACGGAGGGGGAGCCGCATGACATCCGGCCAGGGGCGGCTGCTCGCGGTCAGCGATCTGCACGTGGGCATGTCGGCCAACAAGCCCGTCACCGAGGCACTGCGCCCGCTCACCGACGACGACTGGCTGATCGTCGCGGGAGACGTGGCGGAGCAGTTCGAAGAGGTGGACTGGGCGCTGCGGCTGCTCAGCCGGCGGTTCGCCCGCGTCATCTGGACGCCGGGCAACCACGAACTGTGGACACCGCGCGGCGACCCGGTGCAGTCGCGGGGCGCCGCGCGGTACGCGCAACTGGTGGAGCTGTGCCGGTCGTTGGGCGTCGTGACGCCGGAGGACGCGTATCCGCGCTGGGCGGGACCCGAGGGCGAGGTGGTGATCGCGCCGGTCTTCCAGCTGTACGACTACACCTTCCGGGCGCCCGGGACACACACCAAGGAGGAGTCGCTGGCCCGCGCCCACGCCTCCGGGATCGTGTGCACGGACGAGTATCTGCTGCACCCGGACCCGTATCCCGCGATCGACGACTGGTGCAGGGAACGGGTCGCCGAGACCGAGAAACGGCTGGACGCCGTGGACCCCGCGACTCCGCTTGTGCTGGCCAGCCACTGGCCGCTGCTGCGGGAGCCGACGGACGTGATGTGGTACCCGGAGTTCGCGCAGTGGTGCGGTACGGAACTGACGGCGGACTGGCACACCCGGTACAACGTGGCCGTCGCCGTGTACGGCCACCTGCACATCCCTCGCACCACCCACCACGACGGGGTCCGGTTCGAGGAGGTCTCCATCGGCTACCCCAGGGAGTGGCGCCGCCGCGGCCATCCGCGCGGACTGCTGCGCCAGATCCTGCCCACACCGGACGACAGTTGAGCCCAGGGGCCCTCGTCGTAGGGCCCCTCAACTCTCCGGACGATGCAGCTTCTTCGCCCGGCGTACGGTGGCGAACAGCAGTGCCGAGGTGAGGCCGACAGCGGTCGCCACCGGCCGCAGCAGTGAGGCCGCCTGCGCCCCCGGATCGAGGACGCCGCTCAGCCCGATCCCGGCGGTCAGTGGGCCGACCGCCGTCAGGAACGGCGCGGCGTACCAGAAGGCGAAGACGAAGACGCTGGCGTCGCCCGCGGGAGTCACCAGGCCGAGGGACAACAGATCCGTCCGCACAGGCCCGCGCGCTGCCGCCAGCACCGCTGCGGCGGCGAACGGTGGGACGCACAGCGGCATCAGCAGCAGCGCCCACCCACCGCCGTGCAGCGCGAACGGCACAGCCGCCAGCAGGGCGAACACCACGCCGATCAGCACGGGGACGATCGTGTGCTGGACCATCAGGGAAGCGAGGCGGAACGGCGACCAGGAGGAGCGCCGTATGTCGTCCGCCTCCAGCCGTGCGGTCTCCGCGAGCCTGCTCACCGCGAACCAGCCGAGGGCCAGCGCGAAGGCGAGTACGACGATGCGGGCCTTTCCCTCCAGCGCCACCGCGAGCCCCACCGTGCCCGCTGCCGCGGCGGTCCACAGGGCGGCGCTCACCACGCGTCCCGGAGCACGCAGCAGGGCGACGGCATCCCGCCATACGACGACGAGCCGGCGCGAGCGCGGCATGGGCAGCCGACGCCGGGTGCCGGTTGCGCCGTCCGCGAGGGCTTCACCGACCGCGAGTTTGGCAGCACGCAGTTCGGCGGACCACAGTACGGAAGCGACGGTGGCCGCGGTGGCGGCACGCGCCCGCAGCCGCCGGGTGGGGATCGTTCCTGCCGTCCGGAAGGCATGCGCGACCGCTGCTGCCGTACCGGAGCACAGCAGCACGAGGGCCCACGGCCAGCCCGCTGCCTGCCCACCTGTCGCGTGCAGCACCGGCAGCGCGGCCCAGCCCCACGGCCCGGACCACAGCTCGGCCGCCTCCACGAGTGCTGAACGCCGGCCCGTCGCCGCCCACGCCGCCTGCCCGGCGAGCAGCGTCAGCAGCAGCACGGCGTACGGCGTGAGGACCCGCACCCGGCGCGCCACTGCGGCACTGCGCTCCACGTGGAGGGCGAGCGCGGCAGCCAGCAGCGGCAGGCAGACACCGGCCGGCAGACACAGCCCCAGCGCGGGCCCCAGCTCCGCCAGTCCGGTCAGCCGCAGCAGCACGGCACCGCCGACCGCGCACAGCGCTCCGCCGACGGCCGACAGCACCACCGTCAGCCGGAAGGCGGGCCGCAACACCTTTGCCCGGCGTACCGGTTGGGCCAGCAGCCAGGCCAGGTCGTGCCGCGGCACCAGCACGGGGCCGCGCCACAGCGCGTCCCGTGCCGCGAGCACCGCGAGACCGCACGCGAGCAGGACCAGGGCGGCCGGCATCGCGCGGCGGACCGCCTCGGCGGTGCCGTCCTGCGCGGTGAGGTGCCCGAGCCGCTGGACGAAGCGGTAGCCCAGCGTGCTGCCGTAGCCGATGGCGAGCAGCAGCACTGCGTAACCGGTGACGGCCAGGTCGCGGTTGCGCTGCTTGCGGTAGGCGCGGCGCTTGACGTGCAGCCAGCGCAGGGTCTCGGGAGTACGGTCGTCGGCGTCCGTCCACTCCGCGCCACCGGGCTCGGACCCGGGCTTGTCGGTCCGCTCCGTACCGTCCCGCTGGGCGGTCCCGCTCACCGGGCGCCGCCGGATCCGGCAGCCCCGTCGCTGCCTGCGGCACCGGTGCCGGACGCCGCGTCCAGCTCGTCCAGCACGGCTGGGCCGCCCTCGGCGATGACCTTGCCGTCCTCCAGGACGACCACATGGTCGGCGACGGCGTGGACGAGCTCGGCCTGGTGGGTGGCGAGGAGCACCGCGACACCGTCGGCCTTCTCGCCGCGCAGCAGCTCCGCGAGGCGGATACGCGCTGACGGGTCGAGCCGCTGCTCGGGCTCGTCCAGGACGAGCAGATCGCGGGGCCGCACCAGGGCAGCGGCCAGTTGCAGGGACTGCGTCTGGCCGGAGGAGAGGGCCGAGGGCAACTGGTCCGCGTGCCCGGACAATCGGCGGTCGGCCAGCACCTGGTCGAGCCACACGTCCGCGTCGGCAACTCCATGGGCCACGGTGATCAGTTCGAGGTGTTCGCGGACGGTGAGGTCCGGATAGAACGCGACGGTGTCTCCCGAGACGGCGACCCGGGCGCGCACCTCGGGGTCGTCCTCGTCGACCGGCCTACCGTCGAACAGGGCCGTACCCGTGGTCGGCCGGTCCCGCCCGCAAGCGATGCGCAACAGCGTCGACTTGCCCGACCCGTTGTGCCCGAACAGTGCAGTACAGGTGCCGGGAAACACCTCGAGGTCGAGGGGGTGGAGGGCGTCCCGCTCACCGTAGCGCCGGCTCACGCCCGCCAGCCGCAGCAGCGGTTCGCCGTAATCCCCCGTCTCGGCCATGGGTGTTCGCGTCATCCCTTCGGGTGGCCCGGCCGCTCGTCGGTCCGGTGGTCGGTCCGGTGCAGCATGTGGACGGTGACGGGCTTGCCCAGGAAGGTGTCCTCCCGCCCCCGGGTGAAGCCCAGCCGTTCCGCGACGCGCACGGACGCTGCGTTGCCGTGCACGATCATTGCGGTGAAGTAGTCCGCGTCCAGCCGCCCGAAGCCCCAGTCCACGACAGCGCGCGCCGCTTCGGAGGCGTATCCGCGGCCCCAGCACTCCCGCCGGAACGTCCAGCCCGCCTCCACCTCGTCGAAAACCTGCCAGTAGTTGAGGCCGCAGCGGCCGATGAGCTCGCCGGTCTCCTTCGACTCGACGGCACACATCCCGTGCCCGCGCTCGGCCCACTGCCGCTCGATCTCCGCAAGGCGCTCCACAGCCTGCTCAGGCGTGAACGTGGGTACGAAGCGGGTGACCTCGGGATCGCTGTGCAACTCGACGAAGAAGTCCAGGTGGTCCGAGATCAGCGGACGCAGCAGCAGCCGCTCCGTCTCGATGACGACGCCGCTCCCGCTGCCGTGGGCGGGGAAAACTCGTTCGGTGGGGCGCATGGCGGCCATGCTCTCAAACGATCGTCGTCAGAAATGATCGGGTCACACATGACCGGGGAAGGGTGCTCGGTAGCGCCGGCTTTGATCAGCGGTCACAGCATGGCCATTGCGTCATACTCCTGTCACAGCCAGCGAAGGGCGCTGACCATGAGGGCGATTGGTTGGATAACCTGCAAGGGCGGCGCACCGCGGTCGAGACGTGGATGCGGGTGACGGGGAGGGACTGTCGATGCCGGATGCTCGGGGGAGCTCTGAGGAGAGCCGGACGCCGGGACTGCGTCCGCGGCGGCTGGTCGACGAGACGAAAGAGGCTGACCAGGAGCGCGGCCGGGGCGGGTTCGCGGCGCTGAAGGAGCGCTGTGCCGCGCTGGCCAGGTCCGCCTGGACGGCCGTGCGGCCCAACCGGCGCCGGGCGACCGGCTATATCGCGCTGGCTTCGGTCAGCGCGCTGGTCGGTACGTCCGTCGTGGTGGGCTCGGGCAAGGCAGGCGCGGTGCCCGATCTGGCCGACGTCGGCGCCTGGCTGACCAGTTCCCGCACCGGCGAAGCCGCGCACGCCAACGGCCTCACCGGGGACGTGGACGGCAAGGTGAAGCTGCCCGGGATGGGCGACCATCCGGTCTCCATCGCGCAGGACGGCAAGACAGTGCTCGTCCTGGACGAGAAGACCGGCAAGCTCGTACGGATCGATCCCTCGCAGCTGACCGTCGAGCAGTCCTCGCGTTATGGGACGGGGCTGCAGTTGGTGTCCGGCGGCCGGTACGCCTATCTCGTCGACCCGGTCAAGGCGCGGGTGCAGCGCATCGATCCGGTGCGTACGACGCCGATCGGCGCCCCGGTCGACCTGGGCTCGGGACCGCTGGGCAAGGCGGTGGCGGACCCGAAGGGCACGCTGTGGGTTCCGGTGCCGGGCAAGGGCACGGTCGTGCCGTTCCCGCACGGCAAGAAGGCGCCGGGCATCAAGGTCGCGGGCAAGAGCAGCAAGCCCGCCACGCTGGTGATGACCCTCGCCGACGGCCGCCCGGTGGTGACCGACACCAAGGGTGGCACGGTGACGCTGCTCAAGCGCACGGGGAGCGGGATGCGCTTCAAGCTGCCGGACAACATCACCAAGGCGCCGACCGGTTCGGTGCTGGTCCCCGCGGCGACCGCCGGGGACGTGGTGCCGGTACTGGCGAAGAACTCGGGCCGGATGGCGCTGGTCAACACCCGTACGGGCTCGCTGACGACCGCGTTCGTGGGTTCCTCGAACCACGAGTACGGCACACCGCAGGTGCTGGGCTCGAAGGTGTACGTGCCCGACGAGAGCAACGGGACGCTGAAGGTCTACGACACCGAGGAGGCCGCGATCACCAAGCCGGTCAAGGTGACCGGCAAGCCCGGCAAGTTGAGCCTGTTCGTCCGCGACGGACTGCTGTGGGTCAACGACGCGGACAACGCGACCGCCGTGGTGATCAACTCGTCCGGGCGCGTCAACCGCGTGCACAAGTACGACACCGATGTGCCCTCCGGCCGTAAGCCCAAGGAGAACGACCGTCCCGGTGACGACGGCAGCCGCGACCCGGCACCGGGCCCGGAAGCGCCCAACCCGCTGCCCGAGGGACCCTCGGGCCCGGGCCGGGACGATACGCCTTCGGGCCCCGACGCTCCGGCGGAGAAGCCGGGCCGCAGCGACAAGCCCGGCAAACCCGTACCGAAGCCGAAGGACCCGAAGCCCTCGGGGCCGGACGAGGACGAGCCCGCGAAGCCGCAGCCGCCCGGCGTCCCGCAGGCGGAGTCCGGCTCCGGCGTCATCCGCGTCTCCTTCGCCCCCTCCTCCGGGGTGAAGCCGACCGGGTACCGGCTCAAGGGCGCGCCGCCCGGTGCCGAGGTGAAGCCGGGCAGAACCGGCCCCGGCGGGCCGTTCACCTTCGAGGTGAACGGCGGCTCCTGCGACCAGCAGTACACCTTCACCGTGGAGGCGGAGTTCTCGGACGGACAGAAGGTCGAATCGGGCCGCTCCGGGCCCGCCCGGCCGTGCGTGGCCCCGGGACAGCCGCAGAACGTCAAGTACACGTTCCCGCAGGGCGGCAAGGGCATCGACCTCACCTGGCAGGCGCCCGCCAACGCGGGGAACGGCACCACGTACACCGTCACCGGCGCGGGTCCCGACCAGGACAACAACCCGCGCAACACCCAGGCCACGCTGCGGAACCTGCGCAACTTCCAGACGTACAACGTGACGATCGCCGCCAAGAACGGGGCCGGCTCGGGAGGCAGCGTCGTCCAGCAGGTGAATCTGTCCAACACGAAGACGATCCGCGTCGCCGACAACGTGAACGACGGCGACGACGTGGGTGTCCGCAGCGAGCCCACCACCCAGGGCGGAACGCGCCGCGGCAGCATTCCCGCCGGACAGACTCCCGAGCTGAAGGTGATCTGCCAGGTCAAGGGCAGCCCGGAGGAGCACGACACGCACAAGTGGAAGAGCGACGTCTGGGACCGCATCGAGTGGGAAGGCGGCACCGCCTACATCAGCGATTTGTGGGTCGGCACCAGCAATCATCGCGAAGGTAAGTTCTCCCCGGAGGTCTGGCAGTGCGACTAGAACATCACCAACCGGCCGCGCCCGCCGCCCCCGCCTCCGCGGAGTCCGTCGCGCTGCTCGCGCAGTGCTTCCACGCGCTCGGCGACAACATCGAGCGGGTCGTCAAGGGCAAGCGGGACACCGTGGAACTGGCACTGGTGTGCCTGTTCTCGGAAGGACACCTGCTCATCGAGGACGTACCGGGGACCGGCAAGACGACGCTGGCCCGCTGTCTGGCCGCCTCCCTGGAAGCCAACTGGCACCGGGTGCAGTTCACGCCCGACCTGCTGCCCTCGGACATCACCGGGGTGACCATCTACCGGCAGAACACCGGCACGTTCGAGTTCCTGCCGGGTCCAGTCTTCGCCAACATCGTGCTCGGCGACGAGATCAACCGCGCTTCGCCCAAGACGCAGTCCGCGATGCTGGAGGTGATGGAGGAGCGGCAGGTCACCGCGGACGGCAGCACCCACCCGGTGCCGCGCCCCTTCATGGTGATCGCCACCCAGAACTCGGTGGACATGGGCGGCACTTATCCACTGCCGGAGGCGCAGCTGGACCGGTTCCTGATGCAGGTCACCCTGGGCTACCCGGACCACGCCTCGGAGGTCGCCGTGCTGTCTGGCGCGGCGTCGCAACCGGCCATCGAGCAGCTGCCGACGATCGCAACGGGCAAGCATGTCGCGGAGTTCATCCAGGTCGCCCGGCAGATCCAGGTGGCGCCGCAGCTGTACGACTACCTGGTGCGGGTGGTCGCGGCCACCCGGGAGCTGCCCGAGGTGCGGCTGGGCGCCAGCCCGCGCGGTTCCGTGGCACTGCTGCGTGCGGTGCGGGTGCGGGCCGCGTCGCAGGGGCGTACGTACGCGCTGCCGGAGGACGTCAAGGCGCTGGCCGGCCCCGTGCTGGCGCACCGGCTGATCCTCACCCCGGAGGCGGAGCTGAGCGGCCGCAGCAGCGCCGATGTCATCGCCGAGGCGCTGGCCACGGTTCCGGTACCGCAGGCGGGGGCACACGGCTGATGCTGTCGCCGACAGGTTGGGGGGCACTGGTCGGCGGCGCGGCACTCACGGGGGTCGGGTACGGGTTCGGCTACGCGGAGGCGGCGATCCTCGGGGTCGGCTGCCTGCTCGCGGTGGGCGTGGCTCTCGTCTGGACGGGGCGCTCGCCGCAGCTGACGGCACGCCGCCGGGTCACTCCGCGCAAGGTGGCGCGCGGGGACCGCGCCGAGGGCTCCGTCACTCTCGGCAACACCGGGCGCCGCACCCGGCGCGGGATGGAGGCCACCGACAGGTGCGGCGAGCTGCCGCTCACCCTCCAGGTGCCGCCGCTCGCAGCCGACGCCGAGCACACCGTGCGCTATGCGCTGCCCACCGAGCGGCGCGGCCGGATCGCGCTGGGCCCGCTGCGGCTGGAGCGTACGGACCCGCTCGGACTGGCCCGCCGGGTACGGGTCTTCGGGCCCGGCGAGGGCGGTACGGACACCCTGCTGGTGCGGCCGCGGGTGTGTCTGCTGCCCGTCCTCCCTTCGGGCACGGCGCACCATGTGGAGGGGCCGACCTCGGACACCGCGGACGAAGGGTCGCTGACCTTCCACGCGCTGCGCGAGTACGTGCTCGGCGACGATCTGCGGCGGGTGCACTGGCGGTCCACGGCCCGCACCGGAACGCTGATGGTCAAGCAGTTGGTGGACGTCTCGCTGCCGCACACCACGGTCGTACTGGACACCCGGGCCACCGCCTACCGCACCGAGGACGACTTCGAACTGGCCGTGGACAGCGCCGCGTCCGTCGCGTTCGCCGCCGCGCGCTCCAACTTCCCCGTCGATGTGCTGAGCGAGACCGGCCCGGTGCTGCGCACGGACGGCGCGGGTGGCAACGACGCGGAAGCACTGCTGGACCGGCTGGCGCTGGTGCGCCGTTCGGACCGCACTTCGGCGGCGGGGGCTTTCGACGATCTGGAGCGGGCGCGCCGCCGCGGCTCCCTCACCGTCATCACCGGCACGGGTGATGTCACCGGGCTGAGCGCACTGGAGCGGGTGCGCCGCCGGTTCGACCGGACGGTGGTGCTGCGGGCCGGGGCGCAGGCGGAGGACGACCCGCACGAGCCGCCCAGTGTCGGCAGCGATGTTCCGCAGCTGCGGGTGACAGGGCTCGATTCCCTGCTGGCAGCCTGGCGTTGGGAGGCGGTGCGATGAGCCCGGCCTCCAGCCCCCGTACCGCCGCGCTGCCCGGCGTGAGCCCCGCAGGCTCCGCCGGTCACGACGGCCCCTCGTGGGCGCCACCACGTCCGACGGCGGCCGAAGTGCCGGGCCCGGCGCCGACGATCCAGGGCACGGACGACGGGACGACCGGCAGCGGGCCGGACGACGGCCGGGTGCGGACTGCCCAGCCGGCGCCGCACCGGCTGTCGCTGCGCCGTCGGCTGTGGTCGCTGCTGCCCGTCGCCGGGCTGCTGGCCGGTGCGGGTCTTGGCTTCCACCGGGTGTTCCCGACGGGGCCGCTGCTGCCCGTGCTGGTCGTCGCCGTGCTGGTGCCGATGGCCCTCGCGGCCGGGCTGTTCCTGGCACAGGGCCGCAAGGGACGCCCGGCGCCGCTGTGGCCCTCGCTGGTGCTGGGTGCCGTGGTGTGGCTGGTGACGGCGCGGGTGACGCTGTTCCAGGACGCGGCGGGCGGGCTCGCCTCGGGCGGTGCCGTCGGTGAGGTCTTCTCGGCGCTGCTGGACTCGCCGCACGCGATCCTCACCACGATCCTGCCCGCGCCGACCGGCCCTGACTTCCTCGTACTGCCGCACGCGGTGGTGTGGCTGGCCTCGCTCACCGCCACCGAGCTGGCGCTGCGGACCCGTTCCCCGCTGCTGCCCGCGCTGCCGCCGGTGCTGGCCTTCGGCTTTCCGCTGGTGCTGGGCGTCTCGGGGCCCAGCTCCAACACGCTGCCTGCGACGGGTCTGGTGGCCGGTACGGCGCTGCTGGTGCTGCTGCGGTCGCGGGCGGCCCGGCGCGGCACCGTACGGGCGCTGAGCACCGGGCTGCCCGTCGTCGCTGTACTGGCGCTGGCCGCGGCGCTGCTCGGGCCGCGGCTGCCGGGGCTGTCCTCGCGCGAGCCGTTCGACCTGCGCGAGGATGTGCGCCCGCCCACGGTCCACCCGCAGTCCACCAGCCCCCTCGACCAGGTGGGTGCCTGGCTGCAGCACCCGCAGACGCGGCTGTTCACGGCGCGGACCGCGGGGAAGGAGCACAACTGGCGGCTCGCCGTGCTGGACCGCTACGACGGAGTGAAGTGGACGTCCGGCGCCGAACTCGCCCGCTCCGGCGGCCGGGTGCCCCCGCAGCTGGGCGCCGACCCGGGCCGCCGCGAGCGCGTGGAGCAGCGGGTGACCGTCCAGAACCTGCCCGGCATCTGGCTGCCCGCCGCGGACCGGCCCTCCTCGGTGGAGATCACCGGCAAGAGCACCAAGGGCAGGGACGGCAAGGGCAAGAGCGGCAAGCGCGAGGGCGACGGGGCCGACCCCGAGGCGAGGCAGCTCGCCGTCGATCCGGCCAGCGGCGTGCTCGCCCTCGGCAAGGGCGGCGCCATCGGTACCCGGGTCAATCGCGGGCTGTCCTACACCGCCGTCTCACAGGCGCCGGTGTTCGACGCGAAGCGGCTGCAGTACGCGGCCGTGCCGGACGGGCCCGCGTACACGACGCTGCCCCGTACCGACGCGACGGGCAAGCCGATCAAGGCGGTCGAGACGTTCTCGAAGCTGGCGGCCACCGCCACGGCCGGCAGCAGCTACCCGTACGAGCAGGCGCACAAGCTCGCCGCCTGGCTGCGCGAGCGCTACCGCTTCGACCCCAAGTCGATTCCCGGGCACGCCTATCGCAATCTGGAGTTCTTCCTCACCACGGGCAAGCACGGCACCTCGGAGCAGTTCGCCGCCTCGTTCGCCGTGATGGCGCGGACGCTGGGGCTGCCGACGCGGGTCGCGGTCGGCTTCCGCGCGGACGGCGCCGACAAGAAGGGCACCAGGCAGCTGACCGGGCGGGACGCGCTGGCCTGGCCGGAGGTGCGGTTCAAGGGCGTCGGCTGGGTGCCGTTCTATCCGACGCCGGGGCAGGCGTCGGAGGACGGTTCGTCCGTCCCGCCGGCCGGCCAGCCCAAGGAGCGCGAGAAGGCCGACCGGGACATCGCCGAAAAGCCCCGGCCGTCCGTACCGCCCAAGCAGCAGAACGACGGCAAGGACCGGGACAGCCAGGCGGCACCGGACGACGGCGGCGGACTGCCCGCGTGGGCGTACGCGCCGCTGGCGGTGCTGGTGTTGCTCCTGGGGTACTGCGGCTATGCGGCCTGGGCCCCGTACCGCATCCGCAGCCGGCGCCGTGGCGCCCGCGATCCGGGGCAGCGGGTGCTGGGCGCCTGGCAGCAGATCGTCGACCGGCTCACCGAGATCGGGCTGCCGCCCACCGCGGCGCACACCGCTACCGAGGTGGCGGCCTTCGGGACCGAGCGGATCGGCGGCAGCAGCAGCGAACAACTGCCCGCGCTGGCCAGGCTGGTGAACGAGGTCGGCTATGGGGGCCGGACGCCCGACGAGGCGACCGCGGACGCCGCCTGGCGGCACTGCGATGCGATCGAGGAGGTCGTCGCGCGGACGGTACCGCGCCGTGAGCGGGTCAAACGGGCGCTGCGGCCCCGCACGTTGCTACGTCACAGCCGATCAGGAGCACGCCAGTGAACGCCACACCGAGCTGGGGAACCGCGAAGACGGTCGGTACGACCGGCCCCGCCGCCGCGGCTCCCTCCGCATCCGCCGACGTGCCTGTCCTGCCCGACGGCTACCGGCCCCGGCGAGTTCTCGCCATGGGCGCGCTCAGCACGGTGGTGCTGTGCCAGGAGGTGTCGAGCAGCCGGGAGGTGGCCGTCAAGGTGCCGGCGCCGAGGGTGGAGGACCCCGCGCGCCGCCTCGCCGCGCACTCCGAGCTGCTGGCCGCCGGCGCTGCCGCCAAGCACCCGTGCGCCGCCACGGTCATCGACGCCGGAGCCACCAGCGCTGAACAGCTGTATGTGGTGGAGGAGTTCTGCCCGGGCGGCTCGGCCCAGGACCGGCTGGCCGCCTCCGGCCCGTTCCCGGTCGAGGACGTGCTGGTGATCGGCGTACGGCTGGCCCTGGCGCTGCACTCCTCGCACCGACGCGGCGTGCTGCACCTGGATGTGCGCCCGGCGAACATCCTCTTCGACGCCCAAGGCGGTCCGCTGCTGGCCGGGCACGCGCTCGGCCGCGTACTCCAGCGTGCCGTACCGTCCCTGGGCGCCGTCTTCGACCCGGCGTACGCGGCACGGGAGATGTTCGGCTGGGAGGCCCCCGGTCCCGCCGCCGACGTGTACGCGCTGGGCGCGACGCTGTACGCGCTGCTGGCCGGTGAGCCCGCACGCGCTGAGGCGGTACGCCAGGGTGGCTCGGCGCCGTACGAGGCGGTGCTGGCAGGCGAGCTGCCCCGGCTGCCGCGCGGCGATGTGCCCGAGCCGCTGTATGCGCTGCTGCACCGGATGACGGCTCCGCACGCGGAGGGGCGGCCGCCCCTGACGGAGGTGCACCGCATCCTGCGGATGCTGCTGCCCGTCTCGTGTGCGTCCCGGGTTCCGGATCTGCAACCGGAGGCCGACCCCGAGATTCCGCTCCCGGGCTGGGACCCCGCCGACGACGCCCTGACCGAGCCGCCGCCGGAGACGGACGACGACCCCGACTCGCCGGAGGCCGTCGCACGCCGCCGCCGCACCCGCAACCGGGTGCTGGCCGCCGTCGGGGCACTGCTGCTGGTCGGTGGGGCCGGGCTGGCGCTGTTCCTGGTGCGGTCCGCGAACCAGGCGAAGCACGAGAACGCCGACAAGCCCCCGAAAAAACCGGCCAAATCGGCGCACCCACTGCCCAGGGGCCAGGTCCCGGACTTCCAAGCCCAGGATGTGAAGGTCACCAGGGTCGGCAAGCAGGTGCAGGTCGTCTGGAGCAAACCGAAGAAACCGCAGCCCGTCTACGGCTACGCCATCACCGCGCAGTCCCGCGACGGCGAGACGGTGAAGGTGAAGAACACCAACGCGGACGAGCCGAGCGTCATCTTCTCCTCCCCGCCCGTCAAGCCCGGCTCCTGCTACGTGGTCACCTCACTGGTACAGACCGCCGACGGCAGCGTGGGGCTGGCTTCGGCGGAGTCGGTGTGTGACAGGGGGGAGCAACCCGGCTGAGCGGCCCCCCGCGAATGTCAGTGCGGCACGTCACAATGGCGGAATACGGCTGCTGCTCCACCGTGCGGAGCGGGGGAAAATGCCGTACTCAGCAGCTTTGCGGCGTACGGCGGTGCGGTTCGCGCCGTCGGCCGACAACGGGGGGAGCAAGCGGGATGGGTGAGTTCACCGGAGTCGATCCACTTCGGCTGCGCGAGTTGGCCGACGCACTGCAAGGCTTGGCGGACGCGCTGGACACGGAAGGCGGCACCATTCATGGCCTGTTCTCGAAGTGGGAGGGGGCGCTCAGCCAGTCGGTCCTGACGCAGCAGACCACCCAGGTCGCCGACGACGCACACAACATGGCGCTGCGGGCCTCCCTTGCCTACAGCCTCTTGCTGCAGCCCCGGTTCACCTCGGCGAACAGCCCGCACACGAACTGGGTCAACATCCAGTGGGACGTCTCGCAGATCGACACCGCGCTGGAGGGACAGCGGGAGGCAGTCGCCCTGCTGGAGGCGTTGAACGACCCCGACAATCCACAGTCCCGCACCACCATCGAGATGCTGTCCCAGTCACTCGAGGACCACGCGGACGACCCGGCGTATCTCCAGGCGTTCGTGAACAACGGGGGCCTGCACGCGTCGGCACAGGTGGCAGAGTTCCTTCACAACCAGGACGGCACCCACGGCAGCACCGTGCTCTCCTCGGACTCGCAGGAGATTCTCGCCAACTTCGGGCTGGCCGTGCAGTCCGCCACCAGCCTTGCCGAGCAGGGAAAGATCAATGTGTCGTCCACGTACTTGGAGCCGCTGACGAACCCCCCAAACGGGAACATGTGGTCGGTGGGCATGCTCTTCCAGTACGGACCGACGGGCGACAAGTGGGACCCGAAGGTGTTGTCCACGGTCGGCGGCGCCATGCTGGACTGGCGCTCGAATCAGCAGATGCGTCCCAACTACTCCGAGCCCACCATCCTGGGCACCGGATACGTCCCCGGCGGTTACGTCGAAGGCGACAACCCCTGGTACGACAGCCTGGGCCTGGATGTCTCGTACATCACGGTGGGTGCCGACGACGCCGCCGACCGCATCCAGGCCATCGCCGCCAACGACCCCTCGGTCATCCTCATGCAGCGCGTCAGCGAGAACCCGGACGCGTCCCGCCTGCTGCTGACCGGCCCTGACGGCGACGATCACGCCAAAGTGCTGGTCGACGACAAGTGGCATACTCCGGGCCCGCAGTCGTTCAACGAGGCCCAGTGGCCGGCCGCCGTCATCACCGCCGCCACCTCGGACCGGGCCGGACACCCGGCGGAGTCGGCCGAGGCCGCGGCCAACGTCATCAACGCGGGAGCGGCCGAGTACGGCGACGAGAAGGACAAGAGCGACTACGAGAAGTCGCAGTATCCGGTCCCTGGTCAGATCACCCACGCCCTGGCGCAGGTGTTCGCGACGTACGTGCCTGATTTCGCCCAGTCCCACGGCATGCCCTCGGACCAGGCGGCAGCGCCGGCGACCGGTGCGGACAATGCGGGCATGCTGATCGTGGGCCACGAGACGGCGCTGAATTTCATCAGCGTGATCGCGCAGAACAGCGGCGACGCCGGACACCTGGTCAACTCCGTCAACGCACAGATCTCCCTGACGGCCGCGCACGGAATGGACTCTCCCGAGGCGACGACCTACTTGAACAACCTGGCCGAGTTGCAAGGCGTGGTGACCGCCGGCGCCGACCAGGTGGGTCTCGACGCGGCGAAGCTGAAAGACGAGGCGAACAAGACGGCGGTGCTGTGGGTGGACTCGGTCGGTGGCGCCATCACCGCCGTTCCGGGGCCGGACCCACTCGGGTGGGTCCAGACAGCGATCACGGCCGGCCTGCCCGCCGTGAAGGAAAGCTTCTCCACGGACAACGCCCAGAAGTACCAGGACGAGTCCGGATCGAAGTTCTACGACGACCAGTCGTCCATGCGGCTGCCACTGCTGCAGGGCCTGGTCATCAGCGGAGAGATCGAGCCCCCCGAGAACCACCCGGAATGGTCGAACGGACAGATCACGCTCGACGATGCAGCCGATCTGACGGACTTCAACAGTTGGTGGCAGCAGGTCGCGGCGGAGCAGGGCGGCACGTTGGACGGATTCGACGACGGTATGCGGGACGCCTTCGAACGCGGAAACAGCGCCAACTGACAAGAAACCCGCGCCAACTGACAAAGGGGGAAACATGGGCCAGTCGGAAGCCGATCTCTGCAGACAGGACATGGCGAAAATCGAGACCGCGGTGAGCAATATCCGCACGGCCGCGAAGAAGGTGACCGATCTGATGGGCCCCGACACCTGGACGGGCACCTCGGCGGACAACTGGGCCGGCGACTTCAACGGCCGCATGAGTTCGCTCGGCTACCTCTTCGACTCCTACCCGGCGGAGGAACAGCGGCTCATCACCAAGGCCGGGGAGGCAGAGCCGAAGTAGGACGTTCGTGCACAGCCGTTCAAGCACATCGGCTGAGTCGCCGGGAAATCCGGCGACTCAGTTGATGGGCACGAACCGCCGCTCGCCGGTCTTCGGGTCGGGGGGTCCGAGATACTGCTGACCGACGACGTGATCCTCCTTCGCCCCCACTGTGCCCTCGAAGCCGAAGGGGATGCCCTCGATCGTCACCTTTGCGCCCGCCTTCACCTCGGTGGCTTTGCCCTGGTAGGAGACAGCGCTCACCTGCCCCCGCTGGTGCGCCAGTTTGGTGAAGAGGTCCGCGTCGGGAGCCGGCGGGCCGGACGGGACGCCAGGGTTGATCAGGGCGGAGGCGGGCGGAGTCTGCAACCACTGCCGCGCGGCGGCCTGCTCGTCGGCGGCTGCGCCGATCGGCACATTGACCGTCACGACGTTGGCGTTGGTGCCCCCCGACTTGTAGGAGCCGGAGACCTCTGCGGACTTGACGTCGAGTTCGCCGCCGAACGATCCGTTGAGCTTCCCCTCCACTGTCCGGATGAGCCGGACAGCGGTGATGTTGGTGTTGGGGTCCGGGTTGTTCTTGTCCCGGACCACCTGGATCGTGCCGTTGAGGACACCCCCGCTTTCGACCTTCTTCCCGTTGTTGCCCGCGGTGGCCGTGCCTTCCACGACGAAGTCCCGGCTCTCCGTCACCGTTGGGGGCTTGCCGGGGAGGGTGCTGGTGATGGTGGACATGTTGCCGGCGAACTTGGCGTTGAGGGTCAGGTTCCCGTTTGCGATCTCGAGGCTCGCCTCCGTCCCCAGCGTGCCCGTCTTGATCTGTGGCTCACCGATCCGCTTCAGAATCTTGTCGATCTCCATCGTGGCAACGCCCATGGGGTTCATGTCGGGCGCCATCTCCTGCTGCCGCAGCATGAATACCTGGTGGATGTCCTGCTGGAGCCGGTCCGCTTCCGCCTTGTCCTTGAAGACCCAGGTGTCGCCGATCTCCAGCTTGACCGCACCGCTCAGAGTCAGCGCTCCCCCGTTGTCGACCTTGACCCCGGCCTGCCCGTTGTTGATCATCGTGACGCGATAGGTGCCGTCGCTCATCTGCTCGGTGCGGAAGGCGAAGCCCTGGCCGATCTCGAAGATGCCCAGCGACAGCTTGACGCCGCCCGAACTCTCCTCGCTCGACGTCTTGTAGGGCACCACCTTGAAGTAGGCCAGACTCGCCGCCTGCTGCTGGATCTCCGGGGGAAGCCCCTTGAGCGTCTCCAGTACCTCCGGCTTCAGGTACAGGTACTGCTCGCGCTGCGCCGGTGTCAGACCCGCCCACCACTGGGCTATCGCGTCCTCGCCCGCGTTCGGCTTCGGTGTGGCGTTGAGGTCGACCGGAGCGTCGAACAGGCCGCCCGCGTCCAGTTGGGCGCCGAGCGGGGCGGCCTGAGCGACCTGCTCCAGCCGGTCGATCCTGGTACGGATGTCGGTCGCCGTCTGGCGGAGGAACGGATCGACGGAGCCGGGCATCGGCCCGGCGGCAAGCGCCCCGGCCGACATGGAATGCGGAAACAGTTCCACCGGGAAGTCGGTCACGCTCGATGTCGTCGGCAACGGCAGCGGCGCTCCACCCGGCATCTGGAGGGTGGTGAGCACAGGGTCGAGTTCCGGGCTGGTGCTCACCCGCTGCGGCGCCACATCGTTGGCTGCCGCCTCCAAGATCTGTGTCAGCTGCCGGTGCAAGGGCACCATCGAGCCGGCCACCGTGTCCAGGTGCCCGGCCAGCTCCCGTACCCTCGCCGGATCGAAGCCTTGGAACTGTCCCATCAGCGACCCCCTGTACCGGCCGCAGCTGCCTCTTGGTCGAGCAGATCGGCCTGGTTCTCCCAGGTCTGCGCGCTGGTGCGCAGCCCGTTGGCCATGCCCTCCAGCGAGCCCTGGTAGTTGCGCAGCGTTCCTGTGATGCGTTCGGCGTACGGGCCGCTCCACACGCCGTCGGCAGTCGCCTTGGCCACCCCCGAGCTCAGCGTGGAGCCCAGCGAACCGGCGAGGGTGCGGGCCTGTGCCGCGTGCTGCCGAAGGCGCAAGGCCCGAGCCCGCGCCTGCTCCGGTGTCTCCCCCGGTCTCATCGCTCCCAACGTTCCCCCCTGCTGATCAGCCACCGTTGAGCGGTATCTCGATCGTAGGACGAACTTTTGGACGCGAGCGCTCTGTTGCATGATTGCTACGCAGAGCAGAGCGCATCAGTGCAATGGCCGACGAGTCTGGACCACGGAACGGACACCGGCCGACCCCGGGGGAGCTCATATGGAACTGCGGCTTACTGCCGCCGACGCCGCGGGCGGGCGGCGTGCGGACCTGCTGGTGGATGTCGAGC
The DNA here is from genome assembly GCF_052245835.1 of Streptomyces sp. 8N114. Classification (NCBI taxonomy): domain Bacteria; kingdom Bacillati; phylum Actinomycetota; class Actinomycetes; order Kitasatosporales; family Streptomycetaceae; genus Streptomyces; species Streptomyces sp. 8N114. The sequence continues at coordinate 130,301 of NZ_JBQQBT010000002.1, read as the reverse complement.
CCGACGCCGCAGTCGGGACCGTCGCGCGGGAGGTCGCCCGGCAGCTGGGCGGCACCGCACCGGACCGCGGCCACCCGGACGGCAGCGCCCCGGGCGGCGACGGCGGTGCACCTGCCCTCTTCGTCAACGGCTACCCCCTCGACCCCGCCCTCCCGGTGGCCGACTCCCCCGTCCGGGACGGCGCGACGGTCTCCGTGGGAGCGCCCGGCGCATGCCCGCAGCCCGAAGCGCAAGGCCCCGTGGAAGTGCGGGTGGTGGGCGGCCCGGACGCGGGGCGGGTGTACCGGCTGGGCCCGGGGGTCGCCGTCGTCGGCAGTGGGCCGGAGGCGTGGGTGCGGCCGGCGGACAGCACGCTGCCCAGCTCGGCCTGCGAGATCGATGTGGCCGTCGACGGCACGGTGACCGTCACCCCGGCGTTCGGCAGCAGCGTCACGATGGACGGCCACCAGCTGGAGCAGCCCGGAACGTGGCGGCAGCGGGGCGTGGTTGCCGCCGGGCACTCGCTGTTCGAGCTGCGCGAGCCCAGCTTCCCGAACGCCGCGCTCAAGCCCTCACAGGACGGTACGGGCCTGGATTACAACCGGCCGCCGCGGATCAAGCCCTCAGCGCGTAAGACGCAGTTCCAACTGCCGTCCAGGCCCACGCAGTCCGAGAAGCGACCGCTGCCGTGGGCGGTCGCGCTGGCGCCGCTGCTGGCCGCCATCGCGATGGTGGTGATACTCGGCAGCGCCATCTACATGATCATGGCCGTGCTGACCCCGGTCACGCTCGTCGCCAACCACTTCTACGACCGCCGGCACGGCAGGACGTCGCACCGCCGCAAGCTCCGCGAGTACGAGCAGCACAAGGTCTCCATCGAGTACCAGGCGCTCAAGGCGATGGCCGAGGAGACGGCGGCGCGCCGGCTGGCCTGCCCCGACCCGGCCGAGCTGTATGTCGTCGCCACCGGACCCGGGCAGCGGCTGTGGGAGCGACGGCTGGAGGACGACGACTACGGCGTGCTGCGCGTCGGCACCGGCGCGCTGCCCTCCGAGGTGGAGGTGAGCGACCCCAACCAGCAGGAACACCGGCGTACCGAGCCGCGGATGCTGACCGACGTCCCGGTGAGCATCCCGCTGCGGACCCACGGCATCCTCGGCGTGGCGGGCCGCGGCGAGCTGCCCCGCGCCGTCGGACGCTGGCTGGTCGCACAGGCGTCGGTGTTGCACAGTCCGACGGACCTGAGCATCTGTGTGCTGACCGACCCGTCGGGCCGCGAGAGCTGGGAGTGGGTGCGGTGGCTGCCGCACGCACGCGGGCGCGAGGGCCAGAGCGCGGTGGCGCTGCTGGGCACCGAGATGGAGAGCGTGGCCCGCCGGATCAGCGAGCTGCTGGCACTGCTGAGCGCGCGCCAGGAGACCGCCGGGGAACGCCGGCCGGGCGCCGACGACCAGTGGCGCGGCCCGTCCGTGCTCGTCGTCCTCGACGGTTCCCGCAGGCTGCGCGCCCTGCCCGGGCTGACCCAACTCCTTCGCGAGGGGCCCCGCTTCGGGATTCACCTGGTGTGTCTTGACGCGGACCGGGGCCTGCTGCCCGAGGAGTGCCGGGCGCTGGTGGAGGAGGACCACTTCGGGCTGCTGCAGGTGTCGCAGTTCGGCGAGAACCTGGTGCAGTCGGTACGCCCTGACTGCGTACCGCCCGCCTGGTGCGAGTCCGTGGCGCGCGCCATGGCGCCGGTCCGTGATGTGAGCGAGAAGGAGTCCGGCGCCCTGCCCGACTCCTGCAGGCTGCTCGATCTGCTGGACCTGGAGCCGCCGTCGGCCGCCGCGATCACGGCGCGCTGGGCTGCGGGCGGCCGGTCGACCGCCGCCGTGGTCGGCGCCTCCTTCGACGGCGCGTTCACCATCGACCTGGTGCGGGACGGGCCGCACGGGTTGGTCGCGGGCATGACCGGATCCGGCAAGTCGGAGCTGCTGCAAACGCTGGTGGCGTCGCTGGCGGTGGTCAACCGGCCGGACGCGATGAACTTCGTACTCGTCGACTACAAGGGCGGCGCCGCCTTCACGGGCTGCGAGCAACTGCCGCACACCGTCGGCATGGTGACGGACCTCGACTCGCACCTGGTGAAGCGGGCGCTGGTCTCGCTCGACGCGGAGGTACGGCGCCGCGAGCGGATCCTGGAGCCGGTCGGCGCCAAGGACATCGAGGCGTACGACCGGGCCACTCGCCGGGACCCGTCCCTGGCGCCGCTGCCCCGGCTGCTGATCGTCGTCGACGAGTTCGCCTCGATGGCCCGGGAGCTGCCGGACTTCGTCACGGGCCTGGTCAACATCGCCCAGCGGGGCCGCTCGTTGGGCATCCACCTGATCCTCGCCACCCAGCGGCCCAGCGGTGTGGTCTCGCCGGAGATCCGCGCCAACACCAACCTGCGGATCGCGCTGCGGGTGACCGACAACTCCGAGAGCCAGGACGTCATCGACGCACCCGACTCCGCGTACATCTCCAAGAGCACTCCGGGGCGGGCGCTGGTGCGGCTGGGCGCGTCCTCGCTGCTGCCTTTCCAGTCGGGCCGCGTCGGCGGGCGCAGGCCGCAGACGGCCGCGGAGCAGACCAGCGAGCCGTGGGCCGTGCCGGTTGCCTGGCCGGACCTGGGCCTTCCGGCGCCCACCCGGCCCAAGCCGTCGGGCCGCCCGGACGACGATCCGCTGACGGACCTGGCACTGCTTGTCGAGGCCGTGGGCGAGAGTGCCGCAACGCTGAAGTGCGAGGAACCGTACCGGCCCTGGCTGGAGCCGCTGTCCGACCTGGTGACGGTGGCCGAGGTGCCCCGCCCTGCGGCCGACCGCCGAAGCGATGTGCCGCCCGCGGTGTTCGGCGTCACCGACGTACCGGCGCGGCAGGCGCGCGAGGCGCTGACCCTGGATCTGGTGGACGGCGACCATCTGCTGCTGATCGGCGGGCCGCGCTCGGGCCGTTCGACAACCCTGCGCACGATCGCCGCCTCGCTGGCCGACATCGCCTCCCCCGCCGATGTGCACCTGTACGGCGTGGACTGCGGCTCCAACGCGCTGGTGCCGCTCTCCGTGTTGCCGCACTGCGGCGCTGTCGTCACCCGGGACCAGCCCGACCGGCTCACCCGGCTGCTGGCCCGGCTTCAGACTGAGATCGCCCGCCGCCAGCAGATCCTGGCGCGGGCAGGCGCCTCCAACGTCGCCGAACAGCGCGCGTCCGCCGTCTCTCCCGAGGAGCGGCTTCCGTGGCTGGTGCTGCTGCTGGACGGCTGGGAGAGCTACACCGCCGCTTTCGAGTCGTACGACTACGGAAAGCTCGTCGACGCCATGACCCAGCTGTTCCGCGAGGGGCCTTCCGTCGGTCTGCGGGTGGTGATGACCGCGGGGCGCAGCGGCCTGTCGGGCGTCGTCTCCTCCTCCTTCGGCGACCGGCTCATCCTGCGGCTCGCCGACCCCAACGACTACACCACGGCCGGTCTGACGCCCCGGGAGGTGCCCTCCCACCTCCCGCCGGGCCGCACTCTGCAGCCCGGTGACGACGGGGTGCTGGAGAGCCAGATCGCGCTGCTGGACCCGGACCCCTCCGGCCAGGCGCAGGTGAGCGCCATCCGGCGCATCGCCGAGCGGGCCGCCACCACGCACGGCCGTCCACCACGCGGCCTGCGCCCCATGCGGGTGGACGCCCTTCCGGGGCGCGCCACCACGAGCGAGGCACTGGCGCTGGACCCGGAGTTCGCCCCGCCGTCCCCGCTGTGGGCGCTGGTGGGCGTGGGCGGCGACGAGCTCGGCCCGCTCGGCGTCGACCTGTCCCAGCACGGCCCCGGCTTCGTCATCGCGGGCCCGCCCAAGTCGGGCCGCTCCACCTCGGTGTGCGCGGCGGCGCGGTCGCTGCTGCGCGCGGGTCTGCCCCTCGTCGTCGTCACCCCCAAGCGCTCGCCGCTGCGCGAGCTGGAGAACGAGCCGGGGGTGCTGGGCGTGGTACGGGAGACGACGGACGCGGCGCCGCTGCAGGAGCTGCTGGAGCGGGCCGCCGAGGACGGCCGGTACGCGGTCGTCGTCGACGACGCCGAACTGGTCTACGACACGCCGCTGGACTCCGTGCTGGAGGCTGTGGTGCGCAGCGGCGTGGACGGCGGCCACGGGCTGGTGGCTGCCGGCACCACCGACTCGCTGACCTCGCAGTACCGCGGCTTCGTCAGGGAATCCCGGCGCGCCCGCAGCGGGCTGCTGCTCTCGCCGCAGAACAACTCGGAGGGCGAGCTGTTCAACATCCGGCTCCCCCGCGCCACCGCCTCCGGTGTCGCGGGCCGCGGACTGCTGGTGCTCAGCGGGGAGATGCTGCCGGTGCAGGCAGTCACAGACGTCTGAGCGCCGGGTGCCGGCCCCCGTACGCCGCCGGGGGCCGGCACCCCGCACACGCAGACGGGCCGCAGCCGACAGCGGCTGCGGCCCGTCCGTGCTGGATCGGTCAGCGGTTGATCAGTGGTGGATCAGTTGGTGGCGTGGTCGATGTTGTCCGCGTTGGTCCGGGCGGCGCGTCCCGCGTCCTGCAGCGTCTGCACGAACCTGTCGAAGGTCGGCTTCAGCCCCTCCCACTCGGTACGGAACTGGTCCGCCTTGCCACCCTTCCAGTAGCCGCCGCTGCTGGTGCAGGCGCTCTGGAGGCTGTTGATCAGTCCCTGGAGCGTGGTGGCGTCACCGTCGAACTTGCCCGCCAGATCCCGCAGCTGCTGCAGATCAGCACCGTTCATCCCCATAGGGAACCCTCCCCGTATTCCGGCATTGACACGTCTTGCAGCACGTTAACGCACTCCGCGGCGAACCGGGTACGGATCGTGTCACAGCCCGTCAACGGCCTTGTCGCGCCCGGCTGCTGCGCGGTGCAACTGCGTAGCAACAAGGAGAGTGCCGGCCCCCATCAGAACACCGGCATGGCCGTCAGGGTGCCGCCCTGGAGGAGGAAGACCCGGTTTCCCGCAGCGGTGGCCTGCCAGGGGCCGGCGGCGCCCTGCACATAGGTCCATGCCTGTGTGCCCTTGCGGGTGTCGACAGCGACCATGCCGTCGGTGCCGTCCTCATGCAGGGCGACCCACGCCGTGCCCCGCTGGACCGTGGGCGCGTCGGGAGGGAGCGTGGTCGTGTTAAGCGTCACCGTCCACTTTCCGGCGCCGTCCGCTGTGCTGCGGGCCTCGACGTCGGCGCCGTTCGACGCGTACAGCACCTTGCCGTCGAGCGCCGGGGCGCCCCAGCCGCTGTCTTCGGCAGCCGGCACAGTCCACTTCCTGGAGCCGTCGGCGAGGGCGAGCGCGGTGAGCCTGTGACCGCCGAGGTAGACGAGGCCGCCAGCGACGGCAGGGACGAGTGCAGCACCCACCTTGCTCTGCTGCCGAGGGCCCCAGACCGTACGGCCGTTCGCCGTATCGACGCCGACTACCTTGCCGTCCGCGCCATGGACGACCAGCCGCCCGCGCGCCACCGCCGCCCGCGCAGGCTGTCGGTCCGTGGAGCGGACGGGGAGCCGTACCGTCCAGACCCGCTTGTGCGAGGTGAGGCTGAGTGCGCGGAGCTTGCCGCCCTCGGTGACCAGGTAAGCGGCCTCCGCGTCGGCCGCCAGCAGGACGGCGGCGTCGGCCGAAGCCGACCACCGTTCTTCTCCGTCCGCTTCCGGGTCGAGGCCGAAGACCTCACCCGACTTCCCGATGCCCAGCACCGTGGGCTGCTCCTCCGCCGAGATCAACAGCGGTCCGGCGGTGGCCGCCAGGGAGACGGGGGCCTTCCAGCGCCGTCCGCCGCTGCGTACGTCGTAGGCGTGCAGACCGCCGCTTTTGGCAGCTACGACCACCACGTCGCGTACGGGCAGCGGGGCCGGGCCCGCGTCACGGGCCACGGCGTACGGGCCCCAAAGCGGGGTGGGAGGTTTTCCGTTCTCGTACCCGGACATAGGCTTCGCATCCCACTGATGCGCCCCGTCGCCCTCGCCGCTCTCGTCGGCGCCCAGCCAGTACCAGGCGCCCGCGCCGCCTGCGGCCAGCAGGGCACCGCCGCCCGCGAGGGCGGTGAGCAGCCGCCGCCGCGAGGGCTTGCCTTCCGGTGGCCCGGCAGCAGTCGGCCCGTCGGTGGGCAGAGCGGTCAACCGACGCGCGGCACGCTCCCGGTCGGCGACGTCCTCGGCGAGAGCGCCCTTGAGCCACGCCCGCTCCGCACCCCGGGGCGGCGCGAGCGCCTGAGCCAGCCGATCGGGCGCGGGACGCCGGCCGGCGTCCTTCTCCAGACAGGACGCGAGCAGCGGCAGCAGCTCCGGCGGCAGCCCGCCCAACCGGGGCTGCCCGTGGACGACTTCGCACTGCACCGCTGCCACATGCTCCCCGGTGAAGACTCGTTCGCCCGTCGCCGCGAAGGAGAGCACAGCACCGAGAGCGAACACGTCCGCCGCCGGGCCGACGCGCTGCCCCAGCACCTGCTCGGGCGGCCCGTACCCGGGGGTGACCGGCACCTGCCCGGTGGTGGTGAGGGTCAGCCCGTGTTCCGGCCGTGCGATACCGAAGTCGATCACGCAGGGCCCGCCGGACGTCAGCACGATGTTCGACGGCTTCAGGTCCCGGTGCACCAGGCCCGCGTCGTACGCCAGTTCCGGCCGCAGCACCTTCAGCGCCGCCGGCCTGCCCCCACCGTCCCGCCCGAGATACACCTTCCCCATCCCTCCGACCCCCAGCACACCGACCAGCCGGTACGGGCCAAGACGGACGGGGTCACCGGTGCCTAGGGGGTTCATGGCGTACTCCACGGAGAGTTCGTTCACTTGAGGGGAAGACCGAAGACCCGGCTGCCCGTGGCGACGACGAGCTGCCCGGAACGGCGGTGGGCGAGGAGAGTGGGTGCCTCCTCGTCGTCCTTCCCGACCGAGGTCCAACCGACCTTGCGTTCCTTCCGGTCGACGGCGGTGATGAGCGAGGGGCCGTCGGAGGGGGAAGTAGACGTATCTGTTGCCGACTGCGGGAACGGCATCGACCGGAATCCGAGAAGCCACCTCCGCCTCGATCTCCCAACGGATCCTGCCGCTTGCGGCGTCGAGCGCGACCACTCCGTTGCCTGATTCGAGGGCGTACACGGTGCCGCCCGCGAAAACGGGGGCTCCATATTCCGCCACGTCCGAAGACTCGGCGTCATGTTTCCGGCCCTTGCCGAATCGCCACATGGTCCTGCCGTCCGCGATGCGCAGTGCGTAGATCTCGTCGAGGTTCAGATAGACATTTCCGCGCGCGTCGGCCCCGGAGGTGCGCACCTCGCGCCCGTAGGGGATGTACATGTCCCAGGCTCTCTTACCGGTCTCTGCATTGATCGCCCACACCTTCTCGTCGACCGAGCTGGCCAGGACGATCAAGCCGTCGGCTTCCGCCAGCACCATCGCGTCGTGGGGGACCTTGCCCCGCCATCGCTGCTTTCCCGTTCCGGCGCCCAGAGCGGCACAGCGGCGGCGCTTTCCGGGCCGGTTCCGCCCATGAGGTCCCGTACGTCGGTGACGGGCTTGCCGAACTTCGCGTCTCGTGTATTCCAAGCGCAGAGCCGCGCTTCCTCACCCTGCAGCCCGTAGATCCGGCCGCCGTCGGCAATGGCGGACCACACTGCCTTCTCGGTGCCGACGATCTTCCCCCCCGTCGGACAGCAGGGCGAGCTCCCCGCCAGTGCCCCTCACACCCACCTGCTCTCCGGCCGACAGCAGGGTGTCCACGCCAGGGATCGGAAGTTCGCGTTCCCAGCGGGATTTCGGTGCGGATGCCGGCTTCGCCGGGGAGGGGGCGGCCCCGACGGTGTTGCCCTCGGAGCCGCCGCCGAATCGCGTCCAGGCCGATATGCCTCCGGCCGCGGCGGCCGCCACGACCCCGCCGCCGGCAAGCGTGAGGATGCGGCGGCGGGCAGGGCCGATGCCTGCGGAGCCGTCAGGCGGCGCCGGGGAGTTGGCTGTCGGCGAGGCCGAACGTGACTGCTGGATGTCCCAGACGGCCGTGCTGCGCCGCAGGATCTCTGCGTGTACGGCATCAGGCAGCGAGTCGGCGTACTCCCCCAGGGCCGTCCTGCAAGGCGGTGGCCAGTTCCCCGGTCGCTGGGCGCTCTTGCGGGTCCTTCGCCAGGCAGTGCTCCAGCAGGGGGACGAGTCCCTCCGAGGCCAGGGAGAGGTCCGGTTCGGCGTAGCGGACGCGGTAGAGCAGGTCGGCGGTCCGGCCGCGCCCGAACGGTCCATGACCGGTGCAGGCGAAGACGAGAACACCGGCGAGCGCGAACACATCGCCGGCTGGCGTGTGCTCTGTGCCGGTCGCCTGTTCCGGGGACATGAACGCCGGGGTGCCCGCTGCCGCTCCGGTACGGGTCAACCGGTCGTCGCCTGCTGCTCGTGCGATACCGAAGTCGATGACTTTGGGCCCGGTTGCGGCCAGCAGGATGTTGGAGGGTTTCAGATCGCGATGGACGACGTCCGAGGCGTGCAGTTGGGCGAGGGCTCGCACAGCCGGGCACCGAGTGCGCGGGTGGCGTCCTCGGGCAGTGGACCGCACAGGGCGACGGCTTCGTCCAGGGGTGGTCCCAGCACGGATTCCGTCGCCAGCCACGGGGTCTCGGCAAGGGGGTCCGCGTCGATGACGCGCGCGCCGTGGTGGCCACCGATGACGCGGGCGGCGTCCGCCTCCAGTCTGAAGCGGGTCCGGAACTCCGCTGCGCGGCGATGTCGGGGTGCATTGTCTTGAGCGCGACCGTCCGGCCCCGCGGGGAGCGGCCCAGGTAGACGGTGTCCATACCGCCGCTGCCGAGGCGGGCGACGAGCCGGTAGGTGCCAAGGCGTTCGGGGCCGTCGTGAGTGAGGGGCGCGGCCATGAGTTCAGTCCACCGGGAGTGCGTAGAGGCTGTCAGCTGCGGTGACGAGGACGACGCCTGTGGCGCTGGCCACGACCGCGCCCCGGGTCCGCGTCCGGTGTGCTGCTTGCCATGGCGAGCCTCCACAGGGGCGATCCGTCGCGGGCGTCGAATGCCTCGGTCTCAAGAGGGCTGCTCCTGAACAACGTGCGTCCTGACGCGCTCCTGTCATTGCGGAGATGAAGAACGGCTCCTTCTCCCCGGCGTTCTGCTTCCGGCGCCACCGCTGTTTCGCTTCCCCGACATCCATCGCATAGATCGTCGACTTGGAGTCCTCGAGGTAGAGCGTTCCCTTCCGCTCGGCGATCGCGGCACTCGCGGTACCACTGACCGGGAATCGCCAGCGTTCCTTGCCGTCGGAGAGCTTCAGCCCGCGAACGCTGTCCCCGCGACCGACAACGAGGAGGTTCCCGCACATCGGCACAGCGAGCTGGTCGCAGTCATTTCCGGTTCCTTATAGGTCCTCCGCCATTTCTTACGGCCGTTACGCGGATCGAGGCGAGGTACGTGAGGTCGTCCTTCAGCGGTGCTTTCAGGCCCGTATTGGCGAGGAGCAGAGAGGAGCCCGACAGCACGGGTCCAGCCGCCCCGCGGCTGGGCACGGCGAGGTAGTCGCCGAACTCGGCAGGAACGGGCGTCCGCCGTGTATGTCCTTTCGTGCCATTTGATGTTTCCGGAGCGCGCCGAGAGGAGGCTGAACTTGCCGTCGTCGCCGTCCGACGGGACCAGGAAGTGACCGTTTCCCACGTCGAGAAGCTGTGGCGAGCTGATGTCCTCCCGCTCCCACCGCTTCCTGCCGCTGCGGACATCGAAGGCGACCATGCCGTCGGTTCCGGTCTCACCGCCGACTATGACGGTTCTGTCCGCCACGACGATCAGTCCGCTCTTCTCGACCGGAGAACCCTGCCGACGCCACAGCGGGTGAGCTCGGCAGAGGCGGAGCCGAGGGCAACCCCCGGTTTCCCCGCGTTCCGCGGAAGCTGCCGCGTCATCGCGTAGGTGAGGACCACGGCCAGCCCGTAGAGGTCTCCCAAGGGGCGGGGGCGTCCGCCCGTGACGAGTTCGGGGGCCAGGAAGGGGTCCAGGGCACGGGGTTCGCCGTCCGGGGCGGTGACCCGGGCGGCGCCGAAGCCCGCGAGGCGTGGGCCGTCGCCGGTCAGCAGGACGTTCTCGGCCGTGACACCCGCGTGAGCGGTTCCGGACGCGTGGAGGTGGGCGAGGGCTTCGCCGAGTGCAGTGCCGACGGCAACCACGGTGCGGAGCGGCAGCGGTCCGTACGTCTCGATGACGATCGGTAGCGGAAGTGCGGGGCGGTACGGCGACGCGCTCCACACAGGCGCCGCGCGCCCCTCCCCGTGTCGGGGACGCACGCCCCCTCGATCTCACTCGCCCCGCTGACCTCGGTGATCGGCAGCAGCCAGGGGCTGCCGGACGCGATCTGCTGGGCGGCCAAGGCTTCGTCCCGGAAACGGTGCACGTAAGCGGTGTCGGCCCGGAACTCCGGCAGCACCGTGGTGACGAGGGCCGTCCGGTCGCCACCAGGTATCAGTCCCAGAAACCGGCTCGAGGTGGCTCGGATCTCGCTTCCCGCGGAGTCCAGGCGACCGACGAGTGCGTACGGTCCGAGCCGTCGCGGATCGTCCTCACGCAGCGGTTCCATTCCCTCCCCTATGGATGACGCAGGGGAGCGAGCCTGCGCCAGCCGTATCCCTGCAGCCACAGAGGGTACTCAGGGGTGACCAGCTCGGACGGATGTGATATAAATCACACTGTATGGGGTGATTTATCCCGATTGTTGGTCACTCGGGGTAGGTGGTGGACGGTTTCCGCCGTTCGCCGCAGGCGCTCCCAGGAAGGAGGACGACCATGGCAGTGCCTACTACCGGCAGCACCATCGAGCACCACCCGGATCTCGTGGAGATGCGCGCCCGGTACGAGAAGGCCGGATCCACTCCGGTCGCACAGCTCGTCGAGGGGCTGACCTTCCTCACCGGTCTCTACATCGCGATCTCTCCGTGGGTGGTCGGGTTCAACGGATCGACCACTCTGACGGTGAGCAACCTCATCGTGGGACTGGCGTTCGCGGTGCTCGCCCTCGGGTTCGGTTCCGCTTACGAGCGGACGCATCTGCTGGGTTGGACGGCGCCGCTGCTCGGAGTCTGGGTGATCATCTCGCAGTGGGTGATCAAGGGGGCTCCGGATACGGCGCAGATCGTGGTCAACAATGTGGTCGCGGGAGGTGTGGCAGCCGTCTGCGGATTCGCGATCATGGGGTTGGCGCTCATGGGCAAGCGGAAGACGACAGGACGCACAGCGCCTGTGACGCGCGAACGCGAACGGGAGACGTGAACACAAGACACCGACAGAAGCCATGACGCGCGGGATCCGACGCGCGTGAGGACGGGCGGAGCGGTCTGACGAGCGACCGCACCGCCCGTTTCCTATGACTTCCCGGCCCCGGCTCCCGGCCCGGACCGCTCCCCTCTCCGACCCGCTCGCCTCCCCCGGCCCGGTTCCGACTCCGGCTTTGGCTCCGGCTTTCCGGCCGCCGCCGGATGGCTCCCAGGGGGTGCGGCCCGGGGCGGACTGGGATTGGCTGGGGTGATGAGGGGCCGCAGCCGGCATGCGGGTGGAGGGCCGCGGCTCGGCGACACGGCACACGGGCAGTCAAGGAGGCGTCCGACGGGCCATGGGCATGGGCACGGCGCAGCGGATCGACGCCTTTCAGCAGCGGCACCGCTGGGCGGGTCTGCCCCTCGCCGTCGTCTACAAGGTCATCGACGACCAGGCCCTCTATCTGGTCGCCCTGCTCACGTACTACACCTTCCTGTCGATCTTCCCCCTGCTGCTGCTGTTCGTCTCGGGGCTCGGCTTCTTCCTCGAGGACAACCCGGAGCTGCAGAGGCGGCTGCTGAACTCGGTGCTCGGCGAGTTCCCGGTGCTCGGTGACCAGCTGCGCGGCCGTATCCATGCGTTCCGCAGCAATGGCATCGCCCTTGCGGTCGGTGTCGCCGGAAGCCTCTATGGCAGCCTGGGAGCCGCGCAGGCCGCGCAGTACGGCCTCAACAAGATCTGGGCGGTACCCCGGTACAAGCGGCACGATCCCTTCAAGTCACGGCTGAAAGGGATGCTGTTCCTGATGACGGTGGCGTGCGGGCTGTGCGTGACGCTGCTGCTGTCGCTGGCGGCTGCGGAGTCCAGGGCGTTCGGCACCGACCTGGGCACCGGACTGCGCGCGACGATCGCGCTGGTGGTGGTGGCCCTCAACGCCGCGCTGCTGCTGGCCACCTACGCCTTCCTCACCCACCATCAGGTGGCTCTGCGACGGCTGTGGGCCGAGTCCGTCGGCGGTGCCTGCGCATGGCAGCTGCTGCAGTGGGCCGGCGGGTACTACGCCACCAAGGTGCTGCGCGGGGCGAGCTTGACGTACGGGATGTTCGGAATCGTGCTCGGTCTGCTCGGCTGGATCTATCTCGGCGCGCTGATCTTCGTGGTGGCGGCCGAGGTGAGCGTGGTGCGCGCCCACCGGCTGTGGCCTCGCAGCCTGCTGACGCCGTTCACCGACCGGGTGTGGCTGAGCTGGGCCGACCGGAAGGCGTACGCCTCCTATGCCACCACGGAGACGTTCAAGGGCTTCGAGACCGTCAGCGTGGAGTTCCATCAGCGGCCACCCCCGGGCGCCCCGCCCGCCGAGGACCCGCCGCCCGATCCCATGTCCGATCCCACGTCCGATCCCGCGTCCGGGGAGGAGCCTCCGCCCGGCCGGCCGGGCCCGGGCTGAGGCTAAGGCTGGGCTTCGCCTCGGTGGTCGGGCTCCTCCTCCACCTTGCCGCGGCCGGTGAACGCGTCGCGGGCGCGGTCGACGAGGCCGACGCCCGGGGCCAGGGCCTTGAGGGCATGGGGCTCGTGAGGGCTCGCGCGGTGCGGGCGGGTGGGAGCGGTCTTCTTGGCGTGCCGGACCTTGTCGCCGAGGTCGGTGAGCTCCGGGGGTGGCAGCACCTCCTTGAGCCGCGGGAACAGGTTGTCCTCCTCGTCCCGCACATGGATACGGACCTCCTGGATCAGGCTGGTCAGGATGTGGTCGAAGGCCGGGTCGTCACCGCCCAGCCCCTCCAGGTCCCTCATCAGCCGCTCGACGCCCTTGTGGTCCTCCAGCTCCCTGTCCGCGAGAGCCTCCCCGCCGACCACATGGGAACGTACGGCCGGGTACAGATACTCCTCTTCCGCCACGGAGTGCCGCACCAGTTCGATCACCGCCCGCTCGGCATAGTGCTTGCGCGCCTCGTGTCCGGGCGGCAGCGCCTCGATCTTGGCGAAGAGCTCCTCCACCTCGCGGTGGTCGGCGGTGAGTTCCTCGATGACCGTTCCACCGTGTGCCATGGCGTCTCCTCCCGCTGCGGCCCGCCGTTCCGGGGCTTGCCTCGGGTCCCCGCGAGGCGTATCCGGCTAACCTCCGCGGCCCGACCGGGTACGGAGCGCCACCGAACGTTTCACCGGCGGCTGCCAAGGAACCCCGTGGCGCGTGTGGCTCCTGAGACTGCCAGGGGTGTACGCCCCGCAAGGCGATTCCGAACTGCTGCTCGAAGCCCTCCACGACGCAGCCGTACCGCGCGGTACGCGGATGCTGGACGTCTGCACCGGCACCGGAGTGGTCGCGCTGGCGGGCGCGCGGCTGGGCGCCGCCGAGGTGCACGCCGTGGATGTCTCGGCGCGGGCCGCGCTGGCGGCCGCCTGGAACGCCCGGTTGCGGAAGCTGCCCGTCCGGGCGCACCGCGGTGACTTCCTGGCACACGCTGCGGGCCGCTTCGACATCGTGACCGCCAACCCTCCGTACGTACCGCACGCGGAGCCGGACAGGAACGCCGGGCGCCGGGCGCGCGCCTGGAACGCCGGACGGGACGGACGCAGGGTGCTGGACCGGCTGTGCCAGGCCGCACCGCAGTTGCTCGCCGTGCACGGGGTACTGCTGGTGGTGCACTCCGCGCTGTGCGGTCCGCAGCGGACGCTGGACATGCTGCACCAGGGCGGGCTGAAGGCGGCGGTGACCGCACGCCGTATCCAGCCGTTCGGCCCGCTGCTTCGGGAACGGGCGCACTGGCTGGAGCAGCGGCAACTGATCGCCCCTGGACAGCGACACGAGGAACTGGTGGTCATCCGTGCCGACCGCACCCGGTGAGCAGAACGAGCCACGCCGCGACCGACGGCGTGTGACCCTGGAGCAGGGCGGACCCGTGCTGGTGGAGGGCCCTGTGGAGGTCCGGCTCGACGACGGGCGTACGGTCGTCTCCGACCGCTTCATGACGGCGCTGTGCACCTGCCGCCGCAGCCGCACCTACCCCTGGTGCGACACCAGCCACCGCCGCCGCTCCCGAGCCAACTCCCGCGACCGGGAGGCCCCCTCCCAGGCCGGCGACGCTCAGGGACGTGACGACGCTGAGCGACATGACGGGGGCGGGACGTGACGGGACGTGACGGAGGGACAGCCACCCGGTGGTCTCAGGGCAGCGGGGTGCCGCCGGTGGCGTTGAGGATCTCCGCCGTCACGTAGTTGGCGTCCTCGGAAGCGAGGAAGACATAGCCCGGCGCCATCTCTGCGGGCTGCGCGGGCCGTTGCAGCAGGCTCTTGGCGCCGAACTCGGAGGTGTCGGGGAGCGTCGAGGGGATCAGCGGCGTCCACACCGGGCCGGGCGCGACGGCGTTGACGCGGATGCCGCGCTCGGCCAGATTCTGCGCGAGACCCTGGGTGAAGGTGACGATGGCACCCTTGGTCATGGCGTAGTCGAGCAGATGCGGCTTGGGCTGGTACGCCTGCACCGAGGTGCTGTTGATGATGCAGCCGCCCTGCGGGATGTGCGCGAGCGCCATCTTGGTGATCCAGAACATGCCGTAGAGGTTGGTGCGCATCACACGGTCGAACTGCTCGGTGCTGATGTCGTCGATACCGCCGGACTGTGCCATCTGGAAGGCGGCGTTGTTGACGAGTACGTCGATCCCGCCGAGCTCCCGCACCGCGCGGTCGACCAGCCGGCGGCACTCGGCTTCCTGGCGGATGTCGCAGGCCACGGGGACGGCGCGGCGGCCCGCCTCCTCCACCAGCCGGGTCGTCTCCTGGGCCTCGTTCTCCTCCTCGGGCAGATGGCCGAAGGCGACGTCGGCCCCCTCGCGGGCGTAGGCGAGCGCGACGGCGCGTCCGATGCCCGAGTCCCCGCCGGTGATCAGGGTGCGCCGGCCGGTCAGCCGGCCGCTGCCCCGGTAGCTGTGCTCGCCGTGGTCGGGGCGCGGCTCCATGGCTTCGGTGTCACCCGGATGGGTCTGCTCCTGCTGCGGAAACTCCGGCTTGGGGTACTTGTCTGCGGGGTGCCCACCGGTCGGCGGGGTGCCGTTGCCTGCTGCGCTCACGTTTCCTCCTCCGTCCATGGTTCGCGGTCGGTCGGCCCCCGCCCGCCTCCTTCAGGGAGGGGCGGGCGGGTCGGGAGGGCGGTTCCGAGCCCGGCCGCCGGATGTCAGTGCGCGGATGCGCCCGCCGGGAAGCGGTCCCAGGCCCGGTGCTCGGCCAGCAGCTCGGTGACCCGGCTGAACACGGAGCGCGGGTCGTCGGCCACCACGACGCCGGGCGCGTCCTGCGGGCACCCGGCCGCGGCGAGCACGTCGGCGCCGGCTCCCCACGCGCCCAGCGCCTTGGCGTGCCGGAACGCCTCGGAGACCAGCAGCAGGACGCGCGGGTCGATGCCGCCGCTGCCGGTGTGCAGGCCCGCTTTGGCGTCGCGGGCCCCGTAGGCGTCACCACCGACGCCGGGTGCCGCGGCGAGCAGTACGGCGTCGAACTCGATGGAGCGGGCGCCTGCGAAGGTCCGCTGGACGACGACGGGCCCGCCGGCGCCCGCGAGTTCACCGCCGTGCGGGGCGATGACGAGCGGCACCATGCCACCGTCGTGGATGGTGGTACGCAGCGTGGAAAGCGCCGCCAGGTCGCTGTTCTCGTCGGCGACGATGCCGACGACCCGCCCGTCGGTGGGCCAGCTGCGGCCGACTTGGGACAGCGCCGGGCTGGGGGACACATCGGGGAGCGGGCCGGAGGGGTCGGGCGCCGGGAGGCCGAGCCCGGCCGCCACCGAGGCGCACAGCTCCGGGTCGATATCGGCGAGCACCCGCAGCTGGCGCTCCTTGATGGACTGCTCGTAACACTTGCTCAGCTCGAAGGTGTACGCGGCGATGACGTGCTCCCGCTCGACCGGGCTGAGGCTGAGGTAGAAGCGCCGCGGGTGGCTGGTGTGGTCGCTGAAGGAGGCGGGGGCTGCCCGCACCTTGGACGCCTGCGGGACGGTGACCGGGCTCTCCACGTAGGCCCCCTCCCCGGGGCCCGCCAGGAACGGGCAGCCGCCGTCCAGCGAGTTGGGGCGGTAGGGCGCCACGCCGCTGTGCACCGCGGTCTGGTGCATACCGTCCCGCGTCATGTCGTTGATCGGTGCATGCGGCCGGTTGATGGGCAGCTGCGCGAAGTTGGGACCGCCCAGCCGGGTGATCTGGGTGTCGATGTACGAGAAGAGCCGACCGGCCAGCAGCGGATCGTCGGTGATGTCGATGCCGGGCACCAGATGACCGGGGTGGAAGGCGACCTGCTCGGTCTCGGCGAAGAAGTTGGAGGGGTTGGCGGTGAGCGTCATCAGCCCGAGGGGCTGCACCGGTGCCCACTCCTCGGGCACGATCTTGGTCGGGTCGAGCAGATCGATGCCCTTGAACGTCTGATCGGAGGTGTCGGGGAAGGTCTGGATGCCCAGCTCCCACTCCGGAAAGGCACCCGCCTCGATGGCGTCGGCCAGGTCCCGGCGGTGGAAGTCCGGGTCCATGCCGCCGGTGATCTGGGCTTCCTCCCAGGTCATCGAATGCACACCGAGCCTGGGCTTCCAGTGGAACTTCACCAGCGTGGTGCCGCCCTGCTCGTCGACGAGCCGGAAGGTGTGCACGCCGAAGCCCTCCATCATCCGGAACGAACGCGGGATGGCCCGGTCGGACATGGCCCAGATGGTGTGGTGGGTGGCCTCGGTGTGCAGCGAGACGAAGTCCCAGAAGGTGTCGTGCGCGCTCTGCGCCTGCGGGATCTCCCGGTCCGGATGCGGCTTGCCGGCGTGGATGACGTCGGGGAACTTGATGGCGTCCTGGATGAAGAAGACCGGGATGTTGTTCCCGACGAGGTCGAAGGTGCCCTGCGCGGTGTAGAACTTGGTCGCGAACCCGCGGGTGTCCCGCACCGTGTCGGCGGAGCCGCGGGAGCCGAGCACGGTGGAGAAGCGTACGAAGACCGGGGTCTCGACGTCCTTGCCGAGGAAGGCCGCCTTGCAGATCTTCGAGCCGGTGCCGTAGCCGCGGAAGACACCGTGCGCCGCGGCGCCCCTGGCGTGCACCACCCGCTCCGGGATCCGTTCGTGGTCGAAGTGGGTGATCTTCTCCCGCAGATGGTGGTCCTGAAGCAGTACGGGCCCGCGCTCACCGGCCTTGAGGGAGTGGTCGGTGTCGTACAGCCGCAGGCCCTGCGCCGTGGTGAGCCGGCCGCCCGTCTGGGCCCATACCGCGGGGTCAACATCGGCGTGCTCGCCGGTGGCGGAGTAGACCTCGGGGCCCGACTGGTCCTGTTTGGGCGGCAGCGGCTCGCGCGGGGTGGTCGGCTCCTCGACGGGGGGTGCTTCGGGCGCTGGACGTCCGGGGATGAACGGCTCCCCTTCGTTCCGGTTCTCGTGGGCCGGGCCGGCCATGGGACCTCCAAGAGCGAGTGAGACGGACCACCGCAGGGGTAACCCGGCCGTCCCGCCCCGAAACGGGAGGTCTCGGAAGTATCCGCTGATGCCGCAGGGCCCCGGAAGCTCGCTCGGCGCAGGGAACTGACAGGGCGTCAACTGGTCGCCGCTGCGCCTCAGCCCGCTTCCGGCAGGCGCACCTCCAGCATGCCGTCCCGCTCCCGTGCCTCGAAGCTGGGCTGCGGTGCGGTGGCGGGGCCGCGTACGTTCCAGCCGTCCGAGAGCCGGAAGGTGCTGCCGTGCCAGGGGCAGGTCACACAGCCCTCGGCCACCGTGCCCTGGGACAGCGGGCCCGACTGGTGGGCGCACCGGTCGGCCAGCACCCGTACCGGCCCCCCGGGCTCGCGGTAGACCAGCAACCCGACCTCGCCGAGCATGGCGCTCGCCGGCTGGCCGACGGGGAAACTGTCGGCCTTGCCCACCGGGTGCCAGCCGGGTTCGACGAGGTGCGGCACCGGCTCGGTCTTGTTGGGGCCCGCCGACTGCCGGAAGGCGAGGTGGCCGCCGATCAGCCCGCCCACACCGGCGACGGTCAGCCCCCCGAAGCCCAGCAGCCGCCCCCGGCACTCGCGGCCGCGCAGCCGGGCCGCCAGGGAAGCCGTGTACAGACCGAGGGCCGCGACGTTGGCCGCCGCGTGGACCAGTCCCACACGCAACTGCGGCTTGTGCAGCTCTGTCCAGTCGGTCGCGCCGCTGACCGCCGCGGGAAGCGCGGCGAGCACCCCGGTGCCGATCAGCACCCGGCCGGCGCGGCGCGTACCGGGCAACAGGTCCAGCAGCGCCGCCGAGGACCAGGCACCGATGGGGACCTGCACCAGCGCGGGGTGCAGCGGGTGTCCCAGCCAGGTGCCGTGCAGTACGTCGCGGAACCTGCTGAGCGGACTCTTCTTGACGGCGCTCTGGAGCGGGCCGATCGCGGGGTCCAGGGCGCTGAGCGTACCCAGCCTGTCGAGCCACGCGGGGAGCGAAGAAGCTTCGGACGGCGTTGCAGCCGATGTCTCGGACGACTTGGACGACGTTTCGGAGGACATATCGCTCCGGTTGCCACACCTGGCCATGGACAAACGGTCCGCGCCGCGCACCACTCTGTCAGCCGCCGTTCCGGCACGCCCTGGCTGTGTCGTGCCCCTGTTTCGGCGCCTTGCGGCATGGGGACCCGGGCGGAGGTCCATCGAGCAGAGACCGAAGTCCACCGAGCAGCAAGGAGTCGAGATGACTACGGCACACGACATCATGAGCCCCGGCGCCGACTGTGTGCGGACCGACCAGACAGCGGCGGACGCGGCGGAGCTGATGACCGAGCTGGGCGTGGGTGCGCTGCCCATCTGCGGGAAGGACAACAAGCTCAAGGGTGTCGTCACCGACCGCGATCTGGTGGTCAAGGTGCTGGGGCCCGGCCGCGATCCGGCGACCTTCCCCGCCGGCAGCCTGAACCAGGCGGAGGCCGTCACCATCGGCGCCGACGACAGCACCGAGGAGGTGCTGGAGACCATGTCGCGGCACCAGGTGCGACGGCTCCCGGTGATCGACGGTGACCAGCTCGTCGGAATGGTCGCGGTCGCCGATGTCGCCCGCTCCCTGCCGCACCCGGAGACGGGGCGGCTGCTGGAGGCCCTCTCGGCGGACTGACCGGGGGGGCAGCCCGCGGTTCGGTCCGCGGTCCGAACCGCGATCCGGGCCGCGTTCGCCGCCGTTGGTGTGCCGTGGCGGGGGCGTACGAGGCAACCGGGCACCCGGGGCGTTTGCCGCCTGGGCGGCGGGGCACTGAGGTATGCGGTCTTCGAGGAGGGCGACCGCATGACACACTCTCGGGCCCGTGCCGCCCGGCGGGCCGCACTGCGCAAGGCCGCCGAGCGCGGGTTCAAAGCCGCGGACCAGAGACTGCCCGTGGCCGCGGGTGGGAAGGCGCTGCTGCGCAAGGCGTTCCCCGAGCACTGGTCCTTCCTCCTCGGGGAGCTCGCCCTCTACAGTCTTCTCGTCCTGCTGATGACGGGGGTCTACCTCACCCTGTTCTTCGACGCGGACATGACGCAGATCCGCTATGACGGCGCCTATCGTCCGCTGCGCGGCCGGCCGATGTCGGTGGCCTACGCCTCGACGCTGGAGATCAGCTTCGAGGTCCGCGGCGGACTGCTGGTCCGTCAGATCCACCACTGGGCCGCGCTGATCTTCATCAGCGCCATCGGGCTGCACATGCTGCGGATCTTCTTCACGGGGGCCTTCCGCAAGCCGCGGGACATCAACTGGGTGATCGGGCTGACGCTCTTCGTCCTGGCGCTCGCCGAGGGCTTCTCCGGCTACTCGCTCCCCGACGACCTGCTCTCGGGTACGGGGCTGCGCATCGCGCAGGGCATCATGCTCTCGATCCCCGTCGTGGGCACCTACGTCGCGCTGTTCGCGTTCGGCGGTGAGTATCCGGGCGACGAGATCATCGACCGGCTCTATCCGCTGCACATCCTGCTGCTCCCGGGGCTGCTGCTCGCCCTGGTGGTGGCCCATCTCATCCTGGTGGTGATCCTCCAGCACACGCACTGGAGCGGACCCGGCAGAACCAACAGGAACGTGGTCGGCCATGCGATGGTGCCGCAGTTCGCCGCCCGGTCGACGGGGCTGTTCTTCATGGTCGCCGGGGCGCTGGGGATCCTCGGCGCGGTAGCGCAGATCAACCCGGTCTGGAACTACGGGCCGTACCAGCCGGGCCAAGTGTCCACGGCCGCGCAGCCGGACTGGTACGTCGGCTTCCTGGAGGGGTCACTGCGGCTGATGCCGCCGTTCGAGACGACGCTGTTCGGGCACACCGTGATGTGGAACGTGCTGGTGCCCGCCGTCATCCTGCCCGCGCTGCTGTTCCTCGTCCTGTACGCGTATCCCCTCTTCGAGCAGTGGATCACCGGCGGGGACGAGACGCCGCACGTGTGCGACCGTCCCCGGAACCGTCCCGTACGCACCGGCCTCGGCGTCGCCGGGGTGACCTTCTACGGCGTGCTGCTGTTGGCCGGCGGGAACGATGTACTGGCGCACACCTTCGACGTCTCCCTCAACGCCCTGACCTGGGCGTTCCGCGTCCTGCTCGTAGTGGGGCCGCCGCTGGCGTTCCTGCTGGCGAAGCGGCTGTGTCTGGCCCTGCAGAAGCTGGACGCCGAGCGCGTCACCGAGGGCGAGGAAACCAGCCATGTGCGGCAGTCGGTGGAGGGCACCTTCAGCGCCGACCACGAGCCGCTGCCGCAGGCCGAGAAGTTCCGGCTGGCGGCCCAGCGCTTCCCGCGCCCGCTCGACGCACAGGCGGCGGCGAGCCGCGCAGCGCGGCTGCGGGCGGCGCTCAGCCGCTGGTACTACCAGGACTCGCCGGCCCGGCAGTGGCGGACCATCGGCCACCAGCGCGAGCGCGCCCAGACCGCGGTCTCGGGCCTGCGCGCCGAGCAGCGCAAGGGCCGGGCGGTCAGTGGTCGGTCTGCGCGTACTGGAAAGCGAACCCGAACACTCCGGCGCCGGTGAGACCGACGCCGATCAGGGCCAGCCACAGGCCGAAGACGGTGCCGGTGCCCAGCGTCGCCACGCCCAGCGCGGTCAGCACCGGGTAGGGGCTGCGGGCTGGAAAGAAGTCCAGCGGCCCGCCCCGCTCGTGGATCTCCCCGTCCCTGCGGTCCTCCGGCCGTACGCCGCGGCGCTTGTACTGCACCGTGAGGAAGAACGAGACCAGTGAGGCCATCAGAGTTGCGATCAGCACGGCGGCTGTGCCCGCCGGATCGTCGCCGTAGAGCGCGTAGGGGATGGTGACGCAGGCGAAGAAGAGCGCGACGCCGGCGAACAGAATGGCTTCGAGCTTCATCAGGGGCTCCCCTTCATGGGCGTCCGCTTCGAGGCTGGGTCCTGCATGGCGGGCGTCGGCGGGCTGGGCGGCTCGTCAGGGCCCACGGGCCGCACTCCGGGGCTCTCCGGCGCGCCCGGGGCCACGATCGCCGCTCCCTCCTCGGCCTCGGGGTGGTGCAGCCAGAAGGCGGGCGAGTCGGAGCGGATGTTGGGCAGGGCGACGAAGTTGTGCCGGGGCGGCGGGCAGGAGGTCACCCACTCCAGGGAGCGCCCGAAGCCCCAGGGGTCGTCCTCGGTGACCTTCTCGGTGTGTGTCGTCGTCCACCAGACGTTGTAGAGGAAGACCAGGGTGGACACGCCGAGGGTGAACGCGCCGATCGAGGAGACGGTGTTCAGCGCCGTGAAGCCGTCGGCCGGCAGATAGTCCGCGTACCGGCGCGGCATCCCGTTGGCGCCGAGCCAGTGCTGCACCAGGAACGTCGTCTGGAAGCCGACGAGCGTCAGCCAGAAGTGCACCTTGCCCAGACGCTCGCCCAGCATCCGGCCGGTCAGCTTCGGCCACCAGAAGTAGAAGCCGCCGAACATGGCGAAGACGACGGTGCCGAAGAGGACGTAGTGCAGATGGGCGACGATGAAGTAGCTGTCGGTGGCGTGGAAGTCCAGCGGCGGGGAGGCGATCAGGACGCCGCTGAGTCCGCCGAGCAGGAAGGTGACGAGGAATCCGACGGCCCACAGCATCGGTGTCTCGAAGCTCAGCGAGCCCTTCCACATGGTGCCGATCCAGTTGAAGAACTTCACCCCGGTCGGCACGGCGATCAGGAAGGACATCAGGGAGAAGAAGGGCAGCAGCACGGCACCGGTGGCGAACATGTGGTGCGCCCATACGACGGCGGAGAGCATGGCGATGCTGGCCGTCGCGGCGACCAGCCCGATGTAGCCGAACAGCGGCTTACGGCTGAAGACCGGCAGGATCTCGCTGATGATGCCGAAGAACGGCAGCGCGACGATGTAGACCTCCGGGTGCCCGAAGAACCAGAACATGTGCTGCCACAGGATCGCGCCGCCGTTGGCCGGGTCGTAGATGTGCGAGCCGAACTTCCGGTCCGCCTCCAGCGCCAGCAGCGCCGCCGACAGCACCGGGAAGGCGAACAGCGCCAGGATCGAGGTGAACAGCACGTTCCAGGTGAACAGCGGCATCCGGAACATCGTCATGCCGGGGGCGCGCAGGCAGATGATGGTGGTGATGAAGTTGACGGCACCGAGAATGGTGCTCAGCCCCGCCACGGCCAGCCCCATGGTCCACAGATCACCGCCGGTGCTGGGGGTGTACTTGGGGCCGTTGAGCGGGGCGTACGCGAACCAGCCGAAGTCCGCCGCGCCGTTGGGGGTCAGGAATCCGCCGACCACCATCAGCCCGCCGAACAGATACACCCAGTAGGTGAAGGCGTTCAGCCGGGGGAAGGCGACATCGGGGGCGCCGATCTGCAGCGGCATGACGGCGTTGGCGAACCCCGCGAACAGCGGGGTGGCGAACAGCAGCATCATGATCGTGCCGTGCACGGTGAACAGCTGGTTGTACTGCTCCTGGGAGACCAGCTGCATCCCGGGGTGGGCCAGCTCGGCCCGCATCATCAGGGCCATCGCGCCGGCGGCGAGGAAGAAGCAGAAGGACGTGACGAGGTAGAGGTTGCCGATCACCTTGTGGTCGGTCGTCGTCAACCACCGCACTGTCGCCTCCGCGATTCGGCCGAACGTTGTGGTTGGGCCCGCCGACTTTCCGCCGGACCCTGGATCGCTGTGGTTGCTCGCCGTCGCGGCGGACATGGTGGCGGGGGCTGCGCCCCCACCGCCCCCGGTTGCGGCAGCCCCTGAGGCGCAGCCTCGCGTTTGTTTCCGCCGGAGCGGCGAGCAACCACTGGGGGCACCTCCCGGCCGAAGGCTGGGGGAGAGGGTCCGGCGGAGGTGCGAGCACCGCAACGACAGGAGTAGCCCGCTTGCCGGTGCGGAAACCGGATCGGGGTGACATGAACCCCCTTGCGGGTGAACCGCCCCGGGGCGGGGGAGCGCATGTCCGCGGCTGATCACCCACTCAGCTCCGGGCAGCGCGGCCCACAGCCAGGGCTGCCGCACCCGCGGCCAAGACGGCGGGTGCCCCGAGGCGCGCGGCGCGGCGGTACCAGGGCGGTGCGGGCTTCACCGTGCGCTCCGGCCCGTGAGGGCCCTGGCCAGTTTCCCGACGGCGATCAGCCGGCCGGCACGTGGCGGCCCGGGGACCGCGGGGTCGGTCTTGGCGGGGATCTCCCCGGTACGCGAGGTGCGGGGCAGGTGCGAGGTGCTGGTGCGGTCGGGTGTGTGGGCCATGCGGGTCGCCTTCAATCACGTTCGTCGATCGAGCCGTCACCGTGGGTGAAACCGAGCCCGGTGAACGGCCCAGCACCTTTCGCGGCCTCCCTCTGCTGTCCCTCGGCTCTCCGCGGTCCACCCGGCGGCGACCGCGCGCGGTCATGGGTACCTCGCCCACCGGCCGTGAAACGGTCCCCATAGCTGAGCAGCGACGCGTTTGCGGGCGTCCGCGGCGTGGGACCCGGGCCGGGACCGTCGCGTCGACCATGTGAATGGGAGTACCAATGGCGCAGCAAGTAGCCGACTACGTTCTTCAGCGCCTCCGCGAATGGGGCGTGCACCGGGTCTTCGGGTACCCCGGCGACGGCATCAACGGCATGCTGGGCGCCTTCGACCGCGCCAAGGGCGATCCGGAGTTCATCCAGACCCGGCACGAGGAGATGGCCGCGTTCATGGCGTGCGGGCACGCCAAGTTCACCGGTGAGGTCGGGGTCTGCGCCGCCACGTCGGGACCCGGCGCGATCCATCTGCTCAACGGGCTCTACGACGCCAAGCTGGACCACCAGCCGGTGGTGGCCATCGTCGGGCAGCAGAAACGGCTCGCCCAGGGCACCCACTACCAGCAGGAAGTCGGCCTCGAACAGCTCTTCTCGGATGTGTCGGAGTACTGCCAGATCGTGATGCATCCGGGGCAGATGCGGCATGTGCTCGACTCCGCGTTCAAGACGGCACTGACGACGCGCGGCGTCGCCACGGTCATCGTTCCTGAGGACATCCAGGAGTCGGAGGCGCAGCCCTCCCCGCCCAAGACGCACGGCTCGGTCTACTCCAGCGTCGGCTGGAGCCGGCCGCGGGTGCTGCCCAACAAGGACGAGCTGCGCAAGGCCGCCGACATCCTCAACGAGGGCAAGAAGGTCGCCATCCTCATCGGCCAGGGCGCCGCCGACGCCGAGGCCGAGGTCGTCGAAGTGGCCGAACTGCTGGGCGCGGGGGTCGCCAAGGCGCTGCTGGGCCGCGAAGTCGTCCCGGACGACCTGCCGTTCGTGACGGGCCCGATCGGGCTGCTGGGCAGCAAGGCCAGCGACGACATGATCATGAACTGCGACACTTTGTTCATGATCGGCAGCAGCTTCCCGTACGCGGAGTGGCTGCCCGACGAGGGCCAGTGCAAGGGCGTCGAGATCGATATCGACGGCCGGATGATCGGCATCCGGTACCCCATGGACGCACATCTGGTCGGCGACTCCCAGGAGACGCTCAGGGAGCTGATCCCGCTGCTGCAGCGCAAGGAGGACCGCTCCTGGCGCAAGCAGATCGAGGAGAACATCCGCGCCTGGAACGCCGTCCTGGAGAAGCGGGCCGCGCAGACCTTCGACGGCAAGATCAATCCGCAGGCGGTGGCCCACGAGGTCTCCTCGCTGCTGCCGGACGGCGCCATCCTCACCGCGGACTCGGGCTCGGCGACCAACTGGTGGGCGCGCCACATCAAGCTCCGCAAGGGAATGCAGGCTTCCCTCTCCGGCACCCTGGCCACCATGGGCCCTGGAGTTCCGTACGCGATCGCGGCGCGCTTCGCCTACCCGGACCGGCCGGTGATCGCCTTCGTCGGTGACGGTGCCTTCCAGATGAACGGCATGAACGAGATGATCACCGTCAAGCGCTATGCGGACCGGATGGCGGGCTCACCGCCGCTGGTCTTCTGCGTCCTCAACAACCAGGACCTCAACCAGGTCACCTGGGAACAGCGCGCCATGGGCGGCGACCCCAAGTACCCGGGCTCCCAGTACATCCCGGACTTCCCGTACGCCGAGTACGCGGAGCTGGCGGGGCTGCGCGGTATCCGCTGCGACGAGCCGAAGAAGGTCACCTCCTCCTGGGAGGAGGCGCTGGCGGCCGACCGCCCGGTCGTGCTGGAGTTCGTGGTGGACAACGAGATCGCCCCGATCCCGCCGCACATCATGAAGGAGCAGGCCAAGAAGGCCGTCAAGGCGGGGATTCGCGATCCCGAACGCGGCGGTATCGCGGCGCGCGGCTTTCGCCAAAAGCTGACGGAGGTCACCGAGCATCTGCCGGGCCGCAAACATTGAGGGAGTCGGACGTTGTGGTTGCGGCTTTCGACGATTCCGCCGCACCCTCGCCGTCGTGGACGCGCCCCGTAAGGGGCGCGGGGAACTGCGCGCCCAGCCACCAGGCACCCGCAGTCTGCGGGCGTCCGGCAGGGGCAGCCCTCTGCCCAGAATGGGCGAGGGCAAGGCATGAAGTGCGCGGCGCCCCTGGGGAATTCGGCGGTCTACCTGACGGAGCATCGGCGCATAGCTAACGTGAACGCATGGATGACAGGGACGCTGACCACGACCCCGCTGACGCCTGGCCACTCCCTCCTGTGTGGATGTGGGGGTGTGAGAAGTGCATCGAGCTGTACAAGGGGATGAAGCACGCCTGTGAGGTGACCAACGCAGCGCGGGAGGAGTACGGTCCGGCGTTCGACTGCGATCCGTTCGACACGGTGCTCACCAGCCAGATCCGGCTCGCCGAGCACCTCGTCACCCAGCACGCGGACGACATCCCCGCCGAGGACCCGGCGTGCGGCAAGTGCACCTCGCCGGAGATGCTGCACCTGCCCCGGCGCTTCGTGCTGGAGCACCGCGCACGCCACCTGTTCGCCCCACCGAGCATTGTGGACCTGCTGTGACCCCCTGGGCCCGTAACCCCCTGGGCCCGTAACCCCCTGGGCCGGTGACGTCCTGGGAGGGGGTGCTATGCCGTCGGCTTGAGACCTACCGCGGCCCAGCAGCCGACCTCCTCAGGGCTGATCGAACCGGGCGGGCGGCGCATGCCGTCCTGGCTGTCCGCCATGTCCGGGCGCCAGTCGCAGGTGGCCACGATGCCGGGCTCGACGAGGGAGAGGCCGGCCGCGGCGAAGAACTCGCGGACCTCGTCCGTGCCGCGCAACTGCACGGTGATGCCCTGCGATCCGTAGATCTCGACGACCTTGCGGAGCGTGACGTCGAGCTCGTCGGTGCCGTGGGAGAGCACCAGGGCGCTGCCGGGGGCGAGCGCGTCGACAAGGGTGCGGACGATGCCCTGCGGGTCGTCGGCGTCGCCGACGAAGTGCAGCAGGGCGACGAGGGAGAGCGCGACGGGCTGCTCGAAGTCGAGGGTGCTGCGTGCATGGTCGAGGATGCGCTTCGGGTCCCGTACGTCGGCTTCGATGTAGTCCGTCGCACCCTCCGGCGTACCGGTCATCAGTGCCCGGGCGTAGGTGAGCACGATCGGGTCGTTGTCGGCGTAGACGACCCGGCAAGTCGGCTCCTCCCGCTGGACGACCTGGTGCAGATTGGGGGCGCTGGGGATACCGGTGCCGATGTCCAGGAACTGCCGGATGCCCTGCTCACGGGCCAGACTGCGGACCGCACGGTGCATGAACTCGCGGTTCTCCCGGGCCGCGGTCAGCACATTGGGGAGGGCGGCCATCGCCTGCGCCGCCACCTGGCGGTCCGGACCGTAGTTGGTCTTGCCCCCGAGGAAGTAGTCGTACATCCGGGCCGAGTGTGCCTTGGCTCCGGTCGACTCGGGCATCTGGTGGCTCATGTGCGGCGGCTCCTGAGTAGCGGACAGGGGCAACTACTTTCGTACACAAGGCGTTTGAAATCCAGGCAGTCCCCGGAAGTCCGGACCGGCGGACTTCCGGGGACTGCACACTGAGGCACACTCAGCGACGCTCAGGGACGCGCAGGGACGCGTCGCTCAGGACTTCGGGCTCTTCGCCTTGATCCGCAGGAACGTCACCGAGTTCGGCGGGAACGTGTGGGTGAACTCGTCACCGACGCCGCGCAGCGTGGAGCGGCCGGGTTGGATCGGCCGGTCCGTTTCGGTGTTGACCGCGTCCGGGTCACCTTCGAGCGTGGTCAGCTGGGCCGTGTCACCGACGGCCGTGCCGCGGCCGAGCGCAACACGGGTCCTGGCCTGCGCGTCTTGCGCGTTGACCACCTTGACGACGAGTTCGCCGTGCTTGTCGTCGTAGGTGACGACCTGGCGGAAGGGTTCGGCGGGCGCCGAGGGTGTTCCGGAGGCTGTGCTGGGCACGACCCGGTCACCCACGTTGTTCATGAACAGCTTCTGCGTCTCGTAGCTGGCCGAGCCCCATGAGGCGTGGTTGTTGAACCAGATCATGTCGGGCTTCCACTGCACATAGTCCTCGTTGGCGAGCAGCGGCGCGTACGAGGCCAGCTTGACGACGTCGGCGTTGCGCTCCAGCCCGGTCATGAACGCGGCTTCGGCGAGCGCGTTGCGGAAGCGGTTGTCGCGGGAGGCGTACTCGCCGAGGAAGACCTTGGGCCCCTTGCGGTCGTAGTTGTCGTAACGGTCGTTGTTCTCCAGGAACCACTCGGGGCTGTTGTAGTAGTGCTCGTCGACCATGTCCACACCGGATTGCCGGTTGAGCTCCCAGTGCCGGTCGAAGACCTGCCCGGAGTCGTCGGGGCCGGAGTTGCTGATGACGGTGATGTCCGGGTACTTGGCCTCGATGGCCTTACGGAACTCCTTGAAGCGGGCGTGGAACTCGTCGGGAAGGTTCTCCTCGTTGCCGACTTCGAGGTGCGTGAGGCCGAACGGTTTCGGGTGGCCCATCTCGGCCCGCTTGGCGCCCCATTCGGAGGTCGTGGGACCGTTGGCGAACTCGATCAGGTCGAGCGTGTCCTGGATGTGGCGCTTGAGGAGCGCCGGGTCGTCGGTCACCTTGTTCTGGCCGCAGCCGGTCACCAGCGCGGGGACGACGGGCAGTGGCATGGCTCCGGTGTCCTCGGCGAACTGGAAGTACTCGTAGTAGCCGAGGCCGTAGGACTGGTTGTAGCCCCAGACGTTGGCGTTGGTCGCCCGCTGTTCGACCGGGCCGATTGTGTCCTTCCACTGGTAGGAGCGGCGGCGCTCGAAGTCGGGCGCTTCGTAGCCTTTGTGGCTGCCGGTGTTGACGAGGCAGCCGCCGGGGAAGCGGAGGAAGCCGGGATCGAGGTCGGCGATCTTCTGGGCGAGGTCGGGGCGCATCCCGTTCGGCCGGTTCTTGAACGTCTTACGGGGGAAGAGCGAGACCTCGTCCAGCCGTAGCGTGCCGGAGCCGCCGGCGGCGACGGTCAGCCTGCCGTCGTTGCTGGTCTGTTCGGCGGTGAGGGTGCCGGTGTACTTGGCCCAGCGGTCGCCACGCGCGGTGAGGCGCAGCGGCTCGGCGAGGGCGCCCGCCGATTTCGCGTCGGCCGCCGATTTCGCATCGGTGAGGGAGACGGTCAGCGGGGTGCCCGAGGGGCGGTCGGTGCGCGCCCATACGGAGAAGTCGTACCGCTCGCCCTTGCGTACGGCCAGGCCGGAGTTGTAGCCGGAGTTGGTGAGGCGGAAGTCCTCGTTCCCGCCGGTGAGGGAGGCCCGCAGATAGTTCCGGTTGCGGGTGTTGAGGCGGGCGTCGTCGTTCGCCACTTGCGCGGTGCCCGGCCCGGAGGCGGTCCAGGCGGTCATGGGCGTGTACTGCTCGTTGTCCGCCTTGTCGTACTCGAAGGAGCGGTTCTGGACGAGTTCCGCGTAGAGCCCGCCGTCAGCGGCGCGGTTGATGTCTTCGTAGAAGACGCCGTACATGGACTTGTCGATGTCCGGGCCGCGCTCCCCGGCGTCGACGGTGAGGGTGTAGTCCGTCGTCGGGGCAGCGGGCTCGCCGGAGGCGACGGCCGGGACGATCCCGACCGTGCAGGCGAGCAGGGCGCCGATGGCGAGCCGGAGACGTGGCCGCAGCCATCTTCTGGCAGGTGCGCGTGGCCCGGTGGGGCGGGTCTTCATCTGCTCCTCCTCGACTCAGCTGTTCGAGATATCGAATGCAGTTCGGTATTGCGCAAGCTGAGAATGAGGGAGCCCACAGCCACGGGTCAATGAGCGTGCAGCGAACTTGGATTGGCGCGGCGCGAGGTGTTGACAGCCGAAACGCGGAGCCCTTCACTGGTGCCGCCTTATCGAACGATGACCGAAATATCGAACAGCACTTTCCGCCCAGGCCGAGGAGCCCAGGACCGATGACGACGAGCAGACGCACACTTCTGGCAGCGACCACCGGCGTCGCAGCAGCAGCCGCCACCACCTCAGCGGCCAAGGCCGCAGCGCCGACGACGGCCACCCGCAGCACAGCAGGCGGCCATCAGCCGCCTGTCCGGGAGCACTTCGGCAAGCTGGACAACGGTGACCGCGTCGACCGCTGGACGCTCGCCAATGGCGGAACCCGGCTGCGTGTGCTCTCCTACGGCGGCATCGTCCAGTCCCTGGAGATCCCCGACCGGCGGGGCCGTACGGCAAACGTCTCGCTCGGCTTCGACGCGCTGGACGACTACGTGGCGGACAGCCCCTACTTCGGCGCCCTGATCGGCCGTTACGGCAACCGCATAGCGGGCGCGAAGTTCACCCTGGACGGCAAGACGTACCAACTGCCCGCCAACGACGACTCCAACAGCCTGCACGGCGGCACCAAGGGGTTCGACAAGCGGGTGTGGGACGTCGAGCCGTATCGCAACGGCCCGGACGTCGGCCTCACGCTGCGGTATGTCAGCCGGGACGGGGAGATGGGCTACCCCGGCAAACTGCGCACCAAGGTCCGCTATCTCCTCACTCCGCGCGGCGAGTTGCGTATCGACTACACGGCGACGACGGACAAGGCCACGGTCGTCAATCTCACCAACCACACCTATTTCAACCTCGCCGGTGCGGGCAGCGGCAGCATCGAGGGCCATACGCTGCGCATCGCCGCCTCCCGCTACACCCCCGTCGACAAGGCCCTCATCCCCACGGGCGCACTGGCGCGGGTCGCCGGGACGCCGTTCGACTTCCGCAACGGCAAGCCGATCGGCCAGGACCTCCGCGAGGGGCATCCGCAGATCCTGCGGGGCCAGGGATACGACCACAACTTCGTTCTCGACAAGGGCATCACCGACCAGCCGCGCCCGGTGATCACGGTGACCGAGCCGGAGTCGGGCCGTACGATGCGGGTCTCCACCACCGAGCCCGGCGTGCAGTTCTACAGCGGCAACTTCCTCGACGGCACCCTCAAGGGCGCCTCCGGCCGCGTCTACCGCGCGGGGGACGGCTTCTGCCTGGAGACCCAGCACTTCCCCGATTCGCCGAACCAGCCGGACTTCCCCTCGACGGTGCTGCGCCCGGGTCAGAAGTACCGGTCCACGACCGTCTACTCCTTCGGCACGGACCGGTGACGGTGACGGCGCACAGGTGACGGTGACGGCGCACAGGTGACGGTGACGGCGGACGGGCGAGAGGGGCGGCGGGGCGGTGAGAGGGGCGGCGGGGCGGTGAGAGGGACGGTGGGCCGGTGGGCGCTGGACCATGAGATAAGGTCCGGCTAAGTTAGGCCCGCCTCACCTTGGAGGCTCGTCACACTCATCCCGCTGGGAGTTCGCCATGCGTCCCGTCCGCGTCTGTGCCGTCAGCGCTGCCCTGGCCGCGATATCGCTTGCCGCAGTCAGCGGGTGCGCCGAGAAAGCCGACGCCGGCGGGGAGGGCGCAATCAAGGTGACCGCCACCGACGACTCCTGCAAGGTGTCCCGCAAGTCGTTTCCCGCCGGCCATGTCCAACTGGCGGTGGAGAACAAGGGATCCAAGGTCAACGAGGTCTACATCCTCTACCCGGACGGCCGGATCGTCACCGAGCGGGAGAACATCGGCGCCGGGACGAAGGCGAAGGTCACCGCGGAGGTCAAGGCGGGCAACTACGAGATCGCGTGCAAGCCCGGGATGAAGGGCAACGGCATCCGTCAGAAGGTCAAGGCGACCGGCGGCTCCAAGACCGCCAAGCGTGACCCGAAGCTGGACGCCGCCGTCTCCGCCTACCGCGACTACACGCTCCAGCAGGCCGAACAGACCCTGCCGAAGGCCAAGAAGTTCGCAGAAGCCGTCAAGGCGGGCGACATGGAGAAGGCGAAGGAGCTGTACGCGCCCTCCCGCATCGGCTGGGAGCGCACCGAGCCGGTCGCGGAGTCGTTCGGCGACATCGACCCCAAGGTCGACCTGCGCGAGGACGGTCTCGAGGACGGCCAGGACCCGGAGAAGGACTGGACGGGCTGGCACCGCCTGGAGAAGTCGCTGTGGAAGGACAAGAAGATCACCGCAGCCGACAAGAAGCTCGCCGACCGGCTGATAAAAGACCTCACCGACTGGCAGAAGAGGGTAGGGAAGGCCGAGATCACCCCCACCTCCATGGCCAACGGTGCCAAGGAACTCCTCGACGAGGTGGCCACCGGCAAGGTCACCGGCGAGGAGGAGCGCTACAGCCACACCGACCTGGTCGACTTCAAGGCGAACGTGGAGGGCGCCCAGAAGTCGTACAAGCTGCTCAAGCCGGTCGCCAAGAAGAACGACCCGGCGCTGGTCAAGGAGCTGGACACCCAGTTCTCCGCGCTGAACAAGCTGCTGGACAAGTACCGCGAGGACGACGGCAAGGACAAGGACAACTACGCGTTCAAGTCGTACGACAAGGTCGGCAAGAGTGAGCGCAAGGAGCTCTCGGACGCGGTGAACGCCCTGGCGGAGCCGCTGTCCAAGCTGGCGGCGGCCGTCGTCAAGTAGCCGCCGGAGCCGACGTCCGGACGGCGGAGACGGCGACCGGACGGTGAGTACGAGGAGCGCGTCCGTGACAGCGGAAGACAGCAACAGCACTGAGCAGAACCGGGTCGAACCGGACCACGTACCGGACCAGGGACGAACCCCCGAGCCCGAGCAGAGCCAGGAACAGCGCGGCCCGGGAGAACAGCGCGAACAGGACGAGCAGGACGAGCAGGCCGGACAGCCCGGACAAACCCGACCGGCCGAGGCCACCAGTGCCCGGCCCGCCGTCGCGCGGCGCTCCCTGCTCGGCTGGGGCGGGGCCGGAGTGGCGTTGGGCGCCGTCGCAGCGGGTGGTACGGCAACGGCGCTGCACCACGACAACGCGCGCGCCGCTTCCGACACCGCCGGGCAGGCCGTGCCCTTCCACGGCGCACACCAGGCGGGTATCGCCACCGCCGTGCCCGACCGGCTGCACTTCGCGGCGTTCGACGTGACGACCAAGGACCGCGCCGAGTTGATCCAGCTCCTCAAGGAGTGGACCGCCGCCGCGGCACGGATGACGGGCGGCCACGCGGTCGGTGAGGGCGCGTTCGGGCCGATCCCCGAGTCGCCGCCGGACGACACGGGTGAGGCGGCGGGGCTCAAGCCGTCCCGCCTCACTCTGACCATCGGCTTCGGCCCCGCCCTCTTCGACAAGGACCGCTTCGGACTGGCCGGACGGCGGCCCGAAGCGCTCGTCGATCTGCCGGCCTTCCCCGGCGACAAGCTGGAGAAGGCCCGCAGCGGCGGCGATCTGTGCGTACAGGCGTGCGCGGACGACCCGCAGGTCGCCGTGCACGCGATCCGCAATCTGGCCCGTATCGGCTTCGGCAAGGCCGCCATCCGCTGGTCCCAGCTCGGCTTCGGCAAGACCTCGTCCACCACGCCCGACGCGCAGACCCCACGCAATCTGTTCGGCTTCAAGGACGGCACCCGGAACGTCTCCGGCACCGACACCAAGGCCCTCGACGCGCATGTGTGGGTGTCGAAGAAGGACGGCCCCGAGTGGCTGGCCGGCGGCTCCTATCTGGTGGCCCGCCGGATACGGATGCACATCGAGACCTGGGACCGCACCTCGCTCAAGGAGCAGGAGGACATCTTCGGCCGGGACAAGCGCATCGGCGCGCCCGTCGGCAAGGCGAAGGAGCACGACGAGCCGTTCCTCAAGGCGATGCTGCCCACCTCCCACGTCCGCCTCGCCCACCCGGACAGCAACGACGGGGCCCGGATGCTGCGCCGCGGCTACTCCTTCACCGACGGCACAGACGGTCTCGGCCGCCTCGACGCGGGGCTGTTCTTCCTTGCGTACCAGCGGGATGTACGCCGCGCGTTCATCCCCGTCCAGCGCAGGCTCGCGCGCAACGACGCGCTCAACGAGTACATCCAGCACGTCGGTTCGGCTGTCTTCGCCATCCCGCCGGGCGTCCGCGACAAGGACGACTGGTGGGGCCGCGAGCTGTTCTCTTGACCGGAGTACCCGAAGAAGCTGCTCAGGCGGCAAGCGGCTCGTCGGCGAGGTAGGGCGGCGCGGGCTCGTACTGGATGTAGCGGCGTACGGCGCGGGCGTGGTCGCGGCCGTGCAGGGCGCCGATGAGCCACAGGGCGCTGTCGATCCCGGCAGACACGCCCTGGCTGGTGACCAGATTCCCGTCCACGACATAGCGGGCTTCGCGTGCGACCGTCACATCGCCGTGCGCCTCAAGGGTGTCCTCATAGTTCCAGTGTGTGGCCACTCGGCGACCACGCGCCGGACCGGCCGCGTGCAGCAGGGCGGCGCCGGTGCACACGCTCGCCAGCCAGGTGACCTGCCGGGCGGTTTCGGCGATCCAGTCGAGCAGTACGGGGTTGTGCAGCTGACCTATGCGGGCGCCACGACCGCCGGGGACCAGCAGCACGTCCAGCGGCGGATGGTCGTCCAGCGTGTGGTCGGGCAGCACCCGCATGCCCTTGTTGCAGCGGACCGGGTCAGGCTGTTCGGCGATCAGCACGGCGGTGTCGGCGTCGCTGCGGAGCATCGAGGAGGCGGTGAACACCTCCCAGGGGCCGATGAAGTCCAGCTCCTCGGCCTCGTCGAAGATCAGCAGACCGTAGGTCGTCATGAGTGCTCCTGTGCGGTAAGGGGGTCGGCAGTGGACCGGAACCTGCTCCGGTAGTCGGACGGCGCGACGCCGAGGTGCCGGTGGAAGGTGCGGCGCAGGGTCTCGGCGGTACCGAAACCGCAGCGGCGCGCGACGGCTTCCACCGGTTCGTCGCCCTCGGCGAGCGCCCGCTGTGCGGCCTCGACGCGGGCGCGTTCGACGTAGGCCGCGGGTGGGACACCGAGTTCGGCGGTGAACCGGCGTTGCAGGTGGCGCGGGCTGAGCCCGGCGTGCGCTGCCAGTTCGTCGATGGTGTGCCGGGCGCGCATGTCCGCGTGGATGGCTGCGACTGCGGCTCGGACGGGGTCTGTGGCCGGTGGTGCGGTGGACAGCGCCACGCTGAACTGTGCCTGGCTGCCGGGCCGCCGCAGGAACAGCACCAGGTGGCGGGCGACGGCGTGGGCGACGTCGCGGCCCAGGTCGTCCTCCACCAGCGCCAGTGCCAGGTCCATACCGGCGGTGACACCGGCCGAGGTCCATACGCGGCCGTCGCGGACGAAGATCGGCGCGCTGTCGACGTGCACCCGTGGGTACTCGCGGGCGAGCTGCCGGGCACGGCCCCAGTGCGTGGTGACCCTGCGGCCGTCCAGCAGTCCGGCTGCGGCCAGCAGGAAAGCACCGCTGCACACTGAGGTGACGCGCCGCGCACCGGCCGCCGCGGCGGCGATCCACCCGGTCAGCGCCGGGTCGTGCCGGGCCCTGTCGACGCCCGAACCCCCGGCCACCACCAGCGTGTCGACACCGTCGGACGGCGCGTCGTCCACGCCGTGCCCGGCGTGCACCGGCAGTCCGCTGCCGGAGCGCAGCAGCCCGGCGCGGGCCGCGACGATGTCGCATTCGTAGCCGCCGGCCAGGAGGTCGGCGCGCTGGAACACCTCGTACGGGCCGGTCAGGTCGAGGGTCTGGAACCCGTCGAAGATCACGAAAACGATGCGGCGTCCTTCCACGCCGTCCACCCTCGATCGCCACCGCGCAGGCGTCAACGACGACTACCCCACAGATCGCGCCACCCGTTCCGGAGCCGCCGGAGCCGCGAACGTGGCGCGGTAGGCGGTGGGCGACGTCCCCAGGACCCGCCGGAAGTGCAGCCGCAAGTTGGAGGGGCTGCCCAGCCCGCACCGCTCGGCCACCTGGTCGATGGTGAGTCCGGTGCTCTCCAGGAGTTCCCGCGCCCGGTCGATCCGGGCCGCGAGCAGCCACCGCAACGGCGTGGTCCCGGACTCGGCGACGAAGTGCCGGGCGAAGGTCCGGGGCGCCATGTGCGCGTGTGCGGCGAGCCTGCGGACCGTCAGCGGTTCGTGCAGATGGGCAAGGGCCCACTCCCGGGTGGGTGCGAGCGTGCTGCCGTCCGTCGCGCCGGCCAGTGGGCGCCTGATGTACTGCGCCTGCCCGCCGTCGCGGTGGGGCGCGGCAACCACGGTGCGCGCGGCCTCATTGGCGGCCGCGGCGCCCAGGTCGCGCCGCACCAGGTGCAGACACAGGTCGATGCCGGCCGCAACGCCGGCCGAGGTCAGCACCTGCCCCTCGTCCACGTACAGCACCCGCGGGTCCACCGACACCCGCGGGTGCCGCGCCGCCAGATCATCGGCGAACAGCCAGTGGGTGGTGGCCGTGCACCCGTCCAGAACGCCGGCGGCGGCCAGGGCGAACGCACCGGTGCAGACGGACGCCAGCCGCCGCCGCTTGGCGTGGGCTTCGGCCAGCGCTTCGAGCACGGTCGCAGGCACCTCGGCCAGATGCGGCGCGTAGCCCGGGACCACCACGGTGTCCGCGCGCTCCAGCGCCTCCAGCCCCGCCGTCACCGTCACGGCGAACCCTGCCGCCGTCGGCACCGGGCCCGCCGAACGCCCGCACAGCACCATCTCGTACGGCTCGTCCGGCACCGCGGTGAAGACCTGGGCCGGAATGCCCATGTCCAGGGGCAGCACACCGTCCAGCACCAGCACCGCCACCCGGTGCGGCGCACCACCACCGCACTCGCCGTCGGGATTCGTCGAGGCAGTTTCCTCTCGCATGGCGGCAATCCTGCCACTGTCGCGCCTCGGTGTCCCCGCCGAGCATGGAGGCATGCCCGGCCCGGCGCCGAGGACCAGCCCTGTCCGCACCTCTCAGAAAAGACACCTGATGGACACCATGGACGCTTACGAACAACTGCCGTTTTGCCGCACCGAGATGGCGCTGAAGACGCTCCAATTCGTCAAGGGCATCGAGGATCCCGCGATCTTCAACCACAGCCTGCGCACCTACCTCTACGGGCGCACCCTCGGCGAACAGCAGGGCCTGCGCCCCGATCACGACTACGACGACGAACTGCTGTTCCTGGGCTGCGTACTGCACGATGCCGGGCTCAGCTCCGAGGGCAACGGGGATCAGCCCTTCGATATCGACGGCGCCGATCTGGCCGCCCGATTCCTCAGCGGGGAGGGGATGTCGGCCGACCGGGTCGAGGTCGTATGGGATGCCGTCGCCCTGCACCTGCACTACGAGATCGCGCAGCGCAAGCGGCCCGAGATCGCCCTCGTGACGGCCGGTGCCGGACTGGACCTCGGCGACGAGGACCCGCCCGTCCTTCCGGCCGGCTACGCCGACCGCGTCCATACCGTGCTGCCCCGCCTGCATGCCGCTGCCGTGCTCTACGACACGATCGTCGGTCAGGCACTCGACAAGCCGCACAAAGCGCCGCCCTTCACCATGCCCGGCGAACTTGTCCGCCAGCAGACCCAGGAGCCTTGGCCCACCTGGAAACAGCTGATGAGCCAGCCCTCCGGCTGGAACGACTACGCGGGCTACGAACCGACCCGGTAGGCCACCCGCGCCCTTGTCGACCTGCCCGGACGTAAGACTCAAGGACCTCGCGGAGATTTGCCTCGTTCTTTTCACTCAAGATCGATCTCGTAATACTTGCCGTCCAAGCCAAAGAACAAATCGATCTCTTCTGCGTCATTGACGAATTCCTTCTCGGGCACCAGGTGAGCGTGTAAACGTTTCTGCAAGATATTCAATTACCGTACGGCCCGGAGGTGTTAGCTCGGTGTTCAATCCCTGGAGTCTTATGGCCGGGAGAGGGGGGTCCTACTGTCCTCGGTGACCAGTCGGCGGCGCTCAACACGATCATCCGTCCCTTCTTGACGAAGGAGTACACGTGGAACGCCGTTCTCTTCTCCGTGCCACCGTCATCGGCGCCGGCGCGGCAGCCTTCTCCGGCTCCCTATGGCGGCAGGCCGCCGCCTACCCCGCTCTCCCCGGCACCGGCCCGTACGGAGCCCTGCAGGCGGCCGACGCCAACGGCATCATGCTGCCCACCGGGTTCACCAGCCGGGTGATCGCCCGCTCTTCCCAGACCGTGCCCGGCACCAGCCACACCTGGCACAGCGCACCCGACGGCGGCGAGTGCTTCGCCGACGGGACCGGCTGGATCTACGTCTCCAACGCCGAGGTCGGCAGCAACGCGGGCGGGGCCGGCGCGGTGAAGTTCAACAGCAGCGCCGCCATCACCGGCGCCTACACCATCCTGTCCGGCACCAACCGCAACTGCGCCGGCGGCTCCACCCCGTGGAACACCTGGCTGTCCTGTGAGGAGGTCAGCACCGGCTTCGTCTACGAGACCGACCCGTGGGGTGTGAACGCCGCGGTCCAGCGGCCCGCCATGGGCCGGTTCAACCACGAGGCAGCCGCCTCTGACCCGGTCCGGAAGGTGATCTACCTGACCGAGGATGCTTCCGACGGCTGCTTCTACCGGTTCGCGCCCACCACTTGGGGCGACCTGTCGTCGGGCACCCTGCAGGTACTCAAGGAGGTCTCCGGCGTGCTGTCCTGGGCGAACGTGCCCGACCCGGACGGCAGCCCGACCCCGACCCGCGACCAGGTCTCGGGCGCCAAGCTCTTCAACGGCGGCGAGGGCTGCTGGTACCGCAACAACATCTGCTACTTCACCACCAAGGGCGACAACCGCGTGTGGGCCTACGACGCGTCCGCCAACAGCATCGCGATCGTCTACGACGACAACGTCTCCGGCGCCCCGCTCACCGGCGTGGACAACGTCACCGCCTCCGCCGCCGTCGGTGACCTCTACGTCGCCGAGGACGGCGGCAACATGGAGATCTGCATCATCACCCCGGACGACATCGTCGCCCCGTTCCTGCGGATCACCGGTCAGTCCTCCTCCGAGATCACCGGACCGGCGTTCAACCCCGCGGGCAACCGCCTGTACTTCTCCTCCCAGCGCGGCACCTCCGGCTCCAGCAGCGGTGGCATCACCTACGAGGTCACCGGCCCCTTCCGCACCAGCCTGTGACCAACCCGAGACCGGCCGCTCGGTGACCGGGGCGGCGCGGGCTGTCCACGCTCCACCGCAGCCCGCGCCTCCTCGGGGCGCCCCTCCCTCCCCCATCCGTGCAGGTCAGGCCGCCTGTAAACTCGCGTGGACGCAAATCAGCGGCGGCGGCATGGGTGGCAGGGAAGGACCGGGATGCTTGGTAACTATCTGATAGGTCTGCGTGAGGGCCTGGAGGCCAGCCTCGTCGTCTGCATCCTCGTCGCCTACCTGGTCAAGACGGAGCGGCGGGATGCCCTGCGCCCCGTCTGGCTCGGCATCGCGGCGGCCTGCGCCATCTCCCTCGCCTTCGGCGCGACGCTCGAGTTCGGCTCGAAGGAGCTGACGTTCGAGGCGCAGGAGGCGCTCGGCGGCTCGCTGTCCATCCTCGCCGTCGGGCTGGTCACCTGGATGGTCTTCTGGATGCGCCGTACGGCCCGCCATCTGAAGAGCGAACTGCACGGCAAGCTGGACGCCGCTCTCCAGATGGGCACCGGCGCGCTGGTCGCCACCGCACTGCTGGCCGTCGGCCGCGAGGGGCTGGAGACCGCCCTGTTCGTCTGGGCCTCGGTACGGGCCAGCGGCGAGGGCAGCTCCTCGCCGCTGATCGGCGTCCTGCTGGGCCTGGCCACCGCCGTCGTCCTCGGCTGGCTCTTCTACCGCGGCGCCCTGCGGATCAACCTCGCCCGCTTCTTCACCTGGACCGGCGCCATGCTGGTGGTCGTGGCCGCGGGGGTCCTCGCGTACGGCGTCCACGACCTCCAGGAGGCGCGCTTCCTGGGCGGCCTGGAGAACAAAGCCTTCGACATCAGCTCCACAATCTCCCCGGACAGCTGGTACGGCACCCTCCTGAAGGGCGTCTTCAACTTCCAGCCCGACCCGACGGTCATCCAACTCGTGGTCTGGGTCCTCTACTTGGGTGTGACGATGGCCTTCTTCCTGGCCCCGCAGCGCGGCACGTCCACACGGAAGCCGACGACGACGACGGCCTGAGCAGCTCGTCGCTGAGGCGCAGGGGACGCGGCTCGCTTCTGAGATGGGCTCACTTGCCCTTGGCGAGCTGATCGACACGCGGAACCGAGAGGCCGAGCAGTTGCGCGACTTCGCGCAGCTTCATGTTCTCGCGCAGCTCGACCACCGCCTCACCCCGTACTGATTTCACGCGCCGAGCCGCCTCGGGCAGCAGGTCGTCGGCCAAAGCCCGGGCCGTCACCTCGCGGTCGACCGGGTCGGGGATGGAGTCAAGACAGGCGAGTGCGGCTTCGATGTGTGCAGCCATGGCCGCGCGCACTCCGGGGGCTACTTGCGGGAGGGGAGCGGGCGTGTCGGTCATACGGTAAGCCTACGACGCTCCGCGAGCCCCTTCTACCCCCTCTTGATTTCTTCTAGCCCCCCTCTAAAAAATGGGTGCTACACCGACAGAGGGGGTCCGCGTGAGCAAAGAGGACGTGACCCTGATCCTCACGGCCGTCTCCGCACTGTCCAGCGTGATCATCGCGATCGGGACCATCACCTCCGTCTGGATCGCCTGGGAGTCG
Organism: Streptomyces sp. 8N114; assembly: GCF_052245835.1. NCBI lineage: Bacteria > Bacillati > Actinomycetota > Actinomycetes > Kitasatosporales > Streptomycetaceae > Streptomyces > Streptomyces sp. 8N114. The sequence continues at coordinate 89,852 of NZ_JBQQBT010000002.1, read as the reverse complement.
ATCAAGCGGCGGGGCAAACGCCGCCGCCGCTGAGATGGATGCCGCACCGCTTCATCAATGGAGCCCCCAACGGTGGTTGGCCGTCGCCACCTTCGCCGACATCACCTCGGCGCGGGTAGCCGGCCGCAGGTCCTGCGGATCAGCCGCCCATGCGGGCCCGCCGGGGCGTACGAGCCGCACCGTACCGTCCTCCGCAACCGAGTGGACGAAGCCCGCCGTGCGGCGGGCGAGGTCGGTGACGACCTCGCCCTTCCGCCATTCCGTATGGCTCAACTCCCTTGCTCACCCAGCGCCTTGGCCAGCTTCTCCGCCGTCGCGAGATTGCAGCCGCCCAGTTCGAGGAGTGGGCTACGCAGTGCGGTGGTTGTGCAGGAAGCGAGGTCCACCCGAAGCGAGGGCAGCATGATGTCCGCCCCCGCCAGCGCGGTACGGAGCCGCTCGCATGTCTCCTCCGCATCGCGGAGCTTGGCCAGCGTCGGGTTCTCGTGACGGCCCTCTGCCATGGAACGCGCCTTTCTTGAGGGGGATTTCACGTTCTGTGGTCCCAGCGTGGCGCTCCGGACATAGCCTTGTGGAGAGCAATTGCTGTGCACCTGTGCTTGTCAAGAGGCGGAGAGTAAAAATGGCCGCAGAGAACGCCCTTGAGGGCGATCCCAAGGTGTCGACCCTGGCCTATTTCGGCACCGAGTTGCGGATCAGGCGGGAAGAGGCCGGGCTGAGCCAGGCCAAGCTGGGGCAGCGCACGTTCTGCACCCACTCGTACGTTTCGCGGATCGAGTCCGCGAGCCGGGTCCCGAGTGAAGAGTTCGCCCAGCGCTGTGACGATGTGCTGGGCACAGGCGGGATGTTCGCCCGCCTGTGGCCCGTGGTGATCGAGCACGCGTACCCGGACTGGTTCAGGCCGTTCGTGGAGCTGGAGAAGGACGCGGTCAGCATCTGGGACTTCGAGAACCAGGTGGTGCCGGGGCTGTTGCAGACGGAGGAGTATGTGCGCGCGGTATTCGAGGGTGGGCGCTCACACCATGCACAGGAGCTGATCGCGGCGCGGCTGACTCGCCAGCACATCTTGGAGCAGGAGTCTCCCCCAGAGATCTGGACGATCCTCGACGAGAGCGTCCTGCGACGGCCGATCGGCGGGCCACTCGTCATGCGCCACCAGCTCGATCATCTCCTCGCGTGGGCGGCTGTTCCAAGCGTTGTTCTACAGGTGCTGCCGTTCGCCGCAGGCGCCCACGCGGGGCTCCGTGGAGCCTTCGCGGGGCTGTCGATGGGGGAGGGAGACGGCCCTGACGTGGTGTATGTGGAAGACATCGCGCGTGGCCACGTTCTGGCCGGTCCAGGGGACGTCCATGCGGCGCGACGGGCCTATGATCTGTTGATGGCCGACGCCCTGTCCCCCAAGGCTTCCGTCGACCTGATCGCGGCAACGGCAAAGGAACTAGTCCCATGACAAGCGCAAGCAGCCTCCCCTGCACCGCATGGCGCAAGAGCAGCTACAGCACCGACAGCGGCGGGAACTGCCTCGAAGTTGCTACTGACTACCCCGGCCCCTCCCTCCCCGTCCGCGACTCCAAGAACCCCCACGGCCCCGCACTCCTCATCTCCGCCCCCGCCTGGCAGGCATTCATCACGCAGGTTCGGCAAGGTGGTTCGGGCCGGGGGTGAGTCACGTCGGTGAGGGGACCAACTCGCTGCGCGGTAGCAAGGTTGTCGGTTAAGTTCGACGGGTGGCAACGTCTCCCCTCCCACCTCCCGTTTCTCCGCCACGGCCGAGCTTGCGGGGTCGGTTGCGGTTGTGGTGGGGGTCGCGGGATGCGCTGTCGCGGACGCGCCGTTGGGTGCTGTTGCGGGCGGCTCCACTCCTCATGGCGTGCGGCGCGCTGTTCGTGGTGAACGGGCTGGCGAACGGCTGGGTGGACGCGTACAACGTGCTGCTGGGGATCACCTCACCCGCCGATGTCCCCGCCCAGTGGTGCGCCTGGCCGCTGTCCCTCACCGGCTGGGCGTTGCTGCCGGCCTTCATCGGCGGTCTGGTCGGTTATGTCGTCACCGCGCAGATCAACCGGCACCGCACCCGCGATCTGGATGAGATCCTCACCGAACTTCGTACCCTCACCGGTCCACCGGACGGCGGGGGGACCTGACGGTGCGATCGCTGTACGACATCCATGAGGGTGGTCCGCAGAGCGACCGGAAGACTGTCGAGCAGTTCGCCACCCAATGGCACGCGACCGACTGGCAGCACGCCGAAGACCACTGGACCTCCCTCGTCGGCGAAGTGCTCAAGGCCAAAGACATGGAAGCCCACTCCCCGACCGAAGCGTTACGCCGCGCCGAAGCCGTCATCCTCGACCTCCTGGCAGTGGCCTTGTCCCGACCGAACAGCCGCTGCCCCGTCTGCGCCCGCTGCCGCTGACCCGCCGACCGACCTACTCTGGAGCCATGGTGGAGAACAGGACATCCGCCCAGGTCCTACGCGACCTGCTCTACCTGGCATGCCCCGACGCCGCGCCTGCCGCTCGCAAGTCCGTCACCGACGCCATCGAAGCGGCGGCAGACCAGGGCCGACGGCTGGACCACGGGAGCATCCCCGACCTCGCCGACGGCCTGATGCCGGACCCTGGCGCATCGTCCGATGTGCGCGGCGCAGACTTGGCTGACGCGGGACTGAGCGGGGCGAACCTGGCCCACGTCAACCTGAGCCGCGCCGACCTGAGCCACGCCAACCTGGGCCGTGCCGATCTGCGCGACGCCGATCTGTCACACGCCGACCTGACCAACGCCGAACTGGGTGGCGCCGACCTGAGCCGCGCCGATCTGGACAGCGCCCGTCTGTATAGCGCGCACCTGAGCATCGCTCGCCTTGAAGGTGCCAATCTGAACCGCGCCAACCTGACCGACGTCGGCGGGAGCAGCGCCAACCTGGATGGCGCCAACCTGAGCCACGCCGTCCTGAACAGCGCCCGCCTGTTCAACGCCACCCTGGATGGCGCTTACCTGCGCGCTGCCGACCTGACCGACGCCAACCTGACCGGAGCCAGCCTGGCCCGAGCAAGTTTGGGCGGCGCCAACCTGTATGGCGCCCATCTGACGAGCGCCGACCTGACCCGCGCCGAGTTGAGTCGGGCCCGGCTGCACGCCGCCAATCTGACCGACGCGGACCTGCGCGACGCCGATCTGTCAGGTGCCAACCTGACCAACGCCCGCCTGTTCGCCGCCGACCTGTCAGGTGCCGACCTGACCGACGCAAAAGGAATCGTTCCCGCCTCGCTTGCCGGGGTGCGGTGGTCGTCAACCACCGACTGGCCAAACGCACTTCTTCATATGGAGCTGCTCAGCATCTCCGAAGACCTGGGGAACGGCATCTATCGTGTCCCCGGCCCGGGCGGAGCCCGGGAAACCACCCGAACTCCCGTCACCTAGGGCTTGTCCGGCGGGTCTTGCGTACCCGGCAAGGGGGCTGCGCTTGCCCGCCCTGCGCCCTGGGGGTACCCCCTGCTCGAAGAGCGTGGGAGAGCAGACTGCCGAAGCTTCGCAGCAGGGGACCCGCCCTCAAGTGACGTCGGCCGCCGCCAGGCTCGCTCAGCCGAGGGCCGTGCCCTGGCGCTCTGCCAGGTGGGGCGGGGGCTCGATTCCCGTGGGGAGGGCCGGGTCGGCGCGTAGGGTGCCCCAGCGGGTGTGGAGGGGGAGTTCGCCCGCCCACAGGCCAAGCTCGGCGTCGGGGGTGTCGCCGTCGTCCGGGGCGCCGGTGCGGATCTTGACGGACGCCTCGTCGAGGGTGAGGGCGAGCAGGGACGTAGCGGCGAGTTCCTTGCGGGTGGGGCGGCGGGCGTAGTCCCACTGGCCGGGCGTCACCTGCTCGGTGAGGCAGCGCAGGCCCGTCCACTTCTCGTCGGGGTCGGTGACGCGGCGGGGGACGCCGAAAATCATGGCGCTGCGGTAGTTGACACCGTGCTCGAAGACGGAGCGGGCCAGCACCAGTCCGTCCACGTGGGTCACGGTGACGCACACGTTCGCCGCCGGGGAGGCGACCAGGCTGCGGCTGGCGACCGAACCGTGCACATACAGCGTGCTGCCGTCGGAGCCGTAGACGGTGGACACCACCATGACGCTGCCGTCGACGGCGACCCCGAGGTGGCACACGAACCCCGCAGCAAGGATGGCGTCCAGGTCGGCCCGGTCGTGGCTGCCTTGCTCGCGCAGTCTGCGGTGTCGGGTGCGGTCCGTCTGTGACAGGGACCGGCTGGGGGCTGGCTGGCTCATACGGGACCTCGTGGGGCGCGCTGCGATGGACCCGGCTCAAGCTACTGTTTCCTTCGCCGTACGACCAGAGTGCCATGAAAAACGTTGCGTAAAAGAGGACAGGCAACCGATTCCGCAGCGCCTTCCACACCGGATACCGGTTCCTCGTGCGCAGTTGCTTGTCGGGGTCCCCGGTGGCTGTTTGACTGCTTGGTTGGCTGCGCCACGTCGGTCCGGCTCCCACGCCTTCGCCGGGAGGCCCCATGGAGATCACGCGTAGACATGTGCTGTCCCTCTTGTCCGCTGCCGGGCTGGCAGCGGTGATTCCCACCCCAGAGGCGTTCGCCGCGCCGGGCAGTGCCCATGGCGGCGACGCCGGTGTCGAGCGGCTGCTCGGCAATATCCGTGCCGTCCTCGCCGGGACGGCGGAGTCCAACTCGCGCCCCGAGACGGCGGCCAAGCTGGCGGCGGTCGCCGAGGCGGCGCGCAGCCATCTGGCGGACATGGCTGCCGCGGGCGAGAACGAGCTGTTCCGCGGGTTGCCGCTGGGCAGCAGCGACGCGAACCTCAACACCTCGTTCCGGCGGCTGTACGAGATCGCCCTGGCCGCCCGCACCCCGGGCATCCCCTCCGGCGGTCCGCCGAACGACGCCGCCACCCGGCGCCGGGTCGTCGACGGGCTCGTCTCGCTGCACGAGCGCTACTACGGCGACCAGTCGCAGGGCTACTACGGCAACTGGTTCAACTGGGAGATCGGCATCTCCACCAGCGTCACGGCCGCACTGGTGCTGCTCGCCGAGGACGTCGCCGCACAGCGGCCCGAGCTGACGCGCCGTTACATCGCTTCGATGGACGCCTATCTGCGCAACGGCAAGGACGGCGACGTCGATCTCGACTCACGGTTCCACACCGGCGCCAACCTGGCCGACATCACCACCAACCGGATTCTGCAAGGCGCTCTGCTGGGCGACGAGGCGCGGATCCGCAAGGCGCTGGAGGATCAGCTGACCGTCTACGCGACGATCGACCCGTACCACCTGAATCACGGCGTCACCGACGGGCACTACGCGGACGGCTCGTTCATCCAGCACACGTCCGTCGCCTACACGGGGTCGTACGGAAAGGCCCTGCTGGCCCGGGCCGTGCAGATGCTCAAGTTCCTCGACGGGACCGGGTACGCCAACACCGAGGCGCTGGTGCCGGTGGTGCACCGGTGGGTGACGGACGGTTTCGCGCCCGTCGTCTTCGAGGGCTGGATGATGGAGATCGTCAAGGGCCGGGCCGTCTCCCGTACGGGCGGCGGATACGCCGACAGCGCGGCGGTGGCCGAGGCCGTCACCGATCTGACCGGTTACGCGGACGGGGAACGGGCCGCCGCGCTCAAGAGCTACGTCAAGCATCTGGACGCGGCCTCGGCCACCCCGCCCGACCCGGCACGCTTCGCCTCACCGCTCACAGTGGTGCGCTACGCCGAGATCCTCGCGGACGGTTCGGTATCCGCCGCCGACCTGAATCCGGCAGCCCGTTGCACCGCCTTCAACGCCATGGACAGGACGGTGCACCGGCGCCCCGGGCACGCCTTCGCGCTGGCCCGCAGCTCGGAGCGGATCAGCAAGTACGAGTACATGAACGGGGAGAATCTGCTGCCCTGGTTCCAGGGCGACGGTGCGTACTACCTCTACCTCGCCGGGGAGGACCAGCGGGACGCGTTCGGTGTGGACTACTACACCACCGTGCCGCCCTACGGGCTCGCCGGTGTCACCGCCCCTGACGAGCAGCGGAAGAGCGTCCCCGAGCTGTACGGGAAGCCGTACTACGACAACCCGGACCACCCGCTGCACTTCACGCCCTCTTCCGAGTCGCAGAACACGTATGTGTACTTCCCGCGGGGCACCAACCGCCACTCCGGCGGCGCCGTACTGGGTGCGTACGGGGCAGCCGGAATGGTGCAGTCCGACGACATCGCCTACGCCGAACGCGACCGGCTGCCCGACGACTTCACGGTGTACCGGAATGCGGCGGCCACCAAGTCGTGGTTCCTGCTGGACGACGAGATCGTGGTCCTGGCGGCAGGCGTCGGGGACGGGGCGGGAGGCGGCCGGGCGGTGACCACCACCGTGGACGCGCGTATCGCGGCCCCGGACGCCACTGTGCGGATCAGCGGCGAGCTGGCCGCGGGTGGTGCCTGGCGGGGCAGCGGCACCGGAGAGCTGCGCTGGCTGCGGTTCGCCGACGAAACGCGGGGGACGGCTGTCGGCTATCTCTTCCTCGACTCCCCCGGCGCGGACGGCCACCCGGTCACCGTCGGCCTGGAGACCGTCACCCGCAGCCGCCGTGTCGTCCGTACCTCGAACCCGGACACCACCGTCACCCGCCAGGTCTTCCGCGCCGCCTTCCGGCAGGAGGCGGGTGCCGCGCCGCGGTCCTTCGCCTACGCGCTGGTGCCCCACGCCACCGAACGGGACCTGGGCGCCTACGGCGCGGACGGCGGCCCCCTCGCCGTCCTCGCCAACACCACCCGCCTCCAAGCGGTGCGGCACACCGGGCTCGGTCTACTGGCCGTCAACTCCTTCGGCGCCGGCTCGCGGACGGTCGCGGGACTCCGCCTCGACGGCCCGGCCTCGGTCCTTGTCCGCCGCGAGCGCGGCGACGGCCGGGTGACCGTCGCCGCCGCCGACCCCACCATGCGCCGTGATCGGCTCACCCTGCTGCTGCACGGCCGCAAGCTGCGCGCCGTCTCGTCCGACCCTGACGTACGGGTCAGCCACGTGTCCGGCGGGACGCTGCTGAGTATTCGCACCCGCCACGCCTACGGGCGCAGCTTCACTGTCACTCTCCGTTAGCTACGCGTACCCGGCGTGGGAGCTGCGCCCCGAAGGGGCGCGGGGAACTGCGCGACCAGCCACGACGGGCCCGCAGCCTGCGGAAAGGGGCAAGGGGCACCCCGTGCCCAGAACAGCAGGAGGGGGCGGCTTAGACGGCGGGTCTTGCGGGGTACCCCGAAGGGCGCGGTCTGAGCGAGAGGAGACTCACGATGAGTGACCAGACCCCGACGCCCTCCCAGGCCGAGGGCGAGCGCGACAACGGCTTCGCGGAGGCCCGTTCCCTGCCGCCCGCTGAACACCGCAAGGCTGAGCACCCGGACCTTCCGCGCACCACGCCGTCCCAGGCCGAAGGGGAACGGGAGGAGGACTCCGGGTGAGGCTGACCGGTCGGCTCAGCTGCCCGCGTGGGCGTCGCGCAGCCGCTCGGCATCCAGGCCCGCTTCCGTCAGGACGGTGCCGCCGGCGCCGCGGCCGATCTCGGCGATGCCGAGGAGCAGGTGGTCGCAGCCGATGAGCTCGGCACCGGACTGCTCCGCCTGCTCCTCCGCGATGGCGATGGCCTTGCGGGAGTACGGGGTCCAGGCGATGCGCTCGGCCGCCTGGGAGGCGCCCATGCTCAGCCGGTCCCCCACGGCCCGGTGGATCTCCTTGGGGTCGGCTCCCGCCGCGGCCAGCAGCGCTGTGGCGCTGTTGTCCTCCGAGGTGAGCCCCCACAGCAGGTGTTCGGTGCCGATGTAGTTGTTGCGGTGCTGCATGGCGGCCTGCTTCATATGGGCCAATGCCTGCTGGAGTTCCTCGGTGAGGACCTCGGCCGTGTATCTCTTGTGCGGGGCGTGGAAACGCTGTTGCACCGCTTGCCGGGTGACACCGAGGGCGGCACCGATGTCCGTCCAGGAGATGCCGTGCAGCCGGCAGTGTTCCACGTAGTCTTCGACCAGGTCGTCCGCGAGGACCTGGAGTTGGGATGCCAGCTCGGCGGCCGAGGTCAACAGGGCGAGCCAGTCGGGCTGTTCGTGCCCGCCGGGGCGGTGCGCGACCTCGCAGGTGCGGTCGACTTCCGCGATGAGAGCGTCCAGATCAGGAAGAGCCATACGTCAAGTACGCCTTGACAAAGAGAGGTTGTCAAGGCCGCCTTGCCTACCCCCCCAGCCTGCGGGAGGGGCCCGCCGTGGGGGCTGCTGCCGGTCGCCGACTGCGGCTTCGTTGTGGCTGATCGCGCAGTTCCCCGCGCCCCTTACGGGGCGCGGTCCCGTGCTTTCCCGACCGCGCGGTCGGCCTGGCGTAGCCGGTGGCGGGCTGCCCGCAGCTCTGCCTCAACCTGGCGGAGTTGCTCCCGTGCTTCCGCGACATTCTGTTCGGCCTGCCGATGGCGTTCCTCGGCGCTGTCGGCCTCGGTCTGCGCCGTACGCTGTTCGGCTTCGCGGGCCCGCAGCTCGCGCTCCGCCTCGCGCGCCTGCTCGCGGGCCTTCGCCGCGCGCGCCTTGTCGGCCCGCTGTTTCTTCGGCGGTGGCTGCGCCGCGGTGGCCGCCGCGGACTCCGCGAGGTCGCCGGTGAAGCCGACCGGGGCGGTCAGGGGTTTGGCCAGGTGGCCCGCGGCCCATTCGCGGCCGGCGTCGGGGTCGGCCAGTGCGGCGTGCAGGGTCTCGGTCACTTCGCGCTGGGCGTCGTCGCTGATCCGTCGGCCCGCCCGGGCCGTCAGCTCGCGGGCCTGCCGGGCGAGGGCTGCGGTGATCTGCCGCTGCCGCGCTGACAGCTCGCGGAGCTGGTGGCCGTCCAGGTCGCGGTGGGCCGCTCGCAGTGCCTCTCCCAGCTCCAGCAGCAGCCGCGCCTCCTCGGGTTCCTCACGGACGAGGAGGTTGCTGGCCCACGCCGCCGCCGTCGGGCGGCGCAGCCCGCGGATCCGCTCGGCCAGCTCCCGCTCCCCCGCCGCCCGGGCCTGCTGCGCCCGCGCGTCGCGGGCGGCGGTGAAGTCACCGGGCTGCAACCCGTACAGCTCGTCCGCGACAGCGTCCAGGTCCAGATCCAGATCCAACCGTCCTCCAGGAAAGCGCGTCCGGCACCTGCCCCATGGCCGTTCCCGCGGCCCCGTCGGGCACAGCCGGAACCGGCGGAGAAGTACCCGACGGCGCCACCGGTTGACCCGGATGCCCGCATGGGCAGCTGTGTTCTACGACGCGGTCCTCCCGGCACTCCTCGGTGCCACCCGCACACGGGCACCGCACAGGGGCCGTACGCGAGCTGGGTCGGCCGCCCGGCCCGAGTGGGGACCGACGCTGCGGACGGCGCACGTACGCGATCCGGAGGGAAATGTGCTGGAGTTCCAGTCCTACTGAGTACAAACAGAATCCGGTAGCAAAGCGGCGATTATCCGCTGTTCGACTTTTCACCTTCACCGGGCGGGGTGTGGGGAATATGGTTCTGGATCAGTCACGTGGGACGGTGCGCCCCATGCCCAGGTCATGCGCCCCTGGCGCTTCAACTCCGTCCCGTCGGGGGGTTATTCGACGACTCCCTTGCTTTCCCTCCGGTCGCTTTCTGAAATGGATTCTTGAAGTCCGTCATGGAGAGCGAGAACCCAGACGTCGAGAAAGAAAGGGAGCCGCGTTCGAGGAGATGACGGTTTCGGAGCCCGAGGCGTTCGCCGGCCGCAGCTTCCTGCCCTCCACAGGAACCGCGCCTAAAGCCTCGTAGGGCACCCGTGCCCCTGGCCGCCTGCACCGGACGGTCAGGGGCACGGCATACGGCGAAGCCCAGCGGCGGTCCCGCCCCTGCGCAGGGACTGATCCCGCCCTGGAACACTCTTCGGGTGCGTGACGCGGGCCACGGGAACTCCCGCCGTCCGGCGGAGAGGGAACGGGTGTGAGGGACTCAGAGAACGAAGTGCGCCGCCGCGTACGCGAGGGGGAACGCGAGGCGTTCGCCCAGCTGTACGAGGAGTACGCCCGTGCCGTCTACAACCACGCCCTGCGGCTGACGGGCGACTGGTCGTCGGCCGAAGAGATCATGTCCGAGACGTTTCTGACCGCGTGGCGTACCCGGGCGCGCGTGCACGAGGAGGGCGGCTCGCTGCTGCCCTGGTTGCTGGGCATCGCCACCCATAAGGCGGACAACGCCCGGCGGGCGCTGCGCAGACGTCAGTTGTTCCTGGCGCGGCAGCCCCGGCCGCGCGCGGAGGAGGACTTCGCGCCCCGGACGGCCGCGCGCATCGACGACGCCCGGCGGCTGCGCGCCGTCCGGGCAGCGCTGGGTCGGCTGCGGCGTCAGGAGCGGGAGGTGCTCGCGCTGTGCGTGTGGGCGGGGCTGGACTACCAGCAGACGGCCGAGGCCCTTGGCATCGCCGTCGGCACCGTGCGTTCCCGGCTGTCGCGGGCCCGCAAGAAGCTGGCCCGGCTGGCGGACGAGGCTGCGGACGAAGCGGCGCGGGAGACCTCGGACCCGCGAGAAACCTCGGAACCGGGCTGCGCCCGCGGAGAGATGACAAGTGCGGCCGCGATCGCGGCCCTGCCCGTGCGGGAGGAGCTCACATGACCGGCAAGCCCATCTCCACTCCCCCGGGGTCTTCCCCGGAGCGGCGCGACGACCGCGAAGAGCGCGACGACCGCGAAGAGATCGCCCGTCTGCTTCCGCCTCCTGCCGACGAGGACCTCCCGCACGAGCAGCACCTTCGTCACAAGGAACTGCTGATGCACCACATCGACCGCGACATCGAGAGCGGCCACGGCTCCCGTACCCGGGCGGCGGCCCGACGGCTGCGAAGGCCCGCGCTCCTCCTGCCGGCGACCGCGCTGGCCCTGGCCGCCGCGCTCACCGCGGGAGTTGCGCTGAGCGGCAACGACGGCGGGAGCGCCGGGACCACGCAGCACCGCGCCTCCACCCGGATGCAGCCCGCGGCGGCCCTTCTGCACCGGATCTCCGACGCCGCGGAGAAGCACGAGGCGCCCACGGTGCGGGACGACCAGTTCGTCTACACCAGGAAGAAGATCCGGGAGACGGATCTGACCAGCGGGAAGGCCGTGATCGGACCGCTGAAGCAGCATGAGACCTGGGCCGCGCAGGAACCCGGTCCGCTGCACAAGCTCGGCGTCATGCGGGTCGACGGCGAGACGCTCCCCATCAACGCGAACCTCGGCGACACCGAGGGCACTCCGGCCGGCATCGACCGGCCCACCTACCGCTGGCTCAGCTCCCTGCCGACCGACCCGGACAAGCTGCTGGACTATCTGTACGCCAAGACCCCGCGGGCCGAGGGCACGGGGCCGGACCGACGCGAGCGCGACCAGGCGGTGTTCGAACGGATCGGGTCGCTCCTCGGCGGTGTGATGCCACCCGAGACCAGCGCTGCTCTCTACCGGGCCGCGGCCAAGCTGCCCGGAGTCACCCGGGCTCCGGGGGCTCACGACGCCATCGGCCGACAGGGGCTCGGTATCGCCCGTGACGACAAGCAGCACGGCGTCCGGACCGAGTGGGTCTTCGACAAGAAGGACTTCTCCTTCCTCGGCTCCCGCAGCTACCTCACCAGGGACACCAGCTACGGAAAGGCGGGAACGCTGCTGTCCAGCGAGGCGGAGCTGGAGCACGCCGTCGTCGACAAGGCCGGCCGCCGGCCCGGCGGCGCGGACGAGCAGACGGCGACCCAGCGCAGGAGCTGACCGCGCCGTGGAGGGCGGGAGTGAGCAGCGTCACAGTTTTTGATGGGTCCCGCGGTGAACTTTTCGCTCGGTGAACGCATCCAACTTTCCGTAAGCGCACAATTGACCGACCTGGAGGGGGAAGACCGAAATGACGGAGAAGCGCCACCACACCAGCGCGGCGGGGTCCATATGCAAGCGCGTCGGCGCTGCGGGCCTGGCAGTCGCCGCAGCCGCGGGGCTCGGACTCGCCGGAGCCGGGGCCGCACAGGCACTCGGCAGCCAGGCGACGGCCACTGTACCCACCTGCCGGACATCGGGGCTGACCGCCTCGTTCGGGGAGAAGCTCGGGGGCGGGATGAACCACGAGGGGGTCATCCTCAAGCTGAAGAACACCAGCGGCCACACCTGTAATCTGCGCGGCTACCCGGGACTGGGCCTGGAGGACTCCGGCCACCGGACGCTGGGCTCGACCGTCCACTGGGGCGACACCTACTACGCACAGGACCCCGGCAAGAAGACGCTGACGCTCAAGAACAACCAGAGCGCCGAGGCCGTCATCGCCTGGACCCACGCCAACGCGGGCAGCCCCGAAGCGCGGCACGCCGGCTACCTCCAGGTCACGCCGCCCGCCAACACCACCCACAAGACCCTCAAGCTCCCCACCTGGGTGGACCACGGCCGCCTGGAAGTCACCGCCTTGGCCCGTAACGTCCCCGTCGGCTGACCCCGTCCGGCCGGCCACGGACTCCCTGCGAGCACATCCTGTGCCCCTGTCAGCGTGCAGCCGACAGGGGCACAGCTGTACCGACCGGGTGTCCAGGCTCGTACGGCACCGGTTTCGCCTGTCGGTGCCGTACGAGCGCTCTGGGTCGGCCACGCCTCGGCTACCTCGCCGTGGACACGCGCTTGCCGTCGGCGACTTCGGTGACGCCCAGGGCCAGCCGAAGTTTCCGTACCGCGTGATACAGCCGCGACTTCACGGTGCCCGGCGGGATGCCGAGCACGAGGGACACCTCGCGCGTCGACCTGCCGGTGTAGTACGTCTCGTACAGCACTTCCCGGTGCGCGGGCGAGAGCGTCCGGAACGCCTTTACGAGCACCAGGGAGGAGAGCACCCGGTCGACATCGTCGGTGTCGGCCAGCACGTCCTCCAGCCAGGCGGTGCCGTCGACCTCCTTGGGACGGGCCCTGCGCAGGCGGTAGTCGTCTATGACGAGGTTGCGCGCCACCTTGAACAGCCACGGCCGCAAATCCTGCCCGCCCCCGGCCAGTTGCTGGTTGCGCCAGCAGCGCAGCAGCGTTTCCTGCACCACGTCTTCCGCTCTTTGCAGATCACCGCCCAGCAGCTGGAGCACATAACCCTGTAAGGGCCGCGCGTGCTGTTCGTAGAGCGAACGTGTCGCCCGTTCCTGGGCGCTTGCCGCGCCGACGGACCCCAAGATGGTCCAGCTCACGGTTGTACCCCCTCGTTTCGAGCCGCCAGCAAATGGCGGTCTGGCCTGGGGACTCGCACACAGCGGCCCCCTCACGAGGCGAGAGTTTTGTGAGGGCGGATCCACGTGCCGTTGATGACCGATTGCCGTGAAGCGGCGCGACGCTGCGCCACCCGAAAAGGGCAGAAAGCGGCCTTATCCCACTAAGCCAGGTACTAGTGCGCTTTACGAGGAATTAGATGCGCACTCAGCGAAGGAAGTTCACGACAGAACCAACCGAGTACTGTGACGCCGGTCACTCGGCGCCGCCGGTGCCCCTTCCGAAGCGGCGGCCCTCGGTGTCAATGCGATGTTGATGCTGCTGGTCAGGAACCTGTCCCCGATGTCAGGACAGCCAGCCGCAGCTGCACGTGGCGGGGGAGCGTCGCGTCGTCGGCTGCCGGTCCGGCCTCCGCGGCGAGGGCGGACCAGGTGTCGAGCAGCGCCTGTCCATGAGTGCGGAGTGACTGCGGATCCGTGAGCATCTGCCAGTTGCCGACCGCGCGCTTCAGATATCCGTACGCACGGGGATTGCCCTGCCGGTGGCAGATCCGGGCGAGATCGAGATAGATCGCCGTGGCGCTCGCGTAATTGCCGCCCAGGCGGGCGACGTACGCCTCGAGGTCGCGCGCCTCCAGGGTGTAGGGGTGCTCCTCTCCGTAGCTGCGCACGGCGTGTTCCCGCAGACGGAAGGCGAGCACCATGGCGCGCTGCGGCTCGTGGCCGGCAGCTGCCCGGTTGATGTGTGCGACGGCCTCCGCCAGTTCGCCGGGCACCAGCGGCTTGGGGGCGGGCTGCGGCGGCTTGGGGGCGGGCTGCGGCGGCTCCGGGGCGGGTGCCTCCGACCGCGGTGGCGGCGCCGATTCCTGGGCCCGTGGTGGCGCGGACTGCGGTGTGGGGGCAGGCGGGGTCTCGCCTCCGTGTACGAGGAGCCGGCTCGAACCGTCCGGGAAGACCCGGATGTGGGTGGCGTAGCCGTTCTCCCGTAGGTCGAGGATCGTCACGTCGACGTGTTCGCCGCGGTCCTGTGCGGCGCGGTGCACGGCGTCGAGCACCGCGACGTGGACCTCTTGTCCGTCCGTGACGGACAGGCGCTCACCGTTGAGCGCCGCGCTGCCGTTGCTGCTGATGAGGACCTCGAAGCGGGAAGACCGCCGCGCCGGTCGTTCGTCGTGCCGCGCCTGTTCCGGGCGCACTTGCTCGTGGAGCATGAGGTGCTCACTCTCCGCTCGTCGCTCTGCTCGAGGGCAGGTCCTGGAGGGTCACAGGTGGTCGATGGGCTGGTATGCCGGAGGTGGCCTAGCCGGACTCGTCCGGGCTCGGGCTCATGGACGCGGACGGGAATTCGGAAGGGGCCACGGCGCCGCCGATCCCCTCGAACCGGGGGAAGAGCGACCGGATACTGACGACGTAGCTCTGTGCCTTGCTGGACTCGGGGATGCCCTTGGCCTCCTTCACCTTGTCCAGCCCCACCTCGTAGGCGGCGAGCGCCAGATCGAGGACGCCCTCCCCCTCCGGCGCCTCTCCGCTGTCGACGATGGGCTTGACCTCGTCGGCCAGCGAGCAGAGGTACCGGCCCTGGGCCATGATCGAGTCCTCGGCGTCGGTCGCCTTCGTCTCGTCGTTGTCGTCCTCGTCCTCGCCGAACTCCTTGAACTTGTCCGGCGGGAGCTGCGAGATGCCTTCCTCCCCGTTGGGGCCCTTCATGTCCTTGTTGAAGGAAGACTCCTGCTCGATCTGTGCGGCGATGACGACCGGCCCGATGGCGTCACAGATTCCCCCGGCGTCCTCGATGGTCTCCGACAGGTCCTCGGGGACGGTCTCGGGGTTCAACTCTCCTTTCCCGTCCCCTTGGACCGACTCGGCGATTGCTTCCGAGTCGACGTCGTCCGCGGACGAACCACCGTCGTCACCTCCGCCACCGAAGAAGAGGATGATCGCGATGATGGGGGCGAGGAGGACGCCGAGCCCGCCGAAGATGAAGACGAGCACGCCCCCGCCAACCGCCGCGGCCAGGAACGACAGGCAACCGGCACAGCCTCCTCCCCCCAGCATTGCCAGCTTGGCGCCGTTTCCCGACGACCCCTCGCTCCCGCTCATGGGCGCACACCCTCTCTCTCCTCACTCGACGACGCCGGGTTGTCGGAGGCGGTGAACCACTTCCGCTGAAGTCCCGTTGTGGCTCCCGACGGAACGCGCCGCGCATGCAGACCGGAACGTGAACCGGGGCGAATCAGTTCAATGCGCCCGCGGTTCGCGTCCCAGAAGCGCAGAAGCCGCCGCTGTCGCAAAGCCGCAGCTATCGAGGAGTCCAGGAGAGGAGGGCCGACGCGCATGAGCGTCCCGCCAACGGCATCCGCCGGTCCGCAGATGTGGGTACGCGGACCGACCGCTGCCCAGCCGGATGCGGAGCCGACGGCGCCCGCGCCCCCGGCCCGGCAGCCGGCATCCCCGGCCCAGCGGCCCGCGGCCCCGGCCCAGCAGTCGGCACCTGCGGGCGTGGCCGCCCCGACCGCACCCCCTGCACCGACGGATCCGGGGGTTCCGACCGAGCCGTCGGCGCCGATGGGGCGCACTGCCCCGCCGGTTGGCCGTACTGCCCCGACCACCTTCTCGGCGCCGCCGCCTCCTGCTGCGGCAGCCGTGCCGTCGCAGCAGTACCCCGAGTTGGGGGAACCACCGAGGGGCGGGGGCGGCCCGGTCAGCTGGGTGGGGGCGCACGGAGGGGCCGGGACGAGCACGCTCGCCGAATTGGTGGGCGGCTGCGACATGGGACGCCGTTGGCCCGACCCGGCCAAGGGCGATCCCGGCGAGGTGCTGTTGGTGGCGCGGACGCACGGCGCGGGGCTGCGTGCTGCGGGCCGGGCGCTGGAGGCCCTGCAAAGGGGACAGCACCCGGCAGGAGTTGAGCTGCTGGCCGTGGTGCTGGTCGCTGATGCGCCCGGGCGGCTGCCGCTCCAACTGGGGAGACGGGTGAGGGTGCTGCGCTCTGCCGCGGACGTTCACCGCGTGCCCTGGATTCCGTCGTGGCGAGGAGAAGAGCGTACGGGGCCCGTGCCGAAGGTCTTACGCGAACTCGCCGCACTGGCAGGAACCGGGCTCGACCGGCCCGGGAAGCAGAAGAAAGCACGGTGACCGCCATGAGCCGGATATTCCAGCTGCTGGCCGACGAAGAACTCCCGCCCTACAAACCGGTGGGAGCAGCGGACAACCTCCTCAACTGGCTCGCCTGGGGAGCCTCGGCAGCCGGCGTGCTCGGCCTGATCATCATCGGCACGCAGCTGTCCATCCAGTTGCGCCGCGGAGAAATGGGCGAGGGCTCAACGTACTTCAGGGGGTTCTTCTTCATCGTGCTCGCGGCGATCGTCTCCACGACTGCCGGGCCCATCGTGCAGTGGTTCGGACCGTACAACCCCTGATCCCTGCCGGAGCTTTTCCGGCGGAATTCTCACTCCCATACGCACATCAACGGCAAGTTGCCAACAACTCACCGGAGAATCCCATGAAAACCGATCTGTACCGCCTCTACCTGGCCGTTCCGCAGCCGAGCAAGCAGAAGCCCGGAGGGCTCGGTGGGAAGGTCGATCAAATGCTCGGCATGGCCGCCTGGGTCGGCACCGCGGCAGGTGTTCTGGGCATCATCATCACCGGCGCGATGATGGGAATTTCCCTGAAGCGCGGCGAGAGTTCCGAGCACATGAGCCGACTCGGCATGGTGCTGTGCGGCTGCTGCCTCATCGCTTGCGCAGGACCGTTCGCCTCCTGGCTCTTCAAGTGAGCCGAAACGGAAATGAGTAGCCGTGTTCGGACGCAAGCAGGACAACGAGGCGACGGATTCGCCCTTCTGGAAGCAGCGCGGCTGGATCTTCTCAGCCGTGTTCCTGGCGACCGTGCTGCTCGTCGCGACCGTTTCCTACATCTCGGATGCGGGCGGCGACGAAGCCAACGCCGCAGCTCAGCACAGGAAGCCCCGAAGCGGGCCGCTGCCCACCCAGGAGGCGCAGGGCGGCAAGCGGGCCACGGCGGAGGAGCGGCCGAAGGGATGCCGGACCGAGGACGACAAGGGGGAGGACACCGCGCGGCCGACATCCGCACCGAAGGACGTGGCGTGGAAGAACCTCAACGACACCCTGGTGCCGACCTCCCCGTCGGCCGGGCCCACACAGGTCAGCGGACCGGTGTGGTGGTGCTACGCCCGCACTCCCATGGGCGCGGTCATGGCCGCACACAGCATTCTCACGCATATGAGCGATGCCGATTGGCGCACTGTCGCCGAGCAGCAAATCGTCTCGGGGAAGGGCCGCGAGGAGTTCATATCCCAGCGGTCCGCCATGTCGCAGGCGGCGGTGGAGAGCGAGGAAACCGGGGTGTACTCGGGGTTCTCCGTGGTGTCGTATTCCAAGAACGCCGCAGAGCTGCGCATCCTCATCAAGAGCGCGGGCGGCACCTTGGGATCGACCACGGTTTCGATGCGCTGGAGCGGCGGTGACTGGAAAGTGAAGCCGCGCACGAACGGGGCTCTTTTCACTTCCTCGACCTCCGCGATGAGCTCCGGCGGGTTCATCAAGTGGGGGGCGGCGTGACATGGCCTGCGAAAGCGGTACGGGAAATCCTCTCCTGGATATTGCGAAGGGATTCTTCGATTTTCTGGGTGATCCGATCGGCACCATCGTCAAGGGCATCGCCAACGCCATCATGGCCGGGGCCATCGCCGCGTTCGGGGCGGTGACAAAGGCGGTCCCGACCTTCGAGCCGGCGAAGTCGGGGCCGGTCAACGACCAAGTGCAGTGGCTCGTCGTCTACGTCGCCGTGGGCTCGCTCCTCTTCGCCTGCATCCGGATGGCCGCGGAGCGCCGTGGCGAGCCGGGCCAGACCGCGCTGAAGGGCATGGTGCGGCTCATTGTCGTCGCCGGTGGCGGGACGGCCATCGTGGGCGCTGCTGCCACCGTCGGCGACAACTACGCCAACTACCTGTTCGCCGGTGCCGTGAACGAGCAGGTGCAGGACATGGGGTGTGGTCCTTCGTCGGGAATCGAGCCCTTCCTGCTGCTGGTCCTCGCGTTCCTGCTGCTCATTGCCGCCATCGTGCACACGATCCTGCTCTATGTGCGGCTGGGCGTCATGATCATTCTGTTCGGCACGCTGCCGCTGGCCGCTGCCGCGTCCATGAGTGACTGGGGCGGCGGCTGGTGGCGCAAGCACATCGGCTGGATGATCGCCTGGCTGCTCTACAAACCCGCTGCCGGACTCGTCATCTACGCGGGCTCGGATCTGCTCACAGGCGGCGAGGGCGGAGAGGCCAGCGACAAGATCCACACCAAGATCGCCGGTATCTGCGTGATGCTGCTGTCGGCCATCGCCCTGCCCGCGCTGCTGAAGCTGGTCGTGCCCGCCACCGCGGCGCTCGGCGGTGACAGTGCCTACAGCACCGCCGTCTCGGGCGCCGCCGGGGGCATTGCCTCCGGGGCGAAGTCGATCGGCGGCGGCGCCCCGTCGGCGGCGGCCCGGGGTGCCGCCGGGTCCGGCGGAAGCTCCGGTGGTTCCGGGCCCTCAGGCGCTTCGGGGTCCTCGGGCGGCGGCGGCCAGTCCGGGCAGGGAGGCCGGACCGGACCGTCGGGAACGGTCACCGGCGCAATGGGCAACTCCGACGGCTCCGGCGGGGGCGGTTCGGGCCCGTCCGGAGGCGGCCAGTCCGCAGGCGGCGGCGGTGGCGGCCAGTCCGCGGGCGGCGGCCGCGGTGCCGGTGGCGGAGGTACGGGCGGCGGATCCGCAGGAGGCCCCAGCGGCGCCGCGCGGGGCGCGGGTGCCGCGGCGGGCCCGGCCGGTATGGCAGTCGAGGCAGCGGTCGCCGCAGCCAAGACCGCCGGGAAGCTCGTCGCCGGCGGCGTGGACGGTGCGGATGGGGCCAAGGGCCACAACGAGTAGGGCCCCCGGGCTTGCCGACCGATCTCGCGTACCCGGCACGGGGGCTGCGCCGCGGCCCTCGTGGTTCCGGTCAGGGGGTGCCCCTGACCGACGACTGCGGGCTGCGGCTGACGTTGTGGCTGGTCGCGCAGTTCCCCGCGCCCCTGCGGGGCGCAGCCCTCTACGTACTTTTCCGTAACTCGCCCTCTCTGGAAGGAAGCTGAACGCATGTCATCCCATGCCGTGTCGTCGAGCCCCACCTACGGGAACTGGCGCCGGCCGCGACGGCCGGGGCTCGGGTCCTTCGGCATGCTCGGTACCGCCGGGCTGTTCGGCGGGCTCGTCGTCACGCTGCTGGCCTCACTGATGTCGCTGATCGCGGCGGCGGTCGTGATGGTCCCCATGGCCTTTGTACTGATCCCGCTGGTGATGCGGACCCAGGACGGGCGCAACGCCTACCAGTTGATCGCCGTACGTATCGGATGGATACGCCGTAAGTCCAAGGGGGCGACCACCTATGTCTCGGGCCCGCTCTCGCAGCGGCCCGGTGGGCGGTTCCAGCCGCCCGGGCTGCTCGGCCGGATGGAGATGTACGGGGGCAGGGACGCCTACGACCGTGATTTCGGCGTGCTGTACCACGGAAGCCGCCGTCTCTACACCATTGTGCTCGCCTGTGAACCTGACGGTGGTTCGCTGGTCGACCCCGACCAGGTGGACACCTGGGTGGCCTCGTGGGGCCAGTGGCTGTCCCGGCTGTCGCATGAACCGGGGCTGCGGGGCGCCTCCGTCATCGTCGAGACGGCGCCCGACTCGGGCACCCGGCTCGCGCACGAGGTACTGCCCCGTCTCTCCCCCGATGCGCCGGCCGCAGCGCGTGCCGTGATGGAGGAGGTCGTCGAACGGTATCCGGAAGCCTCCTCCGAGATGCATACGTACATCACGCTCACCTACGGCGTCCCGGTGGGGCAGAAGATCAACCACGACGACATGATCATCGATCTCTCCACCCGGATCCCGGGCCTGCTCGCGGGACTGGTGGGCGCGGGCGGCGGAGTCGCCTACCCGCTGTCCGGCGAGCGCATCGCCGAGGTCGTACGGGTGGCGTACGACCCCGATGTCGCGGCGGAAGTCCTCAGCGTCCGCTCCCAGTACGGCTACACCGGGCTGGAGTGGGACGACGCAGGCCCTGCTGCCTGCGTGGAGAATGTGGCCTCCTACCAGCACGATTCCGGAGTGTCCAGGACTTGGATGCTGACTCTCGCGCCTCGCGGCACCGTGCGGGCCAATGTGCTGCGCGGCCTGCTCGAGGCCAGCCCCGGTACCCGTCGTAAGCGGGTGGCGCTGCTCTACCGGCCCATCGATCCGGCGACCTCCGCCCGCATCGTGGAGGCCGACCGGCGGGCCGCCCAGTTCATGGCCACGTCCGGACGCGGTCTGGTCCAGGCGCGGGCCGCCACCGAGGTACGCGCGGCCGAGCAGACCGCGCAGGAAGAGGCGACCGGTGCCGGACTGGTGGAGTTCTCGATGATGCTCACGGTCACGGTCGACTCCGACGAAGAACTGGCCGACGCCAATGTGGCCATGAAGAACCTCCAGGGAGCGGCACGGCTGTCGATGCGTCCTGCCGACCGGATGCAGGCAGCGGCCTTCAGCTGCACCCTGCCGGTCGGGCTCCTCCCGTGGGAGCTGTCGCTGATCCCGCGGGATCTGCGGGAGGCGCTGTGAGTCCGCGCGGCAACGACTGGCAACTCGACGAAGCGGAGCGGGACATGACCGACGCCAAGCGGAAGCAGAAGGGCAAGAGCGGCAAGGACCGCAACGGGCCCAAGTCGCAGCCCAGGCAGAAGCTGCCGACCTCGCGCGGCTGGCCGGGGCCCGGCGGCGGGCAGGTCGGCGGCATGGACCCGCCCACGATGTGGCGGGCGACGACGGTGCAGGCTTGCGGGCTGTGGCCGTTCGCCGCAGGTTCGGGCGCGCCCATGTCCGGCGTGCCGCTGGGGCAGCACATCCACACCGGCGCCACGGTGTGCGGGGACCCGCTCTCGTGGTTCACGCGGGCGCGCTACATCTCCAACCCGTCGCTGTTCATGCTCGGCATGCCGGGCCTGGGAAAGTCGACGCTGGTCAACCGGATGCTCATCGGCCTTGCCGCGACAGGCGTGGTGCCGCTGGTGCTCGGCGACCTCAAGCCCGACTACGCGGACACGGTACGCGCCCTGGGCGGTCAGGTGATCTCCATCGGGCGTGGCATGGGCGGCATCAACCTGCTCGACCCTGGCGCCATGGGCGCGGCAGCGCACAGGATCGGCGGAGCGGCGGGCCGGGCCCTGGCCGCCGAGGCGCACGGCCGTGTGCTGAACATGGTGGCCGCACTGGTCACCATCGTCCGCAACCGCCCCATGGACGACCACGAGCAGGCGGTGGTCTCCGCCGTACTGCACCACCTGTACGAAAGGACTCCCCCCGGCCGGACCGTGGTGCTGCCCGATGTGCTGAGGGTGCTCAACGAGGGACCCGACCGGATACGGGCCGTGACCCTGGACCGTGGGGACGAGACCCGCTATCGCGATGCCGTCGACCCGCTGCACCGCTCGCTGCTGGGCATTCTCGACGGGCCGCTGGGTGACACCTTCGCTTCCGAGACCTCGACACGCGTCGATCCGAACGCGCCCGCGGTCTGTATCGACATCTCCCGGATCGGTGAGGCGGACACCCAGCTGACCGCGGCGGCGATGCTGGCGGCGTGGTC
This sequence comes from Streptomyces sp. 8N114, assembly GCF_052245835.1. NCBI lineage: Bacteria > Bacillati > Actinomycetota > Actinomycetes > Kitasatosporales > Streptomycetaceae > Streptomyces > Streptomyces sp. 8N114. The sequence goes on along the minus strand of NZ_JBQQBT010000002.1, from coordinate 68,029 downwards.
CGACGGGCTCGGCTCGGTGGCGGCTTCCCACGCGCTGGCCGACGCGGGCCTCACCCCGCGACGCTGGTTCTTCACCGTGCTCGACGAGCTGTGGCGGCCGTTGCGTGCCGCGACCGGCATCGTCGACCGTATCGACGCACTCACCCGCCTCAACCGCACCCTCGGTCTGGGGGACGCCAAGATCACGCACACGCTCAAGGACGCGGAGTCGCTGGGCACCGAAGCCGACAAGGCCAAGGCGCGCGGCTTCGTCGAACGCGCGGGCATGGTCGTCTGCGCGGGTCTGCCCCGGGCCGAGATGGAGGAGCTGGGCAAGATCGTCGGGCTGTCCGAGCGGGAGATCGAGCTGGTCTCCTCCTGGTCCTCTCCCCCGGGCTGGGCCATCTCCGGTGAGAGTGAGGAACCGCCCGGCCGTGGCCGCTTCCTCATCAAGGTCGGCGGCCGGCCCGGCATCCCGATCAGGGTCAGCATCACCGACACCGAGCGCCATCTGCATGACACCAACACCCGCTGGGTGCAGAACGACCACCCTGGGGGGCAGTCGATCGAGGGCCTCGCCGGGGACGGTACGGGGACGAGTGCCGAGGCCGGTGTCGGGGGCGGTGCTGAGCCGGCGCCGGCCGCTGAGCCAGCGGCGGCAGCTGAGCCAGCGGCGGCAGCTGAGCCGGCGGCGGCCGCCGAGCCGGTGCCCGCCGCTGAGCCGGTGCCGAGGCTGGGACCGGTGACCGGGCCGGGGCCAGAGGTGTGGACGAGGGCAGCGTCGGAGACGGTGCCGCGGCAAGGGCCGGATCAGCGGCCCGGACACGACCCGTGGCCGGGGCAGGGTCCGGACAGGAGGACGGCGTGATGAAGGCGGGTATGAACACCCGGGATATGGCCCCCTGGGCCATCGTGGCTGCGGTGGCCACAGCCCTGATGACGTCCGGAGGCATCTGGCTCGGCGGGACCCTGGGCGCAGCGCTGAACGGCGCGGGCTGGCAGCCCCCGCCGTTCTCCGTCTCGATATCCGCCACGCTGGTCGCGGACGGTCCGCAGGAGATGTGGCCGGACGCATCGCCCGTCGCGGTGTGGATCGGCGTCGTGCTGGTCTTCGGCTCGGTCATCGCGGGGGCCGTCCTCGCCGCACGGAAGATCGTGTCGTACGCCTCCCGGCAGAAGGGACTTGCCGGGAGGCGGGAGCTGGCCTCCATGTGTCCCGAGGGCATCGAGGCGCGCGCCCGCGATCTGCGCCCCTCCCTCAAGGGCCTGCCCCACCCCCTGCACCCGGACCAGACCGGCAATCTGCTCGGCGATCTGGAGCCGAACGGGCCCGAACTCCGCTCCTCCTTCGAGGACGTGGAGCTCGACCTGATGGCCCCGCGCGCTGGCAAGTCCACCGGCATCGCCGTCCCACGGGTGCTACGGGCGAACGGTGCGGTGCTGCTCACCTCGAACAAGTCGGACGTCTACGCCGTCACCCGGGCCGAACGCGAAAAGACCGGCATCGTCTGGACGTTCGACCCGCAGGGCATCGCCCACACACCCCGTGGCATGTGGTGGAACATGCTGGCCGACTGCCACACCATCGAGGGCGCCCGCCGGCTGGCCGGGCACTTCGTCGCCTCCGTCAACGACGACGCGTCGAAGAAGGACTTCTGGATCTCGGCGGCCCAGAACACACTGACGGCACTGTTCCTGGCCGCCGCGCGCGGCGGAGCCTCCGTCACCGACCTGCTCGGCTGGCTCGCCGACCCCGCCGACCGCACCCCCGTCGACCTGCTGCGCGACGCCGACATGGTCGCCATGGCCGAGCAGTTGCAGGGCACCGTACGCGGCGCGGTCGAGACCCGTGACGGCATCTACGAGACGGCGCGGCAGTGCGTGGCCTGTCTGCTCGACCCGGAGATCGCCGCCTGGGTCAGCCCGGACCCCGACCTCCCGGAGTTCCGCCCGCACGAACACGTACGCGGCCGCGACACCCTCTATCTGCTCTCCAAGGACGGCGGAGGCTCAGCCGCCGGCGTCATCGCGGGCCTTGCCGATGCCACCCTGCGCGCCGGGGTGATGGCCGCCGAAAGGATGGGCGGCCGGCTCGATCCCCCGATGACGGCGGTGCTGGACGAGGCGGCCAACGTCTGCCGCATCTCCGACCTCCCCGACCTCTACAGCCACCTCGGCTCCCGCGGCATCAACGTCGTCACCCTGCTGCAGAGCTACCGCCAGGGCGCCCGCGTCTGGGGCGAGGCCGGTATGGACGCGCTGTGGAGCGCCGCCACCGTCAAACTCCTCGGCGCGGGGCTGGACGACGCCGACTTCGTGGACAAGGTCTCCAAACTCGTCGGCCAGCGCGATGTCAAGACCCCCAGCTACTCCAGCGGCAAGGACGGCGGTTCCCGTTCGGTCTCCTACCGTCTGGACCCGATCCTCCCGCCGGACAAGATCCGCGCCCTTCCCAAGGGCACGGCGCTGCTGCTGGCCACCGGTATTCGGCCCGCGCTGATCCGGCTGCGGCCCTGGTACAAGGAACCGGGCGCGGCGGCGATTTCCGCCGCCGCGAAGGCTGAGACGGAGGCGATCACTGAGCGGGCCGCGCGGGCGTGGGCCGGCGGGGTCACCGTGCCCGGCGGTCTGTCCTGGGAACGGGGTGCCACTTCCTGACGCCCGCAGGCTGCGGGTGCTCCCCCAAGCTCTTCGAGCAGGGAGGTACCCCCAGGCTGATCGCGCAGTTCCCCGCGCCCCTTATTTGCTTCCCCGCAAGCGTGCCCACCCTGCGCCAGGGGCGAAGGGTGGGCACGCGCAGCCCCCTTGCGGGTCAGCGGGCGCGGGCCCGGGTCACGGTGTGGAGGAGCCGTTCGACGGGGCCGTACCGAACGCGGCGAAGCAACCAGCGGCTGAGCGCCAGTTGGGCCGCATAGAGAACGCAGCACCCGGCCAGTACGGGGACCAGGCCGGCGCGGCCGTACCAGGCGAGCCCGTAGCCGGTGAAGACCAGGGCCATCACCAGCGACTGGGACAGATAGTTGGTGAGCGCCATCCGCCCGGCCGGCGCCAGGCCCTCGCCGAGCCGTCGGCCGTGCCGCGTACGCAGGAGGAACAGCAGTCCGCAGGCGTACGCGGCGGTCAGCGCCGGGGCGGTGAGCACGCCGACGGCCATGCCGACGTCGGACCAGCGCGCGTCCAGCGGGCCGTTGCCGCACATCGCCATGAACCCGCTCCCGGCCAGGCCGACCGGCAGCCCGTAGGCGACCAACCGTCTGGCCTGCGCGCGATACCGGTCGAACTCGGCGAGCACCCGCCGTTTGCCCGCGGCCAGGCCCGCCAGAAAGGCCGCCAGGATGTGCGGCGCGTAGAGCAGATCCCCGGCGAGCAGCTCCCGCCACTGCCGCAGATTGGCATGCACGACGGAGACGGGATCGCCTCGGTACGCCGCCACGGCCGTCGCCTCCCGCGGGTCGGCGGCTTCGGCCGGCGCGGTGACAGCGAGGGCGAGGAGGCCCTTGCCGAGCAACAGGACGGCGAGAGCGGCGACGAGCCAGACCGCGCCGCGCACCGCCGTGCGCGGCGTCACGCCACGCGCGGCGAACAGCACCAGCCCCAGCACCGCATACGTCATCAGGATGTCGCCCGGAAACAACAGCACGGCGTGCGCGAGACCCAGAACGAACAGGCAGAGCACCCTGCGCAGATGCCGGGCTGCGAACCCGGCGCCCTCCCGCTCGGCCGAGCGCACTTGCAGGGTGAAGCTGTACCCGAAGAGGAAGGCGAACAGCAGATAGAACTTGCTGCTGACCAGCGCGGTGACGAGCCAGACCGCAACCCTGTCGCCCACCGAAGCGGACGGCCCCTGGCCCGCATACGGATCGGCCATCACCTGAACGTTGACCAACAGAATGCCGAGCAGCGCGAAGCCACGCAGGGCATCGACGTCTCGGATCCGCCGCGACGAAGCGGTGGTCGTGGGCGTTGCGGGGGCCGCCGGTGTCGTTCTCTCGCTCACGGACAATGCCGTCCTCGCCATTCCAGGGTGCTGTGCGGCATGACCGCGCCGAACGCGGCGTAGAGGCTTCCTGACCAGCGTTACTTCCGGCCCGGGGATTTCGCTCGCTGTTGGGTGTTTGCCGGTCGCACCGCGGAGCTGTACGGCGGTGGCGACTGCGGCGTCGGGGGTCCCGTCCTTCCTCTCTCGCTGCCGGAGCGGTGGTACGCGAGTGACTCGTTGGCCACGGCGGCTCTGAAGCTGGGCGAGGAGGACTGCAACATGGGGCTTACGGGGCTGGGGGGACGGGACGGCTGAGGGCTGGTGGGAGGGGAGACCTCCCCGGAGGCGACGGGGGCGTCACGAGGGAGCTTGGGGGGTACGGGCGGCCCGGGTGCGGGCGCGCCGGGGTTCCCTTGGGAGGGAGCCACGGCGCGGGCCACGGCCTGGAGGGCAGTGGTCGCAGGGCGGGGACCGACGGCTTGGCCCTGGGTGGGCATGGGAGGACGGGGGGCCTGCTGGGGTGCCGCGTTGGGGGGCGCCGGTGCCGGGTGCCCGGGAGCGTAGTGGGGGAGCTGGGGCATTTGGGGCGGTGCGGTCATGCGTGCGTTGGGGTCCGGGACAGCCGCAGATGCGCGTCCGCGACCGTTCTCCTGAGCGGCTGTCTCGGTGTTGCGGGCGGCCTTCGCCGGCCTCCAGGGGTTGAGCCTGGACAGCCAGGACTTCCGCTCGTCGGTGCCGTTCGCCTTGGCCGCGGCTGCCGCCAGCTGTCGGGCGTATGCCTCACCGGCGAGTTCCGCCGCGAGGCCCAGCTGCAGCGGGTTGCGATCGTACGCGTCCCTGTACCGGCTCTTGCTGGTGATCAACTTCAGTGCAGCGTCCTGGACCGCCTTCTGTTGCTCCGGACGGAGATTCCAGTACTGCGCAGAGGGCGAGTTGGCGCCTTCCGGCTGCGGTTTCGTGAGGCGCTGCCGGGCCTTCGGCTGTGGCGGAGGCGGTGCAAAGCCTGGCTCCGGAGCAGGCTGCTGGACGTCCTGTCCTTGCCCGGGCTCTCCCGCCGCCTCTCGTCCCCGCGGGTTGCGCAGCAGGGTGCGCAACAACTCGCGCAGAGCGCGGAACATTTCGTTCGCCGTCTCGTCGAGCTGGTCCGCGGCTCGGCTGGACGAATCCTGCTCCGCCCGTTGCGGGGCACTCCCCCACCCAGGGTTCTCGGGCGGGCTGTTCTGCTGCGTGGCGGCGTTCAGCTCCTGATCGAGCAGCTGTCGCGCCAGCCGCTTGGGCCTCGTACGGCGTGGACCGGTCGGCTCAGGCATAGCGGCGTCCTCCGTGTCGTCGACGACCGATGCTCAAAGAGACACGGATGGGCTCGGTGACCGGTTCACTCGGTCCACTGGGTGAGAAAAGCAAGAGAGCGCTTCCGGATCGTTCCCGCATCGGTAGAGTCGAACGCGTGAACGTGAGTCGTGCGACCTCCCTGCGCCTCGCCGTCTTAGGACCTGTTCGGGCATGGCGCGCGGAGCGGGAACTGGCCCTCGGATCACCACAGCAGCGGGCGGTGCTGGCTGCGCTGCTGTTGCGGCGTGGACGCCCCGCGACGATCGGTGAGCTGGTCGACGCCATCTGGGGCGAAGATCCGCCGACGGGAGCGGTGACGGTTCTCCGTACGTACGTCTCGCGGCTGCGCAAGGTGCTGGAGCCGGGGCGGGAGGCGGGCGAGGCGCCGCATGTGATCGTCTCGGCCGCGGACGGCTACCTCGTTCGCGTCCCCGAAGACGCCCTGGACCTGAGCGTCTTCGAGCGAAGAGTGGCCGAGGCGAAGAAGCTCCGCACCGGTGGCGACCTCGCTGCGGCCGGGGAACTGCTGTACGCCGCAATGGAGTTGTGGGAGGGCAAGCCGCTGGCGGGGCTCCCCGGCCCGCTGGCCGAGGCGGAACGGTACCGGCTCGACGAGCAGCGGCTGCACGCGCTGGAGGCCCGGCTGGATGTGGACCTCGAACTGAGACGTCACGAGGACGTGGCCGCCGAACTGACCTCGTTGACAGCTGAGCATCCGCTGCGCGAGCGGCTGTGCGAGCTGCTCATGCTGGCGCTCTACCGGTCCGGGCGTCAGGCCGAGGCGCTGGCGGCCTACCGCAGGCTCCGGGAGACGCTGGTGGCGGAGCTCGGCGTGGAGCCCGGTCCGGCGCTGCTCGACCTCCACGCCCGGATACTGTCCGCCGACCCGTCGCTGCGCGCCCCCACCCCGCCGGAGCCGACCACGCCCCGGGACGCCGGCCCGCCCGCCCCGGCCGCCGCAGCGCGCCCGGCACAGCTGCCCGCCGATCTGCCGGTCTTCACCGGCCGGGACACCGAACTCGCCCAGAGCCATGCGCTGCTGCCCGCCGAGGGGCGGCGTCCGACCGCCGTGGTGATCAGCGCGATCGGCGGCATGGCGGGCGTCGGCAAAACGACGCTGGCGGTGCACTGGGCGCACGAGATCGCCCACCGCTTCCCCGACGGCCAGCTGTACGTCAATCTGCGCGGCTTCGATCCGACCGGCTCGGCCATGCCGCCGGACGAGGCCGTCCACACCTTCCTGGACGCGCTCGGCGTCCCTCCGGGGCAGATGCCAGGGCGCCCCGACGCCCGTGCCGCGCTGTACCGCAGCCTGCTCGCCGACCGACGGGTCCTGCTCCTGCTGGACAACGCCCGGGACACCGAACAGGTCCGGCCCCTGTTGCCCACCGGGCCCGGCTGCCTGGCCATCGTCACCAGTCGCAACCAGCTCACCGGCCTGATCGCCAACGACGGGGCACATCCGCTGACGCTGGCCCCGCTCCCCCTCGCCGAGGCACGGGACTTCCTGGCCCGCCGTATCGGTGCCGAGCGGCTGGCCGCGGAGCCGGAGGCGGCGGACGAGATCATCGCCCGTTGCGCCCGGCTGCCGCTGGCCCTGGCCATCGTCGCAGCCCGTGCGGCCACCCACCCCAGCTTCCCGCTGCACGCCGTCGCCGACGAGCTGCGCGACAGCCACGGCAGCCTCGACGCCTTCACGGGCGGCGACATCAGTACCGATGTGCGGGCGGTGTTCTCCTGGTCGCACCACGCGCTGTCCGCCCCGGCCGCCCGGCTGTTCCAGCTGCTGGCCGCGCATCCTGGCCCCGACATCTCGGCGCCCGCCGCTGCCGCCCTGGCGGGGCTCGCGCTGCGCGAGACGCGCGGCCTGCTGGGCGAACTCACCCACGCCCATCTGCTCACCGAACACTTCCCCGGCCGCTACGCCTTCCACGATCTGCTGCGTATCTACGCCGCCGAGCGCGCCCGCTGCGAGGAGGCAGCAGCGGACCGTGACCAGGCAGTCGAGCGGGTCCTCACCTGGTATCTGCACACCGCGGATGCCGCCTCCGGGTTCATCACTCCGAAGCGCCCGCGCGTCCCTCTCGTTCCGCTGCCTCCCGACTGCCGGCCCCTGGAGTTCACCACCTACGACGAGGCGCTGGGCTGGTGCACGGCCGAGCGTGCCAATCTCGTCGCGGCGATCACCCATGCGGCCACACATGGGCAGTCCGGCATCGCATGGCGGCAGACCGCCGCTCTGTGGGGGTTCTTCTACCTGCGCAGCCATACGAACGACTGGATATCCACCAACCGGACGAGCCTGAGCGCCGCCCGCAGCGCCCACGACCGGCTGGGCGAGGCCGAATGCCTCACCAGTCTGGCCAACGCCCTCGCCAACGCGGGCAGTTTCGACGAGGCTATCGACCACTACGGCCAGGCGCTGCCCGTCTGGCAGGAACTCGGGGACGAGCAGGGCGTCGCACGGATCACGGGCAACCTCGGCGACGTCTGTCTGCGGGCCGGTCGGATCGAGGAGGCGATCGGCCATCTCCGGCGATCGCTGGAGACCGACCGCGCCCTCGGCTACGGCTGGGGCGAGGGGATCTGCTTGAACAACCTGGGCGATGCGTATCTGCGACTCGGCCGGCTCGACGAGGCGCAGGAGTATCTGGAGCAGGCGCTGGTCGTCCAACGCGCCACCGACAACCGCTGGGTCGAGGGCATCTCGCTGGACTTCCTCGGCACCGTCCACCACCGGCTCGGCCGCCACGACGACGCGGTGGAGCACTATCACCGTGCGCTCGAGGCGCACCGGGAGGTCGGCAACCGATGGGCCGAGGCCCACACCATCAGCCACCTCGCCGACGCCTGGCTGGCTGTCGGCGAACTGGAAGCCGCCCGCAGCGGCTGGGGCCAGGCGCTGGAGCTGCTGGAGGAGTTCAACCATCCCGACGCCGAGGAAATCCGCGACAAGCTGCGCGGGCTCGATGACGGCCTCGATGACGGCCTCGATGACGCCGGCATGCAGCGAACCGCTGAGTGAGCCGTCGGCCGGGTGAACCGGCGTCGGCACCGTGGCCGACGCCGGTACGGGTTCACGGCTTCCGGAAGCTCCACTGGCGAACGGCGCCGTCGCAGCCGGAGATCGTCGCAGCGGCGTTCGCCTTCCCCGCGTTCGCCACGTTGAGGCACAGGTTGCCGCTCTTCTCATTGCGGATGCTGAACGTTCCGTTGGACCGCTTGTCGAGCCACCACAGCTGGTTGTCCTCGTCGGCACGGCAGTGGAACTCGGTCACCGGTGAACCGGCCGCGACAGGGCCGAAGGCTGCCAGGTCCAGGCAGAGGTCGTCCTTGACGTTGCGGACCAGGTAGAGGTCGGTGCCCCGGGGACCGGCGCCCTTCTTCTTGAGGTCCAGAACCCACCGCTGGTTGCCGCCACGGGACCCGGGGGTCGTGTCGCAAGGGCCCTGCTGGACCCGGCCGTCCGGCTTGCCGCCGCCGGTGCCGGGCAGGTCCAGGCACCGATTGCTCTTCCGGTTCACGACCATGGTCGCCCCGGAGGGAATCTTGGCCGTGGTCCCGGCTGCATCCACGTCGTCGTCGCCGTCATCGCTGCCGCCCGGACTCTCGGGCGCCCCGGCGGAGTCCTCGTCATCCGCCGAACCGCCGGACTCCGAAGGCGAGGGCTTCGGCTCGCCGGTGGGGTCCTTGTCCTTGTCCTTGTCCTTGCTGGACGGGTCGGACGAAGGGCTCCCGGAAGGAGAGTCGGTGGGGTAGCCCGGAGGGGAGGGGCGCACAGTCCCCGACGGGCCACGGCCCGCATCGTCCTTGGTGCCACTGGCCTGGTTCTTCCGGTCCTTGCCGCTCTCCTTCTCCTCGCCCCCGGAACCGGCCAGCGCGATCGGAGTCGTGATGAGCGCCGCAAGGGCCACAGCCGCGGCGGCGACGGTCCATGGCTTCTTGAGCAGGCTGCTCGGCCGGAACTCCTCGTCCGACCCTCTGGCCCCCGCCTTCCCGGCACCGGGCGAACGCCGGGAAGCCGACAACCGGGAAAGCGACGGCCGGGAAAGCGAGGGGCGCGGGATCGACGGACGCGGAATCGACGGCATCGCGACCCGCCGTTTGTCCGAGCCGGACGGGCCCTGAGGCGACGGGCCCTGAGGCGACGGGCCCTGAGGCGGCGGCCCCTGAGGCGACGGGCCTTCCTGTCCGGGCACGCCGGACATCGCGTCGCCGGCAGGGACTGACGGGCCGCTCGCGGCCGGCGTCCCGCCTCCCGCATCGGACCCGGCGTCCTGCGCCAGGAGTTGGCTGGAGCCATCGGGGCCGACCTCGATGCGTACGGCATAGCCCGTGCTCGGGTTGGAGATGGCGGCCGTGACGGGGGTGTCCCGGAGCTGCGCGTACCCGTGCAGTGTGTCGAGTATCGCGATGTCGAGCGGCTGGTCACCGATCACCGGGACCGGCTCGCCGTCGATGGAGGCGGATCCGTCGTCGGCGATGAGCACCTCGAAAGGTGCGGAACGCCCGGGCGGCGCGCCCGACGGCTGTGTTTCTCCGTCCTCGCTCATGTGAACCCTTCCTGATGCCCTGATCAACTTCCGACGAACGAACTCAAGGGTGAGAACGGCCCCTTGGGCGAATCGGTTCAGACCGCCTCGGGCAGGGGCCCCTCCTGAACACGGTTCACCGCATCACCGCGCCGGACGGCGGCCCCTCACTTGTTCCACCTCTTGTTGGTGTTGTTGACGTCCAACTCCCCCGGAGTCAGGTCCACATGGACCGGGATGCCGGGGCGGCTGCCGACCTTGACGAGGAAGTTGCCAAGGCCGGGTGGGTCGGCCTGGCGGTTGCGGGAGCTGTCCCAGGCCGGGGGCGTCGACCAGTCGACCAGCAGCCGCTTCTCGACCTCCGTCAGCTCGACCACCTGGCCGAGTTGCGGCATCTCGGCCGGTGGCAGTCCGGCGCAGACCACCATGCCCGCGCGCTCGACGAAGCCCTTGGCCTTGATGCGGTCCTCCTCGGTGGGCAGCGCGAGCAGGTCCCCGATGGTGTGGGTGACCATGGCCAGGCCCACGCCGCGCTGCCGGTCCAGGCGGGTGAGCGCGTTGACCCGGTCGACCAGGCCCCGGCCGGCTTGCAGCACCCGCCACAACTCGTCCATGACCAGGAAGTAGTTGCGCTGCGGCTCCAGCCCGGCGTCCGCGAGGGCGTGCGCCGCTGAGACCGCGCCGAAGCCGTACGACCAGCAGGACAGCAGCGCGGCGGCCTGGAGCAGGGTCTCGCTGTCGTCGATATGGCTGACGTCGAAGCACACCGGGCGGTCGAGCTTCATCGGCTCCGTGGTGGGGCGGGCGAAGGAGTCGCCCAGCAGGCCGTCTCCGAGCAGCGCGGTCAGCGAGGCTTCCAGGTTCTCGGTGATGTCCCAGTACCGCTTGATGTCACCGCGGTCGAGGGCCACGGCGCGCACCGGCTCCGGGGCGTCCTTGATGACCTGCACCAGGTCCGCGAGCACCGGTGTGCGACCGGGGCCGTGCCGGTCGTCGAGGATGTCCAGCGCCGCGGCGAGGATGGTCTCCTCCCGGTCGCCGGGCGGCTCGGAGCGCAGGATGGTCAGCAGCGCCGAGACCATGTGCAGCCGGCGGCTGTGGATGCCGGCGAGGAGCTGCCGGCGCGCGTCGCCGGTGAGGCGGGCCGCCGCGGCGGTGGACTCGCCGGGGTCGAGGACGTTGAGGTGGCCGCGCCCCCGGCCCAGGCTGATGACCTGCCCGCCGATCGCCCTGATCAGGTCCACATAGTCGGGCTTGAGGTCGCCGAAGATCAGCGGATGGACGCCGTAGCCGGACAGTCCGAGCGCCATCCGCCGCACCACGGTCGACTTGCCGAGACCGGGGCGGCCGAGTACGAACATCGAGGGGTTGGCCAGCAGCCCCGTACGCATGAACCAGCTCACCGGGTCGCAGCACACCGTGGCCCCGGAGTCCAGGTCGCGGCCCAGCGGCACCCCGACCATCGGGGTCCCGGCCCCGGCGCCGAACGGCCACAGCCCGCAGACCTGCACGGACGTGCCCCGCCATTCGGGGGCGGGGTCCACGTAGCCGACCATGCCGCCGCCGCGGCCCGGCCACCCCCGCGCGGTGGCCTGCGGCCGGCTGGTGTCGGCCTTGCGGGCCCGCGTTTTCGCGGTCTTACGTGCCATCGAATCCTCCTGTGCTGTATGGCCGTGTCCGGGGGTGCCCCTGCCCGTCGTCCGCGGGCTGCGGATGCGTCTTGGCTGATCGCGCAGTTCCCCGCGCCCCTTCGGGGCGCGTCTCCCCCTGCGAAGCTTGGGAGGTCTGCGCCAGAGGCGCAGGGCTGGCAAGCGCAGCCCCCCATGCGGGGTACGCAACGTCCGCCGGGCCCTACATCGCGTCCCGCACCGTCTGTGGGAGGGCCGTGTGGAGTGGGAGCACCAAACCCAGCGGCAACGCGGCAGCGAAGGCCGCGGCCTGGGAGCCGTAGACCGGCCGGACGGCGATCCGTGCTGCGGGGGCGAGGTTGTCGACGGCGGCGGTCGCCCTGGGCAGATCCTCCGCGGAGTCGACGGTCGCGGTGATCAGCAGGCCGAACTGGATCACCCCGTGTCCCTGGGCCTGTTCCTCGGTCGCCTTCCTGGCCGCGACCACCTCCGCGTCGTCGCTCGCCCGCCCGAGGGGTGACTGCTGGGCGGTGAACAGGGCGTTCTTGTAGTCCTGTTGGACGACGCGGGCGCCCTCGGCGCGGCTGTGCGGGCGGTAGAGGAGGGTGACCCGCTTGCGGGCGATATCGCGGTTGGGCTGTACCAGGCCGGTCAGTACGTTGGAGAACACCTCGCCCTGCGGAGCCTCCGTCATGGCCCAGGTGATGCTGTGGACGCCGTCGTGCCGATAGTGGTCCCACGCCTCCTGCGCCGCGGTGGGTCCGGCCTCGTCCCAGGTCAGCCCGGTGCCCCCGGCGACGCGCGCCTCCTCCACCAGCTGTGCGACGGTCGGGTCGTAGGCGACCCGCACCGCCTCGGCGAGCTCGGTCGCCGTCATCGGTACGGCTGTCCCCGCGCCGGTCATGGACAGCCCGGCGGTCAGGCCCGGCAGGCGGGTGCCGATGTGCACCGCCATCTCCTCGACGTTGCGGCGGGGCGCACCGGCGCGGGCCGCACCGGAGTACGTCAGCGCGATCCGGGTGCTGATCTGCGCCGAGCCGCTTGGGTAGGCGGCGACCACGTCCCGGAGCATGGCCCGCGCCAACTCGGGTGCTTCGTCGACGGAGTTGGCGCCGATCTCCTGCTGGAGCCGGACTCCGGGATCGGGTGCCGTCTCCACGGTGACGCTCGCGGCGACGAGACCTGGTTCCGTACCCAGCGCCGACAGCCACTGGCCCCAGTGGGCCACCCAGATATCGACCTGCCGCTCGTCGACCAGGGCCGCACCGTCCGCGTCGCAGGAGACGACGACGGTGTGGTGGTTGGTCGCCGGAATGCTGATCATGGCGAACGGGCGTCCGTAGCCGTCCCGCGCCTCGCTCAGCGAGGACTGCGCGGCCAGCCCGGGCAGTCGGCAACTGCCGCCCCCGGCCCGGCCGAGCGGCCCTGACCGGTAGAGGTTGCTGCCGGAGGACGTGGAACGCCACCAGGCGAGGCGGACCGAACCACGCTGCATCAGCGTACGGCCGTGCCGGTCGCGCAGGGCCAGTGGAGCCATGACCATCGCCAGGACGACGGCCAGTGCCAGTGCGGCCCAGAGGGAGATCAGCGTGGTGAGGACGACGGCGATCAGGCCGCCGAACAGCAGCATGGTCGCCCCCAGGGACAGACCCCGCAGTCCGGAGGCGCGCGGCTTGCGGAAGTTGCCGTAGGTGCGCGGGCTGTGTGTTTCAGTCGCTGCCACGGGATTTTCCTCGCTGGTCGTCGTGGTGTCGGTGAGTTGTCGAAGGTGCGGAGGCAAGCAGCTCCTCGTCGGCGGACTCCGCGGGGTCCGAAGGGTCCGCGGGGTCCACAGGGCCCGCAGAGTTCGCAGACCGCGGCTGCTCCTCGGGCCGGTTCCGCCAGGCCGTCGGGCGCGGTTGCCCCGCGCGTCCCGCGTGTCCTGCGTGCCCCCCGTGTCCTGCGTGCCCCCCGTGTCCCGCGCGTCCGTCGGCGGCGACCCCCGCGTGCTCGGCGCCCGGTGTCGCGTGCGGGCCGCCGGCGCTTCCTGCGGGCGGGCGGCTGCTCGCCGCCCGGCGGGGGCTGTTGTGTGCGCCGGTGGCCTCCGCCCGGTCCCGGTCCACGGTCGCCCCGGAGACGGATCGGCCGGCGGCCGGACCGCGTAGCTGCGGTACGGCCTGCGCCCCGGTGGCCACGGCCTGACCGCCGCCTGCGCCGGACTTGGCGCCGCGGCCGAGGCCCGACGTCGTCGCCTGCACGGCGGGGGCTGCGAGCCGTAGCAGCGCGGGCAGGGTGAAGCAGGCCAGCACCAGCAGGACGACACCGGACACCATCGAGATGATCTCGTTGCCCTCTCCGCCCTGTTGCCCCGTGCCGGTCATCGAGAACGCCGCCGCGTACACGATCGCCGCGGTCGGCTTGTAGAGGACGAAGGCCAGCAGCCACCCCACGGACTTGCGGAACCAGGCCCGGCCCGCGGGGGTACCGCTCGCCGCCGCGGACAGCGGGAGCGTGCCGGTGAGGATCACCAGCATGGCCACCCGGACGATCATGAGGGCGATCTGCACCAGGCTGCCGCAGATCACCAGCAGGGACATGATCAGCACCAGGAAGGACGAATCGGTGTCCCCCAGGGCGAGCATGGCCGAGACGCGGTCGTCGAACTCCTTCACGCACTGCTGGACCGGCTCGCCGTTCGGGCTGATCTGCCGGCAGCCGATGGACCTGTCGATGATCCAGACGCTGAACCGGTCTCCCGCCACGGTCAGCAGGTTGACGGCTGCCACCCCGGCCGATGAGACGAGGACCAGGTTGAGCAGCCCCTGCACGGCCTGTCTGCCGGGTTCGCCGCGGCGCTGCCAGGCGATGTGCCCGGCCGCGACGATCAGGCACAGCACGGCGGTGAAGGAGGTGAACCACAAGGTGGAGCCGCGCAGGAACGCCACCGGTCCGCTGTCGAAGCTGAGGACCGGGCTCTCGATCTGCGTCCACGCGCTGCCGAGTGCCTTGACGGTGGAGCCTGCCGCCTTGGCGGCGCTGTCCACGATGTTGTCGAACGCGCTGTCGCCGAGGTCCTTCGGGCTGGTTCCCTCCCCCTCCCCCACGCAGTAGCCGCCGACGGTGGGGCTCACCCAGCCGAAGTCGCAGCCCGCCATCACACACCGCCCCACTTGACGTATCCGGCGAGGGAGTCGACGGGAGTGGGCGCCGCCGGATCGGCCGGATACTCCAGTCGCCAGTCCCCGTTCCGCCACAGCGCCGTCGTGGTGGCGGCCTGCATCCGGCCGTCGGGGAACCGCCACACAGTCTGGATCACCGCCGCGCTGCGGGTATACGTGACGAACTTGAAGCCCGCGATCTGCCCCTGCACCGCACCGTCCTGGGCCGCCTTCGGATCCGCCGTGCTCTCCGACTTGGTCCTGGCGGCGATATAGGACTGGCGGCCCGCGCCGACGGTCTGCGCGCGCGTCACCTTCTGCCAGTCGTCGGCGGCCAGGTACCGGACGCTGATCTGGCTCGTCGCCAGCAGAGCGCCCAGCGGAGTGTGCGCGTAGCAACGCGCCACGTCCTTCTCGACAACAGCCGGGCCCGCAGCCTTCGAGGAGGGGAGCGCGACGGTATGGAACAGCTTCCACGCCACGCCCTCGGGAGCGTCGGTGGGCACCTCGTCCCGCCGGTCGTCCAGTTCGGGACACGACGTATCGCCGCCACCGGACGTGTCACGGTCCCCGGAGGTGTCACCGTCCCCCGCCGAGTCGCCGTCCCCGGCCGCGGACGGCGGTGACTGTGTGGCGCGCCCGCCCGGCTGCGACCCCGGTGCCCCCTTCGATGCCGAGGCCGCGGTGGAACCGCCTCGGTCCGAGGAGTCCGAGGAGCCGGAGGAGACGAGGACCGCCACCCCGATGACGGCCACGAAGCCGATGAACCCCACCGCGAGGACGAATCCGGTCCGCAGCCACGGACTCCGCGGCTCGTCGGTGCCTGCACGGTTGTCGGACTCTGCCATGTCCCTTCCCCATCCCTGTGATCAGCCTCATCTGCGCCCGCCCCGCAATCCGTTGACGTGCCGTCAGACGAGCGCGCCGACGAGGCCGGAAGCCGAGCCGACGAGCAGACAGGCGCCCAGCACATAGCCCAGCCCCTTGGCGTGCTCGCGACCGCCGCCCCGTGAGTGGTCGAGCGCCATCCGCGCTGCGACGGCGAAGATCCCCGCGACGCACAGCGCTGTGACGGTCCAGGCCACCCACTTGAGCACCGTCAGCAAGCCGTCGGCTCCGGGCGGCGCCGAGCCGCCGCCGACGTCCGGAGGGCCGGACGGTGCCGGGTCGGCGGCGAGTTGGGCGAAGTGGGCGAGGTCCTGTGAAGCGACCGAGACAGCCGCCAGCAGACTGGACATGCGGTTTCCCCTTACGCGGGTCGGGTGAGTCGGGTCAGATCGCGGGCCAACGGCGCGCATTCCTTGGGGAGATGCGCCGTGGGCGGCTCGCCGAGCCGCCACTCCTCCACCCACGGGATCTCCCACAGCCGGGGGACGGTGCCGGAGACGAGATGCAGCAGGTCCCGCAGGGCGCGGGGGCGCCGGCCCGGAGCGTCGGCGACGACGACCAGCCCGAGCAGCTCGATCCCGGTGACCAGCTGCGAACCCCACTGCTGTGCGGCGTTCCGCACAGCCTTGAGGCCGTTCGCACTGGAGCGCGCGACGAGCACCACCGGCTGCGGCTCGTCGGCCGCGGGCCAGGCACGGCCCGCGTCCCGGCCGCCGGGCACGGCCTGCTCCAGCGTGCTGACCCCGGCGCCGCCGTGTACGCCCAGCCACCACCACCCGGGACCGGTGACCGGCCGGGGCGAGGCGACGGGCAGCACGTAGTCGGGCCACGGCACGCCGGCCCCCTGAGGTGCCGTCGGCCCTGTCGTTGCCGTCAACACGTCCTGAACCGATCGACTCGGCTCCCCGTTGTTGCCCCCCGAGGGACGGGCTGGAGATAGCCAGGGGTTGGAAACCGGTACTTCCCCGGCCATGGCATCTCCCTTCGTCGGCGCACTCAACGCCGCGATTCCGCAGATGAGTTGTCAAGTTCGTCCAAGCACTGATCGACGCGTACATACGCGCTGATTTTCGACTGCGGACCCACATACGGACTTTCGAGGGAACTGGTTCAAGAGGCTGGTTCAAGAGGGGGGTGCGGATGCCCACGGCCACGGTGAGGTTGGCGGGCGGTGTCATCGCCGGGCTGCTCGCCCTGCTGGTCGGCCTGTCCGTCGTGGCGGCAGCCGACGAGGAGGAAGCCGGTGCTCCCGCAGGGCTCGTGACAGCGCTCGATGCCGGACGCATCCCGAAGGAGTACGTACGGTGGATCGAACGCGCCGGCAAGGAGTGCAAAGAGGTCAGCGCCCCGTTGATCGCCGCGCAGATCGATGCCGAATCCGGCTGGAACCCCGACGCGAAGAGCCCCGTCGGCGCCCAGGGGCTGAGCCAGTTCATGCCCGGCACCTGGGAGACCTGGGGAGTGGACGCGGCCGGCAAGGACGGCAGCGCCGAACCCGACGGCACCGCCGACCCGTTCACCCCGGGCGACGCCATCATGACCCAGGCCCGCTACGACTGCTGGCTAGCGGGCAAGGTCAAGACGCTGGGGCTGGACGGCGACCCCACGCGGTTGCTGCTCGCCGCCTACAACGCGGGCCCCGGCGCGATCGAGCAGTACGGCGGTCTGCCGCCGTACCCGGAGACGCAGAACTACGTCGCGAAGATCCTCACGTCGATGAGCGACTACTCCGGTGCCCCCATGACGGACGAGGAAGGTGGCCCGTTCGGCGACCGCGTGGTGGCCTACGCCAAGAAATGGCTCGGCACCCCGTACGCCTGGGGCGGCGGCGGTCCCGAAGGTCCCGGGAGGGGCTTCGCGCAGGGTGCGAACACGGTCGGGTTCGACTGCTCCAGCCTCGTCCAGGCCGCGGTCTACCACGCGAGCGGCGGCAGGACGCTGCTGCCACGCACCTCCCAAGTGCAGGTCACCGAGGGCAAGACCGTCTCCCGCGACGACATGCGGCCGGGCGACGTGATCGGTTTCAACCTCCACGGCAGCTACGACCACATCGGCATCTACGTCGGGGGCGGCCAGTTCATCCACGCGCCGAAGACCGGCGACGTGGTGAAGATCAGCGATCTCGACGACAGCTACTACGCAAGCAGGCCCCAGAAAGTGAGGCGGTTCGGATGACAGCCCCCAGCGCGCGCCGTGCAGCCGCGACGGCGCTCGCCCTCGCGTTCGCACTTGCCGTACCCGGCTGCGGCGCCAGTGTCGGCGGCGCCGACACCGGCGGCGACGAAGGGAAGGGGCAGCCCTCCGTCTCGGCCCGGGCCTCGTCCCCACCGCCGTCCCCCAGCGCCACGGGCACCCCCAAGGGCGATGTTCCCAAGCCCGAGGAGGTCGACCAGAACGACGCCGACGAGGTCGGCGAGGGGACGCTCACCGCCATGTGGACGTACGACACCGCCGTCGACAGCGGTACGCAGGACGCCGGGACGCGCGCCGCGGACGCGGGCTGGCTGACCGAGTCGTACGCGCGTCAACTCCGCGAACGCCATTCCCGCGCGGCTCCCGGCGCCCAGTGGGGCGAGTGGACCCAGCATCGTGCCTACACCACCGTCAAGCTGACCAAGACCGAGGACGCGGCGAAGCCGGCCGACACCGACACCGTGGCCTGGCGGCAGTGGACCGTCACCACCACCCCGCACGGCCGCGACGGCTGGAAGCAGAAGCCCACCACCGCCGTCGCCTACGTCCACCTCGTCCGGTCGGCCGCCGCCAAGCCGTGGCGGGTCACCGGCGTCACCGTGCGCTAGCGCTTAGCGCCCCGAAGGGGCGCGGGGAACTGCGCGCCCAACCAGGGGGTACCTCCCTGCTCGAACAGCTTGGGGGAGCGCCCGCAGCCCGCGAGCGTCCGGCGGGGGCACCCCCTACCGGAACAGGAGCTCACCAGAAGGGAATTCGATGCCGTACGAGCCCAGCGAGGTGCCGGCCTGGCCGGCCTACGCCTTCGTCGTCCAGGACAGCGGCCGGGTGGCCGTCTCCGGCCCGCTCCTCCCCGCGTCCGAGCACCCCGACCGCTCCGCGGCCATCGACGCCGTGGCCGCGGCGGCAGCCGGCCTCGGCCGACCCGTACGCGCGGAGGCCACCGAGCCGGACGGCACCGTATGGCTGCTGGTCATCTCGCCCGACGGGTCGGTGGGCGAGCTCTCCGGCGCCGCCGCCCAACGCGGCAGGCCGCCGAAGAAACGCAGCACTCCTCCGCCCACCCCCGCGCTGGGCTCGCCGGACGCCCTCACCGATGCCGTGGCCCACCTCGAAGCACACGCGGGGGCGGGCCGCATGGACGAGGCCCTCGCGCTCGCCGCGCAGCTCGACGAGAAGGCCGCGGACGAGCTGGGGCTCTCCCACCCCGAAGCACTGCGCATCCGCGAGGCTCGCGCGCGCGTCACCGCTCTGGCCGGTGACGCCGTCGGTGGGGTACGCATGTACCGCGACGTCGCGGAGCGCTGGCACTACCAAGGGGCCGCCGACCAGGCCGAGGCCGTAGCGACCCGCGCTGAGGATCTATGGCTCCAGATCCCGGACCCGGAAACCGCAGCCCTGGCCGGAGTCGCCATGGTCCGCATGCGCAACCAGATCCCCGGCCAAGGCGGCCACGCCTTCGCCGCCGTCCTGGCCCATCAGTCCCAACTCGAAGCAGCCCTGAATGCCGCCACGGTGCAGTGATCTTTCTGGCCGGGGGTGCCCCTTGCCCAATCCCGCAGGCTGCGGGTGAGCTGTGGCTGATCGCGCAGTTCCCCGCGCCCCTAACGGGGCACGTCCCCTCTGTGCTTGGGAGGTCTGCGCCAGAGGCGCAGGGCTGGCAAGCACAGCCCCCCAATGCCGGGTTCAGCGCGTCACGGATGCGACGAACGCGGCCCAGCCGGCGCGGCCCATCGCGAGCTGCGGTCCGCCCGCCACCTTGGAGTCACGAACGCGCACGGCAGCGCCGGTACAAGCCACCTCGACGCAGTTGCCGCCACCCGACCCGCTGAAACTGCTCCTGACCCACGCCAGCGGCATGGCCTCCTGCTCAGTGGTCATCGTGCCCCTCCGACAACCGCTCGATAAACGCGGACCAGCCGGAGCGCGCCACCCGGATCTGCGGCCCATCCGCCACCTTGGAGTCACGAACGCGTATGGCAGTGACGGCATGAGCCACCTCGACGCAGTTGCCGCCACCGTCCCCGCTGTAAGTGCTCTTGACCCACACCAGCGGCATCTCACCGGTGGCCATCGCGCTCCTCCATCAACTGCCCGACGAACACAGCCCAGCCAGACCGCGCCACCCGGATCTGCGGCCCATCCACCATCTTCGAGTCACGAACGCACACGGCAGAACCTGTACGAGCCACCTCAACGCACTCGCCGCCGCCCGACCCGCTGTAAGTGCTTTTGAACCATGCCAGTGGTATCCCGACGGTGGCCTTCAGCTCAGTGGTCATGGTCATCGTGCCCCTCCAGCAACCGCTCGATGAACGCGGACCAGCCGGAGGGCGCCACCTTGAGCTGCGGCCCACCCACCACCTTGGAGTCACGAACGTGCACGGCAGCGCCGGTACGAGCCACCTCGACGCAGTTGCCGCCGCCCCCTCCGCTGTAACTGCTCTTGACCCACGCCAGCGACAGCCCGCCGGTCACCTTCTGCTCAGTGGTCATCGTGCCCCTCCAGCAACTTCTCGATGAACGCTGCCGATTCGTCGATGTGCAGCGCCTTCGAGCGCAGCTTCCCATAGCGCAGGCCAAGGGTGCTCACCCATGTTGCGTCGCTGATCACGAAGCCCAGGGTCTGGGACTCGATGTAGCCGAAGCGCCGGTGCTGCTCTGCGGTCTCCAGGAGCACGAATGGGCCTTCGAGTCCCGTGTGATACCCAGCCTGGCTAGGGATGACTTGTACCTCAACGTTCCCTGCCGTCCGCAGCTTCAGCAGGTGCCGGAGTTGTTCCCCCATCACCTCGGGGCCTCCGATCGGATTACGCAAGGCGCTCTCCCCAATGACGAAGGAGAACTCCACACTAGGTGTCTTGGTGAGGAGCTTCTGCCTACCGAGTCGGGCGTCGACGTTCTGCTCGACCATTTCCGCGGACATCTTGGGGCAATAGCCCTCGAACAACGCCTGTGCGTATGCAGGCGTCTGCAACAGCCCCGGCACCAGCAGCGGCTCGTACGAATAGTGGCTGACGGCATCCAGCTCTAACACGGCGAAGTCCCGGAAGAACGCCGGAAGTTTGGCGAAGTCGACCTCCTCCTGGACCGCCTCGAGAACTCCACCCGCGCCGAGGAACCGTTCGGCGGCCTCCGTGAAGGCGGCCTTCGCCGGGCGGCGGCCCTGTTCGATGGAGGCGGTCTGTTCCAGCGAATAGCCCACGGCTTCCGCCAGCCGTTCCTGGGTGACGCAGGCCCGTTTACGGGAGAGCTTCAGCAGCTTTCCGTAGGCCACCCAGACGCCGGGCCTGGTGTCGTTGCGCCTGTCCGCGGTCACAGGCTGCCGTTCGTGTTCCCGGCGCTTGGTCATCGCGCCCACCTCATCGCTCACTCCGTGCGGTTACGGTTCGCGGCCCGTACGGCGGTGGTCCTCGCACGTACCAACTGCGCGTGCAACATGGGCCGACCTGGGGAACCCTAGCCGCGTGACGAGATCGTCACCCTATGAACACGGAAATCAGGCGTCAGCAGCTCAGCCCACAACTCGACCCACAACTACTGGAGTTCCTGCTCCAGCTCTCCACCACCCGCCGTGGTGCCCGCCTGGCCCGTCGGCTCGCCGTGCAGCAGCTGGACGACTGGGGAATCCCGTACGGCAGCGACGCCTCGGAGACGGCAGCTCTCCTCGTCGCAGAACTGGCCTCGAACGCCGCACGCCACTGCGGCAACGTGGGCCGGGACTTCCGCCTTCGGCTCACCTGGGAGGACCGGACCGGCGGCACGCTGCGGATCGAGGTGAGCGACGCCTGCGCGGACCGGCCAGTGCGACCGACCTACCCGAAGGCGAACGACGGCAGCCAACCGGCCGAATCGGGCTACGGGCTGGTCCTCCTCGACGCTCTCGCCGACCACTGGGGCATCCACCGGCGCGACGCCATCGTGAAGACCGTCTGGGCCGAACTCAGCGTCCTGACGCTGCGGGCGAGGTGACGGGACGGACGCCTGGCTCCGGCCCCGTCACCCCGCCCTACGCCGCGAAGCTGACCGGAAGGCGGTCGAGGCGGGTCTCCCACGTGGAGGCGGTGTCCGTGAGCTCGGCGGGGTCGACGGTGAGGCGGAGGCCGGGGAGGCGGTGGATCAGCACCTCCACGGCCGCCTCGATGATGGCTTGGCCGATGGCCTGCCCCGGGCATTCGTGGGGGCCGCTGCTGAACGCCAGGTGAGCCTGGTTGCCCCGTACGGCGGTACCCGTGTGCGGGCGGATCTCCGGATCCAGGTTTCCCGCGGCCAGGCCGAGGATGAGCAGGTCGCCGACCTTGAGGTGCTGGCCGCCGAGTTCGCAGTCGGCGGTGGCGAACCGGCCGGGGAGCACGGCCAGTGGCGGCGAGTTCCACATCATTTCCTCGATGATCGCCGAGACGGTCAGCTGTCCGCTCACCACCTTGGAGAGGTGGGAGCCGTTACTGAGGATCGTCTGGAGCACCCGCGCCAGAAGGTTGCTGGTGGTGGTGTGGGCTGCGATGAGTACGAGGCGCAAGTGGTTCTGGACCTCGTCGTCGTCCAGGGAGGCAGGGTGCTGAATCAGTCCCGTGGCGAAGTCCGGGCCGGGTTCGGCGCGTTTGTGCGACGTGAGATCGGCGAGCACTCGGCCGATCCGGTCATTGTGCGCGATGGCGTCCTCGCCGCCCTTCATCATCTGGGCGCAGGACGCCGCCAGGCTCTTCCCCGCGCTCTCCGGCAGGCCGAAGAGCCGCGTCAGGACGAGCATCGGCAGATACTCGGCGTACTGGAGCACCAGATCCGCGTGCCCGGTGTCCGCGAAGGCGTCGATCTGCTGGTGGGCGAAGTGGATGACGTGGCGGCGTATCCCGCGATCGGCGACCGTCTGCATGCTTTCGGTGACGGCTTTGCGCAGCCGCTGGTGGGGCTCCCCGTCCTGCGAGAGACAGTCGGGGCGCCACCCCAGCATCGGGACGAGCGGTGAGGTCTCCTCGATCCGCCCCTCCTGCCAGTCCCGCCATTTGCGCGAATCCCGGCTGAACTGGTCGGGGTTGTCCAGCACACGCCGGTTCTCCCGGTAACCGAGTACGAGCCAGGCGGGCACGTCGCCTTCCAGGAGCACAGGCGCGACCTGCCCGTACTGCTTGCGCAGCCGGGAGTAGGTTCCGTACGGATCGACCGTGGACTCCGCCGCGTACAGCCTCGTCGCGGTGCCGGCGTGCCGCACAGGACAGCCCGCGGGCGGGTTCGGCGGGTCAAGGTGCGGACTGTCGGAGGGCTGGGCGTTCATCGGGGCTCCAATGCGGCAACAGACCGGTCCTTGATGTGGTGGATGAGCGCGATCAGCACATCGCGGCTCGAAGCCCGGTCGCGTGCGTCGCAGGTGAGGATCGGTGTGTGCGGGTCGATGGCCAGGGCCTCCCGCACCTCCTCGGCGGGGTAGCTGCGGGCGTCGGGGAACATGTTGAGGGCGATGACGAACGGCACGTCCAGCCTCTCCATCTCCTCGATGGCCCGGAAGCTGGACTGCAACCGCCGGGTGTCCACCAGGACGACCGCGCCGAGAGCGCCCTTGAACAGGCCGTTCCACAGGAACCAGAACCGCTCCTGCCCCGGTGTGCCGAACAGATAGAGCACAAGTTGCTCGTTGAGGCTGATCCGGCCGAAGTCGAGGCTGACGGTGGTGCTCTTCTTGTCCGCCACGCCGACCAGGTCGTCGACGCCGACGCTGGCCTGCGTGAGCGTTTCCTCGGTGGTGAGCGGCACGATTTCGCTGACCGAGCCGACCATGGTCGTCTTCCCCGTGCCGAAGCCGCCGGCGACCATCACTTTGACCGATCGGCTTCCCGCGTGCAGCGCTTCCGCCCGTTGCGGAAATGCCGGCCGGTCAAAGCCGTTGAAGTCCACTGAGTACCTCCTCAAGGAGCGCGAGGTCGGGCCCGCCGTCGCGCGTACCTGCGATGGGATCACGGGCTTCCACGCCGCCTGTGTTGAGCAGATCGGCCACCAGCACCGAGAGAACGTTGAAGGGCAGCTCCAGATACGCGCCAAGCTCGGCCACCGACAACGGGTTGCGGCAGGTCCGGAGGATGGCTTCGTGCTCGGGCCGGATTCCCGGTTCGGGCGCGGAGCGGGCGACGATGAGGGTGGCCACATCAAGGCTCGCCGCTCCTACGGTGGGCGCGCTGCGGCCGTCGGTGAGTATGTAGTAACGCTCCAGCCCGGACGGCACCGGGCCCAGCTGCCGTTCGGTCATCCAGGCTGCTCCTGGCGCGGAACGGTGCCGAGGAGGTCGCCCATCCTGCGGGCGCAGTCCCTCATCTGGTGTCCCAGCAGGCCCTGGTCGAGCCCGGTTTTGGCCAGCACACCCAGATACGTCTCGGTGCCTGCGCGTACGACGAAGAGGTGTCCACCGTCGACCTCGATCCCGGCGAGCCGCAACTGGCCCTTGTTTTTGGGGAACTGTTCGGCGACGGGCTGGGCCAGCGACTGAAGGCCCGCGACGATGGCGGCAAACCGGTCGGCGTCATCGGGGTCCGCGCCGAACGCGGTGATGGCCTTTCCGTCCGAGGAGGCCACCACGGCGAAGCGGATCTCCGGGATGCTCTCCGCCAGGTCGCGGAGCGCCCAGCTCAAGTCGGGCTGATGCTGCGTCATGTGGCTAATCACTCTCTTGTTGCTCGTCGAGGCGGTCGTGCGTGTCGGGCCCGTCCGCCGGGCTGTTGCTGGACACGAAGGCGGCCAGTCCGGCGAACGACTCCTCCGGCGGAACGCCGTCGGTGTCGGCGCCCGCCGCGGCGCGCATGCCGTTGGCAGGGCCCGGTACGTCCGTGAGCTGCTTGCTGCGCTTGGGCAGACCGCCCGGTGTGGTGCCGTCCGGAACCGGCTCCTCGTCCGGGCCGACCAGGCTGCCCGGACCGGCTGTCCCCGCCGGGCCGCCCGAGGCGGCGTCGGAGCCGGCGGTGCCGGGTCCGGGCCGAGCCGTGACGGCGGGTTCGGACTCCCGCTGGAGCTTGGCGGCCCGCGCCGGCTCGGAGTACATGGGCTTGTCGAGGGGCTTGAAGTACTTGTGGGGCACCACCACGACTGCGGCGGTGCCGAGCCACGGCGAGTCGTCGAACGTGATGGTGATGCCGTACTTGCGGGCGAGGTTGCCCACCACGCGCAGGCCGAGCTGCGCGTCCTCCGCCAGCCCGCCCGGCCCGGAGCCGATCATCACGCCGTTCAGCAGCCGCAACGCCTGCTGCCTCTTCTCCGCCTTGAGCCCGGTTCCCGCGTCCTGGATCTGGATGCCAAGCCCGTTGGGGACTTCCCGGCCGGAGACGATCACCGGTTCCGCCGGGGGCGAGTACCGCGTCGCGTTGTCCATGAGGTGCGCGAAGATCAGCGTGAGGTGGTCGACCAGGTTGCCGTCCACGCCCAGTTCTGGCAGTCGGCGTAGCTGGACGCGCTTGTACTCCTTGATGCGTCCCATGCCGCCGCGGACCACGCTGATCAGCGGCTGGTGGGTCTGCCACTGCCTGCCCGGGTGGTCGGCCCCGCCAAGTACGACGATGCTGGCGGCCAGGCAGTCGGCCGGGCCGATCTCCTGGTCCAGGTGCATGAGGTCACGGGCAACCGCGGGCAGTCTGCAGTGCACGCCCTGCATCTCGTGCAGTTGGGCACGGATCTTGCTCGTGTAGACCTGCATCCGGCTGCCGATGCTCACCACCGACTGGCGCGCCGAAGTGCTGCGGTCGAACTCCTCCTCGATGGCGAGCATGGCGGACCGCAGTAGCTTCCTGAGCGTGCTCTTGAACTCCTGCGGTACGTCGGGATCGTCGGCGAGCGGGCGCAGCAGATCGTCCATCGCCTCGCCCGCGCGCAGTTCGTCGATGGCCTTGGGCAGGAACTCCTCCGCGATCCGGACCAGTTGCTTCTTGTGGAACTCGGTCAGCTCGGAGAGCTGTGTACGCAGCGAGGAGACCTCGGCGGCGTGCTTCTCCTGTACGGATGCCAGCCAGCGCTCAGCCTGCGTCTTGTCCGCCGCCGCCTGCGCCTGGTAGTTCCCGGCGGACTGGCGGGCGCGGCTTTCGCAGTTCAGCAGGCGCTCGACGCAAATGGCCGTGGCCGCGGTGGCCAGCGCCCCGACGAGGAGGACGGTTGGCCGGCCTTGGGCCGACCCCGCGGCCATCGCCACGGCCGTGGCCATGCATATCGCTACGGGTAGTGACCACCACGCGTACCAGGCAGCGGGCAGCCGGGCCGCGGGTGAGTTCGTGGCTCGTTCCATCTGGGTCCTCAACCATTTTTCAAGCGGGGCTGGGTCGGAAACGCACTCGTCGTACGGCCGCTGCCGTACGGCGAGGCGGCGCTCACCGAATGGCCTGCTGGTAGTTCCGGTTCCTTTTCACGGGAGGCACAAAGCGGTCGGCAGGCCAACGGAGCCCTGCGAGTGCGTCAACTCGCCGGGAGTCGGGGAGCTTAACGAGAAGAACGTCCGCCCCGCAGGAGATGCCGCGTTCTGCCATGCATCCCGGATTTCCGTTCGAATACGACAGGCCAAATCCTTCGCTTCGGTTTTCGGAGCGCCGTGCGGGAAATCCCAGCCGCCGCGTATCACCGACGATCCATCCCGCCGTTAACGGCAACGCTTTCCGACTTCCTCCGTTCGGATAATGCCGCCCACTTGACTGTTCTTGCCCATTCTTGATCGCTCACGGCGACGGAACGCACCTGTCGTACGGCTGACCTGGACACATCCCATGAACCTGGGGAAACTGCCCTAGCACTGGCAGCTACCCCCCTCGCCGACCACGTCCGCCTGCCGGCCGCGAGCCCTCGCGGCCGGCGGGTTGACAGCCCCTGCTGCCCGTGTGACCTGGCCCAACAGGTCGTTCAGCTGACAAGTGCACCACAGTTCTCCGCTGTCCGAGGAGGAGCACTGCGCCACCGCACGCCCCACCGCACCACGCATGCCGTCATGCACCGCAGCACCGACGTGAGCGCATCCACGAACAGGAGGACTCACCGATGGGACGAAGCGGAATCAGCACCGAACTGGCAAACATGGTCAGAGACTCTGTCAAGAGCTGCACGGAAGATTACAAGCGCCGCGAAGAATCCGGTGTCGCACGCAGCAACAGGGCCGCGCGCGGAGAAGAGCGGCACGGGGGCAACGTGATGTTTCCCGTGGAAGGGGCGCTGGCCCGCGCGCCCAGGGCATTCCCCGCACCCGACGACCACGGCGCGGAACGTCTGCGCGGGCTGGACGCGTGTCTCGCCGTGATAGAGCGGGCGTTCCCCGGCGTCGAGACCGGCATCCGCCTGTGCCGGCTCTCGTGTGAATTACTGGAAGGTGCCTGGCGCGAGCGGGCGGAGAGCACGGACGTTGCACCCCACGATGATTCGTGCACCTGCACGCTCTGCTCCCACTTACCCAAGCCGCTCATCCGTAGCCTGGACGACTACAACTGGCGTAGAAGCGACGGACGTCCGCTCTCGATCAAAACGTGGCCCTTCCGAAAAGAACTGGACAGCGTGTTGACCGGGGGCTGGGTGTGGACCAGGAAGATGAACGACTCCGACCGGGATCTCGGCCTCAGGTTCCGGCACGAGGACGACATCCTGGTGCTCCACGAGTACAAGCGCGTCGAGGCGGCGATCCAGGTGTCCGACACCGCCCGGGCGGTCGAGCAGCGCCTCGCCGAGGACCGTACGACCAATGGGGCACGCGCCCTGATCTGCGGGCTCTACGCCGCCTACAAGCGGTCGGTCGACGAGCACTGGCTCAAACGGCACGTGTCGGGCACCGTCACGCTGCCCCAGTCCACACCGCTCGACCGCTCGGCCTACACCCTGCTTCAGCTCATGGACTGCCTGTTCTGGCACGTCTCCCCCGACAGCGAACTCTGGCAGGAGGAACACCTCGCCTCGCTGGTCCTGTGCCGGGTGCTCAACGACATGACCGACGTACGCGCGGACGCGGTCACCGGGGAGGCCAGCAACTTCTGGCTGAGCTCCATGTCCACGCACGAGAAGGCCCTGTACGGGGCGTGCGTCGTCGCGCTGATCAAGTACGGGTGCATGCCGGAAGCGCACGGTCTGCTGTGGAACACATGGCTGATGGGCACCACCATCGTCTGGGAGGGGCTGACCGGGCGGCACGCCCTGTGGTTCGACGGGATCACCAACGGCCTGCCCCCAAGGGACGACTGCCCCCTGTGCGGCATCGAGCCCAACGCCTGCACCGGTCTGCTGACCGACGGAGTCACACTGCGCATCGGCCGTACGACCACGGTGGACGGGCTCGGCGAACGCGCGGCCCAGCTCTCGGCTCGCTGCCGCAGCGAACACCCGGAAGTGTGGCGGCTGTTCGACCAGGAGCTCGCCGCTTTCGAGGCGCTGCACGGGGAATGGCACGGTGATGTCGGCACGGTCTGGGTCATACTGCGCCGCACCTACATAGCCGCCGTCATCGCCTCCCTGGCGGGCGGCGAGGGAGCCCGCGACGTCCAGATCGACTCCGGCAATGTCGGCGCGGACCTGTTCCACGCGCTGCACCGACCGCCCACCTGGAAGGAGGACACGGCCCTGCTCGCCTACATGTTCGGCTGCGCCCATCCGCACTTCCTGTGGAACGCCCAGGGCTTCACATCGACCGCTGTCGGCGGTGACTGGCTGGACGGCTGAGCGGCGCCGAACGGCTGGGCCTCGCGGGACGCCGCATCAGCCTCACCCTCACAGTTGTCCCGACGAGGGGGTGCCCCTGCCCGGGTCACCCGGGCTGCGGGTGCTCCCCCAAGCTCTTCGAGCAGGGAGGTACCCCCAGGCTGGGCGCGCAGTTCCCCGCGCCCCTTGCGGGGCGCGGGGAACTGCGCTCGGGAGGTCTGCGTAGGGCACGCAAACTCAAGCGGGCAATCGCTCTAGCGGGGTGCTTCCGCGCAGCCTCCGCGGCGTAGAAGGTCGACCACCTGGGTGTGGAGGGCCGCCAGCCCCCCGGGCGGCAACGGTGCCGGACTGCCGGAGAGGGTGTACCACTCTTCCGCACCGGTGTACTGCACATCGATCGCGGCTCGCCCGCCGGGCGCACGCCGGGTCACAACGGTCACCTCGCCGGTGATGACGCCGACCTCGTCGGTCATGATGCCGCCCGGACCCGCCTGGACACGGTCCTCGTACCTGTCCGGCCCACGGCTCGCCTCACGGCCGGTCATCGCCCGCACGTCTCCAGCATGTCGTCGAGCTTCTGCTTCTCGGCGCGGGTGACCGTCAGTTCGTACGTGGATTTCACCGCAGTCCAGGCGCGAGCGTACGTACACCAGGAGGTCTTGGCCGGGGGCTGCCACTCCTCGGGACCCTGGTCGCCTTTGGTCCGGTTGGTCGAAGCGGTCACCGCGAGCAGCTGCGGGTGGGTCAGATCGTTGGCGAACGCCTCGCGCTTGCGCTGTGTCCAGCCATCGGCTCCGGAGCGCCAGGCGTTGGCGAGCGGGACCATGTGGTCGATGTCCAGTTCGGAGGCGTCGGTGATTTCCTTGCCGTCGTAGAGGCTGGTCCAGTGCCCGGAGACGGCCCGGCATTCCGCGTTGCGTTTCACGTCCGTTCCGGCGCGGGCGAGGACCTTCTCGCGGGTGTCGCAACTGTCGCCCTGCGCGCTCCAGTGCGGGAACTTCTCCCGGCTGTAGCCGGACATCGACCTGTGCGCCGCCACCTTGAGCCCGGACAGTTCGCGTCGGGCCGTCGCCGCGCTGGGTACGCCCGGCAAGCCCCTCTCACCGGCCGCCTGCTCGTCACCGGCCCGCCCGGAGGCGGGCGGCTTGTCCTCCGGCGGTGAAGACGTCTCCGCGGACGAGCAGCCGGCCACCGCGAGCATGACCAGCGCCACCGCCCCTGGTCCCCACCACCGCTGACGCCTCATAGCTCTCCCGTGCCTCCGCCTCGCCGACTCTCCCGGCGGAGCCTACGGCAGGACCGGGCGCGGGGGCACGGGTGTGGATACGACGAGTGAACTGGTGGTCTGGCCGTGCAGCAGGAATCGGTCGAGTACGGATTCGAGGTCGCTCAGCTCCGGCACATGCACCTTGAGCAGGAAACAGTCCTCACCGGAGATCCGGTGGCACTCACTCACCTCGGGTGTGCGCTCGGCGAGTTCGGTGATGCGGGCCATCTGGCCGGGGCCGGGCCGCAGCCTGACCCAGGCCGCGACGGGGCGGCCGAGCGCTGCGGGGTCCACATCGAGCCGGTAGCCGCGGATGACGCCCGTCTCCTCCAGCCGCCGGATGCGCTCCCGCACGGTGGGCGCGGAGACGCCGAGTTCGCGGGCGAGCTCCGAGGCACCCCGCCGGGGGTCGGCCGCCAGCAGGTGCAGCAGGCGTCCGCTCAGCTCATCGACAGGCTGTTTTCCGTTCTGAAAGCGATCGCTGGTCACGGCTTTCCCTCCCGCAGACAACAAGCACGCCTGGCCTTCAAACGTCGATGGCTCCGTGCGCTGCTGCTTTCTAGGTTAGAGGGCATGCAGAACCCCGACACCGGAACCGCTCGCGGGAAGGGCGCCATACGCAGCGGGCAGGCCGCTCACACCCTGCGCGCCGGACGCGTGCGACGCGTATCGCCGCACGCGTACTTCGTCGTCAGCGCCGTCTTCCACTACCTCGGCCCGGCCTTCGCCGTTCTGCTGTTCGCGCATGTCCAGCCGCTGGGCGTCGCCTGGCTGCGGATCGTCACGGCCGCCGCCGTGTTCGCGGTGTGGCGGCGGCCCTGGCGGCAGTGGCGGTCCGCCGACCGCGCGACCAGACGCTCGCTGCTGGTCTGGGGCGCACTGCTGGCGGCGATGAACTCGAGCTTCTACCTCGCCATCGACAGACTGCCGCTGGGCACCGTCGCCGCGATCGAGTTCCTGCCGGTCATCGCCCTCGCGACGGTGGCGATACGGAGCAGACGCAATCTGCTGGCGCTGGTCACGGCGGTCGCCGGGGTGTATCTGCTGACCGACGTTCACCTGGCCGTCGAGCCGCTCGGGCTGTTCTTCGCTGCCGTCAACGCGGCGCTCTTCGCGCTCTACGTCGTTCTGGCCCACCGCGCCTCCCGCAACCCCGCCGTCAGCGGCATCGACGGCCTCGCGCTGGCCATGCTCATCGCCTCGGCCGCCGCGCTGCCCGTCGGCATCGCCCAGGCCGTACCCGCCCTGACCGACCCCCGGCTGCTGGCCGCGGGCGTGGGCGTAGGTGTCTGCTCGTCGGTGATCCCGTACGTCTGCGACCAGTTGGCCATGGCCCGGCTCAGCCGGGGCACGTACGCGCTGCTGGTGTCCCTGCTGCCCGCCACCGCGACCGTCGTCGGAGTGCTGGTGCTGGTGCAGATCCCGGTGCCGCTGGAGGTCACGGGGGTGGTGCTCGTGGTGCTGGGCGTCGCCGTGCACCGCGAACGGTCGCCGGAGACACCGGGCAACCCGTCCGGCATGCCGGACGACCCGCCCCACGTCCCCTGCGATCTGCGGACGTACGAAGGCGCGCGGCCCTCAGCACCGCCGACTCCCCCACCCCACAACAACCGATGACCCCACCCGCCAACAACCGACAAGACGGACAGGACCACAACATGCACTACACCCGGCTCGGCACCACCGGCCTCACCGTCTCCCGTATCTGCCTGGGGATGATGAGCTACGGCAACACCTCCGAACGCGCCTGGCACCTCGACGAGGCGGCGGCGGAGCCGCTCCTGCGGCGCGCGGTCGAGGGCGGTGTCACCTTCTTCGACACCGCCGACGTGTACGACGACGGCGTCAGCGAGGAGCTGACCGGCCGCATGCTGCGCAGACTCTTCCCCGACCGGGAGGCCTACGTGCTGGCGACGAAAGTCTACTTCCCCATGGGCCCGTCCCCCAACGACCGCGGCCTGTCCCGGAAGCACATCATGGCCGCCGTCGACGCCTCCCTGCGCAGGCTCGGCACGGACTACGTCGACCTGTACCAGATCCACCGCTGGGACTACGGGACACCCATCGAGGAGACGATGGAGGCGTTGCACGACGTGGTCAGGGCGGGCAAGGCCCGCTACCTCGGCGCTTCGGCCATGTACGCCTGGCAGTTCGCGAAGGCGCAGCAGATCGCGCGCGAGGCGGGCTGGACCCGATTCGTGTCGATGCAGAACCACTACAACCTCGTCTACCGTGAGGAGGAACGGGAGATGCTCCCGCTCTGCGCCGACCAGGGTGTCGGCGTGATCCCGTACAGCCCGCTCGCGCGCGGCCTGCTGGCGGGCGGGCGCGAGCGCGGTGGCGCGCGGCACACCGTACGCGCGGGCGACGACCCGCTGGCCGACGAGATGTACGAGGACGCCGACTTCGACGTGGTCGACGCCGTCCGCGCGCTCGCCGCCGAACGGGACGTGCCTCCCGCCCGGATCGCCCTGGCCTGGCTGCTGGGCAACCCGGCCGTGACCGCCCCGGTGATCGGCGCGACGAAGGCCGCCCACCTTGACGACGCGCTCGCCGCGGTCGACATCCACCTGAGCGCCGGCGAACGCGAGCGACTGGAGTCCCCGTATCGCCCGCACCGCATACTCGGCCACACTTGATCCGCCCGTAAACCCGATCCCCTCCGACGAACGGTGCTGAGAACTCGTCGTTCGCCGTTGGGCCGTTGGTGCCGGGATGGGCTGTGGGAGCTGCCAGAATCCGCGCATGGTTGCGACGACATATCTGGCTCTGACGACGCAGTTGGTGGAGCTTGGCTGCTGAGCGGCTCGCCCGCGGCGACCCCGCCGGTACCCCGTTCGGCGACCCCGTCCGCGCGCACGCCGCACGCCGAAGACGGGACGCCGGACACAGCCCGGGCCAGGATCGCCTGGCCCGGGCTGTTCCGCTCCGCGCGTACGGTCAGCTACGGCTTCTGCTGTCGCAGGTCAGGTCAGATGGTGAAGGTGGCCAGGACCACATGGTGGTCCGACGTGGGTGTGGGGATGCTGCGCGCTGAAGTGGCCGTCAGACCGCGGTGGAAGATGTAGTCGAACTTCTTTCCGACGTCGTGCGTCGGGGGGCAGGCCGTGGCGTCCGGTACGCATCGGGGGTCGGCCTCCTTCCACCCGGCCTTCCACAGCGGCTTGAGCGGGCCTTGTGCGGTGGGCTCGCTGTTCAGGTCGCCCATCAGGATGCCGGCCTGGGGGGTGCCTACGCCGTTGGCGAGCGCCTGGGTCTGTTCGGTCTGGGTGCCCTTGTAGCCGATGTGGGTGTTCCACACCGGGACGGTCCGCTTGCCGAATCCGACGCGCGCCCACACCACGCCGCGTTCTTCCTTGTCCTCCGACGTCGACACGGCCGGCAGCCGGAAGGTGCCCTTGCTCAGGACCTTTCCGGCTCCCTTTCTGACGAGAAGGGCGTCCCCGTTGGCGCCCTTGCTGCCCGCCCCGTTGCCGCAGCGCCAATCGGTGCGCCAGGTGCCGTGCACGGCTTCGTAGTGGAGACCTTGTGCCTTCAGGTCGTCGAGCAGGTGGTCGACCCACTTCACGCAGATCTCCTGCAGGCCCAGCACATCGGGGCGCTGATTCTTGATGACGTTGGTCCAGCCCGGCTTGTACCACGGGTTCTTGGGCATTTCCCAGTTCCAGGTCATCACCCGGACGGACCGGGCGGCTGCGGGTGACGACTTCGAAGCGGCGTCCGGCCCTGAGCGGAGCGACTGATGTGCGGTCGTCGGCGTGGTGCATGCCGTGGTCGCTGCCAGTACCCCTGCGCCCAGAGCGGCCAGGACGGCGCCCAGACGGGTGCGGTTGACGGTCATGCTTCCTCCGTGAATTCGATGCCGTGGCAGACAGCTGGTGCCGCGATCCGACGCAGCGGGATGCAGTGGATTTCTGACGGGCTGTCCCTGCGGTGGCTCCCGAACCCGGACCAGCCAGGCATGAGCATGCTGACGTCGTCCGAGCGGGGGCAAGACGTCATGGCTGTCCCGGACAGCTCCTCGATGTCCTGGCTGGTCAGCCGGGCTGTCCGAGGGCTGTCCCAGCACTCCCCGGGCACCCCGGAACCGCAGCCGCCCGACCTCGGAGGCCGGGAAGGCCGTGAGGGCCGTGAGGGCCGTGAAGGCCGTGCGCGGGACCGGACCGGTCGTCCGTACGGACCGCGACGGTGCACCTACCGTCCGGCCACGCCACGTGCGGCAGGTTCCGCCCGTAGGGTTCAGGCGACCACCGCGTGCAGTACGAGGATGGCCAGATCGTCCTCGAGCGGCTCCGGACCGAACTCGTGCGTGGCCTGACGCACGCGTTCCGCCACCGCCGCGGCCCCCAGTCCGACGCAGCCGGCGAAAATCTTCGCCAGGCCGTCGTCGTCGTCCAACTGTCTGCTTCCGTTGCGGCGTTCCGTCACCCCGTCGGTCACGCACAGCAGCGACTGTCCCGGCGCCAGATCGAAGCTGTAGGCCATGAAGTCGGAGCCCTCGTCGATCCCGAGCAGGAGCTGTGACTCCAGCACCGGCACGACCTCCCCGTCCGCGGACAGCTTCAGCGGGGGCGGATGGCCGGCGCTGGCAGCGGTGCAGTGGGCACCGCCCACCCGCTCGTCGGGCTCCAGCTCTCCGTAGATGAGGCTCAGAAAGCGCGGCTGGGCGCTCTCGCCGCCCACGGCCACGGCCTCCGCGCCCTCCTCGGCCATGGCGGCGTTCAGCTTGCCGAGCACGGATTCGACGCCGTGACCCTCGCGGGCGAGCAGCCGCACCAGGTGGCGGGTGAGCCCGGTGACGGACATCGCCTCCGGGTCCTTGCCCTGGACATCGCCGAGCAGGAAGGACCAGCGGTTGCGGCCCATGGGGAAGAGGTCGTAGAAGTCGCCGCCGACGGTCTGGCCCGTCGCGTGCGGTTCGTAGACGATCGCCGTCTCCACGCCCGGGAGGTCGGGCAGCGACCGTGGCAGCTGCTTGCGCTGGAGGGCACTGCTGATGGTGGTCTGGCGGGTGTACTGGCGGGCCGTGACGACTGCCTGTGCCACCCGGCGCGCGACGTCCTCCACCGTACGGGCGGCGGAGCCCGTCATCTCCGTCGGGCCGGACCTGCCGATCATCAGCGAGCCCAGACAGGTGCCGCCCGCGACCAGGGAGAAGGCCAGCGCCGAGCCGCTTCGCCCGGACGCCTCTCCGGGCCAGGGCCAGGGGAGGCCGACGGTCCGCAGGCCGGCGGGCGGCGGATCCGGTTCGAGGGCGAGGCGCAGCGCGCCGACCTTGCGCTCGTCGGAGTGCCAGACCCGGGACAGGCGCATCCCGCCGGTCTCCGTGGTCAGCCATACCGCGCACCAGTCGGCCAGCCGCGGCACCAGCAGCTGGCCCGCCAGCGCGGCGACCATGTCCTCGTCAAGCTGCCCGGCGAGGAGCTCGCTGGCCTCGGCCAGGAACGCGCCGCCGGGGTCGGTCCACCCGGCCGCGCGGCGCGGCTCCGCCTGTCCGGGGGCCGCGGGGGCCGAGAAGATCTCCGCAGCCTCCAGCTCGCGGTGCAGGGCCTCACTGAGCGCGCCCGTGGGGCTGGGCACCGTCTCGGAGACGGCGATACGGAACCAGACGATCTTCTCCGTACGCCGGTAGACCACGCCCCAGGACTCGGCCAGCGTTCCGACGATCTGGAGGCCGAGCCCCCGTGCGCCGGTGCGGCGGCTCGACGAGTCGCCGGTGACGACGCGGCCCGAGGGCTGCGCGTCGGTCACCTCGACCAGGACGGCGACGATCTCGACCGGGCCGCCCTCGGTCGCCCCACCGTCACGCGTGTCACGGGGGGCCGCGTCCTGCGGAGGCCGGGACCGCGTCTCCACGGCGCAGGCGACTTCGATCCGGGTTCCCGCGTGCACGAGGGCGTTGGTGACGAGTTCGCTGACGAGGAGCTCCGCGTCCTCGGTCAGCCGTCTGGTCTGCGACTCCGGCGTCGCGCTGGAGCGGCCGTGCTTGTCGATCTCCGAGCGTACGAGCGCGCGCGCCGCGGAGGGCGCGAGGTGACTTGTGGGGAGGGCCCGCCGCGACGCGGGATCGCTCAGGCCGACGGACGGTAGTCGCACAAGCCTCTCCTGACTCGGATGACCGGCGCTAACCCATCTATATTAGGATAAGAGAGACTATAAGGGATGCCGAGGATGGGATGCCATGGAGGACCCCATGGACGACCCTCAGGGCCTTGCTGTGCGGGAGCGGGATCTCCGTCCGCTGCTGGGAGCGATGAAGTCGCTGAGCGACGGAGACTTCTCGGCGCGCGCGGGGGTCGAGAGCCAGGGCATATTGGGCGAAATCGCTGGAACGTTCAATCAGATAGCCGCCCGTAACGAACACCTGGCTTCCGAGCTGAAGCGGGTCCGCCGCGAGGTGGCCAAGAACGGCCAGCTGGACGAGCGGGTCTCGGCCAGTCCCGGCCAGGGAGCCTGGTCCACCAGCGTCGACGAGGCGAATCAGCTGATCGAGGCCCTCGCAACCCCGGTGATCAGGGCGACTCACGTACTGGAATCGATTGCCGACGGGGACCTGGCCCATCGCGTGGAGCAGTCCGGGTCCCAGCAGTGGCTCCAGGGGGACCTCGGACGCCTGGAGGGGGGACTCCACCGTCTGCTGGAGCAGCTCTCCATGTTCACCGGAGAAGTCACCCGAGTCGCCCGGGAGGTCGGCACCGAGGGCAACCTCGGCGGACGTGCGGATGTGGGGGAGCTCTCCGGCGACTGGCGGCGGGTGACTGAGGCCATCAACGACATGGCGGAACGGCTCACCGGTCAGGTACGCGACATCGCCGGTGTGACGACTGCGGTCGCCAACGGAGACCTGACACAGAAGGTCATGGTCGAGACTTCCGGAGAGCTGCTGCAGCTGAAGCTCACCGTGAACACGATGGTCGACCAGCTCTCCGCGTTCGCCGACGAGGTCACCCGCGTTGCCCGCGAGGTCGGTACCGAGGGCAACCTCGGTGGACAGGCCGAAGTGCGGGGGCTGTCGGGCGTCTGGCGGAACCTGACCGACAACGTCAACCTCATGGCCTCCAACCTGACCTCCCAGGTCCGCAACATCGCCCAGGTCTCCACGGCCGTTGCCCAGGGTGATCTCAGCCAGAAGATCACCGTGGATGCGAAGGGCGAGATCCTGCAGCTGATGAGCGCGGTGAACGCGACGGTCGATCAGCTCTCGGCGTTCGCCGACGAGGTCACCCGCGTCGCCCGCGAGGTCGGCACCGAAGGCAACCTCGGCGGACAGGCACAGGTCCGCGGCGTGTCCGGCGTCTGGCGTGACCTGACCGACAACGTCAACCTCATGGCCTCGAACCTGACTTCGCAGGTCCGCAGCATCGCTCAGGTCGCCACGGCGGTCGCCGACGGCGACCTCTCCAAGAAGATCGATGTCGACGCGAAGGGCGAGATCCTGCAGCTGAAGACCACCCTCAACACGATGGTGGACCAGCTCTCGGGCTTCGCCGACGAGGTCACCCGCGTCGCCCGCGAGGTCGGCACCGAAGGCAACCTCGGCGGACAGGCACAGGTCCGGGACGTGTCGGGGGTCTGGAAGGACCTCACCGACAGCGTCAACTCCATGGCACTGAACCTCACTTCGCAGGTCCGCAGCATCGCCCAGGTGACCACGGCGGTCGCCAACGGAGACCTCTCCAAGAAGATCGAAGTCGACGCACGCGGCGAGATCCTCGAACTGAAGGACACCGTCAACACCATGGTCCGCCAGCTGCGGGCCTTCTCCGACGAGGTCACCCGCGTCGCACGGGAGGTCGGTACTGAGGGCAACCTCGGTGGTCGCCGGGCCGAGGTCCACGGGGTGTCGGGCCTGTGGAAGGACCTCACGGACAACGTCAACTTCATGACGATGAACCTCACTTCGCAGGTCCGCAACATCGCCCAGGTCGCCACCGCCGTCGCCAACGGAGACCTCTCCAAGAAGATCGATGTCGACGCACGCGGCGAGTTCCTGGAGCTGAAGACCACCCTCAACACCATGGTCGACACCCTCTCCTCCTTCTCCTCGGAGGTCACCCGTGTCGCACGGGAGGTCGGCAGCGAGGGGACGCTCGGCGGACAGGCCCGCGTCGAGGGCGTCTTCGGCACCTGGAAGGGACTGACGACCAGCGTCAACGAGCTCGCCCTGAACCTCACCACGCAGGTCCGCGCGATCGCCGAGGTCGCCAGCGCCGTCACCCAGGGCGACATGACCCGCTCGATCCAGGTGGACGCACGCGGCGAGGTCGCCGAGCTGAAGGACAACGTCAATGTGATGGTGGCCAACCTGCGCGAAACCACCCGCACCAAGGACTGGCTGGAGTCCAACCTGACCCGTATCGCCGGACTGATGCAGGGCCAGCGCGACCTGGTGGAGGTCGCCGACCTGATCCTGCGCGAGCTGACGCCGCTGGTGAACGCGCAGGCCGGAGCGTTCTTCCTGGTCGGCTCCGGCGGGAAACCGGGCGAGGAGCTGGAGTTCATCGCCGGCTACGGCACCAGCGGCAACGAGCACCCCGGCGGACCCGACTCCCCGCTGCGCGGCCTCATCTCGCAGGCAGTCGCCGAGAAGAAGCGCATCCTCATCGAGGACGCCCCGCCGGACTACGTACGGGTGGAATCCGGGCTCGGCTCCGCACCCGCGGCACACATCCTGATCCTGCCGATCCTCTTCGAGGACAGGGCACTCGGCGTGATCGAGGTGGCCTCGTTCAGCAAGTTCAACGATGTCTATCTGACGTTCATCGACCAGTTCGTCCACACCATCGGCGTCTCGATCAACACCATCCTGGCCAACGCCCGTACGGAAGTACTGCTCTCCGAGTCCCAGCGGCTCACCACGGAACTGCGCCAGCGCTCGGACGAACTGCAGCGCACCAACGCCGAGCTGGAGGAGAAGGCGGCGCTGCTGGCCACGTCCTCCCAGTACAAGTCGGAGTTCCTGGCGAACATGTCGCACGAGCTGCGCACACCGCTGAACTCGCTGCTGATCCTGGCGCGGCTGCTCGCGGACAACCCCGACGGGCGGCTCTCCGACCAGGAGGTGGACTTCGCGACCACGATCTACCGTTCCGGTTCGGACCTGCTTCAGCTGATCAACGACATCCTCGATCTGTCGAAGGTCGAGGCCGGGCGGATGGATGTGCGGGCCAGGAAGCTGCCGCTGACAAAGCTGCTGGACTACGTGCACGCGACGTTCCGGCCGATGACCATCGACCGCGGGCTGGGCTTCGAGATCGCGGTGGGCGAGAACGTGCCGCGCGAGCTGTACTCCGACGAGCAGCGCATCCAGCAGGTGCTGCGCAATCTGCTGTCCAACGCCGTGAAGTTCACCTCCTCCGGCGGTGTGGAGCTGCGGGTGGACCGCGTCACCGACATGGAGTTCAGGGAACCGACGCTGCGCGACGCCGAATCCGTGATCGCCTTCTCCGTGAAGGACACCGGAAGCGGCATCCCGCCGGAGAAGCTCTCGGTCATCTTCGAGGCGTTCCAGCAGTCCGACGGCACCACCAGCCGCAGGTACGGCGGCACCGGGCTCGGGCTGTCCATCAGCCGCGAGATCGCCGGGCTGCTCGGCGGCCGTATCGACGTCGAGAGCACAGAGGGTGTGGGATCGCGGTTCACCCTCTACATTCCGTCGGTCTACCCCGGCAGCGCCCCCTCCCCCGCAACGGTGCCCACAACTGCGACGCCGAGCGTGGACCTCCGCGAGGGGACTGCGGCCGTCGCCCCGGAGCCGTCTCCGCCCACTGCGCTGCCCGAGAGGGAGGGGCCGGAGCCCTCCCGGACGGCCACACCCCGGCAGCCCGCACCCGCACCGGAACCGGAACCGGAACCGGCCACCCCCGAACGGCCGGCCGCTCCGGCAGACTCGACTGCCGCAGCATGGCCGGAGACCCCCGAGCCCACTGCCGCTCCCCTCTCCCCCACACCCCGGGCCGAACCGGCCGTACCTCAGATGCCCCGCATCGAGCCGCTCGGACGGGACGAGGGACACGAGCACGCCTGGCCCGAGACGACGCAGCTGAAGCAGTGGCTCGGCGCACCGCAGGGGCAGGTGCTGACAGGCACGACCGTGCTCATCGTGGACGACGACATCCGCAACGTCTTCGCACTGACACACGTACTGGGCCGCGTCGGGATCTCCGTGAAGTACGCCGAGAACGGCCGCGAAGGTCTGGAGGTCCTGGACCGTTCACCCGAGGTGTCGATTGTCCTGATGGACATCATGATGCCCGAGATGAACGGCTACGAAGCGATCCAGAGAATCCGTCGCACACCGCGGCTGGCGGGACTGCCCGTCATCGCGCTCACCGCGAAGGCGATGTCCGGCGACGCCCAGAAGGCGATCGACAGCGGCGCGGATGTCTACGTCAGCAAGCCGGTGGACCTCGACAATCTACTGCAGGCCATGTACGACCTGCTCAGCACACCCGGCGCGCGCTCCGAAACCGGGGCCTGGGCCGGCAGCAGCTCGAACACAGCCGGTGACCCGGGCGCTGCTTCCCCCGCCGGCGGTGCAGACGGCGGCGACGGCTCGGACGCGAGCAGTCCGCAGTCGGCGCCCGGCACCGATACCGACGACCCGCCGGGAGGGATGCCATGACCTCGGCGGCGCCGGAGAAGTCGAGCATTCTGATCGTCGACGACATGGAGGAGAACCTCGTCGCCCTCCAGGCCGTGCTCGGCCCCTTGGAGCAGCAGCTGGTGACCGTACGCTCGGGCGAGGAGGCTCTGAAGGCGATGCTCCGCCAGGACTTTGCGCTCGTACTGCTCGATGTGCTGATGCCCGGGATGGACGGCTTCGAGACGGCGAACAACATCAAGCGTCTCGACCAGACCAAGGACGTCCCCATCATCCTGCTGACCGGCACCGACGTGGACCGGGACTACGCCTACCGCGGCTACGCCCTGGGGGCCGCGGATTTCCTCGCCAAGCCCATCGACCCCTGGGTGCTGCGTACGAAGGTCAACGTATTCCTGGACCTGGACCGCAAGAACCGGCAACTCGCCGTCCAGGCAGAGCAGTTGCGCCGTCTGCTGGTCGCCGAGCACGCGTCTCCCGGGGCCGACCCGCAGACAGCCGCAGTCGGCGCCGAGCAGCTGGCTCAGATCACCGAGCAGCTCGACCGGATCGAGGCGATGCTGCGGAGCCAGGAGACTTCAGAGGGCCCCGAACTCGCCGACTATATCGCCGAGTTGGAACGCTCGATCCGTCGGCTGGAGACGGGGTGAACGCGAAGCCGCCGTCGCTGCGTGTGTGGACTCCGGCTGGGCGCTTCCGGTGGCGTCCGCAAGACGAGTGAGGAAATACGACACGGGCTGTCCGGTTTTGGGGCGAGCATGATGTCACCGGTCGGCGTCGATGACGGCGAGGACCGGGTCGTATCGACAGACAAGGAACTCGATGGGATTCATGCCCGACACATCGACACCGGACCTCCACGGAAAGATCGCACTGGTCGCGGGGGCCACGCGGGGCGCAGGGCGCGGCATCGCCGTACAGCTCGGCGCGGCGGGGGCGACGGTCTACGTCACCGGCCGCACGACGCGGGAGCGGCGCTCGGAGTACGACCGGTCCGAGACGATCGAGGAGACTGCGGAACTCGTCACCGCCGCGGGCGGCACCGGCATCGCGGTGCCGACCGACCACCTGGCGCCTGAGCAGGTCCGTGCACTGGCCGAGCGCATCGACGCAGAGCAGGGACAGCTCGACGTGCTGGTCAACGACATCTGGGGCGGCGAGCGGCTGTTCGCGTTCGACACTCCGGTCTGGGAGCACGACCTCGACAACGGACTGCGGCTGCTCCGGCTGGGCGTGGAGACCCACGCGATCACCAGCCACATCGTGCTGCCGCTGCTGGTGCGGCGGCCGGGCGGGCTGGTGGTCGAGATGACCGACGGGACGTCTGCGTACAACGCAGCGAACTATCGCAACTCGTACTTCTACGATCTGGTCAAGAACAGCGTGCTGCGCATGGCGTTCGTGCTCGCACACGAGCTGAAACCGCACGGCGGGACGGCGGTGGCGCTCACCCCGGGCTGGCTGCGTTCGGAGATGATGCTCGACAACTTCGGTGTCACCGAGGACAACTGGCGCGACGCGCTGGCCACGGTGCCGCATTTCTGCATCTCGGAGAGCCCGGCGTACGTCGGACGCGCGGTCGCGGCGCTGGCCGGCGATGCCGATGTCGCCCGGTGGAACGGCCAGTCGCTGTCCAGCGGGCAACTCGCACAGGAATATGGCTTCACCGACCTCGACGGCTCGCGTCCGGACTGCTGGCGCTACCTGGTCGAGGTCGACCATGCCGACAAGTCGGCGGACGCGACCGGGTATCGGTGACGGGCACCGCTCTTGGGCCGCGGCGATAATGCCGCGGCCCGTGAGCGGGCCATCGGTCGGTCCGGGCTGCCCCGGCGCCGTGTCATCAGGGTGATGAGTGTCCAGTTCAAGTGTCCTTCGGCGTGGGCGGGCAGCCTCTCGTGGTCGCGGACGTTTCGGCGGGCGTTCGTGATCGTGAGCGAGACCGCGCCGGTAGAGTCGGCTGGACGGTACTCGCCGGGGGGAAACTGATGACGGCAGCGGACGCTGTGCCCATAGTCTTCGTTCACGGGACACGCTTCAGCGCGGGACAGTGGAGCATGCAGCTTGCTGCACTCCGTGACGAATTCCCGGTAGTCGCCGTCGACCTGCCCGGCCATGGGGAGCGCTCGGCTCAACCTTGGAGCCTGAGCAGTGCGACAGAGGTCATCGCTTCCGCGGTGGACTCGCTCGACCGTGGACCGGCTCTGGTCGTCGGGCACTCGCTCGGCGGCTACGCCTCGCTGGAGTTTGCGCGGCGTCGTCCAGAACAACTGCGCGGGCTGATCCTCGCGGGAGCCAGCGCCTCCACCCGCGGCCTCTGGGCGGCGCCGTATCGGTGGGTCGCCAGGCTGGTCCCTCATATACCGGCGGATCGGCTGGCCCAGTGGAACGACCGGTTGCTGCGGCGGCTCTACGCACCAGAAGTGGTGGAGGCGACCATACGTTCCGGCTACGCCTTCCACACCCTGCCCGCAGCCTGGGGCGAGGTATTGGGACGCTTCGACGCAAGCGCGATACGTTCTGTGGAGGCTCCGGTACTGATCCTGAACGGCGAGAAAGACACCGTATTCCGGGCCGGCGAGGCGGACTTCGCCCGCGCACATCCCCACGCTCGCGTCGAGCTGATCCCGCGGGCAAGACATCTCGCGAACTTCGACGACCCGGACGCCTTCACCGATGCCGTCCGCCGCTTCGCTCGGCAGCTCCCTGCCGTCAGCTGAGTGCGCCATCGCCGGGACCGCACTGGAATATCAGGCGAGGAACGACAGTCGCCCGCGCTTGTCGACATGGATGGCCCGGTCGTTCCACTCGACGTGCTGGACGTCGTCGGTACAGGTCACCGAGATGTCCTGGCAGAAGTGGCCGGTTTTCTCGCCAGGCTCCGCGGTGAACACTTCCGGAAGCCGGTCGCACCGCGGATCCACCGGCGCCAGCGGACCTTCCGTCGTCCCGTTCTTCCCGGTCTCCCAGGCGAACAGGTCGTAGACCGACTGGGCGGTATGAACTGTCTTCAGCGGCTTGGCCGTGTAGACGAAATCCTGGCTGAAGGCCCCGGCGCTGCCCGACGTCATGCCCTTGCTGGTCACCAGCCACGGCACCGTCACCCCCTTGAAGGACACGGTGCAGCGGACGGTCTCGCCGCGTGGCCGCATGACCTCGCCATCACACTTGCCGGGACCGGTCTCGCCGATGACACCGGCCATGCGCAGTGTCTCCTGCCGCAGGTGGTTGAGCACCTTCTCGACCGGCTCCGCCTCGAGCTCCGGCGACGGGAGAGCGTCCTCCAACTCGGAGTCGACGATGCCGGGATGCCGTTGGCTCGGTTCGATCTCCACCGGCCGCCTCTCGCCCTCTGCTTTCGAGAGCTTCGGCTTCGCATCGCAGCCGCTCGGCTCGTCGGCGCAGCCGCCGACCAGGGCCATGACGGCTGCCACGGCCGGGATCACAAGACGCCTCATCTCACCGTCTTCTCCGCTCGCGCTCGCTGACACACCCTTCGCCGCGAGGGCCGGCGGAGCGCGTGGCCGGTGGTTCCGGTGTGCCGGGCAAGCATAGAGGCGCGCGGGCGTGCCCCCTGGCGTACCGGCCCGGGGCGATGCCCAGGACCCGCTTGAAATGCCGGGTGAGGTGGGACTGGTCGTAGAAGCCGGCGGCGGTTGCCACCTCGCCCGGTGGCCATCCGTCGAGGAGCAGACGACGGGCAAGGTCGACGCGGCGGGACGTCACGTACTGGTGGGGTGCCATGCCGAACGCGGCGCTGAAGGCACGTACGAGATGCGCGGGGTGGGCGTGGAGCACACGTGCGGTCTCTTCCAGCGTGGTGCCTTCGCGGAATCGCTCGTCGAGGAGGTCACGCAGGTTCTGCGCGATGCCCCGGTCGGGCACCGTGCCGCCGACGGCGGGACCGGGGCGCAGGTGCTCGCGCAGGCGCTGGCTGATGAGGGCCAGCCGGCTCTCCGCCTCGAGCTCGTCCCCCCGGCCGGCGAGGGCGGTGTGCAGCTGTCCGACACGTCTGCGCAGGAGGGGGTCGGTGAGGTCCGGGCCGTCGACCGCAGGCCCGATGAAGCCGGCGTCCAGCTGCGTCATGTCGAGGTAGAGGACCCGCTTGCGGAAGCCGTGCGGGGTGGCGGGTGAGCCGTTGTGCGGGACCTGCGGCGGCAGCAGGCTGACGGTGCCGTCCGGGGTGCCGCGCTCATGGCGGTCCAGCTCGTAGCGGACCGCGCCGTCGTCGACGATCAGCAGCGTCCAGGCGTCGTGGACATGCATCGGGTACACATGCTCGGTGAAGTGGGCGTGGAGGACCTCCATGACGCCCGGGACCGACGGGCGCCAAGCAGAGATTTCCTGCTGGGACACCATGCAAAGAACGTACAAGACCGCGCAGGCGTGCAGCCTGCAGTCTCACAGCATGAGAACGATGGATGAGACCGGGACCCGGGCCGGGGTCGAGACCGGCACGGGGGCCGAGAACGCGCCTGTCCGCTTCGATACGAAGATCGCCGTACTGCTGCGTGACGACC
Organism: Streptomyces sp. 8N114; assembly: GCF_052245835.1. Taxonomy (NCBI): domain Bacteria; kingdom Bacillati; phylum Actinomycetota; class Actinomycetes; order Kitasatosporales; family Streptomycetaceae; genus Streptomyces; species Streptomyces sp. 8N114. The sequence goes on along the minus strand of NZ_JBQQBT010000002.1, from coordinate 23,342 downwards.
TGGAGCCCTGGCAGCGGCTGAATGTGACCGCCTTCGTCGTCAGCGGGCTCGGTACGGTGTCGCCCGAGGTGATCGGCGAGCCGTACGCGGACGCCGACGGCATCGCGTATCTGCCGATGTTCCGCCAGCCCGTGCTGGTTTTCGAGGGGACGAAGGAGATGCTGACCACCGCACACGGTCGTGCGCTGTCCCGCTCGCTGCCGAGGGCTGTGTTCACCTCGGATCTGTTCCGCACGGGCAACGACCGCGACAACCGGGCAGCCGTACGCGCGGTGGGCACCGATCAGCTCGATTTGGCAGGGATGGCCGTCTACGGGCCGCGTAACGCGGTGGACAAGGTCATCAAAGGCGCGCGGATGCATCCCTGAGCAGTGGCAGTGGCGGAGGGCCGTCGAGGGCCGATCGGGCTCGGCGGCCCTCCTCGGTGTGACGGGGCCGAGGGTGGCGGTGCCCGCGGTGTGCGCGGGAGAGGGCGCGGGTACGGTCCGCAGCGGCGTGCGTACACACAGTACGGGCGCTGGACGAGGAGGAGTTGATCCGGTGGTGGAGACAGCAGCCGGCGGTCGTCCCGTGGTCCGGTACCGCTCCCCGGTCCTCGACAGCGCGCGGTGGGCGGGCTTCCCCTTCCGCGGCGGCGACATCGTGATCAGTACGCCGCCCAAGTGCGGCACCACGTGGACGCAGATGATCTGCGCCCTCCTCGTACACGGCACCCCCGGGCTCCCGCGGCCCCTGAACAGCATGTCGCCCTGGCTGGATGTGCTGTACCGGGACCGCGACGAGGTGGTGGCCTCCCTGGAGGCGCAACGGCACCGCCGGTTCGTCAAGTCCCACACCCCGCTGGACGGCCTGCCGTACGACGAGCGCGTGACGTATGTGTGCGTGGGCCGCGACCCGCGCGACGTGGGTCTGTCGACGCAGCACCACATGGCCAACATGGACCCGGCCACCGTCGCCCGTATCCGCGCGCGGGCAGCCGGTGAGCAGGCGGCCGCGGAGGTGGCCGAGGAGGTGACCCGGCGGGTACGGGAGGCTGCCGAGCCGGGCGCCGCGGGCTTCCGACGCTGGGTCGAGAACCGGGCCCCGGTGACGGAGGCGCCGGCGAGCCTGCGCTATACGCTGCACCACCTGCGGACGTTCTGGGAAGCCCGGCACCTCGGCAACGTGGTGCTGCTGCACTACGACGACCTCAAGTCCGATCTGGCCGGGAACATGCGCCACTTGGCGCGGCGGCTCGGCATCGCGGTGCCCGAGGAGAGGTTCCCCGAACTCGTGCGGGCGGCGACCTTCGAGGCGATGCGCGGCAATGCCGACCAGCTCGTCCCCGAGGCCGACATGGCCGTCTGGCGCAACACCCGCGACTTCTTCCACCGGGGCTCGTCCGGCCAGTGGAGGGAGGTCCTGGCCGAGCCGGACCTGCGCCGGTACGCGGAGGTGACCGCCGAGTTCGCCGGCCCCGACCTGGTGGCCTGGCTGCACCCGGCCCACCCGCTCCCGGCCGCGCCGACGGACTGACCACCGATGCGGAGGTGGTCCCGCCGGTTCCTCCCCCGCCCTGATCTTCCGCTGAGCGCATGAGTACGGTGATCCCCCGCCCGAGCGCCCTCCTCGGCCCCGTTCACAGATCACCAGTACACCTGACGCGCCCATCCGGAGGAAACCGTGGCCCCAAGTCCCGCCCCAGCGCCCGAGGATGAGCCGCGCGAGGAGGTGACCGCGGAAGGAGTCTCGGCAGCGGAACGGGAGTTGTTCGGCGGGCGGCTGCGCTGGGATGACGCGTTCGTCGAGCACGAGGGCGCGCTGACGCGTATGCGGTTCGGTCAGATGGCTGCCGCGCTGCCGCGCATGGTGGGCGTGGTGCTGCGGGCCGGATGGGCTGCGGACCCGCGGGCGCTGACCGGCCTGGTGACCGCGCAGATCGGCCAGGGGCTGACGGCCGCGTTCGGGCTGGTGGCGGTCAACGGGGCGCTCAGCAAGCTGTTCGCGGACGGCCCGGCCAGTGACAAACTTCAGCAGTCCCTCCCGGCGCTCGCGATGCTGGCCATCGTCTCCGTGGGCTCGGCGCTGCTGTCGGCCTGGTCGACGGCGATGTCCGGTCGGCTGGAGCCCCAGGTCGAGCGGGCCGTCTCCCTCCGGTACTACCGGGCGGTCACGCGGGTGGAGGTGGAGGCCACCGAAAGGCCGGAGGTCCAACGGCACTTGGACGCGGGGAAGTTCGGCACCGACTCGGCGCGGCGCATGCTCAGCCTGTCCGTCGGCGTCGCCAACGTCGTGATCGGCATGGTGGCCGCAGCCCTCGTGCTGGCCTCGCTGCACTGGTCGCTGCTGCCGATGCTGCTGGCGATCGCCCTGCCCAAGGGCTGGGGCGCTGTGCGCTCGGCGCGCCGGGAGTACATCTCGCGTCGCCACTGGGTGGATCACCGGCGGGCGGTGGTGACGCTGCTGCAGTACCTGACGATGCCGCACGCCGCCGGAGAGATCCGGGCACACGCGGCAGGCTCCGTGCTGCTGCGCGGGTACGAGGAGATGTCAGGGCTGATGGAGACCGAGCAGCGGCGTCTGGCCCGGGCCCAGGCCCACACCGATCTGGTCGCCGGCGCGTTCTCCGGCCTGGCCTCCCTGGGCTGTTACGGGGTGCTGTGGTGGCTGCTGACCAGCGGCGGTCTCCCCCTGGCTGTCGGGGGCACCGCGGTGGTCGCCATCCGTAACTCCACTGCCCGGCTCACGTCGTTGGTGCAGCAGGTCAACCGCATGTACGAGGAGATGCTGCAGCTCGGTGACACCGAGGAAGCCACCCAGCTGGCGGCCCGGCACGCCATCCCGCAGACCGGCAAGCCGCTGCCCTCCCCGGTGCAGGCCATCGAGGTGCGCAACGTCTCCTTCACCTACCCCGGCGCCGGGGTGCCCTCGCTGCAGAACGTGGATGTGTCCGTACGGCGGGGCGAGGTGACCGCGCTGGTCGGCGCGAACGGCTCCGGCAAATCCACGCTGGCCAAGATCCTGGCCGGGCTGCTGCTGCCCACCGGCGGCAAGGTGTGGTGGGAAGGCCCGTCCGGGGAACGGGTGGAGCTGCGCGAGGCCGACCGGGCAGAGGTCTTCCGGTCCGTCGGGCTGCTGACGCAGGACTTCCCCAACTGGCAGATGACAGCCGCCGCGAACATCGCCATCGGTGCCGGTGACCGCCCGCGGGACATGGCCCGGGTCAAGGAGGCCGCGCGGGCTGCTGACGTGGACGACTTGGTCGAGGGTCTGCCGCACGGCTGGAACTCCATCGTCGTCAAAGGGTACGAACGCGGCGTGCAGCTCTCGGGCGGTCAGTGGCAGAAACTGGGCAACGCCCGCAGCCGTTACCGCGGCGCACCCGTCCTGCTGGTCGACGAGCCGACCTCCGCGCTCGATCCGCACGCCGAGATCGAGGCGTTCGAGCGCCTGCGCACACTGGCCGACAGCGGCACCGCGGTGGTACTGATCACCCACCGGCTCGCCGCGACCGCCACGGCCGACCACATCTACGTCCTGGACCACGGGCACATCGCCGAACACGGCACCCATGAGCAGCTCATGGGAAGGGGCGGCGGGCTGTACCGGGGCATGTTCGAGGCGCAGGCCGCACAGTACGGGCTCGCCTCGCCGCCGGCCGCGTCCCGGACGTACTGATCACCATTCAGCGGCAGTTTGCCGATGGCCGGCCTTCGCCAATCTTGCGATGACTTCAAAGCATCGGAAGTTCACCAACAGGTGCATTCCCTTTGGTAGTTGACGTTGATCGCGACGCTCCACTACGTTTCAAGAGCCTCGGGGGAAATCCGGTATTCACAAAGGCCGTCGGCCCGGCGAATCCCGTGCGGGGCCCCTTGAACGGAGGGAACAGAATGAACGAAGAGATACTGGAAGACGAATTCGCTCTCGACCTGCGTGTCGGTTACGCGGAGGTTTCGTCCCATTCCGGCGGTGCCACGAACGACACTTGCGGGACGTCGCGTACATCGGCGTGCACCGACACGCTCAGCACGTGCTGCTGATACGCCACGTCTGATGTGACGCACCCCCATGGCGCACCACGCGGAGGGTCCCGTAGTCCGTGCACAGGGGATTCCCGTGCCCTCCGTGTGGTCGCTTGCCAGGAAGGCCGAGGAAGGGAGCGGTGCCATGGCGTCTCATTCCGCGTCTCATCCCGCGGGGAAAGCGACCGACGACGAGGTTCTGCGGCTGGCTCGCGATGTGGCTGACCGGCTCACGGCATCGGCCGGCGCCGCCGAAGGGAAAGCGGATCTCGCCGACGGCGCCCCCGGCGTCGCGCTCGCCCTCCGGTATGCCGCCGAAGTCTTCGACGACGACCGCTACTTCAAAGCAGGCCGACTCCAGCTGCGGCGCGCCGCCGAGGCGAGTGCCGCTGCGCCCTTGCGCGAGGCCAGCTTGTACCACGGCACCGCGGGAGTCGTCTGGGCGGTGACCGAGTACGCCCGGCTGGAGCCGCGCTACCTCCCGACGCTCACCACGATGACCGATCAGCTCGCGCGGCAGACGCTGGCGATCACGCTCCCCGTCGCCGTCGGCAGCGTGGCCGAATGCGATTTCGACGTCATCTCGGGCGCGGCCGGCTGGCTCGCCGCGCTCCTCAAGGCCGCGGATGTCCTCGGCGGGCCCGCGACGGACGCGGCCGAGGAGGCCACGGACCGCCTCGTCGGCTATCTGCTGGATCTGGCCCAGGACGACGGCGGCAGGCCCAGGTGGTTCTGCGCGCCCTCCCACTTCCCCCGCATTCCGGGCCCCGACGGACAGCTGGTGCGCCTTCCGACATATGTGAAGCAGTATCCCGACGGCATGTACAACATGGGATTCGCCCACGGGCCGGCGGGTATTCTCGCGGCCCTCTCCCGCCCCGACACCGCCTACGCGGCCGGCATCGCGGGCCGGGGCGAACGGGGAGACGCGCGGCCTCGCCGGGTGCGGCAGGGAATCCGCGCCCTCGCCCGGACGATCGAAGCGCTGCGCATCGACGGCCTCGACCATCCGGCGTGGCCGTACATTGTGCCGGCCCACCCGGACAACGGGCGCCCCGACACCGTCTCGCGGGTACCGGCCAGGCCCGGGTGGTGCTATGGCGCGCCCGGTGTCGCGACGTCCCTGCTGTCGGCCTCGGCGGCCTGCGGCGACCCGGAGCCGGCCGACCTCGCGGTGGCCGCGCTCCTCGGCGTCGAACGCACCCCTGTCGAGCAGCAGCGCCTCAACTCACCCACGATGTGCCACGGGCTGGCAGGGCTGGTGACCATCTACGGCCGCGCCGCCGCCCAGACCGGCGCGCCGGACCTGTGGCGTATGCACGACGACTTCCGGTCGCGGTTGTGCTCCCACGCGGACCCGGACCACCCCTACCTCTTCCCGAACTACACCCCGACGGGAGAGCAGGAGCACCAGGCCGGCCTGTTGGTCGGTGCGGCCGGAGTCCTGCTCGCCCTTCTCGGCACCGTGTCCGACGCCGCGGCCGGGTGGGACGAGCTGCTGTTCCTGACCCCGGGGCCCGCACGCGGGCGCGGACCGGGCGCGACACAGGCGTGAGGAAGACATGACCGAAAAGACCGCCGACACCTACCGGGCCTGCGGGTTCTTCATGCTCAGAGCGCCGGCGCTGCCCACCCGTCCGATGCTCGAACTGCTCAGGTCGCTGCCCATGGCGGACGGCGACGCCGTGCGTACGGACACCTGGCAGGACGATTTCGCGGACCAGCTCCTCAAGCTGTGGTGGACCCCGGGCGTGCCGGACGCCGTGCGGGCCGCCTCGCCTCATCTGGCGGACGCCGTTGAGCGGTTCGACAGCCTCACAGGCAAGAACCGGCGGAAGGCCGTCCGCGGCCTCAGCCGCTATTTGAACCGGATGAGCTTCCGCTCGACGCCGTTCGGCCTCTTCGCGGGGGTGGCCACCGGCGTGTTCGGCGAGGAGCAGCGCGCCCGGCTCGGGCAGAGCTCCATCGGAACGGCCCGCGCACGCGCCGACTCGGGCTGGGTCATGCACCTGGTGAAGCGGCTCGCCTTCGGCGCCGAGCGCCCCCACGACGTGAGCGTGCGGCGCAATGACCTGCTCCACGTCTCCCGCGGCCGGGTGTGGCTGTCCACCGCCGAGGGCTATGGGCTGGACGCCGGTGCCGAGGCACGCGCCAGCACGCATGACGAAGAGCCCACCACGCCCAGGGGCCGACGCTTCGTCAGCGTCCGGCTCACGGCCCCGGTGCGGTCCGTGCTCGACCACACCCGCACGCCGACGACGCTCGGCGAGCTCAACGCGCGGCTCACCGAGGACTATCCGAGTGCCGGCGCCGAGCGGATCGCAGCGCTGCTCGACGGTCTCCTCGACAGCGACATCCTCATCACCGCCGAGCGACCCCGGCTGCTCGTCCCGCCGACCGGCGGGACGGAGCCCGACGCGCTCCTGCGCTCGATGCTGCCGCCCGTCACCGACCCCGCCGTCGCGCGGGCGATCGACGACGTCGAGGCGGCGATCAGCGCGTTCAACCAGGGCGCGATCCCGGTGCGGGAACTGCTGAAGACGGCGAGCGCGCCGGTGCCCGAAGCCGTCGCCGGCCGCTCAGGGCCGACCCTTCAGATCGACTCGACGCTGGACTTCGACGCGCCCCCGGTCCTCCCACGGCCCGTGGCCGACCTGGCCGAGGAGGCCGCCCACGTGTTCGCGCGCGTGGGAACGGAAGACCGGTACCCGTCGCACCTCGCGGAGTACGCCGAAGCCTTCTCCGAACGGTACGGCGACGGCTCCGAGGTCCCCCTGCTGGAGGCGCTGACCCCGGAGACCGGCCTCGGCCCGCCCCGTCGTTACCGCTGCCCAGGACGGGCCTACCCGCTGCCCGGTGTCGCCCAGGAGCCCGAGGCCGGGTCGGGCTTCCCGGACCTGTCGTCCCGGGAGGCCGTGCTGACCCGGCTGGCCAACACCGCTCTCGCACGCCGGGAGCTGAGCGTCCAGCTCGACGACCGGCTGCTCGACGAGATCGCCGACGCCTCAGCCACCGAGGACGACGACCGGCCGCCGTTCCCCGTCCTCGATCTGTACCTCAGCCTCACGGCACCGGGCCCCGGCCGCGCGCACTGGCGCGGTGTGTGCAGCACCATCGGGGTGGGGATGGGCGGCAGGACCTTCGCCCGTTTCCACGATCTCCTCGACGACGAGGCGCAGTCCGCGCTGCGGGAGCTGGCCGCCGCCGAGGAACGGCACCAGGGCGACGCCGTCTGCGCCGAGCTGTCCTACCTCCCCGCGGACGCCAGGTCCATCAACGTCTCGATCCGTCCCACCGCGCACACGTGGGAACTGCCGGTCAACGTCACGCCCGGCCGGGACGAGGACCATGTGATCCGCCTGGACGACGTCCTCGTCGGCGTGTCCGGAGGAAAGCTCTATCTGCGCAGCCGCTCACTGGGCCGGCGGCTGCATGTCACCCAGCGCACGATGCTCAACCTGGCAGGGGCGCCGGACCCCTGCCGGTTCATGGTGGAGGTCTCCTACGCGCTCTCGCGCCTGGTCACGTCATTCAGCTGGGGAGACCTGGGCTGGACCATGCCGTTCCTGCCCCGCGTCGAGCGAGGCGATCTGGTGCTGCGGCGGGCGCAGTGGCGGCTGCGCAGGGGGGAACTCGCGCTGTCCGACGGCCGCTCCGATGGCCCCTCCGGCCACGGCTCCGGCAGCCACGACCACGGCGGCGGGGACGGACTGGCCGCATTCGCCCAGGCCGTCGACGCCTGGGCCCGGACGTGGATGGTGCCCCGTCTGGTCAACATCGTCGACCAGGACAACACTCTGCTGCTCGACCTCACCAGCGCCCCTTCGCTGCGCGAACTGCGCGACACCCTGGAACAGGCTCCGGAGGAAGGAGTCGTCCTGGAGGAGGTGCTGCCCGCACCCGACGAGGGCTTCCTGCGCGACGCCGCCGGTGAGCCGTACGCCTCCGAGATCGTTGTGCCCCTCGTACGAACCAGCCTGGACCCGGGCCGGGCCGCCCGGCGCGTCCAGCCCCGCTCCACCACGGCACAAGGGCGGGGCGGCCGGGAGGATCCGGAGGACCGGATCAAGCGGGTCGGCAGCGACTGGCTTGCCGTCAAGCTCTACGCCGAGCCGGACGCCCATGACACGCTGCTGGGGGTGGGCCTGGCCGCCCTCGCCGAGCAGATGTCCGAACGGTACGGCGTGGCCGCCCCGTTCTTCGTGCGCTACGCCGATCCGGCACCCCACCTGCGCGTACGGTTCTTCGTACCCGAGGAGGCCGCGCGCCAGGACGTCCTGCGCGATGTGACCGCTTGGGCCTACGATCTCGCCCGCGGCGGGCAGATCTCGGACCACGCCTTCGTCAGCTACCAGCGCGAGGTCGAGCGCTACGGCGGCCCCGAACTCATCGCCGATGCCGAGGACTTGTTCCGGCGGGACAGCACGGCCGTCATTCAACTCCTCCGGCACCTTCGCAACGGCGGGACCGGACTGCCGGGCCTGGGCCCCGAGCCGGACCTGGGCCTGGACGCGGACCTGGAGCGTGCCGCACTGGTCGCCCTCACTCTCGACCGGCTGTGCGCGTCCCTGATTCCCGACGCCGACGCGCGCCACGCCCTCGCCCGCGCCGCGGCGACACGGAACGCCGGCGGCAGCCTGTACCGGGCGGCCGGGCGAAGCCTGTGGACCGCGCTCACCGATGACGGCCCGACCCGCCGACTGCTCGACGAGGCCGCCGCCTCCTGGCGCCCGGCCGCGGAACGGCTGACGCGGCGGATGGCCGAGCTGCAGGGGGCGGGCCAATTCCAGGCGGACCGCATCGTCCTGAGCCTCCTCCACATGCACTGCAACCGCATGGGCCTCCGCCGCACCGAGGAGGAGATCTCCTACGGGGTTTGGCGGCGCCTCCTCGACCGCGCCGCCCACGCCCGCTGATCACTCCCGGCGTGGATCAGGGGGCGTCCAGGAGGGTCGCGGGGTGGGCGAGGGCGTCGGCGGCGATGGTGCAACGGTGGGCGAGTTGCTCGACCTGGTGGTGGAAGGCGGCGGCCTCCGGGCCGGTCCACTCGATGGCGTCGGCGCTTGCGCGGAGTCGTTCGGCGTGCGCTTGGAGCGCTGCGGCGTGGGCCCGCAGCTGAGCTGCGGGGGTGGTCGGGCCGTCGGAGGCGGGGCGGGGAGCGGGGAGCGAGGGCTTCACAGGTTCCTCCAGGGGGCGAAGGCGTTGGTCACGCCGTCCAGCGCGTCGGCGAGTTCGGGGTGGTGGCGCAACAGGACGCGGATCATGCCGTTGCGGTCGATCCACTCCAGCCCTTCGGGGGTGTAGATCTCGGGCCGGTAGTCGGTGGTGAAGAAGCGGTCGCTCTTGAGCCGTCGGCTGGCCATCAGGATGAAGATGCGGAAGAGGGAGTCGCTGAAGCCGAAACCGGCGGGGCGGGGCTCGACGAGGTTGCCGACGAGGGTGTCGACGCGGTCGAGACGGCCCTCGTAGAGCTCCTCCAGCAGCGGGGTGTCGGTGGGGTGGCCGCCGGTGAGTTCCTCGAAGGAGGTGACGGGGCGCTTGCGGAGCATCTGCCGGTAGGCGTTGTAGCGGGGAATGCCACGTTCGCGGTCGCGGAGGATGTCGACGGTGCCCAGGTCGACGTGTTCACCGGTGAGCCGGGTCAGTCTGCGCAGCGAGTCGGGATGGTTGTGCAGGACCAGGGCGCCCGGGTTGGCGGTGCCGAAGCTGTAGAACAGGTCGCTCATGCCGTGTGCGTCGATCGCGGTGCGGGTGGTGGCGCCCTGCATGTCGTCGAAGCCGATCGTCTCCCGGCGGCGGCCTGAGCGGTGGTCGCGCAGTGTCAGCTCGTCCGGGATGAGGGGGTGGAGCCGGTACGCGGAGACGAACTCCTCGGTCATGGAGAACGGAGCCGCGTGGTGGTCCGTCGGGGAGCCGAGAATGCCGCTGAGCATCTCGCCCTGGCCGATACGTCCGTACTTCTTGCGGACCCAACTCGGCAGGACGCCACACCAGTTGGCGTTCATGGCGCGGTGCAGGACGGGGGTGTCGAGGATGCCCGGCGTCCACTCCACCGTGTGGATCTTCGCCATGAGAGCGGTGTTGACGAGCCGGGCGGTGTGGAAGAGCCGTTCGTCGTCCCAGGTGGGGTAGTGGGAGTGCAGGTAGGCACAGATCGCGTTGTGTTCCTTGGCGAACAGGGTGTGCAGCAGGGACAGGCCGGTCCAGTAGTCGCTGTTCATCCCGGTGGCGTCGAGACAGGACATGCCCGGCCTGGGGTCGGCCGGCAGGCGGCCGTCCTGGACGATGAGGTGCCCCCGCTCGCCGGTGCGCAGCGACCGGCAGCGTTCCTCGGACGAGCCGTAGATCTGGGAGCCGTCCCACCAGTGCGTGAGGGTGTTCTCGTACGTGGGCGGGGCGTGGGGCGTGGTGTGCGCGACCGGGTCGGGGCGGGTGCGGTTGATGCGCATGGGGCACTCCCCCGCCCAGTCGTCGTCCTCGGCCAGCGGCACGGTGAACGGTTCGGCCTGTTCGTTGTCGCCGTGGTTGGCCCAGCCGTGGTTCTCGAACTGGATCCAGGCGGCGGCCAGCAGATTGAGGGTGGGGGCCGGCAGGAAGCTGCGCCGGGCCAGGAGGTGACGGCTGACTTCGCGCGGACTGGGCGACATCAGGTCGGCGTCGCTGTCCGGGAAGGCGAGGTGGAGCGGGGCGTTGCGGTCCAGGCGGGTGCCGACGCGGCCCATGTCCGCGTCATGGGGGTCGTACGCCGATCCGTCGTAGGTGCGGTACGGCGGCAGGCTCTCCGGGGCGCGGCGGGGCCGCTCGCCGCCGGCGCAGTAGGTGTCGTGGAGGTTCTCACGGCGCAGGTCGTCGCGGAGAAAGCGAAGGTTCAACAGGCCGACCGCGGTGGGGAGCTCGTGCCATTCGCGGCGGCGGTTGATACGGGCGAAGGCGGCGGAGCCGAGACGTTCCAGAACGCCGGGCGGTCCGTAGGGCGCCGGTTGCGAAGGCTGGGACGAGGGCGGACTGCCGGCCTGTGCGGGGATGTCCGAGGTGGTCGAGGCAGGACCGGCGGGCGTGCCGGTGTTGTTGGGTGCGGTGTCGGTCATCCGGGACCTCCAGGCAGGCATACGGCAACGAGTCGGACGGGTCGGAAAGCCTCACGGCACGAGTAACGGGCCCCTCGTGCCGACGGGAGCAGGAGGACGGGTGTCAGCGGTCGTAGAGCGCGAAGAGCCGGGTGGCGGTCACCCGGCCGCGGTACGGAGCGAGCGCCGCGTCGACATCGGCGCTCGCCTCGGGCACGTCGAACCGGAGGTTGTGCGCGTAGCGTTCTGCCGCGTGACACAGCGGGAAGGCGTGGGTGTCATCGGTCCAGGTGTACTCGGTGAACTGCGCCGGGAGGGCGTACGGCGAGACGGCGGAGCGGCCCTCCAGGCTGGGCACGACATCGTGTTCGTTGATCAGCGAGAAAGCGCGGGTTTCCGGGTCGGCCGGGCGTTTGCCGTCGACGGGTGAGCCGATGGCCACACTGTGTGTGACGCGGTACAGCGCGCAGAAGTCGGGATCGGCGGCGAGGTTCATCGCGGTGATGCCGCCCAGACTGTGCCCGACGAGGGCGATGTCACGGCCGGAGGGCACCCAGGAGCGCAGGGCCCGGGTGACGGCACGGGAGTACGGCGTGCCGGGCCGGGCGACCGCGTGGACGGCACCGAGCACATCCTGAGGGCTGGACTTGGAGAGGGCGTCGGTGGCCATCCCGGCGAGCTGGACGACGTACCGCGTCGCCCCGTCGGGGCCGGTCACCTGCTGGACGAGCAGGGTCCCGCCGGTGCCCACGGTCCCGATGTTGCGGATGCAGCCGACGACGGTGCCGGAGCAGTCGAGCCTCTCCAGCAGGGACGGGTCGGGGGTGACGGGTTCGGCGCGGCCGGGCCCCCGGTCGAGGAGGGCCCAGATGCGGGCGCCGATACCGAGGACCGGCTCGGCGCCGGTGAGGGTGCGGCCCGTGGCGATCTCCCAGGCGGCGTCGTCGTTGAAGGGGTTCTCGTCGGTGAGCGCGTTCCACGCCAGGATGTCGCCGAACGACGGGGCGAGCAGGGCGAAGGCGCGTTCGGCACCTTGGCTGCCGATGATGGACTTGAAGGTGCGCAGGGCCTCGCGTTGCCGGTCGTCGTCGATGGCCCGCAGCACCCGGGCGGTGTCGGGGTCGGTGAGCAGTTCGGGATGCGTGACGGCCGCCGCCCGGATGCGGGCCTTGAGTCCCGCGACGGCCAGGCTCACCGCGAGGCTTTCGCGGCTGGTGAGCACGCCGGTCAGCCAGGCGGCACGGGCCGCCGGGTGCCGCCCTTCGGCCGCCCAGCCCAGCCCGGCCGGGTCGGTGAGGGCGTGCAGCAGCGAGCGCAGTGCCGCACGGGCCCGGCTGCTGCCGAGTGCTCGCACCGGGAGCCGGGTGCCCAGAGCGAGCTCGCCCGCGTATCGGGAGGCTCGGCGTACGGCGTCCGCCGCCTCGCCCAACTCGCGGCACAGTTCGTGCAGACGGGCCACGTCCGGGTCGGTGTCGGTATCGGTGCCGGTTTCGGCCATGGGGTGGTGCCTCCAGGTCGGCGGTCCGGTGCGGTCAGGAGTGGGCCAGGGTGAGCTGAATGCCGGGGGCGTTCAGCACGCCCGGCAGCGGCCGGCACGGGTCGAGCCGGGGTCGGCCGCCGGTGACGCGGTGGTCGCGGAGCAGCTGTGCGCAGACTTCGGCGGCGGCCATGAGCCCGAGCCGGTCACCGGGGCAGCGGCCCTCCCCGTGGCTGAACGGCGCCATCCGCGTGTCCCGGTCGGCGCCCTCGGCCTGCCAGCGGCCCGGGGCGAACAGCGAACCGCCGGGAACCAGGTCGCTGTCCCGCTGCAGGAACCCGATGGGGACAAGGACGTGCGTCCCGGCCGGGTAGGGCACCCCGCGCCAGGTGGTGTCGGCGCGCAGGATGCGCAGCAGATCGGGCACCACCGGATAGAGCCGGAGGGTCTCCTGAACGCAGGCTTGCAGCCGGGTGGTGTCGGGAGCGTCCGGTACGTCGTGCAGCGCTGCCTGTTCGGCCGGGTGGGCGGCGAGCAGCAGCAGCGTACGGGCGACGATGGCGGCGACCGAGTCGAGGGCCAGGAACCAGTGGTGGGCCTGGCCCACGGCGTCGACGTCCTCGCCGCATGCCGTGTCCCTGGCGCGCCCGATCAGGGTCGATGCGGGGGCGTGCGGCGCGTAGACGTGCAGCCGATTCGTGGCGGCTTCGTACCGCCGCCGGCCGGCCGGCGTGGGGCCGCGCCGTACCACGCCCCAGTTGCCCTCCTTGCGCAGGGCGAGCAGCCAGCGGTGCAGTTCCTCGTCCCCGGCTGCCTGGTCTCCCAGCACGATGCGGCGTGAGATGCGCTCGACGGTGCGCTGCAGCCGGGCGTACGTAAGGGTGGGCCCGGTGGTGAGCCGCGTGCACTCCTCGGCGATGACGGTCCGGTACGTGCCGCACGAGGGGTGGGCCTCGTCGTGGTGAGCCAGCACCTGGTCGTTGAGGGCTCGGCGCTCCTCGCGCAGGTTGCCGTGGGAGCAGACGACTCCGGTGGGTTCGAGGACCGAGAGCATCTTCGTCTTGTCCACGGCGTCCAGGGCCAGTTCGCGCACCGGCCGGGCGAAGAACTCCTGGACGTCGGCGGGGTCGAGCAGGACGAGTGTGTCGCCGGAGGCCCCGCCGAGCAGCACGGGGGCGCCGTCGTAGCGGTCGCGCAGGGCGCGCAGAGTCGCGGCGGACCAGCGGGGCTGGCCTGCCGCGCCCAGCACCGTCACGGCCCCTGGGCGTACGGCCGGAATGCCTCGGGCGAAGGCCGGCACGGAGTGGGTGACGGCGAAGCGGAGGGATTCGCCGGGACGGGCGCGGAGCGGTCGCGCGACGGTGCTCCCGGGCTGCGCATCGGCAGGGCCGGCGGAGTCCGTGGTGTCGCCCGGCTCGCGCGAGCCGGCCTGGGGCGCGGGCCGGGTCATGCTTCCACAACCTTTCCGGGGTTGAGCAGCCCGCGGGGGTCGAAGAGCCGCTTGATGCCGCGGTGCATCTCGAGGCTGACGGCATCGAGTTCGCGGCCGAGCCATTCGCGCTTCAGCGTCCCGATGCCGTGTTCGCCGGTGGTGGTGCCGCCGAGCGCCAGTCCCGCCGCCATGATGTCGTCGTAGGCGGTGCGGGCCCGCTGGACCTCGTCGGGGTCGGACTCGTCGAAGACGACCGTGGGGTGCAGATTGCCGTCCCCGGCGTGGCCGAGCGTGAAGATCCGCAGCCTGTGGCGCCGGGCGATGTCCTCGATCGTGCCGACGAACTTGGCCAGTTCGGACGGCGGTACGGCCACGTCCTCGATGAACGCCGTGGGCTGTCCGCCGAGACCGGCGGCGAAAGCGCCCAGCGCCGGGGACACCAGCCGCCGGGCCTCGATGATCTTCTGCGACTCCTCGGCAGTGCCTGCGGCGACCACCTGGTCGGCACCGGCGCCCTCACACAGCGCCTTCATCGCCGCGAGGTCCGGCGCCGGGTCGGGGGTGTCGCTCTCGACGATGAGGGTGGCGGCGCTGTCGGGCCGCAGCAGCGCATGCCCGTACTCGGCGACGGCCTGGGAGGTCGCCCGGTCCAGCAGCTCGACGGCCGAGGGCAGGTGTCCCCCTCCGGTGATGGCCGCGACGGCGTTCCCGGCCGCGGTGAGGCTCGGGAACTGTGCCAGGAGGGCGAGCGGGGTGGGCCGGGCGGGCCGCAGCGCCAGGGTGGCCCCGACGATGACGCCGAGGGTGCCCTCCGAGCCGACGAAGAGCCGGGTCAGGTCGTATCCGGCGACGCCCTTGGCCGTGTCGCGTCCGGTGCGCATCCGCCGCCCGTCCGGGAGGACCACGTCCAGACCGAGGACGTAGTCGGCGGTCACGCCGTACTTCACACAGCAGATACCGCCGGCTCCGGTGGCGATGTTGCCGCCGATCGTGCACGTCTCCCACGACGCGGGGTCGGGCGGATAGGCCAGACCGTGCGCGGCGACGGCGTCGTTGAGCCGCTTCGTGATCACGCCGGGCTCGCACCGGACCAGCCGGTTGACCGGGTCGACGGTGCCGATCCGGTCCAGGCGCAGGGTCGAGAGCACGAGGCAGCCGTCGACCGCGTTCGCGGCACCGGCGAGTCCGGTCCGAGCGCCCTGCGGGACGACGGGGACGCCGTGCGCGTACGCGGTCCGCATCACCTCCTCGACCTGATCGGCGGTGCGCGGCAGGGCGACGGCGGCGGGGACACCGGGGGTGGAGAACGGGGCGGCGTCCCTGGTATGCGCGGCCAGCGCATCGGGGTCGGTCAGCAGGGTGTCCGCGGGGAGTCGGTCGCGCAGCTCGTGCAGCAGTTGCGTGAGGTCAGGGGACATGGGGCCTTCCAGGGTTCGTGCGGCCAGTGGGGGGCCAGTGGGGCCAGAGGGCGAGTGCGGCCGCGGTGCTGTACGGAGGGCGGGAAACGGTGGGCGGTGAGGCGGATACCGCCGGTGGCTCACAGCGAGGGAAGCTCCGTGGTGACCGGAACGTCGATCAGGACGGGGCCGTCCTGCTGGGCCGTGGCGTCCCGTACGAGTTTGGTGAGCTCCCCCGCGCCCTCGGCGCGGAGGGAGCGCACCCCGTAGCCGGCGGCGATCGCGGAGATGTCCAGCCCTGGGATGTCCAACCCGGGGGCGCCTTGGGCATGTTCGAGCTGCGCGAACCACTGCAGGATCGCGTAGCGCGCGTTGCTCAGCACCACGAAGGTGACGGGCACGCGGTAGGCCGCCGCGGTCCACAGCGCCTGCACGGCGTAGTGGACCGAGCCGTCCCCCAGCACGGCGACGACCGGCCGGTCGGGGGCACCGAGTTGTGCGCCGACGGCCGCGGCGGCTCCGAAGCCGAGCCCGCCGCCCGCGGAGAAGAGATAGGAACCAGGGGTGCTGATCCGGGTCGCCTCGTGGAACTGCGGAATGTTGGACGGCGACTCGTTCACCCACAGCGTGTCATCGGGCGCCCCTTCTGCGACGGCCGCCAAGGTGGTGCCGGGCGGCAGGGCCCCGTCGGCCGCCTGCGGGACGCGTACCCGCCGGTCCGGCGCGGGAGCAGGCTCGCAGGCGGGGAACTGCTCGGCCAGCGCCTGGACCGTCGCCGCGGGGTCGGCGACGACCGCGTCGCCGACCGGGGCCTTCGCAGCCTCGTCGGAGTCCCGGGTGACGAGGACCAGTTCGGTGCCGTCGGGCAAGTACGGGCCCGGTACGTAGGGGTAGTAGCGGAAGACCTGCGCGCCGATGACCACGACCAGATCGTGACCGTCCAGCGCCCGGGTGAGCGGACCGATGGCGGGTGGCAGCTCGCCCCGGTACAGCGGGTGGCCGTACGGGAAGGAGACGCGAGCAGAGGCGGGCGCGGACCAGACCGGAAGCCCACCGCGCTCGGCCAGCCGGACCACGGAGTCCCAGGCACCGGACGCATCCACATCGTCGCCGACGACCAGCACCGCGGAGCGGGCCCGCTTGACGCGGTCGGCAAGCGACCGGACGGTCTCCGGCCGCGGAGCTGTGGCGTGCTCGACCCTGCGGGCGGCGGTGGCCTGCGCTGCCTGGTCCTCCGCTTCCGTGACGGTGGCGTCGAAATCGTCCATGGGCAGGGAGAGGAACACCGGCCCGTGCGGCGGGGTCTCGGCCAGCTGTACGGCCCGGGCCAGCGCGGGCGGCACGTCGGCCGGACGCGGCGGCTCGTACGCCCACTTGACGGCCGGCTGCGGCAGCAGCGCCGGCTGGGGGTTGGAGAGCAGCGCCTCCATGGTGAGCATCGCCCGTACCTGCTGTCCTGCGGTGACCACCATGGGGGTGCGGTTGGCGCGGGCGTTGAGGATGGCGCCCATCGCGTTCCCGGTGCCGGGGCCGGTGTGCAGGTTGACGAGCGCTGTGACGCCGGATGCGAGCGCGTAACCGTCCGCCATGCCGACGACCACGGCCTCCTGAAGGCCGAGCACGTACTGGAAATCGTCGGGGAATTGCTTCAGGAACGGCAGCTCGGTCGAGCCGGGGTTACCGAAAACCGTGGTCATGCCGCGTGTTCTCAGAACATCCAGGGCGGATTCCCGGACTGTGCGCATGGAGGTCCCTTCCCGCAGTGCTGGCGGTGACCGTGACGACGGTCCCGGCGTGCGGAGGCCAATGCAGCACGACAGCCACGACCCGACAAAATGTCCCGCTCTCTCCAGTTTTGCTCTGCCTCCGAGCCGTCGTTCCGGGCTCCTGCCGCCGACCGCCGCGGCCTTACGTCAACGACCCGTTCGGCAAACCGCGCGCACTGATGCTTTCTTCACAACGGCCGGGCCGCACACGGTGGCTGCTGTCGGTCAGTTGAACCGGAGCCGGGCGTCCGAGGTCGCATGGACGCGGAGCTCCGGTAAGGGGGTGCCCTTGCCGGGAGCGCGCGGACTGCGGGTACTCCCCCCAAGCTCTTCGAGCAGGGAGGTATCCCCAGTGGCCGGGCGCGCAGTTCCCCGCGCCCCTTGCGGGGCGCGGGTCCCGCATTACTGCTCGTTTCAGAATGGAAGGAGTCGCGTCCGTGCCCGGCACCGAGCTCCAGCACATCCCGGCCCCCGGCCACACAGAACACGTCGGCCGCCCACGCAGCCGGTGCGGAGGTGGCCCCTCGCCGTACATGCCGGGATGGGCGGCGTAGATGTCCTGCCGGTGCCACCGCAGGGTGAACCCGAGCCGCTGGGCGGCCTTGATCACCCGCAGCGTGGTCACCGCCTCCTCGCCGTACAGACGGTGGCCTCCGTTGCTGCGTTCCGGCTCGGCCAACAGGCCACGCCGCTCGTAGTAACGCAGCGTCTGGATGTTCACCCCGCCCTTTCAACCTCAGCGGCAACCGCTCCACAGAAGCCGGATGGGCTCCGCCATTCGGTATGACCGGCTCGCCCTCCCCACAAAACACAAGGTACAACGCGAAGTACCCCAAGGCGGTCAAGAAGATCGTGGACGATGAGGACGAGCTGCTGGCTTTCTATGGCTTCCCCGCCGAGCACTGGATTCATCTGCGGACCATGAATCCCATCGAGTCGATGTTCGCCACCGTGCGGCTGCGGACCAAGGTGACGAAGGGTGCCGGCAGCCGGGCCGCCGGACTGGCGATGGGTTTCAAGCTGGTCGAGTCAGCCCAGGCCCGCCGGCGGGCTGTGAATGCACCCCACCTTGTCGCTCTGGTTCGTTCCGGGGCGCGGTTCGAACGCGACCGCCTCGTCGAACGCCCGAGCCCCTCTCGGCGTGAGCAGCCTCAGCCGGTCCGCAGAAGTCGGGAGGGTCTCAGGCACTCGCGCGCCGTATGTGCAGGTGGCCATCGCGGGGGAAGGAGGGCGGTGCCGCGGGCAGGAGGGTGGCGAAGTCGTAGCGGCTCTTCTGTGCAACCCGGCACGATGCCGGGTTGTCCACCTGGTGGAGGAGTTCGAGACGCTCCAGCCCGTCGGCTTCGAAGGTGTCGAAGGCCCAGTTGGTGAGTGCCTCCAGGGCGCGGGAGGCTACTCCCCGCCCACGAGCGTGTGCCGCGGTCCAGTAGCCCACTTCGGCCGCCGGTTTGCCGGAGGTGACTTCCTTGAGGACCACGTTGCCCACCAACTGTTCGCGAACTGAACCGGTCCGTGCCTCAAGGACGGCGAAGCCGAACCGGTCCCCCGTTGCCCAGCCCTGCTGCTGAGCCTGCACCCAGCGTGTCCCGTCGGCATCGTTGTCCACGACAGAGCTCGCCCACCGGCGCAGTGCGAGATCCTGGCTCACCTCGACCAATGCGGCGACGTCCTCCACGCGCCAGGGGCGAAGAACGAGAGCGGGAGAGACCGGCGACGCGGCCACCTGAAGTACGACCGGGGCACTCATCAGCCGATGGTATGTGGCGGCGTTTTCACCCGACGCCAGCCGCGTCCGCCCCATGCCGCCTTGTGACCGCCCCGTCATTGCCGTGTCCGGGCGCGCAGAGCCTGGACGGACCAGTCGAACACTGGAGCCAGGCTCTCCGGGGTCGGCCAGCCGTTGACCACTGCGAGCAGCTGGAGGTACCGCTCCCGGCGCGGATCGTTCACGCTCTCCAGCCGAGTCGCCAGCCGGCGGCGAAGCTCGACGTCGTCGGGGCGGCCGAGGAGGTGCGCGTAGTACGCCGTGAACTGCGCGACGATCGGATCGGCCTGGGGTGAGGCCGGGTCGATGCCTGCGGTCAGGGCCGGGCCGACCTGGTCACGGACGGCTGCGGTGATGTCGCGGCGCGGGACCGTCACGCCGCTTCGGGTCTGCTCGGCCGCCTGGTCCTCGGCCATCCGCCGCACGACGGCGCGGAAACCCGGGTCCAGGGCCATTTCGGCCAGCTCCACCCACGCCTGGACCTGCTCTGTCTTCGGGTTGTGGGGCAACTCGGGGGTCATCGAGCGCCTGACCCCCGCGCATGCGGGGGCGGCGTCAAGACCGCCGAAGACGGCGTCGAGGAAATCACCGATCAGACGGCTGCGTTCGTCCTCGGAAAGCCGGGCCAGCTGGTGCATGAGTTCCGTCTCCTCAGGTGTGGACCCGCGCTCGGCCACCGCCGTCAGCACCGCGCGCCGCAGGCACAGGACGCGGATCTGCACCGTCAGTGCTTCGGCGTGCGCTGCGGCGACCTCCGGAAACGAGAGCTCACGGTCCACGACCTTGCGGATCGTGGGAAGGTCCAGTCCCAGCTCGCGCAGGGTACGCACGAGGTCCAGGCGTGCCACGGCGTCGATGCTGTAGAGGCGGTAGCCGGCCGGGCTGCGGTCGGTCGGCGCCACGATTCCGCGATCGGAGTAGAACCGAATGGTCTTGACCGGGAGACCGGTCCGTCGAGCAAGTTCGCCGATCGAGTAGAGCGTGTCGCCGTTCATGTCCCCACCTTCGTGTCTCCCCCTACGGGAGACTCAAGTCCCTTCGCCTGCCGGCAGGCAACCACTCCTCATCCACAAGTCTTGACAATTCCTCTTGCCGGACCACGGCTCGCCGTCGGTGCACTGCCCGGGCCGGAACAGGAGGTCTGGTCGGTCAGTTGCGCCAGCCGAGCTCCTTGGGGCCGTAGAGGGCCGCGGGCTTTCCCGTGAGCAAGGCCCAGTAGCGGTCCCCGAAGGACCAGTGCCACCACTCCGTGGGGTAGTTCACCAGCCCTGCGGCCGTGAGCACGGTGCCCAGCAGCTTCCGGTTGGCGCGGGCCTCCTCGCTGATGTCCGGGGCGTGGGTGTAGCAGGCGCCGGCGCTCTCCTCCGGGTCCGCGTTCATGCGCGTGCCCAGGTCCAGTTCGTATCCGTCGGCATCGGCGAGGGTGAGGTCGACGGCCGCGCCGGCGCTGTGCGGCGCGATGTCGGGGGGTGACACGTACCTGCTCGCCGCCGAGTGGATCTCCTGGGAGGACCAGCCGGGGTGGGCGGCCCGCAGCCGGCCGGCGTACTCCTCGAAGTACTCCCGCTGGAGGGAAGGGGGCCGGTACCCCTCGACGAACAGCAGCCGGATGCCCACCGGCAGCATCGTCTGCGCCGTGAGCAGCCGCTCCAGCACACCTTCCCGCAGGTGGGCGAAGGCGTCCGCCGGGTCCTGCTTGCGGGTGTCGACGAGCAGACGGCCGCCGAGGCGGACGTCCACGAGGCGTTCGCCGGACTCGATCACGGGCACGGCGGCGACCTTCGGATCCGACATCAGCACGATCGCGTCCATGTCGCCGCCCCTCATCCTGCCGACGTGGCCGGGTGGCGCACGCCGAACCACTGCTCGGCGCCGTACTCCTCGAACCGCTCGACCTCGGTGAAGCCCAGTCTCGCCGCGAGGCGCATCGCCCGGTCGTTGGCGCTCTGGGTGGAGAGCACCACGGGTTCGCCGGGCCGCGCGCCGGTGAACCAGTCGAGTGCCGCCGCGCACGCCTCGAAGGCGTAACCGCGTCCCCACGCCTCGGACAGGAACAGGTAACCGAGTTCGGTCTCTCCGGCCTCGGGGCGGACATGTCCCCGGCGCTCGGCACTGCGGGAATCGAGCGTGATCATGCCGATCATCGTTCCGTCGA
The DNA here is from genome assembly GCF_052245835.1 of Streptomyces sp. 8N114. Taxonomy (NCBI): domain Bacteria; kingdom Bacillati; phylum Actinomycetota; class Actinomycetes; order Kitasatosporales; family Streptomycetaceae; genus Streptomyces; species Streptomyces sp. 8N114. Next base: position 2,279 of record NZ_JBQQBT010000002.1, on the reverse strand, counting down.
GTTCGACCACGAAACAGCCGGGGCGTCGTCCGGGCACTTCGGGCATCGCGCGTTCGAGTTCGTCGCGAGGCCGGGCGCCGCCGATGTAGGTGCCCACCTCGGGCGAGGCGAACAGCTCGACGAAGACCGCGCGGTCCCGGGCCTCGGACGCGCGGAGCACGAGCCGGTCGGTCGGTAACGGGGCCGTCGGCCAGGTGAAGGTTCCAGGTTCGATCACGGCGGGGAACCTATCGCACGCCCCATGAGAGCCATCGACAGAGAAGCCCGGCTGCTGCCCGGCGATCATTTTCCTGCCGTCTGCAACCGGGACCGCTTCGGTACGCGTGTCGATGATCTGAGAAGTGAGCGCGGAGCGGAACCGGCGGGACGGCGAAGCGAACGCGGGACAGCGGGCGAACGGAAGGCGACACAGCGTGGGTCACGACCAGGTTGTCGAAGCGTTTCAGCGGGAATGCGCAGCCCTCGGCGACGCCATGGCCGGCCTGTCCGAGGCCGAGTGGAACCTTCCGACACGCTGCGCTCCCTGGACCGTACGCGACCTGCTCGGGCACGTATGCGTGGTGATCGACTGGCTTCCGGCCATGCTGGACGCGCCGGAACCCGGCGAGGCGGAGATCTCCGCGGCGGAGTACTACCGCCCGGACGACCGCTTCTCACCCCAGACCAACGGCAAGCGGATCGCCCTGGCCCAGGACCGCGCGGCGAGGCCGGCCGACGGCGCCGCCTTCGCCAAGGACTTCGCCGCGACGTGGCGGCGGGCCGACCGGCTGTGCCGGGACCAACCCGGGGGCCGGACCGTGCGGACACGTCATGGCGACGCCATGCTCCTGTCGGAATTCGTCCTCACCCGCGTCGTGGAAGTCGCCGTCCACGGCCTCGACCTGGCCGACGCACTCGGACGCGAAGCCTGGCTCACCCCGGCGGCCGGTGACGCCGTGGCGGAACTGCTCCTGGGCGCGGAGCACGCCCCGGCGGCCGACAAGCTGCAGTGGTCCCGCTCCCGCTTCCTGCGCAAGGCCACCGGCCGGGAGCCGCTGACCGAGGCGGAGGCCGCGCAGGTCGAACGGCTCGGCATCCGCTGGCTCGCCCTGGGCTGATCTCCGTGCACAAACCGGTCTGGGTCGGAGACCGCGCCGAGGTAGTGGTGGCCGGTCATGTGGCACCAGGCGGGCAGGTCGAGAGGGGCGGCCGGGACGGTGCTCGGGGCGGCGCGGTCGATCTACTTGCGTAGGCTCACCCGCGGCCTCGCGCTCTACGGGGCGTAGCTGATCGTCTCAGGATGAGGTTCGCAGGCGGCGCAGGCATATGAGGCTGCAGACCAGTTCGAGCAGACCCTGATGGAGATCGGCGCGTCGCTCGTAGCGGATGCGGAGCCGTTTGAACTGGTGCACCCAGGCGAATGCGCGCTCGACCACCCAGCGCACCTTGCCCAGTCCGGAACCGTGGGTGACGCCGCGCCGGGCGATCAGCGGCTTGATGCCGCGCTTCCACAGTAGGCGTCGGTACTTGTCGAAGTCGTAGCCCCGGTCCGCGTACAGGCGCCGGGGCCTGCGGCGGGGACGTCCGGGCAGACCCCGGATCGGCGGAACGGCGTTCAGCAGCGGCAGCAACTGGGTGACGTCGTGCCGGTTGCCGCCGGTGAGGGTCACGGCGAGCGGGGTTCCGTGACGGTCGACGATCAGGTGATGCTTGGAGCCTGGACGGGCACGGTCGACGGGCGAGGGGCCGACATGATCCCCCCTTTGACGGCCCGGACGTGCGATCCATCCACGGAGCAGTCATCCAGGTCCAGCAGGTCGGCGCGGCGCAGTTCGGTCAGCAGGGCGGCGTGCAGACGCGGCCAGACGCCGGCCTCGGTCCAGTCCCGCAGCCGGCGCCAGGCCGTCACTCCGGAGCAGCCCACCGTCTCCGCGGGAACATCACGCCACGCGACACCGGTCCGCAACACGAACAGGACGCCGGCGAGTGCAGCCCGGTCCGGAACGCGAAGCCGCCCGGGATGCCGGTGGCGCCGTTCGGGAGCAGGCGGCAGCAGCGGGGCCACCCGCTCCCACAGGTCATCAGAAACAAGATCAGCACGCACGCGGGACACCCTGCGGACCAAGATCACCGAGTGCAAGACCTGCGAATCAACTCATTCTGAAACGATCAGTTACTGATCTTTTCGTAAGTTCGGTGGGTGTGGTGGGCGGATGGTCAGGCCGGTATGGGCGAGGAATGACCATGGAAGTCGGGGGTTGGTATTGATGCGGTGGATGCCTTGCTCGGTGGCGTCGGCG